>NZ_CP156628.1:610112-1220225 GCF_039852015.1 Robbsia sp. KACC 23696 | reverse complement strand
ACAGCTCCTATGCGACGTCCGTCGCTTCCAGATAGCACAACAGGTAACGCGTCCCTATGCCTGGCCGTGATGGATCAAGGCCCGTACTTGGTTGTGTCGTGGTTCCCTGGATGTCATAGAAAAATAGATCGCCCACGAAACCCAAATACGCGTCTCGCACTATTCGGTTCAGGTTCTGGCAAATGACGCCACCTATGATCAGCACGTCGCTAACGTACAGGTCGCAATAAAAGCCTGTGCTTTTTGCGTACAGATCAATCCTGCATGCCTGCCCGGCAAGCTGAACGTTCAGGGTCTGAGCGTCTTCATCGGCGATAGGGATGACTTGCATGTGCGCTCTCGCGTCAGCGCCTCATAGGCAACAAAAAACCCGCCGTAGCGGGTCCAGAAAAGCAAAAAGCCACCCGGCGGTGGCTATTTACGATGATTAATTGCTTGGCAATGCGGTCTCTCGTCGAATGGCGCAAATCGCTGACTCGGATTTGGATACACATTCGCGCGCCGTTCGCCCAGTAACCACGTCATCTATGACATAGTCTGCAATCCTTCGTCTCGCTCTCAACCATTGCAGAGAGCGAACCGCTTCTTGAAGATCGATAGCACACTCGTCTATTTGCGCTACCCATCTACCAAAAGCACTAATTACAGCTTTGTGAGAATCGGAGCCGGCGACGTCACTCGCGGTAACGTTAAACGGGAAAGGAGTCAGAACCTGCGACGAAAGAAGCGCTGCATAATAAGCCCGAGAAACTGAACTTCTTAAATCGGCTTCAGTTGGACTTGAGTCCAACAACTTTTTTGCAGTTGCAAGGAAGTCTTCGGGATCCATCGCCATCGGTCAAGCAACCTCCGCGTGCATGTCTTCCTCGAAAGCTTCGATCCGCACGCCAAACGAGCCCCATGGCATGTCTTCAATTTCCCGAAACAGTGCCGGCGTCAACTCCGAATCGAGTCGAGCTGCGTCTTCAACGCTTGCATGAACTAAAAACGTAATATAAATCCATGAATCACTAGGAACTAAGTTTGCCTCGGCCTTCGACACTTCGAGGTGCACCTTCCTTTCAAGAAGGAAACGCCGGACTATTCTGTGCGCCTTCTGCACTATAACTTCGTTCCCAACAATATCATCCAACCACATCTTTAGTTGGAGACGTTGTTTAGCAGAAGGATTTTCTTGCCCGGTAAGTTCGAAATATTTCTGATCCGAAGCAACCGCCTCGGAAAGTCTCCCAGCCTCAGCATAAAATCCAGCGAGGCTTGCGAGGATCCCTGGCGAACGCATCCCGCTTGAAAAAAGATGTTCCAAGTGTGCGGTAGCATCATCAAGTAGGTTCATGCGTGCCAAAGCGACGGCAAGATTCCGCTCGACATCGTGAGCATTGTCGAGGTATGACGCAGCGCGGAACCGTCGACGGACCTCCTCCACATCCCACCGAAGAACTGCGATCATGCCAAGGCATTGATGCGCCATTACAGCGTCAGTTTCCAAGCCGGCTTTCGCCTCACGCTCCCACTTCTTCAACTCAAAAGCTGAAGGCGTGCGCATGATCCCTCTCAGGGTTTCGAAAAGTTCAGAAGCTTTGGTTCTGGGGATTTTGGCAATCATTTATTTCGCTTGGCTACTTCGCGATGCCCAGGAGGGATCAAACGTGAGCCAAAATGTAAAACGCACCATATTAGTGCATGTACATATGGGAGTGTCTACGATTCCGTATCATACCAACGATACGGAATTTTGCTATACCTCATTAAGCCAATTTGTCAAGTGAAGTCAGCAAACCTGCAACCAAAAATTCAATCAGAACAGGCACTTGGCCGGCAGCCGGCCAGATCCGTTGCGGAACTGTGCTTTTCTCGCTATAACCGCCAATGAACAATTTCTGCCCAAATTATAGGCAAACCACTAACTTCACTCCGAGGATGACGCCTTGAAGGTCTTATGCCGCAGCTTCGTCGTTGCCCTTCTGATCTCCGCTTCCGGCCACGTAACCGCCCAGGTTTTAACAGGCAAAGCACGATTCTGCGCGGAGCTTTCCACCGTATATTTAGTGGCCGCGCAAAGCCGCGAAGGGCAGCAGAGTCCGCAAGATACCTACGCGGGTTTCGGTCGGAGCAATTTGCCTCGGGACCAGCTCACGGAAGCGCAAATCAAAAAGGCAATCAACAACACCTACTTCGTTCCCGCATTCCAGCAAGTTCCGTCTGATTTGATGTATCAAACCGTGAATGCCGCTTGCCTCGATAACGGACCGAAATACGAGCCGCTCCAATGACGATTACAGCAACGCAGCCAGCGCCGCCGTTTGCGCGCCGGTTGCAGCCTGCGGCTGCACGGTGCCGTTGCTCACCGTCGCCGCACCGCTCGGTTGCTGAGTGTTGGAAAAGGCGACCGATCCGGTCACCCGGATTTCCTCGAACCACAACTCGAGCGTCAGCAGACCAATGCCGCTGGTCGCCGTCTGCCGGTAGTCCACGTGCGTGACGTTCACGCTCCGATACACCTTCATCGGCGTAACGATATCGAACAACTCCAGCGACTCAGCCATTGCCATCACATCGGACAAGAACGCTGAGCGGACCGCGTCGGATCCGCCCTTGGTCATCTGCACCCGGGCGTCGTACGGCATCTGGACCTTGTTGTAACTGGCGAATGACCCTTCCTCCTGCGGATAGTTCGGCACCTGCCAATCGCGTTTGGCTTCGAGGCTGAGGATCGAGTCCGGGACGATCTGCATTACCCCGTTCAGGCCGATACCCCACTGTGGCCCCGACAGCAGCTTGAGCACGCTCGCCGCGTCGGAGGTCAGCAACGACGCGGTGTTGGTGACCTTCGCGACCTGGCCGAACAGCGCCGGAATTCCGTTTGCCATCAGCTCAATCCTGAATTTGCCTGTACAACGAACCCGTATTGCTTGACGGCCGGCCCGATGCTCTTCGCGACACCCTGCGCATCCGTCGCGCGGGTATGCACGTTGATCTCGGCGATCTGCACGTCGTGCGTGGTCACGCTGCCCCGGCCGCCGTTGGCGCGCTGCTCGCGCGCTACGTTCAGCGCGCGAGCCATCTCATCGACCGAAATGGACGCCTTGTTGTTGCCGACGCCGTCGTAATAGCTCTTGCCGGTCGCTGGGTTCGCAATGCTCGCCCACTCCATCGAGGCCGCCTTGATGGCCGCGCCGATATCGTTGCTCTTGCCGTTGATATAGTCGCCGATCGCCTTGCGCTTCTGGGTGACCAAGTACTCTTGGAAGATCCGGTCCTGGGTGCCCGAATCGAATTTCTCGTTTCCGGACAGCCCCATCGCCTTGACGGCAGCGGCCAGCGTGCCGCCGATCATCTGGTACTTCCCGGCAGCGTTGAATTTCCCGGACTGCTGCGCGGCCATGACCTGCGCCACCGTCATGTTCTGCAGGTCCTCCTTTCCGGCTGCATATCCGCCGGCCGCGCCGCGGTTGACGCTGTCGTACCCGCCTTCACCGCGCGAGATCAGATCCTCGATCGCCGACATCGGACCGGCGCCCCCAGCAGGCGCGCTCCACCCGGCGCCGGTCCCAGCGTCGATCGACGCAGCGCCTGGATCGTCGCTGTGCTTGCCGGTGATGGCGTCCCAAACCGCCTTTGCTCGATCCTCGACCCACGAGAAAGCGACGTGGAAAGCTGACTTGAACGCATCAAGCAGCACCGGACCGAGATTTTTGATCATTCCCACCCAGTCGGTGAAGAACTTGCCCAGATCGCCGAACATCCGGTCCCACGCACCCCGGATGTCGTCAGCATTGCCGGCGAACAACGCCCAGACGAACTTGAGCGAGTCTTGCGCGACTGTTGCCCAGTCCTTCCACACGGCAATGAGCTCGGCAAAGATCGGCTTCACGATCCCCGACAGAGACGCCCATTTGTCCGACAGGTATTGCCAGAAGCCTCCGAATGCCGATTGACCGCCACTCACCCACGCGCGCCAGTCGTCGTATAGCAAGCCGATCGCGACCACACCGGCGCCAATCGCCGCCGACATCGCGGCCAAGCCAGCGAGCGGCGCCGCGAGCACAAGCGCGAACGCGGTGACGGCTGCGGCGAGGCCCAGAAAAGTCGCTTCTACCGCGGGCCGGTGCGTCGCCGCCCATTCCGATAACCGGAGAAGCGCATTCGACAGCATCTGGATGTACGGCGATAGCGACGTCAGTATTTTCCGCCCCAGGTCCGTCGACGACTGCCCAAGCGAGCGCCAAGCCGCCTGCAGGCGCTGAGCAGAAGCCGCATCAGCGTCATTGGTGACGCCAATCTTTGCCTGCTCGGCCAGCAGCGCCATAACGGCGTCACGACCCTGCATCAGGACATTGATCGTGCCTTGGTCCAGTCCCATGCCAGCGCCAAGCGCCTGCGCGCGCGCCGGCGACATTCCCTTGAACGCGTCGGACAGCTCCAGCAATTTCTCGCTCATGGGCGTCGACGTGCTCATGAACCGTTGGATGTTCACGTGCGCCTGCGCCAGGAAGGGGATCATCGAAGACGTCCCGGTCAGCGCGAGCTGCTGCATCTCGCCGGAGATGTGCTGGATCGACCCCGCCATACCAGCCGCCGATCCACCAGCGCGCTCGGCCACGCCTTGCCACGCAGAGAACGACTCGGTGGACATGCCGACGTTCTTCGCCATCCGCCCGACAGCGGCATCGCTCAACACCACGTCGGACACGAACGACGACAGACCTTTGCCGGCGGTGAAAACGCCGAACAAGCCGAGAACCTGGGTTTTGATCTGGCTGAAGAACTGGGCGGCCTGCTTGCCGCGCGCCTCCAGCTCTTTGGCGGTCCGCTCCGCGTCGTCGCTCGTCTTCTTGAGCGCGGTCGAGGTGTCTTTCTGACCCTTGGTGAACCCACTCGCATCCAGCCCCAGTGCGACGACCAGGCTATCGATCACTGTGGCCATGCTTTACCCTTCCGCTCTGGATGCGATCTGCTTGTTGTATGCGTCGATCGCGATTATTTCGAGGAGGTCATAGACGTCCTCCATGCCCAACACCGTTTCCAGCTCCGCAAGCGTCGCTTTGCCAGAAGAAATCACCGTGCCGATCGTGCGCGGCACGTTGACGTAGTCGGCGTAATCCCTCCCGTCACCCAAATCCAAGTGCAGATTCAGCGGGCGACGGGAAAAGAAAAACCCGTGTGCAAGGTGAACAGCTCCTTCCGCAACGTCAGGCGCGTCATCACTTCTTCGATGTCGTCCTCGATCAGCGGGCCGACGCCGCCGCACCCGCGCTTGATCGCCGGGTTCTGCGGATCCGGGATAACGGCAACCATTGCGAACATTTCGTCCAGCAACGGTTCCGCGTCTTCGTACCGTAGACCGCCGAAGGCCTTCAGGCCCAGCATGGCAATGCCGGCCATGCCAGCGTTTGCGATATCGTCCGGCACCTCGACGCCCGACTTTGCCAAAGCGAGGATTGCGCGAATCGCCCACTTCTCCGCCTTCGACGGCGGCATCTCGTGGATGATGAACATCTTGCCTTTGTCGCGACCTTCCTTCTCGATCACGATCGTCTTTTCTTTCCGCGCCATCAGATGGGTACTCCGAGAGCAGTCTGCCATTTGATCTGGAACTTCCGCGGCTGCAGCGTCTTCTTCGCTTCAGCGAACGGCGTGTAGCTACTGAGCACGCCGCGCAGCAGCGGATAGCTCTTGCCCACGCTGGTTTGCGTCACGCTGCCGAAGCCGTACAGAATTTCCTGTGCCGCCTCCTGCGCCGCGTACCAAGCCTCGAAGAACGTGTTCGAGTCGCTATCCGCCTGCAGCGTGACGCCCATCGTCTTGATCTGCGGAATCCACCCGGCCGAGAGGACGCCATCGGCGCCCATCTTCAGCTCCGCCGTGTCAACAGCTTCCATTGAGTACATGTCGTCCTCGCTGAAGCCCTGCAACTGCTGCGGGACGGTGTAGAGGCCCGTGACGCCGATCAGAAGCACGCTGTTGGCGCTTGTGAGAGTTTTGTCTGCCATTTCTGCCTCTGATTATTGAACTGCGACCGCTGCCAGATTCAGCTTCTGAATCGACCCGCCATCGACGTACCACAGCGTGCAAGGCGGCGTGGCGCGAGCTGCACGCACCGCCGCCGTCGCAGCCAACACTTGCAGATACCAACCCTGGTTCTGAAGCGTCGTCGCGATGTTGGTGCCCGCGTCGTTGTTCACCTCGGCAATCTCCAAGGCCGACAACTCCACGTCAGCATCCATCATTCCGAAATTCACCGCCGCGGTGATGGGATCTTGATATGCCGCGCGCACAAGCGCGTATCCCACCGGGTCGTATGGCAAACTCTTGACCGACGTCAGCAGAGTCATCGCTGCCAGCTGAATCGCGTTTGTCAGCCAGATCTGGTTCGCATAGGCGTCCGCCCAGTCGAAGGTCCCCGAAATCGACCCCGGATAGAAGAAGATGAAACTGTCGTTCGCCGTCGCGTACGCGCCGTAGAAGTTGTAACCGTTGGCAATCAAGTTGTCCGCCACATCTTCGTCCGTGACGGTTGCAGTCAACCCAGACTGCGACTTGAAAGCCAGCGTGATCCGACCATTGAGTTCCGTGAAATCGATCGCTGCGATGGCTCCTGCGACGAAAGCCGCCAGACCCGTATTCTCCGGGTCGTAGGTCAAAACGACACCCGAGATGCCAGCCGCCTTGATCAACTGGCCCAGCGAGGACGACGCATTGGTCGACTCGGTCGCGGTGATGTCGGTGTCCCAGCACGAGTAGATGTAGCGATTGCTCTGCTGGCCGGTCCAGACCGAGAACAGCAACTTCTGCGCATTGCCTTCGCCGTCATCCGGATCGAACAGCGTCAGGAACGTGCACCAGTTCGTCGTTTGCTTGATGATCCCGGCCATTGTCGAGCTGGGCGTAGCGGGCGCAGCACCTTGCGACAGCACGGCGCCGGTGGCCGACGTCAGGAACAGCGAGGCAGCGAGGGTGCCAGTGGCGAACGCCATGGTCGACGCCGTACCGGTCGTCGCCGACGTGATCACGAACGCGCCAGAGACGCTGTCGTACGTTACTGCGAGCCCCGCGCCGCCCGACGCGTTCAGGTCGGTCGCGATCACCGCGGCCGCAGCCGAGAAGCTCGTCACTCCGGCGAGACTGACCGACGCGGCGCTATGCGCCACGCCATCGACTACAACGCTGAGCGAGCCCGACAGGGCCTGGAGTTGCGTGAGCGACAGGCCCGACGCCACGCCGCCGCGCAAATACGCCGACACGGCCACCTGATTGTATTGCGCGAAGAGCATTGCACCCGGCAGGACATTGCTTCCAACGAAACCGGCGAAGTAGATCGCTGCGTACGCCGCTTCGGGCGAATCGTCGCCGAAGTAGTCGCCGACGGCGTCCTTCGATGCGAACGAAGGAACGGTGCCGAGCGGGACGCGCGTATTGGTCGTCAGGACCAGGCCGTTGAGGTCCAGCGCGCTGCCACCGGCCGAGAGAACGCTGGCCACCGCACTGGCAATGGCGGAAGCTGGAATGCTAGGCATGGATGCTCCACGATAAAAACGGCCGATGCTCAGTGCGGCGGCCAGAAATGAAAAACCCGGCGCGCGGCCGGGTTCGTTTCGGAAATCTTCGTAATACGGTGCTACGCGACGCGTTTCAGATTGACTTCGAGCTCGTCGGCGAACTGTTGGGGAACGTTCAGGGTGGGCTTGACCTGCATGACCAGGTCGATGACCCACCGCTGCTCGACCTGCTGTTCGCCGTTGAAAAATGGCAACTGATGGGCGTCGGCCGCATATAGCGGTGCAACGCCGGTACCATCCATCGCCTGAACCGCGTAGCTGTCGCGAAACAGCGTCGTGATCAGCGCTGCGTTTTCGGCACTAGCCGGACCATGGACATCGAGTTGGATTGTCACCTCGGTGGACTGCTGGATACTCTTCGCACCGGCGGCCATTGTCTGCTGCGCGACCGTCTGCGATTTCGAAACCGTGTAGGTGCCCTCGGCCCCCGTGCCGCTGCCGGCGCGGGTGATGGTAGTGCCCGCTGCAACGCCCACACCAAAGAGCGTGCGGCCAACGACAATGGTGCCAATCCGGACCGCCGACACCGTCAATGTGGTGCCTGAGATCGAACCGGTGAAAGCCGCGTCGTCGTACTCGTCCACATTGGTGCTGAGTCGGCTGCGCAAGCCTGGCGTCATCACGACAAAGTCCGGTCCTTCCGGTTCCGGCACGCGGTTATCTTGCCCCCGCACCACCTCGATGCCATCCGGCAGGATGCCCAGCAAAAACGAGCGCACCGCGGCGAGCGTCTGGCTCTGCGTGATCGATATCGCGATATTCATGACGGCATCTGGCGCGTAACGCAGACCTTCACCCATCCTGCGGTCCCGTGCCAATCCTCAAGTTCCTGGGCGACGAGCCACTGCGTGCCATCGGGCAGCGAGAACAGGTCGCCGCCGCGCTGATCGGCGCGCATCACCGCCTGATAGTCGCCGTTGATGTACATCGCCTTACGCTCGCCCTGGATGTTCAGACCGTTGAGCTGCTGCAAGTCCTGAAACGTCAGAGGCTGCAACTGCACTTGCAGCGAGCCGAGACGGCAGTACTCCGGCACGCGCTCACCGTCAGGGTTCGTCGTGTAGCCCGAGGAGCGCTGCGCGGTCGCCCAGACCCATGGGTTGACAGCGGACACAGCAGGCCCGGCGATAGCATTGAGATTCAACTTTCCACCTCGTGGTCGACGCTGTTCAGCATGTGGCCCGACTCGATCAACGGATCGTCGAAGCCTTTCTTCGCAATCGTCGACTTCGCGTTCGGCGGGTCGTTGAAGTCTCGTATCGACTTCCGGAGCTGGCCCGCGACGCGCGCGCCGAAGCGGTCAAGCGCGACATCCGCGTCATAGTCAGCCGCCTTGATAATCTTTCCCAGATCCTTCGGCCAACCGCCTTTCTTCGCCTTGATCATCCCGCGGAAGAACTGCCGCGCTGGGACCACGACCGTGTATTCCTTGACGAAGTGATCCGTCTGGAAGTTCGCTTTGCTGGCCTTCACGAACCGGCCATTTTTGTTGAACGACCCGTCCGCTTTGATGCTGCGGTTGATGGACACGGTGTGCTCGGGCACGGTCACCGTGCCGCCGAATTCGTTCTGGGCTGCAATCTGCGCGACAGGGGTGCCATCCGGATAGGTCGCGCCCTCCAGAAAACCGACGTTCACCGAGTTGGACTTTCCGAGCTTTGCCGCGATCTCTTTTAATTTCGCTTCGAGCTCGGCGCCGCCTGAGAACGTCTTTCCTGCCATGTCGTCATCCGAAAGGATTCGCCGGCGGCACGTACGCGGGGACGTAACGCATCGATCGGTACTGCGCCGTTGCCTGCCAATACGCCAAACCGTATTTGGTCTGCGCGTACCACTGCGCGGACCCGGCCGGGACGTCCAACTGGGTCGCGACCGATACACTACCCTGCGTCGCGCTGCCGATGCGCCCGACGAGCGGCGACGGCTGGACGCCATTTAGGACGGCGTTCAGTGCAGCGATATGCGCCGTCACCATGTTGAGGAGCATCGACCGCCGCGCCAGATCCTGAACAACGCTGCGCGGGGTGTTGTCGCAATACAGCGTCGCCTCGCTGAAATAAATCTGCGCGAGGTCCGCTGGTACCGACGCAGCGAGTTCCGGATACCGCAGCGACCATGCCCCGTAATCGAAATCCACCGCACCGCCGGCCATGATTACGACGGCTTCCGGTGCTGATCGGATTCTTGCACGCCCCTGGGCAGCTTGTTGCGGTCGATGCGTTCGAGGCCTGACATGATCTCTTCGTGGTCTCGCGCCTTCGCCATCAAGCTCCCGCTCTGCTCGTGCGCAAAGATCAGATTGTTTTTGATGAAATCCGCGTCTTTATTCTGCTCCAACCATTCGTCCCAGAAGGCCTTCGGAATATCCCGCGTGATTGCGTACCCGAAATTGATCTGCTGGTGCGCGCCCTTATTTTGGGGGAACGAGTTCCCTTGAAAGACGAACTCCTTCGCGTCTCGGCGTTGCTGAGCGAGCTTGACCTCTCGCGTTCCGCCGCCCATCACCGGCTCATGCGTCTTCACGAAATCGTAAAGACGAGCCGTCAAGTCCATCGGCAGCTTCGATGCGACCACAACCGTCGCCGTCGACGCCACATCATTCTTTCGTTGTAACTGTGTCGTGCTTTCCTGCGTTGCCATATTGACCGCCTTGAATATTGAAAATGGAACCTATGGACAGACCGAGGAACGCGCGAAACCGGCGGTCAGTCCGGCTTATCGGGTGCGACCCTATCGCGCGTTGTACTACCTTAGACGCCGACCATCGTCGCCATTGCAAACGGCTGCCGCATGATGAAGCCGCTCGAGCCTTGCGACATCTTCTGCTTCCAGGACGACAGGTCCTGCACCACCGGGCCGGCGCGCAACTTGGCGTTGAACGAGCAGTAACCCGAGTCCTGGCCATTTGCTTGCGGCGCCCACAGCTGGACGATTTCGCCAGCGGCGGAGCCCTGCGGGTTCTGAGCAGTCAGCGCGCCATACTGCACGGCCGACTTGATTTCCAAGCCCGGGAAGTTCGTCTTCAGCAGCGCCGCCACGTTCACGTTGAAAGTGTTGGTTGCCGTCAGCGCACCCTCGCTGCGAGGCGACATGCCCAGCACGAATTTCGACTTCGTATTGATCCGGCCGGCGGATTGGTTGATCTCTTGAATCACCAGCGCCGCGATGTCGTTGTAGATCTCGTTGGCAGTCGCATTGAATGCATTGCCGCTCAACCAAGCAACGCCGCCCGCCGCCTTCGGGGCCGGCGCGATCGCGGCATACATCGCCGGATCGTTCAACGCGCCGTAGTTTTGCAAGCCAGCGACGCCCTTGAAGTACGTCAGGTTGCCGAACTTGTTCAAGCCGTCGATCGCCGCTTCCTTCTGCTCGGCGACGAAACCGATCTTAGCCAAGCCCGCGCGCTCGACCTCCAGATCGCCGTACTCCACGATCGTCTGATAGAGGTACGGCTGGCGCTCCGGGAAGTTGGTGTTGAGACCGGCGCGACCGTTGTTGTTGTAGTCGCCGTAACTCGACACCTCATAGGTGCGCTCGACCACAGGGAAGATGAGCGTCGAGGTCGTGAATTCACCCTTTTGCTTCTCTCCGAAGATCTCCGCACCTTCGTTCGCGGCCGTCAACACGCGAAGGATTTCCGGGTCGGTGAAGAACGTCATGTACGCCGGCACGCCGTTGTTCGGCGTCGTCACGAGCGCGGGCTGGGCATCCATTGCCAGCTCGAGGTTTTCCTTCCACTCCGGGCGGCAGAACATCTGCGCGCCAGGGAACTCGATGCCCCAGCGCTTGCGGTGGAAATCGAGCGCCGCGCGCTGGTCTTGCGGCGACATGTCATACGCCATTTTCGGCATGATCGTGATCCTTTTGGGCAATAAAAAAGCCGCGCATCGGCGGCTTCTTGCAACGGGTTGTAGGGAGTTGGCTGGATTAACCGTTCAGCCAGGTGGTCATCTTCACCAACTCGCCCGGTGCGGCGACCGAGGCGGCGACCCACTTCGTCTGCGTACCGGTGGCGACCGTGATCGCGCCCGATGCAGCCGTCTGGCCATTGTTCACAGCGTAGGTGCCTGCACCGCCCGCACCCGTGATCAAGCCCGTGACATACGTGCCAGCGGAGACGTTGGCGCCGGTCAGCGCATCGCCCAAGCCCAGCGTCCCGGACGTCACGGCCGAGACCGTCAGGACGCCACCGGACGCGGTGATCGTCTCGCTGGCCACCGTCTGAGCGGTGCCGCTGAGCGTGTAGGTGCCGACGCCGCCCGTGCCCGTACCGAGCGCCGAGATGGTCGTGCCGGCAGCGATACCGGTGCCCGTGATCGTCTGTCCAACGGCCAGCACACCCGACGTCACAGCCGTCACGGTCAGCGTATTGCCGGAAATCGAACCGGTCACCACGTTCGGTGCGATCGAGCCCGTCACCGCGGCGCCCGTCCAGTTGGCCCCGAACTGCACGCCGCCCGTCGAGTTGTTGGCGTAGGCCGCCTGGCCGATCGCAGTCGTCGTCAGACCTTCGTTCAGCACCCAGAAACCGCCGGCGCTGAACGCCGTCACCGCGAACCCTGCCGGCAAGATCAGAGACGCCTCGGCCAGATACGCCGTGATCAGGCTTTGCTGATCCCGATGAATGAAGCCAACCGGTGCGCCGCCGCCGTAGCTATTCAACATGCGCGGACTGACCGGATCCATCCAGGCGAACTTGCCGACCGTCAGACCATTCACGCCGGCGACGAACGCGCCTGGGCCGGCGTTGACCGTCGCGCGCGGATTCGAATCGCAGAAGTCACCTACAACCGCCGGTGCTGCCTGCACATTTACTTGTCGGGGAAAACCCATGTCCTACTCCTGATGTGTTGTGCAGGCCGGTTTAGTGACCGACGCGGTGCGCGTTCGGGAACATTTCGAGCAGCTCGGCAGTCGGCGCGGCATCGCTGGCGAGCGACGCCCGGCGTGGAACGGCTTCGCCCGGCTTCGGCTGAGCCACCAACACCGCCTTGTACGCACTCGGGTGGACGCCCTTGATGTCGACCTTCAGCGTTTCGAGGGCAGCCTTGTACACCGCCTCGGCACTGTCCATCGCTACCAGCTTGCCAACATACGGCTGCGCGATTTCTTCCGCTTCGGCGATCCCGCGCAAGCGGGCGATCGTCTTGTTCTCGGTGTCGCGGCGCGCGGCGTCCACAGCCAGCTTGATCGCGGCGTCCATTGCAGTCTTATCCACCTTCTCTCCATCGTCCTTTGCCGTCGGCAGCAGATCCTTATTTGCACCACCGCCGGGATTGGCATTTGCGGCGCCGGGGGTTTGAGGCGGCTCGTCGGCACTGCCGCCTGCGGGCGCGGGGGCCGGTGCTGCGGCCGGACGGTCCGACAGCTTCGCCTCGATCGCAGCCAGATCCTCGTCGCTGATCTTGCCGCGCAACATGTCGAGAATCTCCGCACACTTCGGATCCGTTGCGTCCTGGGACATGTCGTCGTTGTCGTCCGGCAGCTCAGCATCGAGCTTGTCGAGCAACTCGATCACCTGATCGATATCGGCGTCTTTGCCCAGCTTCGGCTTGATCGCAGCGACGATGCCCGGCTTTTTGTCCAGCCAGTTGCTCTTCTTCACGCCGGCGAGAACCGTGTTCAGATCGATCGCTGCGTCGGCGGCCATGATCGGCTTCAGGACAGCCAACAAGGCTCCCTTGGCCATGACAGCTTTTTTACTGAGAGACTTGCTCACTGTGCTAACTCCAAATGGATTGAGTGAATCTGCTACAAGAACATCGGGGCCCGCTCGCCCCTTCGGCACCAACGCGACGTGATTGCCGCGAATGTCACGCATCACGCCGTCGTAAGCGACGCCCTCATACGTGCCTGGCGTCATGTCGGCCCGGTAGTAGTAGGCGCAGCTCAGTTCCTGCTGCTCGCCGGTCTCGACGCCGCGGATCGCGCGACGCGCCCAGATGACGAGCGAGTTGTCGAGGTACGGCGCGACAAACGCCGCGTGCGTGCCCGTGGCGCCGACGACAGAGTTCGGCTGGTGGTCTGCCGCGCTGACAGCGATGTGCTCGTCGAGTAGCGGGAGGCCGTTCCACGTCGGCACCGACTTGGCAAGCTCCTCCGGATCCCGCAACAGCATGTAGATGCGGTCGGGGTCGAAGCCAAGCGTCTCGAACTCCGGAATTTCGTTCCCCCGATACGGACAGACCATGGCCTTCGAGATGTGACACACCTCGACGCGCATCCGGCCGTCTTCGTCGAAAATGCGCGCGCTCGCGCGATCGAAAGCCAGGTTGATGCCGGTCGGCACCAAAGCGGCATCCTTGGCGACAGCTGGCTTGTCGGCTGCGAGCGCCACGTCGATCGCATCCTTGACGCCCGGGTGCAGCGGTTCGGGTGGCGCCGTGAGTGGCGCCCACTTGAATGCCGTGTGCTCCTCGAGCTGCAGCTTCGGCGTGAATTTGCGAATCACGTCCATGCGGAACGTGACGAAATCGACGTCCTCGAAATCCTGAACGCTGTGCATGAGCTTCAGTTCGCCGTACGGCAGCGCGCCGATCTCCTCACGCGTCTCGCGTCGGGCCGTCTGTTCTGGCGTCTCTCCGCCGTCGGACTTCCCGCCCGGCAGGTCCCATTCGCCCGGGTGATTGGCGGTCGGCCCGCGGCGCAGAAACAGCGCTTCGCCCTGCGGTGTGACGAGACAGATGCCGGCGCCCTTGATCTTCGCGTCGTTGGCAGTCGTTGGCATGGATCGGGGCAATAAAAAAGCCCGCACGGCGGCGGGCATATAATTCGGGGATGCGATCGTTACTGGGCGGTGACGCGCACGCCTCGGCATAACACCTTGGCCGCGTAGAAGAGTGCGCGGTCGACACCGACGAACGGCAGCATGGCATACGCCGCGCAATAGGCGGCTGGCCTTGCCCACCAAGCGATTTTGGCCTTCACTGTGACTGTCGTTTGCATACTGACTTTCCTATGACCTACATTCCCGGGCGATACGAGGCGCTGTGCCGCGCACACACGATGCGGTCGATGCGCGACGAAGGCGCGACGGCCGTCACCATCGCAAAGCTTTACGGCCACACGCCCGAGAACGTCGCGATGCTGATTCGGTGGCACGAAAAGCTGTACCCGGTGATGCCCGAGGAACACGACATCCTCGACCAGTTCAGCCCGGACATGCCGCACAACGACATCATTCGTCGATCCCCGGAATAACGCACTGGCTGATGCACCTGCAACCGGGTTTCTGCCCCGGCCAGACGTACTCGCCGTCGATGTACATCCCTTTCTTGACGTTGTAGCGCTTCCCATCAACCGCTAGGTGGGACTTCCGCGGATGCTTCCCGCCGTGGCTGTGCAGCCACTTTGCCTCGTCTAGACCCAGCGCTTCCTGGCGCACCCGCATCATGCTCGCGGTCGCCTTGTTGTTTTGATCGAGCGCGATGAACGCTGCGCGGCGCTTGGTGATTGCGTAACGCTGCTCGAGTTCCTGGGTCAGCGTGCCCAGATCGCGGCCCGCGCTGACGCTACGCATCACCATGCCCTGGACGTCGGCCAGGTGCTTCGATGCGATTGATTTGATCAGGCCGATCTGCTCGCCAATGGTCGCCTGCATCACGTCGTTCGTGACTTTCGTCATCGAGAACTCGACCGTGAACCCGGCTTTCTTCAGCGCACCCTTTAGGGCCGCGTCTGTGGTGCTGGCCGCGCGCTTCGTGAAGTACTTCGCCAATTCCGGCGCCGCATCGTCGAACCGCTTCTGCCACCGGCTCGACAGCCGTTGCACCGCTTGGCGCAGCGCCATGGCCGGACTGGCATCCTGCGCGATCTCGGGCGCATTGGCGCGATAGGACGCTTTCAGCCAATACAGCAGGCTGACGTGCATCTCGTCGATCAGCCGGTCCAACTGCTTTTGATACGCGGCGCGCAATCCCGCATTGGGGTGCAACGCCGGCAGGACGATCGCTTTCTTAGTCGGCGAGCGCAGCTTCATGGGAGCTCTCCGCCTGCGGCTCATTCTCGTACGGGTCCAGGCCTTCTTCGTTCGGCCCAGGCTCGCCACCGCTCGTGACCGGTTCCGGCAGTTCCTGAGTGAGATCCAGCCCGCTGTACGGCGAATCCTCCTCGTTGGCGATACGCTTACGCGACTCTTCCGGCAGCAACACGGCCGCTTCGATCAGCACCTGATCCGTCTCGGCATTCGTCTTTCGAATCGTTGCCTGCTCGACCTCGCTGACCACTCGCATCGGGTTCCAGATGAAGCCGATATCTGGATCGATCTCCCCGAACAGCGATAACTGCACCAAATTCAGGATTTTCGACACGGCGGGCGTGTAGATCTCCTGGTTCGCGGAGGCGGTGTCTTGAAACACCTCGATTTCGCCTTCGCTCGACGCATTCAGCCCGGCCGGCGTGATGCCGGTCAGGTAGACCAGCGGCAAGCCTGACGGCGCGCACTGCTGCTCTTGCGACTGCGCCTGCAGCTTGTCCAAGCCACCGAGCGGGACCGAGATATTATCGAAATCCTCGGAATCCTTGTTGATCGCGTTGACGCCGTGATTGTCACGGGCCAAGTTGAACATCTGGAGCCGGTTGAAGAACTCCGTCAGCCCGTCCGGCGTCATGATCTGCGACATGTCGGTCTTGAGCGTCCAGACCGTGAACGCATGCACCAGGTCGGAGACCGACTGGCGCGTACGCAACCAGTTGTCGACGTACGGCTTCATCATCTGGGCCAGCGACAGCCCGGAGAACGCGTACGCCGGCTTCAGGATATCCGGCACATCGCGCGTGATGATGGTCAGCAGACGGCTGGAATGCACCTCGGTGCCCATTACGAACCAGCTCGTCGGCTTGTAAAACGTCGGATCGAGCGGATTGTCGGCGTTGTACCGGTTCGGGTAGCTCCAGATCGGCTCGACGACCGTCAGGCGCTGTATGGAGCCCTTGCCGACCTTCGCCGCCGACTCGACGAGTTCCATCTTGAGCTCGCCGCTGTTTTGCTTGGCGATCGGTGCGCCCGTATCGATGAAGATCTGCGAGCGTCCAAACTGCCCGTCTTGCTGGATCGCTTCGCGGAAAACTGCCTGCACGTTCAGCCGCTTGAATTCAGCCTCGATGCGCTTGATCTTCTGCGTCTTGTCGACTTCGCCAGACGCCTGGATCTTGATCCACTTGCGCGTCATTTCGCGCGCGTAGACCTCGGCGGGCCGACGAAACTCCGGGATCTGCGCCCAGTTGGCCAGCGTCGCGAAACCAGGAAACGCGTAGCCGTTACCGAACGCCGAGCTGACGTCCTCGATGACGCCCATGCCGGCAGCGGCGCGAGCGTCGAAGCCGGCATCCATCGCGATCTTCGGCGCGGTGCGGTCGCTCGGCAACACACCCTTCATGGGTACATACGGCGCGAAGACGTCGATCGGCGTGGCGTATTCGGCTGCCGTTTCCTTCGCGCGAGCACGAAGCAACGCCTCAACCGTGACCTTGACCGCAGGCGCAGCTTTCCGAGGCTGGACCGTCGGCGTGACGCGCCGCGCGGCCAACCATTCGGATTTTCTTTGCTTGCGAGTCATCGAGTCGTGCCCAGTCTGGCGAATTGTTTCAGTGCGTCGGTGGTGACTTTGATCGGCTGCGCGCCGCCGAGCATGTCCGCGATCGCATCCAGCATCGGATCGATCTGATCGTCATGAGCGTGCGTGTCGTCGGGCATGAACGCCTCGCACTCTTGGGTAAAGTCGCTCACCCAAGGCGCCTCCTCCGGGATGCACACGTTTCCAGCGTCGATCTGCGGCACGCCGTCCATTACCCGGGTGAGCTTGTCCTTGTTCCGTTCAATGCCCTCGATCGGCACGCGGCCGCCCGATTTGATGTCCTGGATCAGGCCTGTCCCGCTCGCCTTGTCTTCGACGCGCATCTGGCGCAGCGCAGGCGCGTCCGGGTCGCCGACACCGATGGCGAGATGCTTGTTCCAAAAGTCGATCGCTTTACGCTTCAGCTCCGGCGCTTCCCACTTCCCGCGGATGAGGTCGATCAGATAGATCCGGTTGTCCTGGCCCATACCCCAGCATTGAAAAACGCTGTAGTCGTTCCGCTCTGCCGTCTTCTGTGCCGTGTCCGCGTAGATCTTCCGATATTTCAGCTTCGGCAAGATTGCGTAGCGGGTGAACTTCGCCGGCTTGATGATGCCGCCGCCCAGCGGGTTCGGCCGCTGCATGTATTGGCCGCTGAACACGTACTTGTCAGCGACTTCCAATGCCAGCAGGTCTTGCAGCGGCTCCTTGTACGGCCAGTAGCTGAACCGGCCGTCCTCGTCCTTCTCGCCTACCTCGACATTCTCGCGGATGTGCTCCGGAAGCCGCGCAACGTAATCGTCGTCGATCAGCGCCGGAATCTCGATGAATTCCCAATCGCCCGGTACCTTCCCGGCCTTGATAAAGCCCGTCGGGTCTTCCTCGGCCAAGCGCTGCATGATCACGATGATCGGCGTGTCCGGGTTCGCTTTCCGGCTCTTGACCGTCGAAACCAATTTGCGGTTCGCCTTGTCACGATTCGCCTTGCTATATGCGTCCTCGACCTTGAGCGGGTCATCGATGATGATCGCGCCTTGCCACCCTGGCGCCATGTGACCGGCCCGGAAACCGGTGATCTGGCCGCCGAGGGACACGGCATAGACACCGCCGGCACGCTTGCCGTCCAGCATCACGTTCCAGCGCTTCTTCGACTTCGAGTCAGCTGCGATAGACAGCGGCCAGAGCGACTGGTATTCGTACGACGCCACGATCTCGCGCGCCGCCTCGGAGTTGAGTAGCGCCAAATCGTCCGAATACGAGATGTGCAGAAAGCGCGCACGCGGGTTGAGCGCCAGTCCGCGCGCCATCAGGTTGACCGCGACCAACTCGGTCTTGGACGAGCCCGGCGGCACATTGATTACGACGTTCTTCGTCGTGCCGTCGATTACGCGCTGCACGACGTCGCAGATCGACCGATGGTGCCAATTCCGGAGAAACTTGTTCCCCTGCCGGTGCTTGAAGAAATACCGGGAGAAAAACAGATGGTCTGACTCGCAAAGCTCCCGAATTACCAGCCGTTCCAGCTCCTCAACACTAATAGTCGAGTTCGAGCTTTCGGACGGTTGCGGCGACTGCATCTTGAATAACCACCGTCGTGTTCTGGATAAACTGCGCCGGGTTTGGCGGCGGAGGTGGCGGCGGACCGTCGCCAGGGTCCACCATCCCGAACACCTCTCGCTCCAGCGTCACCAAGATGCGAAGCGTCTCGGCCAGCTTTTTCATGCTGTCGATCCGGCTGGGCACCGACAGTACCTTTCCGTAGACCTCTCGACGCCGATCAGGCGACGACTCGTCCTCGCCCCGCAATATTTCTTCCAACTGCCCCAACAGCTCTTGCTTACCGGTGAGGGTTTCGACCTCCTCCAGTAGCTGCATCGCCAACCTACGCGCGCGTCCAACATCCTTGCGCTGCGTAAGGAGAACGTTCGCCATTGCCAGCGCATTGTCGGCAATGATCTGCTTGTCGGTTACCGCTTGCGGGGTGGTAACCGGCGTGGTAACCACGCTGCTGGTAACCAGCGATTCGGCCTTCGCGCGGATCTTCGCCCCAAGGTCCCGCGTCCATCCATCTCGCTTAGCGCGCTTGGCTATCGCGACGTGCGAAACGCCTTGCGAGGCGGCGATCTCCCGGACCGACAACAAGCCAGCCCGGTAGTCGGCCTCAATGCGCTCCCAATCCGGCGCGGCTTTCTGTTCCTGCGCCATCATGTTTCCTCAGGCCGCCGCGGGAGCGACGGCCGTCCTTCAGTTGAACAAGCGCCAGAGGCGCCGCACTTCAGCATCCTCGGTGGCGCCGAAATCAGCAAGCCGCTGCCACATCACCCGCAGATAGACCAAGCGCACCTCAGCTTCTCGCAGCGCTTCGTCTTCCTGCAGCCGTGCCCAGAGCCGGCAGATCTCGGCGTCGTGGTGTACCTCATACCGGCGCAAGCGCTGCCACAGCTCCTCGCTACAGTCGGGCGCCGCGCGGATGACGGCGCCCGAGATCGAAGCCAACGGCACATACGTTCCGTTAGCCATCGCCGCTTACTCCGCGGTGACGGTGGCCGTCAAACTGGCCAGCGGGGTGTAGGTGGCGGCAGCCGGCGGCGTGACCGGCTGACCATCGACGAACGACGTCTTCACCGCGTCACCGAGCAACGCACCGGTCGAATCCAGGAACTGGGCGGTGGCGTCGAACGTGCCGTCGGCCACGCCCGTGAATTCGGCTTCCAGGCCGTCGACGTCCTGCGTCTGCACCACGGCGCCGGTCGAGTCCAGGATCGTGAATCGCGTCTTGCCCTGCTCCACGCCATCCGGCAGCGCGGCGGTCGGGACAACACCATCGGTGCCGGCGACGGCCAGCGCAGCAATCAAAGCGACTTTCCAGGTCATGCTCTTCTCCAGAGGGGGAATAAAAAGAACGCCCGCCGTACGGGGCGGGCGTTTAACGGGGTCGGTACAGGTATCAGTCGGGCGCTTCCGTGAAGGTCACGTAGTACTTCTTGCCCGGCTCGAAGAAGGCGGCCGCGTCAGGATTGCGGATCGTCAGATCGACGGAGCCGTTCGGCGTCCAGTGACCGAAGATCGCGTTCTCGCTGGCGCGCTGCGCCTCGGTGGAGCCCTCCCACACCGCGCCAAGTCGAATCTGCGCAAGATGCGGTTGTTCCAGATCGTTCTGCTGCGGGTGGGATTCATTGCTGTGGCACTGCATTTTGCTGGCGACGGACATGCTCTGCTCCTGTAGATCGCCCTCAGGCGGTAGACAGGCCTTTGTCTTACGGTCTTGCAGCCTGATGCGGACACTCAGCGAAATCGCCAACCCGTCGCCCGAATAGGACGCGATCACCCGGCCACGCCGGCAGTCTGCGATTTCGCTGAAGGCCCAGAAACGACAAAGCCCCGCACGAGGAACCGGCGGGGCTTCAAATTGGCACCGGGATTCGCACCCAGTTACGGACATATTCGACCGCCTAACTCTTCGGCGAAACGCATCCCGAGTCGCTTGTCTGCTGCTCCGTACAGCCTGCTTTTGGAGAGTGGCCGGCGCTGATCTCCGGCTTGCCGCGGCCCAGTTCAGCCACGAACCACAAAGAGCCTGCGACGAAGGGGGCTGGGTCTTCCGGGCCGGCGAGTCCCGGCTCAACGTTCGCTGCCGTCTCATCTGAGCATCAGCCTGCTCATTCACTCTCTGCACCGGGGGCTGGATTCGAACCAGCGACCTTGGGGTTCGCCATTTAAGGCTATGCCCCACGCTCTGAACCAACTGAAGCTACCCCGGTGCAGAAAGCCCCAGCGCTTACCCAGCTGGGGCAGGTCATTCGGTCGCTCCAAGCGTTGGTCGGTCGTACAAATCCCGATGCCTACCGTCGCGCAGCTGCCAGAGGTCGATTGCTTGTCGTTCCAGTGCGTTGCAGCCGGCACGGTCATGCACAATGTCATCGACGGACGGTCCTTGCGCGCCGCACTCGTGGCAGAAGACAAACGCCTCGGCGTAGAGCCCACCGGGGCCAGCCATTTCCTCGTCCGGAAACTCGCCGCCGCCAACGCCGCGAACACGAACAGGTACCGGGGGTCCCTCACAAAACGGGCATGAGCTGAGTTTCATCGCGGCATCCACCTATCTCACCCCATCGCGCGCCGGATCCATTGATCCGAGACCTGGCCGGCGATCATGACGTCGACGAGGCTGCCGTCCGCTCGCTCATGCCGGTGAATCCGGTAAGTCGTATATTCCGGCGAGTCGCCGAATTCGTCGTTCGTCTCGACGCGGAAGACGAGCGCACCATCGGACACACAGATTTCCTTGCCGTCTGCCGACCCACCGAAGAATCGCAAAATGTTTCTAATCCTCGTCGCAGATTGACTCAGCGGTATCGAGAAAGGCATGTGCAAGACACTCGAGCACCACCGGGTCGTTCAACTTCCTCGCATCTTGCTGGACAGTTTGGTTGTTCAACTCGACCTCCCAGGAATCGTATCCGTCACGAGCCGCAGTTTTAATTCGGCGGGCATCGAACGCAACGGATAGCTTCATACCCCCGACGCCCATGCTTAGAGCGAATGCAGCATGAACGCTCCCGTTACTCGTTACCTCAATCCCATTCCGCCCTTCGCTGATTTCAAGCACACCGGGAGGGCAACTCATCGCACTAGTCAATTGCTCTATCAACGTATACAGCTGAAAACGCAAATCATGCTTCGAATCCCTCTTCGTACTCGGGCTGTCTCGAAATGCCTGGACTACCTGATCGTATGAAACCATCGTCGCCACCCGCTTAAAAATATTGGAATGGCGATTATGAGCCAGACGCACCCCGCTACTCGAATAAAGTGTTGCGTAAATACAAAAGCCCCGCGACGTTGGTCAGCAGGGCTTTCTTGAGGGCACTTCTCGAATCTGGTGAAAATGTACACCTTGCCCGCCAAGTTTACAACTGCTTTTTCACAAGACGGGCTGCAATTCTTCTGAGAAAACAACGCCGTCTCGCTGGAACATTGGCGTGAGGCGCTGTACCGCGTTTTGTTCCAGTTCCCGCAAGCGTTTGCGGACCTTGAATGCCGTGCGTTCCAACGTCCGTACCGCGTACCCGCTCTCGCGCGCGATAGACGCGTAAGAAAATTCCGCCTCTCGCTGCTGAGGGAATGCATGGCCGGCGATCAGCGCCATGATCGTATTCCGATCGGTCACGGCGGTACCAACGTCCGAGCGCAGCTTCGAGGCCATCTCGAACACACCCCGCTTCCACTCGGCCGACGGCGGCACTCCCGGCGATGCAGATTGGCCGGCCTTGGGCGGCCGCGCCGGGATGCCGCGCGCGTAGCGGATCCAGATAGCGTTCCGCTCGTCCTGCGGCAGTTGGTCCTTGACGGCCGCGATCACCATAGCGCATTGGCCGCGCACCTCGTCACCCGTCAACCCCTCGAAATTAATCGTGCTCTCGGTGCGGGTGCCGCGCAGATACTCGAGCGTCGCTTCTTGACGCGCAGTCAGGTCACCCACCTGCTCGAGCGCCTGGATCAGCGCCAAGCGAAACGTGTTCTTCTGACGCGACGGCAGCGATATGACCATGAAGCTCACATGCAGCGCCTGCTCCACGCTCTCGAAAATCGCATCCATCTATCGCTTCTCCTCAATGTAACTGTCGCATCGCCGGGTCTTCTTGACGCTCATCTGCGCCTTGCGGCGACGGCGCCGGCACGCCGCCGCGTTCTCTCCAAACAACCTGGTGGTGATCAACGACACGCATCCGGCGCAGGTCTTCTCCTCGCGCCGGATCAGGATAACGAGCGGGTCGCCTTTCTCCCATAGACGTTCACCATCGTCTGTCACTTACCCACCTCAGCGCTGCGGACGTACGGGGCAGGCATAGGCGGGTAAATTGGCCTGTCTAAGGTGACCTTCCCTTCAGCCAGATCAATGACATCCCGGTAGGTCGCGTCCCGCCATAAACGGCCATATTCGCGGAACGGATAGAACAATTTCCACTCAGCTACCTGAAGCACCATCTTCCGACGCCAACTCAGTCTGTATCGCGTATCACCGGTAAGCATCGTTCCTCCAGCGCCTCTGACATCTGTTTCATTCAATCCCATACGATCCCCCGCTCAGCGCCCCAGGCCTGCAGCTGGTTCAAGTACTTCGCCATGTCGCCGACCGATATCTCGCCGCGGGCGGTGGACCGGCGGCGCCGGTTGATCCGGTTGGTCCGCGGATTGACCCACTCGTTCATGCCGAGGAATTCCAACGCGAGCCGTTCGTGCCAGTACGGCGCCGGCCGGAACTCCCCGTCGTCGTCCGGGATGTCTTCGGCGATGCGCTTGAGGATGACGCCCCAGTACAGCGCGATCTGGCTGTCGTGGCGGTCGGCGTCGTAGGAAGTGACGATCACATGCAGCGGCTTGCCGCGCTCAATCGCCGGCGCGGCATTGGGACGGACCGTGTCGACGACCCGGGCCCAGACGTCCGGGCCGGTTAGCGTGAACTCGCGGTGTATCGCCATCAGTGAACGGTGTCCGGGATACGGTGGCCGATCGGCGTGTCGGTGCTCTCGCCCTCGGGCTCGCCGCGGATGGGCGTAAGCAAGTCGTCGTCGATCGCGTCGACCGTGACCCTCGCGCCGAGGGTCTCCGTCATCATCGCTTCGACGCGCAGTTTCTCGGTCAACAGCCACACTGTCGGCTCGATCAGTTTGCCGACCCGAACTATCTTGCCGACCATGGCACGGGAAACGGCGCAATCCATGCAGGTACAGCCGAGAGTCCCCGGATTTTTGGTAACGATTGCCAGTTCGCCTGGTTTGCATTTGACCGTCATATCCTCACCTCGTCGTAATAGCGCTCGACCATTCGAGACGCCTCCATCACCTCGCCGACCGTCGCCAGGCGAAGCTGGTCAGCACGAACGGCCAACGTCTCGCGAACCAGGCGCAGCGTATTGCCATCGAAGATCAAGCGGCCGGTCCGCTCGTAGCGCTTGGACATGACGCCCAACGCATAGCTCGCAGCTTGGATCGTCGGCTTGGCCTGGCTGCCGATGTCGTTGCACGCGAGCGTCCACGCTTGATTGATCGCCCGGCTCATAACGTCCCAATGCTCCCTGGTGCCCATGCCCTGGGCGATCATCTCCACTGCAGCGAGCGCGGGCGCATCCAGCTCGTCAACCTCTGCTTGGTCGAGCTGGGTTGACAGCGCGCGAACGCGGGAGATCGCCTCGAAGCTGCTCATGCCCTTCGGCGGCGTGCGGCGTTGAATGTATGGTCGGCCCATCAATCGCGCTCCTTGGTAATCGCATAGTCGAGAATGGCCAGTGCATCGGCGTGGTTGTCGTCTACCGGCCGGAAGCCCTTGGCGCGCGCGGCAAGGACCATCTCCTCCTTCTTCGCGTTGCCCTTCCCGGTCCAGTGCTTTTTCACCGTGCCCACGCCGACGCCGTACAGCCGGATCCGGTTGATGTCGCAGAAGATCTGCACCTGAGCTTCGAACGCGCCATAAACGTGTGCCGCCTGGGTGGCCGTGTGATTTTTGACGTCCTCGTAGTACACCGCGTGGATTTCCCCTGCCTGCTGCTTCAGGCGCGACAGGTGCGCGGCAAACTTCAGCCAGCGCTGCCCGCTGCGATCGGTCGACGACGCCGAGAAATTCGCGGTACCGCCCGTGATCACACCGTTGCCGTCCCGCAAAGCCCAGCCGCAGTTCGTGCCGAGATCAAGCGCCAGAATCGTGCGCGCGCCGCCGGCGCTCTCGTCAATCTGCGGCTCGTCCAGTTCGATCGCCATGTCGTTCATTCGTCGAATCCTTTCCGTTGTCGGGATGCCTGTACTTGGCGGCCGAAGGTGTGGCCCGGCGCCATGTCGGTAAATCGGGAGTACTCGCCCGCGAAACAAAGCGCGACGCGTCCGGTCTCCCCGTTGCGCTGCTTGCCGATGATCAGTTCGGCGATCCCCTTGTCCATCGTGTCGGGGTTATAGATCTCGTCGCGGTAGAGCATCAGGATGATGTCCGCGTCCTGCTCGATTTCGCCGCTGTCGCGCAGGTCGGAAACCAGCGGGCGCTTGTTCGGGCGCTCTTCGACCTTTCGCGACAGCTGGGACAGCGCGATCACAGGAACGCCGAGTTGCTTGGCCAGCTCCTTCAGGCCACGCGAATAGGAGCCGATCTTCTGCGTACGGTTGTCGGTCTTCTCGCCGCCTTCCATCAGCCCGAGGTAGTCGACGACGATCAGGCCCAAGCCGCCGGCTACGCGCTTTACTTTCCGCGCGCGATTGCGAATCTGCAGCAGCGTAAGCGCCGGCTGGTCATCGACCCACAACTGCCGTTCGCTCAGTTTCTGCACGGCGTATGTCAGGCGCGGCCAATCGTCGTCGTGCATCTTTTTGCCGTCCATCACGCGCGGCAGCGGGATGCCGCCTTCGCGCGCGATGCCGCGCTTGTGCAGTTGATCGCTCGGCATCTCGAGCGAGAACACCACAACCGGGGCACGCTGTGCGAACCGATCCGCGATGCACATAGCGAGCGTCGTTTTCGCCATCGCCGGACGCCCCGCGATGATGACGAGCTCGCCACCGCGCAAGCCGCCATTGAGCTTTGCGTCGAGGTCGATGAAACCCGTTGGTTCGGCCGCAGCGACGCTGCCGTGATACTGCTGGTCCATCTCATCGATGACGCCTGCCAACTGGTCTCGAATCAGCATCGGGCCCGCATCTGCATCGCCCGTTTCAGCGAGCTTCTCCAGCTTCTCCGATGCGACGTCGACGACGTCAGCCGCCGGCTTGCCGCGCGGGTTGGATGCATCGTCGATCAGCTCGCGCGCCACCGCGATCACGCCGCGCAGCTTTGCCCGATCGATCACGATCTCGGCGTATCGGGCGATGTTCGCCGCACCTGGCGTGTTAAGGGCCAGGTCCATGATGTACGGCAGGCCGCCCGCCTCCTGCGCCTTCCCTGCGTGCTGCAACGCTTCGAATAGGGTCGTCGGATCGACACCTCGGTCGGCCGTGATCAGGCGCTCGATGCACCGATACAGCTCGCGATGGTCGGCGCGGAAGAAATGCTCGGGGCGCAACTTGTCGCCGATCACGTCGTAGGCCCGGTTGTCGGTCAGCAAGGCACCGATGACGGACTGCTCCGACTCCAAGCTGTGCGGTGGCGCTTTGAGGTCTTCGGTGTCGACGGCACTCATGCAGCCACCTCACGGTGATACTTGTTTTCGAGGCAGTTCGTGAAGCCACTAGGCGACGTCAGGAAATCGATGTCCGCAAAAAACGGCGGCATGTTCGGTCGAGGTTTGCCCTTCCCGGTCAGGAAGTCGGACCGGGCGCACACCTCGAAAAACTTCCGCCAAGCCGCTATGCCATCGGCACGCGTCGCGTAGCCAAAGGGCTGGCAGGTCAGGCGCGCTGCTTCACGCCAGCGAGCCGATATCGTTCGTTTGCGTGCCTCGCTCAGCGTCTTAACCCTTGGGTTCTCCGGCATGAGCTCGTGGTATGCCGCGACGATCTCGTTGAACGGACAGGCTGGCAATGCATGCTGGTCGGACTCCCCGCTCGGTGGCGTTACCTTCCCGATCCTATGCACATTGCCAAGCAGGTCGACACCCGGCGCGTCAGCGTCGGAGTCGACAAAGGCGTTAGCCTCATCTTTTTTACTGTTACTGCTGCTGTTACTGCTACTGCTACTGTTACTGGCTTCCAAGGGGCTTGGAAGGGCCTTCGTAGCCCCTTCAGTTTTCGAAGATGACGCAGCGTCAAAAACACGCTTTTTCGACATATGGAAAGCTGCACCATATCGATCGTAAAACCTTGATAGAAAAGGATTTACGGGTAGCGCGTTGTATTCGTTTTGAACGCCGACGGACCGCTTGTCGGCAGCCGTCAACGACTCGCCGACTTGATATTTCGCCATCTCGTAGACCCAAACCATCTCGGTGGCCGGGTCGTAGTCGCAAAATCCGGCTTCGATGCAGCTTCGAAGCCCCTCCGAAGCCCCTTCCATGCCCAAACCTGTCTCGTGCGCCAAATACAAGACAGGCTGATAAAACAAGCCGAGCATGTTGGCGTGCGGAGACGTAAGCAGATACATCGCCGTGACTTGCGCGATGGGGCCTGCTGCCTTCAGTTTCTTGCCGGTCTCACCGATCCAAAACTTCGGACCGATCTTCCCGTATTCACGCATTCCCATCAGTCCGACGCTCCCAACGCTTTCAGGTATCCGTCGATGTGTTCGCGAATCTCCTTGGCCATGGCCACGTGAAGATCGACGCTGTGCACGCATCGCATACGTGCCACACGCTCCGTGATCTCAGAAAGCCGCCAATCCGGATGCTCCGGTGCCTTGGGTCGGATACGCTTGAACGTCGAGGGACACGGGAAGAGATCTCCCATGACCGTCAATGACCGGTTGCTCATAGCGCCGCCACCTGTTCGAGTTGCAGCGCGGATTGCCGTAGACGGTCGCGCTGTAGTGATTCATACGCGGGATTCAGCTCGCAACCAATGAAACGACGGCCGAGACGCTGCGCGACCTGGCCCGTCGTTCCGCTGCCAAAGAAAGGATCGAAGACGATGTCGCCGGGACGGCTACCGGCGAGCACGCACGGCTCGACCAGTGCCTCGGGAAAAGTTGCAAAGTGCGCCCCGTCGAACGACTGAGTCGGTATGGTCCAGACGCTGCGACGGTTCCGGGTGTCAACGAGATTCGCGACGGCCGCAGAGAACGAGGCGTTTTTTTTAGCGCGGGGTTTCGCGACTTTGTCGAAGCCGCGACCAAACCCGACGCCGGTACCACCGTAGCGCCCGGTCAACTCGCGATGCGCGCCCGGCCCGGTATCCCAGCCACGCGGCGCAGCCTTTGGATTCACGCCAGTGCCACGCGCATGCGAGCCGCCGGTGACAGGCTCCTGCATCGCGGCGAAGTCATAGAAGTACTTTTCACTTTTCGAAAGCAGGAACAGATACTCGTGCGCTTTCGTGCAACGATCACGCACCGACTCAGGCATGGGATTGGGTTTGTGCCAGATGACGTCCTGGCGCAGGTACCAGCCCGCGTCTTGAAGAGCGAACGCAAGTCGCCACGGCTGCCCCATCAGATCCTTCGGTTTCAGTTCCGTCCGCCACCGCGACCCAGTCCCGGTTTCGCGCCGCAGCGCGGATGCGATCTGGCGCGCGCTGGCAACGGAACGGCTAGCCATCTCCGCGTGCCCATTACGCCCTTGCGCGCCCCAAGATCCAGCGTAGCTGTCCCCCATATTGACCCAAGCGGTGCCATCGTCGGCGAGCAGCTGCCTGCACAGATCGAATACCTCGGTCAGCGTGTCGATAAATTCGCGCAAGGTCGGCTCATGCCCGATCTGGCCGTCGAGGCCATAGTCGCGCAGCCCCCAGTACGGCGGGCTTGTCACGATCGTCTGCACCTTCACGCCGTCAGCGATCATGGCGTGCATGGTGTTGCGGCAGTCGCCGAAGTGGCATCGATCCACCCACTGGGATCCCGGAGTCGCGGCTGTCATGGCTTCGTCGCTTCCGCCAAAAGCAAGCGCCCGATCAGCGCCAAGACGAACGCGTCTTTTCGGTCCGTGCTCTGGTATTCTTCGAATAAACGGCGGCAGGCATCCGCAGTCGGACCCGCTAGGTAAACGCCGATCCGTTCATCGAAAATTACAATGTCATTTCGGGGAAGCATGGCCACCTTCGCTATCAAATGTCCGCACTGTTTTCGGGACAACACATCCTTCACCGTTCGCGCATCGGTCCCCCACAGACCGAGGTCGCAACCACATCACACGCCAGTTGAAACATTTGGCACCTGCAACGCTTGTCACAAAGGCGTGACTGCAACCATTGAGTTGCCGTACGGATTTATCGATACCGCCGTAGAAAAACTGAATGGAGCAATTGAGTTGATTGTCGGGCTGAAGATCGGTAGCTGGGCTCCACGGCCTCCTGTCCCTGACGTCCCAGCTCATCTTCCAGATAACGTGGAACGCGCGTTCCGTCAGGCCGAAGAGATGCGCCTTGGCGGTTTTGCCGAGCCCTCGGGAAGCCAGTACCGGAAGGCCCTGGAACTCGCTCTCAAAGTCGTCGACTCGAACTTGACTGGGAATCTTCACAATCGAATCGGAGCACTTCAGAAAAGCGGAAAGTTGACCGAAACGATGTCGAATTTCGCGCATCGAATCCGCAGCCTTGGAAACGAGGCGACACACGAAATTCCCGAAACACCGGTCGAGGAAGTGCCCGACATAGCCATCTTCACCAAGCTGTTCCTGATGTACCAGTTCACCCTCCCCGGCATGCTGCCCGAGAAGAATGCCGCTCCGGATGCAGCCTCTCCACCTCAATCCTGATAGACGAAGGACGGCAACATGGAAGAACGAATCTCCGCCCTGGAAACGCAGATAAAATGTCTGCAGAAACAGGCCGAAGTGCGTCGAGCGGTCGTTTGCGAAATTCGACGTGCACTGCTGCAAACCCAACGCCAGGAAATTTTCGATCGAGCACGCCCCATCATGATCCAAGCGATGAGAGGACAATCCCACGAGGTTCGAGTCGCCATTGCCGAGGAGTGGGCAGCGCTGGTCCAAGATCCTATCTCCGGATAAGCCTGGGCTCATCAGTGTTTCTCCGCTTGCTCGGCATCGAGCATCAACCGGCCGGCCATATTCAAGGCGCGGTCGATGCGAGGTTCCAACACACAGCGCCGCAATAGGATTGCGTGCGCCTTCTCCTTGTTCCATCCCGCTTCTTCGAGCGCGGTGCGGGTCGCTTGGCGCGCGATCTCGAGCGCTTCGGCTTGATCCATTAATCAAGACCTCGCGGCGATCATTTCTTCCATGATGGTCAGGCGTGCACGGCGGCTGAGCCACTGGCTCACCGCGCGGTTGCCGACCGCTGCTTCAAATGCCGAGATCTTCTCCGCCGGCAGATCCGCACGACGCTTGCCCTTCCCGTCTTGCGCCAACGGATTGACGAAGTGCGTCACGTGCGGCGCGTAGAGATCGCAAACCTCGGCGAGACGGCTCTTCGTCATGCCGCGGTGCCGACGGTTTTCCCAGGCCAGCCACACGGCCGCGCGGTACGTGCTGCAGTTGGCGACTGCGTCTTCCGGGAGAAAGTCAGCGCCCTTGAGCGCTGCCTTCTCTTCTTCGATCGCTGTGTGCGTTGCCCGCGCCCGCAGCAGTTCCTGAACCTGCATCCCCGTACCTCGTGATTGAGAAAAACAATCGAATTACGACTTGAATTACAACTTGAGCACCGGGCCAAATGAAGGGGTCGGCAACAGCCAAACCCCTTAGAAAACAACCGTGTGCATCTCAAAATTGGCGGGAACCCACTCCGCACGTAGAATCGATGGCACCACACCGTCCGAAACTATCTGCTATGGGATTCCCATGAAGCTCGATCGCGACTTACAAAAAGCAATTCTTTCCACAGCTGCAGAGCGATACCCACGGTTTGCCGATGCCTCGATTGCGGAATTGGAACGCGAGCAATCGATGGATAGCGTTCACGCCAATCTCAACTACCTCGCTGAACACGGATTGCTGTTGATGAAAGAGCGTCAACACATCGGGCCCGGAGTACCGCTCCCCTACAACATCAAAATCACCGCGTCTGGGCTCGATTTCCTTGCCGACGACGGAGGTCTGTCGGCGATCCTCGGCGTTGTGACCATCAAGATGCACGAGGACACCATTAAGGGATTGATCGAAGCGCACATCGAAGCCGACACATCTCTTCCGCTGGAGAAAAAATCGAAGATGGTGGAAGCCGTTCGCGCGCTTCCCGCCAAAGCCGTTGAGAAAGTCGCGACCAAGGGCATTGAGTACGCGCTGGCGCATGGGTCCGATTGGATTCATTGGATCGCGCAGTACCTGCCGAAGTCCTGACTCAGGAGAGATCACCATCACGCCACCTCCCCGCCGACGGGCGCCGCGGCTGGCTCCTGTCCGGCGAGCTCGGGCCAGATTAGGTGCCAATCGTTCGGCCGAAGATCTTGGCGTTTGATAGCGCCCTGCGTTGCACTCTCGAATGCAACGCAACGCTCAGGCGAGATCGAAGCTTGTCCGCCGCTCATCTGGGACAGATAGGAGGGCGACACACCAAGTGCGGCAGCAAGTTTGCTTGCCGCTCCTCGGCCGCCCTGAGCAAGGTAGGTTTTGATGTCCATGCGCCGAGTTTAGTCATCACTAAACCGTCGGTCAAGTGATTACTAATTTAGAAGACACTAAACTCTCGTCATGGAAATTCAAGAATTCAGGCGCGCTCGGCTGAGGAAATGGCTCGAGACGCACTCGGCCCCTCAGAAAGAGAAAAGTTACTTTTCTCAACTCGCCAGTGGTTCCGCGTCCTTTGGGGAGCGGGCAGCGCGCCGCATCGAGCGCGCCTACGGTATGGGTCACCTCTATCTAGACGGTGACTTCCATGATGGTCAGGCTGTGGTTCTGAAGGCCGAACCGGCGCGAATTCTGAGCGGGCAAGCCGAACAGCTTATCGAAGAAATCAAGGCTGCGGATCACGTAGGGATCCCGCCGGAAGCGTTCTCAGCTATCAGCACGCTTCTGCGCCACATGAGTCCACCGGCATCGACGGACCGGGCTGCAGGCGATTAGCAGCAGTCTGTGATGATGTTCCAGTCATTGCATCAGCGAGTGGGACAAGCGACGAATCACGAAAGGCGTATCGACTGGTCGTTATCTTCTTCCCGGTCCGCAGTGACACGCCTTGCATTGCGCCTGACATTAGGCAGACGCCCCATCGGCTGAACTCCCCGCACCATTCTTCAATCACCACGGTTTCGCCAATAAGCGTGGAATCACGCGAATGGACTATGCGCGCCATGTCGCCTGGTCGGAACCGTAGCCCTGATGTTGTGGTGATGTCACGCGCCATGCTCCCTCCCGGAGAAGATCGGCGTCTTCAAGATACTGTATAGACATACAGTACCAGACCGAAGAAAGTTCTTCCAGTGGTTTACTTGCTGCGTCAGCAATAAGAAAAAAATACCGCTTAAGTAAAAAAGACCCCTCAGCCGTCCCGAAGCCGAAGGCAACTGGGAACGTACCAAAACAAACAAAAGTTTAGTTTTCACTTTACTTATCGTTTAGCGTTTACTAATATCCTCTCAACGCAGACGCAATCCCGCGTCGCAGCGATGAGAGGTCGAGATGGGACAGAAACACCAAAAGCGCACTCGCGCCGAGATCCTGGCGAAGCGCGAAGACTTCACCGTCGTCAATTTCCGAGGCGGCCGTGTCCAGATCGCGACGCATCCGGTCGCTAGGTCGCGGAGCAAGTACGTGCCGCACTTTGGCGCGAAGCAAGCGCACAAGCTCGCAACTCGCAGCTGGTGATCAGGCCATGGAACCCATCCGCAAGTTGATCAGGGCGTCCGGCGAAGAAAGTGCGCTGCCAGGCCCGGTGAGCATCGCAGAGGTTGAGCGCCTGATCGGTGCCGGCCCGCTCGATAGCGTCATGCTTCGCGACCGCAAGCACGTAATGCTTCTCGACGACCTCGGCATCAGCAAGGGTCTGCCGGCGAACAAAGAAGCGACGCGTCTCTATCACGAGGTCTGCGCTCCCGGCACCACACACCAAATCCTTGGCGATGTGGTGATCGTTCCCGACTCCGATTTTGCGAGCGACCACTGAGCGCCATGGATCGCGTCGATTTCCTTCTTTTCCAGACGATGTGCGGGAGTGCCTCCACCGTTTTCGTCGGACTCATCGCCCTTTTCATCTGAGGAGTACGCCATGCAAACACCGTCGAGAAATATGGACCTACGCCACGTCGTCACCAGCGTGAAGCTGCCGCCCGCCGAGCGCATCGCTGCTGAGATGCATCACACGGTCTGCCGCAACCGCGCCGAGCTCGTGAAGGCCCGCCGCTACGCCGACGGCAAGACGCCGCGCGTGCAAATCGGGCGCTTCTACCTGCCGCGCAAGGTTCGCGGAGCGTTCGCATACGTGTCGGTCGGGAGCCTCCAGTGATGCGCCCGAGCCAATCCAAGCGCCCGAAGATCACGCCGAGCAATCCGTGCCCAAAGGCGATCGCCCGTGTAAAGGATCCGCTGCCGGTACCGGCCAAGTGCCCGAACTGCAGCGGCCGCGTCGAACTGGTGGAGAACCGCGCGATCTACGGCAAGCCGTATGGCCGCTGGCCGTACGCGTATCTGTGCGCGAACCGGACTTGCGACAGCTACGTCGGCATTCATCCGCGCACCGATATTCCGCTGGGCACGCTCGCGAATAAGGCGACGCGCGCTGCGCGCAAGCGGGCCAAGGGTGCTTTCGCGCCGCTGTGGGAGTCCGGCGAAATGACGCAGGACGACGCATATGCGTGGTTGGCCGGCGCGCTGGGCATCACGCCGGTTGGGCATTGCCATGTGGCGTGGTTCGACGTTGCGATGTGTGAGCGCGTGGTCGCGGCGGTCGAGGCACGCAAGGCGGTGACGGCATGAGCGCCATTCCATCTCGTTCAACGGGCCGCGCCGCGCGCGCCAGTCGCACGACCGTAGCCGCCGCCGTCCTGATCGGCATCGCCATCGGCGCGATCGGCACGATCCTCGGCCTGGGCATCCCGGTACTGATGGAGCGCGCCGCGGCTGACGCTGCTATCCACCGTGCGTCTCAGCAAGGAGATGCGTAATGAGCAACATCACGATCCGCGCGTCGGCATGGGGCGGCTTTTTCGACTGCGCGCACAAGTTCGAATGGGAACACCTGCTCAAGCACCGCAAAGCGGCTGGTCTGCGTGCGCTGCTAGGCACGGCCGTCCACGCTGGCACCGCTGCATTCGATCAGGCGCGCTTGCAACAGGCGCCGATTCTCCCGGACGACGCGGCCGACGCTTTCGTGGAGTCGCTGCGCACCCCGGAATACGACGTCGACTACAAGCAAGACGACTTGAAGTTGCAGGAAGCCGAACGCATCGGCCTGACGCTGGTGTCACGGTATTGCACGACGATCGCGCCTCAGTTCGATTTCATCGCCGTGGAAATGGCGCTCGAACCGTTGGTCATCGACTGCGGCGGCGGCACGACGGTAACGCTTACGGGGACGATGGACCGGGCGCGCGTTGCCGCGACCGACGATGGCGTCGTGATTCCGGACGTCAAGACCGGCCGCGCTGTGGTCAACAAAGATGGCGTGAGCACGAAGGCCCGCGCGCCGCAGCTCGGCACCTACCAGTTGATGTACGAGAACACGGCCAAGGAGCCGACGGTCGGCTCGCAAATCATCGGACTTGGCACGACGGCGGCGGCGCCGGTAGGCGTCAGCCACGTCTTCGACGCACGCACGGTGATGCTCGGCGACGGCGAGCAGCGCGGCCTGATTCAGTACGCAGCCGAGATGTTTCGTGCCGGGATGTTCCCGCCAAATCCGTCCAGTCCGCTGTGCAGCCCCAAGTACTGCGCTCGCTGGTCCACGTGTCTCTTTCATTCATAAGTCATGAACGCACCCGCTCAAACTCGCACCCTGCAAGACGTCGCTCAGCCGCCGGCGCGCGGATCCAGCGCATCGGATCTAACGATCAACATGTTCAGCGCTGCCGGCTTCGAACTGGCGCAGCGCCTGGCCCGCGCTTACATGACGTCCAATGCGGTGCCGATGCCTTTCCGCTCGGTCATCACCAAACGCCAGAAGGTAGGCGACAACTACGAAGACGTGGAGGTCGAGAATCCGGCTGCAATGGGCAACTGCCTCGTTGCGATCGAGACCGCGATGGCTGTCCGCATGTCGATCACGGCCGTGATGCAAAACGCCCATGTGATCGAGGGTCGCCTGACCTGGTCCGCGCAGTACAAGATCGCCGCGATCAATGCGTCTGGGCGGTTCTCTCCCTTGCGTTTCCGGATGACGCACAAAGGCCGCATCAAGGCAAAGTACAAGGAAAAGGGGCAGTGGAACAAGCAGAACCGCAAGTACGACATGATCGAGAAAGAAATCGACATCAACGATATCGAATGCGTCGCGTGGGCCTATGTCATGGAACGCGGCCGCGCCACATCTGAAATTGTCGAGGGTCCACCGGTAAGCATGCTGATGGCAGTCGAGGAAGGCTGGTACAGCAAGCCGGGCAGCAAGTGGCAGACGTCCATGAAGGACTTGATGCTGACATACCGCGCTGGTTCCTTCTTCGGGAACATCCACGCACCGGACGTCGTCATGGGCATGGGTCGCACGAGCGAAGAGCTGCACGACACCATCGACGCGGAGACGCTGCCCGACGGGTCCCTTGCCGTTGACATTGATCGGCTGCGCGAACCGGTCGCTGCCGGCGCGCGTGCACGCTCCACCCGTCGACCAGCTGATGCGACCGACGTCGAGCACCAGGCAGCGCCGGCGGACGAGACGCAGGCACCGCAGTCGCAAACGGATACCCCCAGTGGAGAGGCGCAAGCCCAGGCGGGTGGCATTCCGGCGCAGGCTCCGACATCGGCCGGTCCCGCAATCACTGCAGATTCGAGCTACGACGAGATCGCGAATGCGCTTGAAAAAGCCAAGAGCGTCGCTGAGCTGGATGTGATCGCTCCCTTCATCGGCGCCTTTGGCCCCGACGATCAAGACGCCCTTTATGGCATCGCAAACGATCGAAAGTTCGACATCGAAACTGCCACCAAGCAGCAGGAACGACCACAGCGCGCCCGCGGCAACCGCCCCGCCGTCGAGTAACCGTCACCCACTTCTCCGGAGGATCTACGCATGTTCTCACTGCAACGTCGTCGCGCAAAAATGGCTGGCTTCAACGCTCGTAAGGAAAACCACGGCGACGAGCTCGTCCTGGCCTGCGACCTGAAGTTCACCGTCGAGATCAGCAACGACGAACTAGCTGAATTCTCGCCGACGCTGAAGGCGTCGCTGTATCAGCGCGACGACTCCAGTCGGAACTACGAAGTCGTCGATATGCCCGATCACCTGACGCAGATCAAGAATCCGCAGATCAAAAAGGTGAAGTGGGAAGTCGAATATCCGCAGGCGCGCTACGTCGTGCACCACGGCATTGACGACCGGAACGACACCGTCTTTGGTCTCGCGAAGATCGGCAAATTCGAGATCGAACCCAAAGAAGGCGGCACGTGTGTCGTCGGATATCGGGTTCAGACCCACCCGACCGAAGAACAAGTCGCCCACCTGGCGACGTTCCTCGGCGAAGAAGTCTACGTGACGCTCGATCCGGACGGCGGCGACGATCCCGAGGATCCGGACGACGCATCCTACAACGGCGGCGACAGCAACGACGGATACGCACCGTCCGAGCCGGAGAAGCCGAAGCGTACTCGCAAGAAACGCCAGATGGACCTCGTCGAGTAACCAGTTCAACGGGCGCCCCGACTCACCCAGGTATGAAGCGCTGCGGCGCGTGAATCTACCAGTCGTTCGGTGCCCACCACATAAGCCAAGCCATGAAAATCCAGCACATTCGCATCAAGAATTTCGTCGGCGCGCGTGACATCAATCTCACCCTCGAGACGCCGATCGCTCTCTTCGCCGGCCTCAACGGCGCCGGCAAGAGCAGCCTGCAGGAAGCGGTGCGCGCGGCGCTAACGGGCGATGTCGAACGTGTCACCACAAAAAAGACGCACGGCGCGCTCATCGCTGACGGCGAAAAGCGCGCAAGCGTCGCGCTCGGCACGGACCATGGCTATGCATCGCTCGTGATCACGCCGTCCGATACGAAGTGGGAAGGCTTGGCGATCAACATGGACGCGCTGCCCTATGTGCTCGACGCATCGACGTTTTCGCGGTCCGACGCCGCGACGCGCCGCACGTTCCTGTTCAACCTGACCGGGCTGTCTGGCACGGCCGACGGCGTCCGCAAGCAGCTGCTGGATGCCGGTGCCGACGAAAAGCTGATCGAGGGCGTGGTTCCCCTGCTCCGCTCGGGATTTCCGGCCGCTTGCGACTACGCCAAGGAACGCGCGAAGGAATCGAAAACGTCGTGGCGCACGGTGACCGGCGAGACGTACGGCGAGAAGAAGGCCGAAGGCTGGGAAGCGGATGCGCCGCTGTTCGACGCGCGTAAGCTGGACGCGACCAAGGTGGATCTGGCCAGCTGCGACGAACGCATCGGTGAGCGCAACAAGGAACTCGGCGTCGCCGAGCAGAAAGCGGCCGCGTACTCCAAATGGCAGGCGCAATCGTCCGGTGGCGCCGAGGCCGCAGCACACGTCGTGCGGTGCCGCGCGAAGCTGGAAACCGACGAGCAGCACTTGGCGAAGGCCGAGTCTGCACTGATGGACGCCACGCAGCGCGCCGGTGCCGCCCCGCGCGTGGGTCTCGTGCACGACCTCGCCGCTGGCCTGCTCACCTTCATCGCGCTGTCCAACAATTCGGATGGCGTCACTGGCCTAGGCGCCGAAGGCGACGTTACCGAGTGGAACGATATCGATGGCGTCGGCCAGGCCGACGAGGCATACCTCGCCTACGTTAAGCAATACGGCCAGCCGGGCGCCGCCGGCGACAACCAGGCGCGCGAGCAATTGCCCGAACTGACTTCGGCCCGCGACCTGATGCAACGCGCAGTAGCCAATTCGAAGCGCGATCTCGCTTCCGCTGAAGCCGCTGTCGCCGCGCTTGAACTGCAAGGCGACGTCGAGAAGATTACCCAAGACGAGGTCGATGCGATCGAGAAGTCGCTGGAGGCGGCGCGCCGTCAGCGTACCGAGCTGCTCACAACACTGAATGCGCTGAACCAGGACAAGGTCAAGGCGGACGTCGCTGACCAGAAGACGAAGGATGCCGCAAAGCACCATAGCGACGTTGCGGCGTGGCTGCTCATCGCCGAACAGCTCGCTCCGGACGGCATTCCGGGAAAGATGCTCGAGCAGGCATTGAAGCCGATCAACGCCCATCTGAGCGCCTATTCGAAGTCGAGCGGCTTCCTGCCGGTCACGATCGAAAAGGATATGGCCATCACCTCCGATGACAGGCCATACGCCCTCCTCTCGGAATCCGAGAAGTGGCGTGTGGACGCGATGATCGCCGTTGCAATCGCTCACCTCTCCAAGCTCGGCATGGTGACGCTCGATCGTGTCGATGTGCTTGATCTCGAATCCCGCGGCGACCTCCTGGAGTGGCTGGACGAACTGGCCGAATTCAACGATATCGAGTGCGCGATTCTCTGCGGAACCCTCAAAGCCGTGCCCGCCGTACTGAACGAACCGGACCGCAGCCAATGGCTGCAAATCAGCGGGTACTGGATCCAAGAAGGTGTGATTGTTCATGCCGACGCAGTAGCCACCGCTTAACTTCAAACCTGGAAAACACTTAGATGAAACCCTTGATCGTGTTCGATGTAGAGACCAATGGTCTCCCCGACTTCAAATCGCCGTCCGACGGCCCTGGCCAACCGCACGTGACGCAGCTTGCAGCCGAGCTGTTCGACGAAGATACCGGCGACGTCCTCTCCTACATGGATTTCCTGATCAAGCCGGAAGGCTGGACTATCCCGGAGGATCTCCAGCAGCTGACCGGGATCACGATGGAACGCGCGACGCGTTTTGGGATCCCGATCGCTGACGCGCTCAAGGTCTTCATTCCGATGTGGCAGCGCGCCGTAATTCGGATCGCGCACAACGAGAATTTCGATGCACGCATGATCCGCATCGAAATGTTCCGGCAGTTGGACCGCGATGATCCATTCCATGACCAGTGGAAGTCCGGCCCCGCTTTCTGCACACAGACCAAGTCGACCAAGATCATCAACCTCCCGCCGACGGAAAAGATGAAAGCGGCGAAGCGTTTTCACGCGAAGTCGCCGAACCTCGGCGAGGCATACGAGTTCTTCTCGGGCAAGAAGCTCGAAGGCGCGCACAACGCCGCAGTCGATATCGCCGCGTGCAAGGTCGTGTATCGCGGCATCCAGGCGCATCAAGCAGTGCCGGCGTAAGGCGTCCGCGCCATCCACCTCATCCGCATCGACTTCGAGACCTGGAGCACCGAACTGTGAAGGAACTGATTGAAAGCCACTTGAGCGTCGTCGACGAGTCGCCGGCGAAGAACATCGCCAAGGCGATCGGTATGCCCGATCTCGAAGTCTCGCGTGAGCTGAACCGCATGATCGCCGACGGCGTGGTGGAGCGTGCAAAGCGCGCCGGCGGCGGCAATGAATACATGTACTGGCTGACTCGAAAGGCGCCGGAAAAGAGCCTTGCGGTAGCAACAGCGCTCGATACGGATCCGGACTTCCATCCCGTCGATCTGCCGCCGACAGATGTTGCGCCGTGGTCCGCCGGCATTGACGACGTGGTCGACGCTGAATTTATGCCGTCGCCAGATGTCGAGCCTTTGATGGCGGCCGGCGACTTGGCTCCATTGCTCAACATTCTCGGTCATGCAGCTCCGTCGCCGACGACAGTGGCGGACTGCATCGAAGCGGCACGCACTGTCATGGCCCGACTGGAGAGGCTGCGCGCCAACAATGCCGATCTGGAGCGTCGCATCGACGATCTGACGAACGCGTGCCCGGCGCTGCCGCCGCTGTACGTCACGATGGGGAGCACCGCTCCCGCGCGTCGCCATACGGCCCTCGACAGTGCTCAGCGCCGTGCCAAAGCCTTGATCAAGTCCGGCAAGGAGGACAGCGTCTTGGTGCTCGTGCCGCACGGGAAGATGAAGCGCGGAGCGGAATGGAGTGCGCTGTGATGAAAGTCTCTGAGTTGACGGGTGCAGTGCTTGATTATTGGGTATCGCGATGCGAAGGAAATTCACCCGCATTTGCAACTATGACCGCGAAAGTCACGCCATTTTCGAGTGAATGGGAATATGGCGGTCCAATTATCGAGCGCGACCAGATCTATTTGTCGCCGCCGCACGACGCGCACTACTACGGCGGTCCGAACCACGGCTGGAAACGCCATGACGATTGGTCTGCCACCGTGTCCGCTCGCACGCGAACGCTGCCACCGAACGAAATGCAGATCACCTTGAGAACGGGCGGCGGCGTCGGGCGCGGCCGTGGCGAAACGCCCCTGCTCGCCGCGATGCGCGCCAAGGTTGCCAGCCATTACGGCGACGAGGTGCCGGACGAACTGTCAACGTCGATCGGAGGTGCTAAGTGACATCCCGCACTTTCAGCCTGAACTTCAACATCGACGGCTTCACCCGGAACGCCGCGTACCCACGCGATTACGAGGGGATGCTGCGCGACGGAAATGGCGTCGCGTTGTCTCCTGCGGAAGCGCGAGCCCATCTGGCGATCGAGAAAGCCAAGCGTCGCAAGGTGATCCCGTGCAGCGCCGAGTGCCGCATGCCCTGCAAGCACGCCGGCTGCCCCGGCTTCGACTACAAGGGGCGCGGCTGCGGCGGCCGGCCCACCAAGGAGTTTGACCGTGTGTAATCAAGAAACCATGGAGCAGTTCTCCGCTCTCCTCGAAGCCTACGAAAACGTTGTGCTCGCCTGGACGACGAAGGATGGCAACACCGAGATTCTGCCGGCGCGCGATGCGCTGCGGGATTTTGTTGTCTCGCTTGCGACTTCTGTGTCCACCACACAGCCGGTTGTCGACGAACGCGCCGCCTTCGAGAAAGGTCTATCTGCCCGATACGTGGCGCCTAATCTGACCCGCAACGGCGAAGCCTATGAAGACTTCGACATACAGGGCGCTTGGATGATCTACACGGCTGCGCGGCGTGCCGCTGGCGTCGCGCCTTTGATCGACTACAAAGCGATGTACGAAACAGCCGAGCGCCTGCGAGTCGAGAATTACGAAACGATCAAGCGGATGCAGGCCGAGCGCAATGCTGCCCCCATACCAACGAGTGCCTTAGGCCTTTTTGAAGCGCGGACGGGATACATATGGCATTTCCGCTATCGAAAAAAGGGCACTGACGCTTGGGAGGAGGTTGATTACTCAACCTACGCAGGAACGCTTGGGCGCGGTGATTACGAGCATTCAGTAATTGGCGGACCTGAGGCTCCCGTGCAAAGCGAGATACATCCGGACGACATAGCTATAGATTCTTTTGCAAGGGCGCTGAGAGCAAAAATGGCTGAGTCGCGAGCCAAAGGTCGTTCCGGATGGGAAGAATGCCCGACGGATGATCTCTCTTACTTCCTGCGCGAGCATGTCGAGAAAGGAGATCCGCGCGATGTTGGTATCTATTGCGCGATGCTCTATTGGAAGCGCTCGTCGATCGCTGGACCGGCGACCGGCAAGAAGACGCCCGTCGCATGGACATCGCAAAAGCAACTTGATATCGGAAAGGGGATGCCGGCCACCGCGGTGAACATGGTTTGCTCGCCTGGCCGTTTCAGTGGCGGCATTCCGTTGAGCGGGCCCCATGCTAGCGAATTCGTTGGCGAGGTATTCAACATCGCCCTCTATGCGGACCTGAACGGTGGTGCCGCATGAGTGACTTCGAGAAAATCGACTACGCAGGTGTTGTGCTGATTTGCGACGCGCACGGGATCGACTTGCCCGTCGATTGTATCGACGCGACCGTCGAGATCGCAAACCGCGCTATCGCGCAACTCGTTACTCCCATCCTCCCCGATGCGCAGGCGGTGACGGATGAAGATGCAGCGTTTGAGGCTTGGGCGAAAGAATGGTGGTTCCATAACTCGAACGAAGAATGTCACGCAACGGATGTGCTCACACACGCGAAGGACGCCTGGAACGCCCGTGCCGCCCTATCCGCCGCTGCGGGGGATGACGTCAGATACGAGGCTGTCGGCACCGTTGCTGCAATGCCAGGGACTGATGGCGGATTCACGATGGCTACTTTCTCTGGCAATGCGATGCCAGTCGGATCAATCGTATATCGCAAGAACGCTATCGCTGCTGCGAGCAATGGGGATGGTCATGAGTAACGACGATCGTTTCGTCATTTCGGTCATGCGTGTAGACGAGCGCCGAGCGCTTATCGACGAGGCGCACGCCGCGCGCATGCGGTTGCCAATCCGTGAAGCGCGTGAATCCGCCGTCCTGTCTGATTTCCTTCGCCTTGAAGAAGTCACCTGGTGCTGGTTCATTCACGACCAGTGCGGGATCCCCATTTGCAGAAGCTGGCCGCGGGAAAAGGCCGCTGTGCCTACGCACCACGTCGAGTTTCGCCAGTGCTGGACCGAAATGGTCTGCACGGAATGGCAACCAATTCCCGAAATAGCCGAGCCCACGGCCGGCGCGTTGACTGAGTATCTGCGCGGCATCTTCGGCGAAGATCCGCAATTACATCCGGCCGGCCTTGAACAGCGGGTCGTCGAGGACGACCGAGGATATCAGTACCGCTTCGTCACGATGCCAAAACTGAAATTGCCGACACGCATCGAGATCGATCGACTCGTTGCACAGATGGAGATGCACCATGAGTAACGATGCTATGCGGGAAGCGCTGGATCGCATCAAGGCGCTCGTTGTCGGGCCGCGATACCCGCGCTGGGACCGCGACGACCAAGTGACGCACATGCGCGGCATGATCGCTGACCTTTGCGATTCCGCTCTTGCCGCGCTCGCGCAGAGCGAGGCTAAGTCGACGGCAGAGCCTGAATTGTTCGGTCAAATAATTCCATCTGGAGCGATGATGTGGTTTGCTGCGCCCGATAAACGCGCCGACGATTTGATGGCAATCTCTGTTGGCGGAAAAATGATTGCTAAAAGTCATCGTGAACTGGATTGGCAGATGTCAATGCCCAGCGTCGTCCCTGCGCAGAGCGAGGCGAAGCCGGTGGCGATGCTGACGTTTAATCGAAAACTTGGCACCTATGGCTCCGCTTACGATTCGCGCGACACGTATCGCGCCTATACGTACCACCATCAGCCAGGGAACGTCGCTGCCAGCCGTTTAGGCGGCGCGTGCGTAGCCGCTATCGCCGTTAATGCAGGCGATAGCATCGATCGTGGGCTGGGCCTACTCAAGGAATTGCAGGCGAGCGGGTTCGGTGTATTTGAAATCGCACCCAGCGCTGCCCTTGCACAGCCACCGCAATGCGCCATGGGTTGCGATAGCACATGTGTGGCATCGAGCCATATCAATTCGCCGGAATGTAATGCTCGCGCCCCTGCTGGAGCGGATTCGCCTGCCGCTGCTGGAAACGCCGCGTATCACTTTGTCGGCAACGCTGGGAGCTTTAATAACAAGCACGTGCAAGGCATGACCGGGAAACTTTGGCCGGAGTCGGAAGTGCCAATTGGGGCCGCGCTCTTCATTCACACGGCCGATTCGCCTGTTGCTGTGACTACTGGAGCGAACGCGCCCGACCCAGTCGTTGAACGGTTGGAGGCATTGGTCGAATCCTGGGAACACTTCGGCATCGGCAAAACGGTAGCCGAGGTGCAAATGGACTATCAATCGTCAGTCGCGCTTTCGATTGACGATATGCGAGCCATCCTGAAGATCGCCAAGCGAGGTGCGGTTTGAACCAAGACGAATTGATGCAAGCGCTCGCCCACGCGCTATCCCAGACGCTGGGGCCAAACGTAGGTTTTGTGCTGCTTACTGCCAATTTCGGTCAAATCGGCGGCGGCCGTGTGAACTACATCAGCAACGGCCGGCGCGAGGACATGGTCGCGATGATGCGCGAGTACTTGGCGCGCGTCGATGGCAACTATCACGAAGGTGGCAAGGCATGACAGCACACATCAACCCCATCCCGATGGAGATCCGTCACGCGCACCTCTTCTGCGGCCTGGGCGGCGGCGCCAAGGGCTTCAACAAAGGTCGCGCCCGCGTCGGCACCATGGAAGCACGTCCGCGCTGCATTGGCGGCTTCGACATCGACCCGCGCGCAATCGCAGACTTCGAAAAACTGTCCGGCGTGCGCGGTACCGTAATCGACCTGATGGACCGCTCGCAGTACATCGCCTTCCATGGGAAGGAACCACCGGCAGGCTGGCGTGAAGCGACGCCGGCGGATATCCGGCGCGGTCTCGGCAACGAGCGACCGCACGTCTGGTTCCTGTCGGCGCCGTGCAAGGGCTTCTCCGGCCTGTTGTCCGAAACGCGCAGCAAGACCGACAAATACCAGGCGCTCAACCGCCTGACGCTGCGTGGGATCTGGCTGGCCCTCGAAGCGTTCGTCAACGATCCGGCCGAGCTTCTGATCTTCGAAAACGTGCCGCGGATTGCGACGCGCGGCCGGCACCTGCTCGACCAGATCATCGCTCTCCTCGAGCGCTACGGATATGTCGTTCGCGAGACGACGCACGACTGTGGCGAACTAGGCGGTCTCGCGCAATCCCGGAAGCGTTTCCTTCTCGTGGCGCGGCATATCGAAAAAGTACCGCCCTTCCTGTATGAGCCGGAAAAGAAACGCCTGCAGCCGGTAAGCGCCGTGCTGGGCCGTATGCCTCTGCCGGGTGACCTGGCCGGCGGCCCGATGCACCGCGTCCCGTCGCTGCAATGGAAAACGTGGGTGCGCTTGGCGTTTGTCGAAGCGGGCAAGGACTGGCGCTCGCTGCAGTCGCTGCGCGTGGCCGACGGCGTGCTGACCGACTTTGCCATCGTACCGACCAGCGACTATCACCGCGGCTACTGCGGCGTGCGACGCTGGGATCAGCCAACCGGGACGGTTACCGGCCGCGGCACGCCGAGCACGGGCGCCTTTGCGATCGCGGATCCGCGCGGAGCTGCCGACGCCGCGGAGTACTCCCAGTATGGTGTGCTCGAGTGGGATAAGTCGATGGGCACGGTGAGCGGCCAATCGGCGCCGGGCGGCGGCAAGTATTCGATCGCAGACCCGCGCCACACTGGACCGGCAAAGCACAGCAACGAATATCGCATCGTGCCGTGGGCCGATGCCGCTATGGCGGTGACGAGCGCGCACGGTACCGGGCAGTGCGTAGCGGACCCGCGTGGAGGCAAGGAACCTTCCGAGCTGCACGGAAAGTATCACGTGACGCCGTGGGATGACGCCTCGCGCACCGTCATCGCCGGCAATGCCAACGGGGCTTTCTCGGTAGCGGACCCGCGGACGGATTGGCCCGATTCGGCGCACGGCAGCAAACTGGCTGTCACCGGGTTCGAACAGCCTTCCAAGACGGTCACGGGTGCGCGCTTCGGCAGCGGCGCACTCAGCGTTGCGGATCCTCGTACAGGCAAGACGACGCACTCCGGATTCGGCGTTCTGTCGTGGGATGCCACGGCCGGCACTGTCGCGGGGGAGTCGTTACCGTCGAACGGCTCGATGTCGATCGCCGATCCCCGCCCGAATCTCGTGCGTACCCGTGGCGACGCCTACTTGACCGCCGGCCACTATGGCGTGTGCGATTGGGACGCGCCGGCGGGCGCGGTGTCGGCGGCGGCCGGGCATGACAACGGTCGTTGGTCGGTGGCAGATCCACGCGAGGCACCAATTTGCGCAGATCCGCAAAATGGTCTCGCCGCTTTGCCCGCTGCCGGCGACAAGCTGATCTGCCGCATCATCGCGCGCGACGGCACTTGGCACCGCCCTTTCACAACGCTCGAGCTGGCCGCGTTGCAAAGTCTGGTCGACCCGGAAGAGCAACTGGAACTGGACGGCCTATCCGATCAGGATTGGCGTGAACGAATCGGCAACGCCGTGCCGTCCGACGCGGCGCAAGCGGTCGCCGACACGATGTACACGACACTGCTGCTGGCCTGGTCCGGCGAGACTTTCATGCTGAGCTCGCAGGCGATATGGGTGCGACCGGTGGCGATGGCGTTGACGCTGCCAAACGCGTATGGAGCAATGCAATGAGCGAATACATCATCGTCTGCGTGAAAGATTCGATCAAAGAGCGGCACTTCATCACGCTCTGGCGACCAAACAACTCGGGCTATACCGCTGTCATCGACCGGGCCGGACGCTATACCGCTGAACAGGTCATAGCCAGACTCGACTATTACAACGACGGAGACAACGTAGCCGTGCCTGCCTCGCTGATCGCAGGGCTGGGAGTGCAGTCGCCGGCGCGGTGGTTCGATTACCCGGGCGCATGCGTCCTGAGTACTCGGGAGAACTGGGCGCGCATCAAGGCGGAGGTCATCGCGCGCCCGGCAAATCGGATCAAGCCGGAGCCGGTCGGAAAACAGGCGCTCGCCCTGTTGAATGCGCGGTATGCAAACGATGGGATGACCCGAACGGGGGTGCCGGCATGAGCGAGAACAGCAAAATCGAATGGTGTGACCACACGTTCAACCCCTGGGAAGGATGCCAGAAGGTTGGCCCCGGATGCGACCACTGCTACGCAGAGACGCGCAACGCGCGGTACGCGGGCGGCACTGCAGTTAATTGGGGGCCGGGCGCCCCACGTCGGCGAACGTCTGTCGCCAACTGGCGCAAGCCGCTGGCGTGGAACCGGAACGCGGGTCTCTTCTACGCGCAGCATCAGCGCCGGCAGCGCGTGTTCTGCGCCAGTCTGGCCGACGTGTTCGATAACGAGGTCCCGCCATTCTGGCGTGCCGACCTGCTCGACCTTATCGAACAGACGCCGAATCTCGACTGGCTCCTCCTGACGAAGCGCATCGGAAATGTGCGGAGCATGGTGCGCGAGGCCCATGGTGATCGAATGGATTTCGACCACTTTGGCTCGTCTTGGCTGCCCGACAACGTCTGGCTTGGCGCCACGATCGTCAACCAGGCGGAAGCCGATCGCGACATCCCGAAGCTGCTGGCCGTGCCGGCGCGCGTGCGGTTCCTGTCGATGGAGCCGTTGCTGGGACCTGTCGACCTGGAACGCCCTATGCCCGGACCGGATCTCGCTCAAGGCGGCGGCGGCATGATTTGCCAACCTTGGATGATTCAGAGCGGCATCGACTGGGTCATCGTCGGCGGCGAGAGCGGGGCCAACGCGCGCCCGATGCACCCGGGCTGGGCGCGCGCGATCCGCGATCAGTGCTCTGCCGCCGGCGTGCCGTTCCTTTTCAAGCAAAACGGCGAATGGGTGTCCGTCAGCGAGATTGCCGGCCCCGGTGAGCACTTCTACTTCCCGGATGGCGCGACGGTGCGCCGCGTCGGGAAGAAAGCTGCCGGCCGCACGCTCGACGGTACGACGCACGATGGGTTTCCGGGAGCTGTAGCATGAACGCATATCCACTATCCTGGCCAGAAGGCTGGAAGCGCACCTTCGACTACAAGCGGATACCCGGTCGATTCGGCCGTAAGACACGAGGTGGCGCGTATTCGTCCACGCAGTCGTTGACGGTAACCGACGGCGTGCAGCGCGTGCTCGCGGAGTTGCAGCGCTTCGGCATTGACCGGCAGGACGTGATCGTGTCAACCAACGTGCGCACGCGATTGGACGGTCTGCCCCGCTCTGGCGAGCGCGAGCCGGCTGATTCCGGCGCCGCGGTGTATTGGCAGGAGCGTACCGGCGCGCGGCGCGTGATCGCGATCGATCATTACATCAAGGTCGCAGACAACCTCGCGGCAATCGCTGCGACGCTCGATGCCATGCGGTCGATCGAGCGCCACGGCGGCGCCAGGATCCTTGAGCGCGCCTTCACTGGCTTCACCGCGCTGCCCGGCGCCACTGCACCCAGTTGGCGTGATGTGTTCGGGGTGCCTCCCGACTGCCACGACATGGCTGTCGTGCGCGCAGCGTATCGGCGCCGCGCCAGCTCAGCACACCCAGACAAAGGCGGCAGCAACGACGAGATGGCGACGTTGAATGCGGCGTTGCGAGATGCTTCAACGGAGTTGGGCAAGCCGATCGGGGGTGAAGGGTCATGAGCCTCGTACGCAACAACCTAATGACCCGCGAAGGGTATTCCCCTTACTGCGGGAAGGACCGGTGCCCCTACAGTTGGCCGCGTACGTCGTGGAATGGCCAACAATTTGAGTGCCGCTGCGGATGGGTGTCGGAGTTCCCGACTGACTTTATCGCCAATTTCAAAGCAAAGTGGGGCAAGTGATGCACGCCGGTACATACGACGATCCCGGCGCCTTTCTACTCCCATTCTTTGATCGTCCGCGCTTCGTTCTCGAACTGCTTGAGATCAAATTTGAGATGGTGAATAACGGTAACGAGGCCATCCGTTGGAATTTCTGTGATCAGCAAACCGTCGCGCGTTCGGGCTTCTTCCGCGCTTTCAATTTCTGCGTACAGATTTTCCATGTGATGACGTGCTCGGATGCATATTTTCACAACTTCTTTTGTCGGCAGCTCGTGAAGGTGGATTTTCGAGAACTCCGAAACCAGGTTTTTCACTCGCGGAAGATGAACTCGAAATGTCACCATTTCCGACGCATTGATTACGTTGGTATAGGAATCGACAAGCTCGTTCGCGGCCTCAAGTCCGGCTTTTACAATCTCGGAAATAATGCCAACTTGCTCAGCCTTCGCCAATCTCTCGTCGTTCCGCTTCTGCGCTTGCTGCCAAGCAGGGACACCTACAGCGATACCAATAGCGATCGGTGCAAAAAAGGCTTGGACCCAGGACGCCCAACTTGAACTGTCCGTTGGATAGTGGGCAAAGAAAAGATAGACCAAAGCGGCGATTAACATCAAAGCCAATTGCGGAAAAACATGCCATTTGATCATGAAAGAACATCCGATTTTATTTTCACGCGCTATGGTGCGCGCCATTCTTGACGGACGCAAGACGCAGACGCGGCGCGTGATCAAGGCTGCCAGCGTCGCTGACGCTTCCACCAATGGCGCTCGAGCGAGTTGCTGTCCTTACGCGACCGGCCAGCGGCTGTGGGTGCGGGAGACATGGGCGCAGCCAGTTCTCTTGGATCCTGGCCCGACCTTCTACCGCGCCGACTATCCGGCGTGCGTGCCCGCGCACTACGAGAACGTGCCGCCGGCGGAAGCCATCACGTGGAAGCCGTCGATCCACATGCCCCGCGCGCTCTCGCGAATCACGCTCGAAGTTACTGACGTGCGAGCGGAGCAGTTGCAACAGTGCACTAATGGCAACGCTTGGGCGGAAGGATGCCCGGAAGAAGAAAACTGGCCGCTCGACTGGTACCGCGCGCTGTGGGACTCCCTCAACGCGGACCGAGGTCATGGATGGGACGCGAATCCGTGGGTTTGGGTCGTAGCGTTCCGGCGGGTGACACCATGAAGGCGCTGTATGCAGAAGGGACTCTCAGCACCAGCGACGTTTGCAAGCGTCTCGGCGTCAACTGCTCGGTTAAATTCCTGCAGTCTTGCGGGGTTAGCCCCCTCGCATCAACCGGCATAGGAACGTACTGGCGCGAGAGTGACTTACCGCTCATCGGAGAAGCTGTAGCGAACCAAATCCGCACCAATAGTCGCCGCTGCAACTTGGTACCCGAATGAAAACGCAAGAAGCACTCGAATCAATTTTGAGAAAGACCGCCAGCATGTGGCGGCTTAGGAGGGGATGATGACACGCGTGAAACTTGTTCCGATCGCAGAGTGGGCGAAAAGCCTGATGGGCGAGCACGCTCCGCACCCCAACACCCTGCGTAACTGGACTCACGCGGGCAAAATCAGCCCGCATCCGGTGCGCATGGGCCTGAAATTTTTCGTTCAGGAGGATGCCCGATTCATCGATCCAGTGGCCGAGCGCCGCGAGAGGATTCTCAGTGGCCGCTAGACGCCGTGACGCCCGCAAGCGCGGGTGGCCTGCAAACCTGTACCAAAACAGCCTCGGCTATTTTTGGTACAGGCATCCCGTTACCGGGAAGACATACGGCCTCGGCCGCGATCTAAAAGATGCGTCGCTGCAAGCGAAGGCGGTCAACGCTCAGTTGGCGCTCGAAGCGGTGTCGCCAACACTACTGGGACGGATCGAGTCAAAGCAGAAGACCGTTTCGGCGTGGATCGATGAGTATATGGAACCGCACCGCAAGAAATCCGCCGGCAAGGCTGTCCTGCGCAACATGGAAGCTGAAGTGGCCTTCATCAATGCGGCGATCGGATCTAAGCTCGTGATCATGGTCGAGGCGCGGGACATTGTCGAAATGCTCCGCGCCGCGACAGCGCGCGGCAAAACGTTGCCATCACGAGTCCGCGGACGGGCAAAGCAACTGTTTCGGGAGGCGATCAACGAGGGGCTTCTGAAGCCAGGTCAAAATCCTGTGGAATCGACGAAGTTGCCGCATTACGTCGTGTCGCGATCGCGCCTGACGCTCGAATATTTCCTAAAGGTGCGAGAACTCGCATCGCGGGATCCACGCCAGTCCTGGTTCGTCAATGCCATGAACATCGCGCTCATCTCGGGACAGCGGGTGGGCGACATCCAGCTTTTGGAGAAACCCGCGATCCGGGACGGCTTTTGGTGGAACGAGCAGCAGAAGACGGGCGTCAAGGTGAAGATCCCTCTCGACCTATACATGCCAGCGATCGATATGACCTTGCAGGATGCATTTAAGCGCTGCCAAGACAACGTTCTGAGCAAGCGCCTCATCCATCTCTCGCGCAACACTGGCTCCTCGAAAGCCGGAGATGCCCCGCATCCGGCGACACTGTCGTATTACTTCAAGAATTTCATCACCGAAGCCGGCTACGTCTGCGAGGAAGGCAAAACGGTGCCGACGTTCCATGAGATCCGATCGCTGTCATCGCGCCTTTACACGGACCTTCACGGGAAGGATTTCACCCAGGCACTCTTAGGCCATAAGACGTCTCAGATGGCAGATATGTATCGCGATTCACGCGGCGCCGAGTGGTCTGAAGTGAAGCTCAAAGTATCCTAGTTTTGGATGAATTTTGGATATATTTTGGATAGAGAATTTCTCTGCCTAGTCAGCATTCGAAATTCTCCTTTTGAATCAAGCCTGCTTTGAGCAGCGCGGCGACGCGCGAAGTGACGGCGAGTTTCTTGTAAATGTTCTTTATGTGGCACTCGACCGTCAATTTCGACAACGCCAGCCGATCGGCGATTTCACGATTCGATAATCCTTCCCCCACTGCGCCAAGGATCTGTCGCTCCCGTTTGCTCAACACCGATGCCCGTTCGGTCGACGCAACCACGGCAGCCGCGACAGCCGCGTAATTAACGACCGGCGTCGCTAACGCATCCGGACGCAGCGCCAGCGTCCCGTCGATCGACCCAAGCGCATCGTGAAAGCACAACGGCCCTTCCGCTTCCGACGCTGGTGCTTTCGACATCGGCATTTCCAACGCCGGCCGCACCGGCTCGGCGCGGCGCTCGGTCTCCCCCACGCCGACCGCAAGGCGCTCGGTCTTCTGCCCGAACAAATGCAGGATATGCCGCGCAACAAAGGGATCGATCGGCGCGCCGCCACGCAACGCGCTGCGGATGCTCATCACGATTTCGACGTCGTCGCGTTCTTTCAATAAATAGCCAGTCGCCCCTGCCTGCAAGGCGGCGACGATGATCGTCTCCGTGCTCCATGACGAGACCACCAGAATCGGCAAAGAAGGATCGCCCGCGTGCATTTCGGCAATCAGATCGATACCGCTACCATCCGGCAAGCCGACATCCACCAAGGCCATCGCGACCGGCTCTTCTTGTAATAAGGCGCGCGCTTCGGCAATCGTCCCGGCGAAGAGCAGCGCATCGTCGCGATAACCCAGACGGTGGAGGATATGCTTCTGGCGTTCCCGCATCGCTGGATCGTCTTCCACAAGCAACAGCGGAGACGGCAGCACGGATTCGATCCGCAAAACAGATAACTCGGACACAGGCTTCTGGCGTGGAACAAGCAGTGGAGAGAGCGACAGAAGGGAACGCCGCGCGTCGAGCGCAACCACACACACAAACCTTTGCGCCACTCGCAGGTCGTTTCCAGCACGGACATCCCAGAATAGGCTGCACCCGTCACGCCAGCGTTATTGCATTGAACGCCAGAAACCGACGTTTGACTATCCCAAAAAATAGGTAATTTCGGGACGACATCCGGCAATGGGGAACCATGGCCGTGCACCGATCCATGCTCGACCATCCCATTCCGTCAGGCCATCCGCCCGCGCCAAACTCGCTCGCCAATTACAAGTGCATGACAAAAGCCTTCCAAACAAGTCTTTGCGACGATATGCCGCACCCCGGAAACGTCGCGCCTCTCTCCTCGAAGACCATAGGCAATGGGAATCATTCTTATTATGGTTTAACATGGTTGCCTGCCACAACAAGCATTGCGCAAGCATTGCGTATGTCGGTGCCGAGATACTCGGCACCGCCCCGCTTTAAAGGAACCGAAGTGAAGAGATTCGTCGTTGCCATGATGGCCGCCACCTCGCTGGCATTGGCCTTGTCCAGCGTGTCCGCGCACGCAACGCAGTATCCGGTCACGGTTACCGATACAGCGGGCCGGAAGGTCACCATCGATCAAGAACCCCAACGTGTGGTAATTCAGGATGGCCGCGACATCCTGACCATGGCTTTGCTGGATCGCGCCGACCCATTCAAACGCTTGGTGACCTGGAACAATCTGATCAAGAACGGCGATCCGGATCTGTGGAAAACGATGACGACGCGTTGGCCGGACGCAGCGAAAGTTCCGGACATGAACTTCTCGGACCAAGGGAACGTCAATCTCGAAACAATCATCTCGAAACAACCGCAGTTGATCATCGCGCAATTACGCGCCAAATCGGCTTTCGAGCAAAGCGGTGTGTTCGCCCGCATGGCGCAGCTTCACATCCCGATCGTCTTTGTCGACTCCGAAGTGGATCCGGTGGGACATACGGCCGAAAGCGTCACCCTGCTCGGTAAGGTTCTGAACCGGGAAAAGGAAGCGAACGAATACGTCGACTTCTACAACCAGCATCTGCAACACGTCGAGCAAACGATTGCCGCCATCACGACGCCGCGCCCGCGCGTATTCGTCGAAGCGAAGGCCGGCTTCTCCGGGCCGGATTGCTGCTTTACCCACGCCACCGTGGGATACGGTCAGTTGCTGAAGTCGGTCAAGGCCGTCAATATCGGCGCGGAACTGCTGCATACGCCGTCCGGTAGCGTGTCGATGGAAAGCGTGATCGGCGCGAAGCCCGACGTGTACATCATGACCGGCAAGCGCTTCGGCAAGAACAGCACGTCGATCGCGCTGCCCTTCGGCTATGGCGGTACGCAAGCAGAGGTGGACGCGGCATTCGCCAAGCTGGAAGCGCGTCCTGGCTTCATGCAGACGAAGGCGGCCATGGACGGCCAGATCTACGGGATCTACCACCTGTTCTACAATCACGCCTACAACATCGTCGGGATCGAATATCTCGCAAAGATCCTCTATCCGAAGCAATTCGCGCAGCTCGATCCGACCGCCGATTGGAACACGATCATGTCGAAATTCACGACGATCCCGGCCGAACCTTTGATTCTGGAAGCCAAGGCGCCCGCGAAGCAATAAATGCCCGATACCCCCTCCCCACATAACAGCGCGGCCGATCTGTCGAGCACGCGCATGCTGTTTTCCGCGCAGGAGCGCGGCGCGCCCAACGAGCGCACCTTGTCCGGCTATGCCACTGACGGCGACGGCATCGCCTCGGGCGTCCTGGCGGCGCGTTATCGGCGCGGTATCGCCCGTCGCCTGCTGCTGTTGTTGATCGTCACGGGATTGGGGGTCTGTGCCATTCTGGCGGACCTGGCCATCGGCTCGGGTACGCTTACGCTGCAACAAGTCCTGATGGGCCTGCTTCACCCTTCGGAAGTCGATATCGGTACACGCGTGATCCTCCACGATATCCGGATGCCGATCACCTTCACCGCCGCGCTGTCGGGCATCGGCCTCGGTCTCGCCGGCGCGTTGATGCAGACGTCGCTGCAAAACCCACTGGCCGAACCCTTCACCATCGGCATATCGTCGGCCGCAGGCTGTGGCGCCGCGATCGCCATCGTCTTCCAAGCCTCGCTGGCCAGCCTGATGCCTTGGTTGCCGCCGGATATGTTCGTCTCGCTGAACGCGTTCGTATTTGCGCTATTGACGGTACTCTTCATCAGCGTCTTTGCCCGCAGCAACGGTCTGGGGATCGAGACCGTCACATTGCTGGGCATCGCGATTCACTTCGTCTTTGCATCCGCGCTCGGCATGATGCAGTACTTCTCCGATGCCGACCAATTGCAAACGCTGGTGTTCTGGCTGATGGGCTCGCTGCTGAAATCGAGCTGGCTGAAGGTCGGCTTGAACTTCGGCGTGATCATCGTTCTGTTGCCCCTGGTACTGCTGAACAGCCGCACCATCACCACGCTGCGCAGCTTCGGCGATCAGGCTGCCACCCTCGGCGTCAATGTCCCACGGACCCGCTTCCTGATGTTGTTTGCCGCGGCCTTGCTTGCAAGCGGCATCACCGCCACCATCGGCGTCGTCGGCTTTGTGGGTCTGGTCGCACCGCACATTTCGCGTTTGCTCGTCGGCGAGGACCAACGTTTTTCCCTGCCGATGACCGCCGCATGCGGCATGCTGGTGATGACGCTGGCTTCCATCGCCAGCAAGATGATTCTGCCGGGAGGCGTGCTACCCATCGGCATGGTCACCTCGTTGTTGGGCGTGCCATTTTTCTTGGCGCAGATTCTGTGGCTCAAGAAACGAGGTATGCGATGAGCACCGTTGCAAACGTGGCCCGTAATGAGATGCCGCTTGCCGGCTTGCAGATCCGCAATGTCAATGTGTCCATCGGACGCAAACGAATCGTCCACGATGTCGGCTTCGACGCGGCTCCGGGAGAATGTATTGCGGTACTCGGCCGCAACGGGGCGGGTAAAACAACGCTGATTCGCGCGCTTGCCGGGCTCTTGAAGGCACAGGGCGACATCGTGCTGGATGGCCAGACCCTGGACAAAATGCCGCCTTACGCGCGCAGTGCGTTGATCGGCTATGTCGCGCAGTCGTTGGCGCATGGCGACGTGCAAATGTCGGTATTCGAACTGCTATTGCTGGTTCAGAATGGGCAGACCGCGGGCACGATCGGGCATCACTCCTTGGCCACGCCGGCATCGCACCTCGCCCGCGCGGAGCGCGTATTACAGGCATTGAAGCTCGAGTCCTTGGCCGAATCGAAACCCGGCAACCTGTCCGGGGGGCAACGGCAAATGGTGGCGCTTGCGCTGGCCTTGGTTCGGGAGCCGCGATTGCTGCTGCTCGATGAGCCCACGTCGGCGCTGGATTTGAACAATCAGCTGCATTTGCTCGAATACGTCCGCGACTATACGCGCACGCACGGCATCGTCACCTTGATGATCCTGCACGACCTGAATCAGGTCAGTCGCTATGCGGACAAAGTCCTGCTGCTGGACCAAGGCGCTACCGCGGCATTCGGCGCCACCGCGCAAACCTTGACCGCCGACAGGCTCCGCGAGACCTACCGCGTCGAATGTCATATCGTGGCGATGCCCGACAACCAACGCGCCATCTACCCGCTGCACCGAGCGCTTTAATCAACGCATCCCGCCCGAAGCGGGTACACGCATCTCACAAAAGCGTGCGTACGCTCCAGAGCTCCGGGAACAATACCGTGTCCAGCATCTTGCGCAGATACTGCGCGCCATTGGTGCCACCAGTGCCCTGCTTAGCACCGATCACCCGCTCCACGGTCGTGACATGGCGGAAACGCCACTGACGGAAGGCGTCTTCTAGATCGACGAGCTCCTCGCCCATTTGGTACAGATCCCAGTGGGCCGCCGGATCGCGATACACGGCCAGCCACGCGGCCTCGACGCTGGGATCCGCCAGCGTTGGCTGACTCCAATCCCGCTCCAGTCTTGCCGGATCGATATCGAATCCGCGCCGCGCCAACAGTCGCACGACCTCGTCGTAGAACGACGGCGCCAGCAACACATCGCGCGTCGCGTCATAACGCGCCGAATGATGCGCATGCGGCTGCAGCATCTTCGCGTTCTTGTTCCCCAACAGGAATTCGATCTGCCGATATTGGAACGATTGGAAACCGGAAGAGGCCTCCAGGTACGGGCGCATCGCCGAATATTCGGACGGCGTCAGCGTGGACAGCACGGTCCACGCCGCCACCAATTGCTCGAAAATCCGCGACACGCGCGCCAGCATCTTGAACGATTCCTGCAACGCGTCCCGTTTCACCGCCTCGTGCGCCGCATGCAGTTCGACGAGCATCAGCCGCATCCACAGCTCGGAAGTCTGGTGCTGGATGATGAAAAGCATCTCGTTATGATCCGGAGAACGCGGATGTTGCGCCTCCAGAATTTTATCCAATGCCAGATAATCGCCGTAACTCATCGACGCCGAGAAATCGAGTTGCGCATCGTGCCAGCCCTCGGCCGGCGCATTGCCGCCAGCGTTCGGCGATGGTTCTGTCGGAAAAGCCGCGTCCGGGGCGGCGCCATAGCCGAAGGGGCAGATCGCCGCCTTCGATGTTGTTTGCGTCATGATAAATTGCCTTTTTCCATCGTCTTGAACCGTCGATCGCTCAGGTCACCTGATCCCGCGTCCCCTTGGCAAAAGCCTGCCATTCGCCGGAGTCCAGAATGTCCCCCAAGATCTCCACCGCATCCCAGACATCGACAAAGCGCGTATACAAAGGGGTAAATCCGAAACGCAGAATGGACGGCTCGCGATAGTCGCCGATCACGCCACGCGCGATCAGTGCCTGCATCACCTCATAACCCTGTTCATAGGCAAAGCTGACATGCGATCCGCGCTGGGTATGTTCCTGCGGTGTCACCAACGTCAAGGCGTGCTTGCTGCAACGCGTTTTTACGCCTGCAATGAACGTATCGGTCAAGGCCAGCGACTTGCGACGCAACGCGGCCATATCCGTTCTCTCGAAAATGTCCAGGCCGCATTCGACAAGCGCCATCGATATGATCGGCTGCGTGCCACATAAGAAGCGTGCGATGCCCGGATCCGGTCGATACGACGACTCCATCGCGAACGGCGCCTGATGCCCCCACCATCCGGACAGCGGTTGCTCGAACGAGGCTTGATGACGCTTAGGAACCCAAACGAATCCCGGAGATCCCGGCCCGCCATTCAGATATTTATAGGTGCAGCCTACCGCGTAGTCGGCGTTCGCGCCATTGAGGTCGATCTCGACGGCACCCGCGGAGTGCGCAAGGTCCCAAACCGCCAAGGCGCCGCGAGACTGCGTCAGACGTGTTATCGCCGCCATGTCATGCAAATAACCTGTCCGATAATTGACCTGGGTCAGCATGACGATCGCGGTATCGGCTCCGATCACGTCCGCCAGTTCGGATGGATCGTCGATCAGCTTAAGCGAGTGCTTACCGCCCAGTTGCGCAATAACGCCCTCGGCGATGTAGAGATCCGACGGGAAGTTCGATCGTTCCGACACGATCACCGTGCGAGACGGATCGCGTTGCTGCTGCAGCCGTAACGCAGCCGAGAGCACCTTGAACAGATTGATCGAGATCGTATCGGTGATGACCGTCTCGTCTGCCGCGGCACCAATCAACGGTGCCAATTTGTTTCCCAGGCGCTTCGGCATGTCGAACCAGCCGGCGGCATTCCAACTGCGGATCAATTGCTCGGACCATTCGCTGTCTATCACCTGCCGTGCGCGGGCGGCGGCGGCAGTCGGCGCGGCACCCAGTGAATTGCCGTCGAGGTAGATCACGTTATCAGGCAACGTGAAGGCGTCGCGCAGTGGCGCGAGTACATCGTCGTGGTCCCGCTGAAGCGCATCGGCACGCGAGGTCGGAATCGAGAAATCCGAAAAGGACATGAGATTGTTCCTAAATAACGCCCCGGGGACAGCCCAACGAAGGGGCGACGTTACGTTGTACGGTTCACGTTCGACGTCGATCGGGAGACCGCGCGAACAAGGAGTGCGCCGCATGGGCGGCCACACAGCAACACGCGCACACGTCCGGGATCACGTGGGGTACCGGACGCGGATCGCTGTCTACTCGTGGAGGAGTGGCAGCGGCAGCGGCCCTCGGAGTACCGCTCTTACGGGGCTCGCGTCCAGTGTCACGAGCTTCAACGGGAGCGCGATCAATTCATAGCAGTCCGCGACGACGTCATCGAGCACCAGCCCTTCGAGAATCGCCATTCGATGTGCCGCGACGCGTCGATGTGCATCCATCGTTTTCGAGGTCTGCGGATCAAGCGATGGCGTGTCGACGCCGATCAACATCACGCCCTGCGATGCCAACCAGTCGATGGCATCTGGGCTTATCGCCCGAAACGTGTCGTCCCAGCGGTGTTGCGGCGCATGGTCATACGTTCGCACCAGGACGCGGGCTGGCAGCGCTCGCCCCGCCAGCACCGCCGCTGCCGATTGCTGCAATGCCGCGACATCCAACGCGGCCGAAGGATTGCCGACCGAGCGACAGTCGAGCACGACGCATGCGCCGATATAGGCGTCCAACGCGACGTCGCCGATAGGCGCGCCATCGGCCTGATAGTGCAAAGGGCCATCGGCGTGCGTCGCCGTGTGCGGCGACAGGGTCAGCTTGCCGACATTGACCGGCGAACCGGACGCCATGTGCCAGACAAGCTCGGTCGACACCGGCGTGTCGCCGGGCCAGACCGGCGTGTCGCCATGAATTGGCGCGCTGATATCGATCAGGGAACGTGACATCGTTCGGGGATCCTTTCTCAATGAAGCAATGCTCGAAGACGTCATGTTATGACGACTATCGCGGATTTTTTATCCTAAAAACGATTCGTTTACCGCCCTTGATCGCATAAAATGCGTTTTTATCGAATTTCTATCGAATAATATGCATGCTATCGCGCTGGATGCCGTCGACATTCATATCCTGGACGTATTGCAACGTCAGGGACGCATCAGCAACCTAGAGCTGGCCGAACGGGTGGCGCTTTCGCCATCCGCTTGCCTGCGTCGCACGAAGATCCTCGAGGAAAGGGGCATCATCGGCCGCTACCAAGCGCACCTGTCGGCGGAAGCACTTGGATTGACGTTGGAAGCGTTTGTTCACGTATCGATGCGCAACGACGTGCCAAACTGGCATGAGACCTTCACCGCAGCCATGGAAGGCTGGCCTGAGATCGTCAGCGCCTATGTCATCACCGGTGACAGCCATTACCTGCTGCGTGTCATCGCGCCCGACCTGAAACATTTCTCCAGCTTCATTTTGAACAAGCTCTATAAGGCGCCTGGCGTCATGGATATTCGATCGAATATCGTGCTTCAAGCGGTCAAGGACACACCTGGCGCCCCGGTGGGCCTGATTCGATTGGCAAACGCCGCCGGCGGCTGATACAGGAAGCGGTGCCGCCGCGCCGTGCGTCCCATCGATCAGAGGATCTTTATCCGTTTGGCGCACAGGAAACGCGGTGCCCCCTCGATCAATAGTTGCTGCGACAATCTCGCCGTTATTCTGAGCATAAAGATCTCGCACGGCATGCCGCTAACCTGTTCAGGAACGGCGCAGCGGTTTGCTGCGTGGTATGGGAGCAGAGATCGGGGATCAGTATGCAAGTCGCGAGTAGCCAAGCTGAAGGGAAACAGCTGACCGCCACGACGGCGTCGCGCGCGAAGAGTGACGCGCCAAAGGCAGCCGAATCAACGAAAACCGATAGCTCGGCGCAGCCGGCCAGCAGCACGAAAGTGACCCTGTCGGATTCCGCGAAGCAGTTGCAGGCTCAGGAAGGAAAGACGGCGGACAAGGCGGATTCGAGCAAATCCGACGTCGCGGCAACCTCGACGATGGCAAAGTCGGCCGATGCGGAGAAGAAGAGCGAGAAGCCGTCGCCGATGAAGTCGCTTGCCTACGGCGCGCTTGGATTGCCCAGCCCCGAGGAACAGGCAAAGAATACGAATCAGGCCTATAGCACGGGTAAGTGGATTGCCGCCTTGGGCACCGTCGGTGGCTTACTTGCGATGATCGCCCGATTCATCTAAAAATCCGCAACCAAGAACGCCCACCACTTAGGTGAACGTCTATGGTATCCAAGGCCGAATGTGCGCGGTCGCTTCGCTGTCCATCCGCCCTTTCCGCCTTGTAGCACCGGGCGAAACCTCCGCAAGTACCATAGACGTGCACCTTTAGTTCTGGGCGATTTCGGCGCCTCAGACCCTCAGCGTGCGCTACTTTCTATGTAGAAAGTAGCGCGACACACCGCTTCCAACGGTTTCAATGGCGGGGGCCCGTGACGGCGGCAGGCAGTTCGCCATGGCGCCCGGGAAGGGATGGCCGCGGCGATACGGCCGGCGCGATCGGCGCGGCGGGCACCCCATTTCCTGCCTGACTGCCCGGACTGCCCGGATTGCCCGCCGGCGTTGCGGAATCGATGCCGACGCCGGGCACGCGCAGCGCGTCGGGATCTTCACCGCGCAACACTGCATTCAAGCGATCTCGATCCAACTCGTGCTCCCAGGCGGATACGACAATCGTCGCAACACCGTTACCGATGGTGTTGACGATAGCAAGGCCCGTCCCCATAAAGCGGTGAATACCCAGGATCAGGACCATACCCGACACGGGAATGAGCGGAAACACCAACAAAGTCGACGTCAGCATCACAAAGGCGGCGCCAGCCACGCCACTCGCGCCTTTCGACGTCAACATCGCCACGACAACCAGCGTCAGTTCTTGCGTCAACGTCAGATGGACGTTGAATGCCTGGGCGATAAACAGCACCGCCATCGTCAGATAGATATTCGTCCCGTCGAGATTGAACGAATAGCCGGCGGGAATTACCAAGCCCACCACTGGTTTCGAGCAACCGAGCCGCTCTAGCTTCTGCAACATCTGCGGCAGCGCCGCCTCCGACGAGCTGGTTCCCAGCACGATCAGAATTTCTTCGCGGATATAGTGCATGAATCGGAAGATATTCACGCCCATGAATCGCGAGATTAAACCCAAGACCACGACAACGAAGAACGCCAAGGTCAAATAAAACGCACCGATCAATTTCAACAAGGGAAGCACCGCGCCCACCCCGTATGTCCCGATCGTGAAAGCGATTGCCCCGAACGCACCGAGGGTGGCAACTTTCATCACGATTCGGACAATGCCGAAAAAGGTCTCAGTGAGATCGCCGATAAATTCGGTCAGTGCGCGACCGCGGTCGCCTAGTGCAGCCAGCGATGCGCCGAAGAGTATCGCGATCAACAACACCTGGAGTACATTGCCATCGACGAAAGCGCTGACGACCGTATCGGGGATGATCCGCATTAAAAAGGCGACGGTCCCATTGTCGTGCGCCTGACTCGCATACGCCGCCACGGCATGCGCGTCGAGTTTGCTGGCATCGACATTGAAGCCGGCGCCCGGCTCGAGCAAGTGGCCGGCAATGAGTCCGATGATCAAGGACAGCGTCGACACTACCTCGAAATAGAGCAGCGCCTTCCCGCCGACGCGTCCCACCTTCTTCATATCCCCGAGGCCGGCAATACCGCCGACGACCGTACAGAAAATGACGGGGCCGATCACCATTTTGATCAGCTTGATAAAGGCATCGCCCAGCGGTTTCATCTGCACCGCGAGATGTGGCGCGACATGACCCAAAATCACACCGAGCACGATCGCAATCCCCACCTGCACATACAATTCGCGATACCAACGCGGTCGCTTGACCGCGCCGGCAGCGCCGACGGTTGTCGTCATGTCTCCTCCTAGTGGATGCACCCGGGGGGCAACGGATATCGTGTCATCACCGATATCGCCACCTCGTCTCTGTGTTATTCCCGGCCAACGTTTGTCCCAGCCCTCGCGATCGCGGCTCGTGCCCAGCGCCCGATGCCGTGCGTGCCGCGCGCGTTTTCCTGCTTACGCCATCGCGCCCTTAGCGTCCCGATTCGAAGCCGTATAGACGCTGCGGGTTTTCAACGAGTACTTTGCGTAGCGTCGCTTCATCACCGCAGACGCGTCCGAGCAGTTCGACCAACTCCCCGTCGTTCGGCATATCCTTCGAGATATTCGGGTGCGGCCAATCGGTGCCCCACAGAACGCGATCGGGCGCGACGTCGAGCAATGCCCGCGCAAACGACTCCGCATCATGAAAGGGGCGCTTGCCGGCGGACACCCGTTCCGGGCCGCAGATCTTGACCCATGCACGCGGATCGCGCATCAAACCCAGCAAGCGCTGGAAAGGTTCCTGGTCCAATCCGTCCTCGGCCCGTACCCGTCCCATGTGATCGATGACAAACGGCACTTCGATCCGATCGATCACGTCGGCGTACTGGACAATATCTTGCGCATCCAAATGCAGAACAACGTGCCAATTCAACGCCTGGATGCGGTCCAGCACTTTGTCGAACACATCGAGGTCCGGTGCCCCGCCCAAGTGAGCGACGAAATTGAATCGCACGCCCCGCACGCCATGCCGATCCATTTCGGCCAACTCGGCGTCGGTGATGCTCGCGTCGACAATGGCGACACCGCGATAGCGTCCCTCGCCCCGCTTCAGTCCATCGAGCATCGCGGTATTGTCCGTGCCGTGACAGCTGGCCTGAACAATGACGCCGCGCTGCAATCCGAGGAAATCGTGCAGACCGCGCAGTCCGGAATACGGCGCGTCCGGCGGCGTGTAGCTTCGGTCGGCCGCGTAGGGAAATACCGCCGCCGGCCCGAAGACATGGCAGTGCGCGTCGCACGCGCCGGGCGGCAATGAGAGGGATGGCTTGATCGGATTCGGATCCGGTGGCAAACAGCTTTTCATAGGTGAAATCCTGTAAGGAAGCGCATCATCGTTCCAATCAGACGACGCGGACTAGCGCGGCAACGCGTGCGGCGAACGGTATCGAACGGACGATAGCGAGCGGCGCTATCTCATATAAGTCCACGTATACCCTCTCATTAGCGCCATCGACCCGATTATCGATACGACAACCCTGTGCGCAACGCGTGTTTTTGGGTCCGGAAAGTTACGATAAGCGCATGATTTAAAGCGATATATCACCTTTCAGTCACGCTCCGTTTCCATCCGATTTGAAGTCAGGTGAAAGCGCACCTCACGCATGCCGCAATAAGCAGAACACATGGTATTCGTGCAAAATCGCAAGACCGAATCGATGCATTCCAGGCATCATCGTGGCGCTTGGATGCCAGTCTCCAAAGCGTCCGGCGCCCGCGAAAAGCCGCCGCATAAGCGGGACGCCCCAGCCTTCTCATCGATCAAGCGATTTTGCCGCTATCAGGAGTTGTTTTCATCGTGCCCCCTGCCCTTCGTAAGCCCGCGCTAGCCGCCGACGAGCCGACCAACCTGGTCAAGCTTCAGATCGCCTTGCGCATCGGCGAGACCGGAAGCGCGTCGGAAGCGGCGCGGACCTTGTTCCGCGCGCAATCGGTCATCACGCGGGCGGTGCAGGAGCTGGAGCGGACGCTGGGGGCCTCGCTTTTCGAACGGGGCGCCAATGGCATGGTGCCGACGGCCGACGGCAAGGTGGTCCTTGCGCGGGCGACGCGTGTGTTCGCCGAGTTGTCGATGTTGGCGCAGTGGTGCGCGGTGCGAAGAACGCGCACGCGACCGATCGGTCCGGCAACCGCAGACAGGGTGCCCGCGTATCTGCTGAACGCGCGCCGCCTGCAGTTGTTGATCGCCCTGGCCCGCCACCGCCACATGCCGACCACCGCCGCCGCAATGCACGTCACTCAGCCGGCTGTCAGCCATGCAATTAAGGTTCTGGAAACCGGCGCGGGACTTCCGCTGTTTCATCGGAGCGGGCGGGGACTGCTGTTGACGACGGAGGGCGAGACGGTCGTCCTGCATGCGCGGCGCGCGCTGAACGAGCTACGCCATATCCGGGACGACCTTGCCGCCTTCCACGGCAGTGTGCAGGGACAAGTGGTCGTCGGCGCATTGCCGCTCGGGCGTACATTGATCCTGCCCGATGCCATCGCACTGCTGAGCCGCGATCATCCCGGCGTTCGCATCGTCACGGACGAAAGCGCTTACGAACCCTTGGTCGTCAGCTTGCGCGCCGGTGACGTCGATTTCATCCTGGGCGCGTTACGGCCCGCAGACCCGAATTCTGGCCTCGTCCTGGAGCCGCTGATCAGCGAACCGCTCACGGTGCTGGTGCGGCGTGACCATCCCCTGCTAGCTAAGACGGGACTGCGGCTGGCCGACCTGACGCATGAACGCTGGATCCTGCCGCGATCGCACGCGCCGGCACGGTTGCTCTTCGACGGCCTATTTACGCGAAAACGGCTGCGGGCACCGCAACCCGTCGTGGAAACCGCCGACCTCGCCGTGATCCGGGGCCTGTTATTGAAGACCGATATGATCGCCGCCTTGTCCGCGCGGCAATTACATTTCGAGCGAGAATCGGGCCAATTGGATGTCCTCGATATCGTCGATATGCCGGCACGCGAAACGCATCGGCAGATCGGCTTGACGCTCCGCGCTGCAAGCGAGCCTTCGCCTGCGGCAGCGCGCTTGATCGAAGCCATCCGGACAGCGACGCGGGCCCATCCCGCATGACCTGATATCGCTTATCGGCGCGCGACCATCGATGCGCCGACCGATGCGTTAAGCGCTAGCGTCAGAACCAGATGCGCACGCCCGCCTGGATGCCGATGTCGTTGACACTTACCCCGTCTCCACGGGCCATCGCTGCCGTCTCTCCGATCCGCCGCTGCCAATTGATGCCGATATACGGCGCAACCTTGCGCGACACTTCATACCGCAGCCGAAGAGACGCCGTGATATCGGACAGCCCCGCACCGACCTCACGCGCCGCGTCGCGCTTACCATAGGCGTTCACCTCCAACTCCGGCGTCAAAATGAGTCGTTGCGTCAAACGCCAATCGTACTCGGCACGGGCCCATAAGGCAGTTCGGCCCGATGGCCCGGCATAGGCCATCGCCGACACATTGAGAAACCACGGCATCGTTCCCTGCAGGCCGACCATGCCCCAATAGCGCGTCGGACCCGCGCCTAAATCAGTGCGCATCCCGAGCAAGCCATTCCAGTATCGATCGAGCGCATGGCTCCAGGCGGCCTCGATGCGAACGTCATCCCATCCGCCACGAATGCGCTGCCCCTCGCTGCGAACGAAGAGCCGATTGAAGTCGGTACCGACCCAGGCCGACATATCCCATTCCACACCCGAGACGCCGCGCACGCTTTGATAGCCGAGCTGATCGAAAAGGATCTGATGATGTATCGCATCGTCGTGCATTTCCATGCCGGGCATCGATACGCCGACAGCGGGATTCGCCATCGGCACCGGTGACGCGGTTTCCGGGAGGATGATATTGGCCGGATCGGACGCGGGCGCAGAACGCGGCGATGACGATGACGATGACGGTGCTGGCGCAGCCTGCATATCGGACATATCGCTCATGCCGCTCATGCCGCTCATGCCGCTCATATCGTGCGTCGATGAGGAAGGCGTGCTCTCTGATGCGGCGTTCGCCGACATCGACGTGGCGAGGACACCGGCGCATATCAGTGCATAGGGCAACGTCCGCAGAAACAGGGGAGGCTGACGTCGTGTCTTCTGCAAGCGGGTTTTCCGTAGTGTGTTCATGCCACCACCACCTTGCGAAACATCCCGGCTTCCATGTGATACAGCAAGTGACAATGGAACGCCCACTGCCCCGGCGCATCCGCGGTGACGAGGACCGACAACTGCTTTGCCGGCTGAACGTTGATCGTATGCTTGCGCACGAGGAAGCTGCCATCCTCGGCTTCCAACTCGAAAAACATGCCGTGCAGATGAATCGGGTGATTCATCATCGTGTCGTTGATCATCGTGATACGCAAGCGTTCACCCGGATAGAAACGATAAGGCGGCGCCTCCGAATATTTGAGGCCATCGAAGCCCCAGATAAACCGCGACATATTTCCGGTCAGACGGATGGTCATCTCCCGCGACGGTGGGCGCGGATCGAGCGGCCCCCCTATCGTATGCAGATCCGAATACGTCAGGACACGCCAATTTGCAGGGCGCTGCCCGTCCTCTGGACGAAGGCGCGCGCCAGGGTCGTCCAGACGCGTCGATGGCGATGCCACGCGCATATCGACCTGCACACCAGTATCGAGCGCCGCGGTCGCGCCCCCTCCGCCATGTGACGCGCCACGCACGCCGGCCGCCGCATCGTGCTGCATCGGTGCCGCGTGGTGCGTCGGTTTGCTTGGGTGCATGTCCATGGTTCCCATGGATGCCATGCCGGTCATCGACGCATCGCGCGCGTGACCGCCGTGCCCCGTTTTGCCGCCGTCCATTTTCATGCCTGACATCGACATGGCGCCCATCATGTCTTGCGAGGCAAGCCAGGTTTTCGCGCCAAGCGCTGGCACCTCCGCGCGCATGCCGGCCCGCGGTGCAAGCGTCGCGCGTGCATAACCGCTACGATCGATCGACTCGCTGAATATCGTGTATGCACGGTCATCCGGCATCGTCACGAGGACATCGTAGGTTTCGGCCGTTGCGATTCGGAACTCGTCCACTGCGACAGCGTCCACTTGCTGTCCGTCCGCGGCAATCACGGTCATTTTGATACCGGGAATGCGCACATCGAATATCGATGAAGCACTGCCATTGATGAAGCGCAATCGCACGCGCTCGCCCGCCTGCGCAATGCCGGTCCAATTCGCCGCCGGCGCCATCCCATTCGTCAGATAGGTATACGTTTCACCCGATACGTCCGCGAAGTCCGTAGGGTTCATGCGCATGGTATTCCACATCTTGCGCTTCGCCAGCGCTCCACGCAGTCCCTGCGTCTGTACATCCTGAAAAAACGCCGGCACAGTGGGCAACTGTCGATTGTAGTAATCGCTGTCGCCCTTGAGATTGGCCAGGATCGATGCAGGATTCTCGTCGGTCCAATCGCTCAACAACACGACGTAGTCGCGATCCGGTTTGACCGTGTCACCATCACGCGGCACGATCACGAGCGGCCCATAGAGCCCGACCTGTTCCTGATAGCCGCTATGGCTGTGATACCAATAGGTCCCTGCCTGACGCACTTTGAAGCGATACGTAAACGTTTCACCCGGTGCGATGCCAGGGAAACTGATGCCCGGCACCCCATCCATTTCATACGGCAAGATGATGCCGTGCCAGTGAATCGATGTCGGTTCGTCGAGGGTATTCGTCACGCGCAACGTCACCGTGTCGCCTTGGCGCCATTGCAACAACGGCGCCGGCATGCCGCCATTGACGGTAATCGCGCGCCGCGTCTTGCCGGTGATGTCGATTGGTGCGGAACCAATCCGCAAATCGAAGTGATCGCCCGATAGCGGCGGCGCATACAACTGCGACTGCGTCGCGGCGGCAGACGCGCTGGATGGGGCCGTCGATGATGCGCCGCCCGCCAGTGACGCGGCGCGTGTCGTCACGGCCCAACTGCCTGCAAGAGAGGCTGCGGCAGTTGCTGCCACGCCTTGCACGAACCGGCGCCGGTTCAGCGGCGCGACACCTGACGGCGCGTCGCGATGGTATTCGGCCAAATCGGCCTCGGCTCCGAAACTGCCGCGCGAATGAAAACCCATCGACCTACCCTCCTCGATTGCCTGGCAGCGAAGTCTTCGCTGCCAGCGGAAGCGCCGAGCGAATAAACCGCAATCGCAAGGCATTGCTTAAAACAAAAACAGACGACAAGGCCATCGCCGCCGCCGATAAAACCGGCGACAGCAATGTGCCGAAAAAGGGATAGGCAAGCCCCGCGGCCAAAGGAATCAACAGGACGTTATAGCCGAAGGCCCAAAGCAGGTTTTGATGGATGTTACGCATGGTCGCGCGACTGACGATGAAAGCGTCCGCCACGCCGTGCATGGCGCCGTGGGACAAAATGACGTTCGCGCTTTCTATCGCGACATCGCTACCGGAACCCATCGCGATACCGACGTCCGCTTCCGCCAGCGCAGGCGCATCGTTCATGCCGTCGCCTACGAAAGCCAGGGTTCCGTATTGCTTGCGTAAGGCGTTTACCGCCGCTACCTTGCCATCGGGCATCACATCGGCGCGAATCTCGTCGATACCCAACTCAGCGGCCACCGCCTGCGCCGTGGCAAGCGCATCACCCGTGATCATCGCAATACGGAGCTGTTGCGCACGTAGCGCCGACACCACCGCACGCGCTTCCTTGCGAATCGGATCTGCCACCGCCAGCGCACCGATCACGCCGCCATCGATCGACACGTACAGCACCGTCTTCATCTGCGCACGCCATTCGGCGGCGACGGCCAGCAAGCTGTCATCGCCCAGCGCGCTGCCGGGATCCGACTGCGCCGGCAGATTGCATTGACGCGCCATCCAGGCGATGTTGCCTATCGACAAACGGTGACCGTCTATGGTTCCTGCCACGCCCTGCCCTGTCTCGGAAACGAAATCCGACACGACTGGCCAGCGCGTATCCGGCGATGTTTGCCTGGCAACGGCCGAGGCGACAACCGCATGAGCGAGGGGATGTGCCGACAGCGTTTCCAATGCACCAAGCCGTTCCCACAGCAGCGCATCGTCGACTTCTTCGCTCCAATGAATGTCCGTGATGGCGGGCTGTCCCCGCGTCAACGTCCCCGTCTTGTCGAACGCGACGATCTTGCAGGCCTGCAAGCGCTGCAACGCATCGCCCTGCCGAAAAAGCACGCCGAGCCGCGCGGCTCTTCCCGCGCCGACGATGATCGACGTCGGCGTCGCAAGGCCCATCGCGCACGGGCAGGCAACGATCAATACCGCCACGGCAGCCGCCACGGCAAAGGAAAGATTCGGGCCCCACACGACCCATGCGATGAAGGTCAGCAAGGCGATCGCAAGCACCACCGGCACGAATATCCCGGTGACGCGATCCACTTTTTGTTGGATCGGGAGCTTTGCGCCTTGCGCCCTCTGCACCATCGCGATGATCCGGGACAGCGTCGCTTCCGCACCGATACGCGTGACGCGAGCGCGTAACATCCCATCGCCGTTCACCGTTCCGCCGGTGAGGTCCGTCGCACCGCCAAGGCGTTTTTCCACCGGCATCGGCTCACCGGTCAACATGCTTTCGTCGACATACGATGTCCCGTCGATCAATGCCGAGTCCGCCGGGACGCGTTCGCCTGGACGAATGAGAATCGCATCCCCCACAACGAGCGACGCAACGGGAACATCACGAACCGACGCGGCTCGACGATGATCCGGCTCGGAAGACTGATCCTGCGCCGCCTCCCCCTGTTCGTCGATCCGATGTGCGGTATTCGGGCGCAGGGCAAGCAATGCGCGAATCGCGTCCCCGGTGCGGCCTTTTGCGCGGGCTTCCAGATAACGGCCTGCCAGGATGAAAACAACGATCACCGCCGCCGCTTCGAAATAAAGATGCCGCGCCGCTTCGGGAAACCAGTCCGGGCGCACAGACACCAGCATTGAGTACCCCCATGCCGCGCCAGTACCGATCGCCACCAAGGTGTTCATGTCCGGCGAAAGCCGGCGCAATGTCTGCCACCCTTTACCGAAAAATTGCCGCCCGGGACCGAATAGCACCACGGTACTCAGCACGGCCTCGATCATCGCCAGCGTCGTCGTGCCAAGGCGCGCGGTCAGCGCCTCCATACCGGGGATGCCCAAATGGCCGCCCATCTCGACAAGAAAGACCGGCAACGTCAAAAAAGTCGCCAACAGCAGATTGCGACGTTGCTGCGCAATCTCATTCGCTTTACGGGCCGCTTTCACTTCGGCGTTGTTTGCTTGCACAGGTGCGTTGATCGCCCCGCTCGTCGCTGCCTCGGTCCCCGCGGTGGATCCGCTGTCATGAAGGGGCCGCCCCAATTCGGCGGACGCATCGAGATGGGACACCGCGCCGGCGTCAGTTTGTGCAGGCAGGTTTGCTGGCGCCGATGCGTCCGGTTGCGCGCTGTGTGGTACGTCGCCGATTTGCGGTTGCGTGGGATAGCCCGCCGCCGTGCCCGCTTCGGCGATGCGCGTCGGTTGAACCCGCGACGGATCGTAACGAACAAAGGCCGTCTCACTCGCCAGATTGACCGTTACATCCGCGACGCCAGGAACGGCCTGAAGCGCTTTCTCCAATCGACGCACGCAGGACGCGCAAGACATCTCCTCAACGTCGAATAAGGTCTCCTCAACCCCTGCTGACGCAACTACTGCCTGGGCTGCCCGTTCGACGAACGGATCGCTGCGGTCTTCCGCCATGATGGCTCTCCCTGATGTCACTATGTCGGAGACGATAAACCTTACTATCATGTGAAGGTCAAGCACTCGAACGGCGATCAGTCTGGGAAAAAGAGCCGAAGCGGGCCCCTTGGCCGCATGTAGAATACTGCGGCGACTACGCGAACATCGCCCGACGTTAGCGCCTGTTTAAGTCACTCTTAAGCACTGCTGCGATAGCGTTTCATCGGCACGAATCACCCTCATTCGCTTCGTCACCCAGCGCGTTCGACTGTCACGACCGCCCGTCTCACATCGCTCATTGAGCCAAGCCTGGTTTTTCCCATGCATGTTCGTTCTCTTCGTTCCGACCCCCTCGCGATAAGCGGCACCTTGCTCGTCTGCCTGTTGATCGCTTTCGCTGTCGTCTGGTTCGCGCCGTTGGATCTCCGACACGTCGTACCCAACGATGAAGGCCGCTATGCGGAGATGGCACGCGAGATGTTTGTCACTGGCGACTGGGTCACGCCGCGCTACAACGGCTATAAGTATTTTGAAAAGCCGCCACTGCAGACATGGGCGAATGCATTGACATACGCCTGGTTCGGTATCGGCGATTGGCAGGCGAGGCTTTATACGGCGTTGACGGGATTCGGTGGCGTGCTATTGCTCGGCTATACGGCAAGCCGTCTCTATGGCGCGACGATCGGCTTCTATGCGGCGACGATTTTGGCCGGCGCTCCACTGTGGGCAGCGCTGGGCCACTACGATACGTTGGACATGGGCCTGTCGTTCTGGATGGAGTTGGTCATGTGCGCGATGTTGCTGGCGCAACATGTGTCGGCAACAGCGGGGCAGCGTCGCGGCTGGATGCTGGTGTGTTGGGGGGCGATGGCCGGCGCGGTTCTGTCGAAGGGATTGGTTGGGATCATCCTGCCTGGCGCGGTACTGGTGCTGTATTCCTTGGCGAGCGCCAATCTGCGTGTTTGGATGCGCCTTCATATTGTGAAGGGTTTGATCGTTTTCTTCGTGATTACGCTGCCGTGGTTCATTCTGGTACAGAAAGCCAATCCGGAATTCCTTCATTTTTTCTTTATCGTTCAGCAATTCCAGCGCTATCTGACAGCGGATCAAAACCGCCCGGGCGCCTATTATTATTTCGTGCCGGTCATGCTGGTGGGTTTTCTGCCCTGGCTCACGCTCGCCTTCTCTCATTCCCGCACGCTGTCCGTTTGGCGACATCCGATAGACACCGTGCGTGCGACGCTCTCGGCATGGCGCAGTACAGGCCGCGATGGGTCGATCGATAGCGCCGGGTTCGCGGCCATCTGGGCCGTCTTCATCTTCGTATTCTTCAGCATGTCGCACTCGAAGCTGGTGACCTACGTGCTGCCGGTCGCCCCGGCCGTGGCGCTGCTGCTGGCCCTCGGCGCCGCGTCTATTTCCGCTGCGCATTGGCAAAAACATCTGCGCGGCTTCATGGTGTTCCTGGCGATTGCAGCGCTTGCCTCATTCGCGTTGCGTTTTATGGATGACCGTCAAGGATCCCGCGACGCATACCAGACGTTTCAGTGGTGGGTTTTGGGCGCCGTCGTCTTCTGCGCGCTGATGACGTGGCTGGCCATCCGACTCGCGCGGTCGCCACGCGGCATGTCGGCATCGTTCGCCGCCGTTGCGGGCGGCTGGTTGGGACTGTGCCTGATCGCCGGTTCAGGGCATGAAGCATTAGGCGGTCCGATGTCCGGCGCTGCGCTCGCACCGACAATCAAGGCCGCATTGGCGCGTACCCCGGCGGATACCCCGTTCTACGCCATCGACAGGCTCGACCATACGCTGCCCTTCTATATGGGGCATACGACCATCATGGTTCACGGGACCGACGAATTGGCGTTCGGCGTACAGGCAGAGCCGGAGAAATGGGTTCCGACTATTGCGGAATGGGAGACGCGCTGGCGTGCGGCGCGCTATGCATTCGCATTAATGAAACCCAGTCAATATCGAGAATTCGTCCAACAAGGCGTGCCGATGACGGTTGTCGCGGCGGATCGGTGGCGCGTCGTGGTGGAGAAACCATCCGACAGCCCTGCCAGTGCCTCGCAACCGTGAGGCAGCGGCAGCATCCAGACATCGTGCCTGCGGTCGCAGCTAACCGCGTGTCCGGTCCGTTAAAAATGGCATAGTGTTTGCGTAAAATTCCGCGTCCCCGGCGACGTTTCGGCGGCCCGTATTACGGCAACGCCGGACGCGACACGCGGATCGCCATGCATCCACGCGGCTGGGCCGATTCGCCCCGGTTTTGACCATCCCAGGTCGCTATGAAAAATTCACAAAAAAATCATGGAGCTAAACCGTTCGCACTAGGTGAATCAACAGAGATATCCACAAAATCTGTGGATATCTTTTTGACAAGTGCATAAGCTGCCCGATTTAGCAATCACTGCTGGCACGCGTTGTTTGATTGCACGTCGTCACGCAACCCTTTTAAACCGGGGAATAAGGTTACGTAGCATCGCCCGGTGCATTCACATGCTCGGGTTTGGATGCTAGTGCGCCCCGCGATATGCATATTTAGGCGACATCGGGATTGCGTCGACACAAGGCCTGATACCGCGCGAACACTCGAGCCAGGGTATCGGCGGGCAAGGTTGCCCGCGGCGCGCTCAAATCGAGCCCGGTCGCCGTATGACGTACGAAAAGCGGACTCTCGGGATCGACCGGTCCTTGTTCCACCTCGCGCAACGCGAGGTATGCTGCGCGCGCTTCGCGTAGCGCTTCGTTGAATGTGTGCTTGCCGCCTGGCGCCAGCGTAGGCGACGTCGCGCTACGCAGGGACAGCAAGGCGTCGAACTGACTCAGCGTAAGCTCGGCAATTTCCGACAGTCGACATTTGCTGACTTCCCGAACGCGTGCGAGCAGTCGCATCCTGGCGAGATGAATCGCCAATAGCGGCCGTCCTTTACTATGCTTGGCCGTCGCTTGCCCGTCGTACGGCACCGCCTGCGCGACGGCGATTGCTACGGAAGGGAAAGGCACACGCGATTCGAAAGGATTGCGACGCACCGTACCGGCTGCGACAAGCGGCGCAAATAGCGCTTTCAGAGCGCGACGGGCAATGCGTACGGAAGCGTCGCTGGCCGGACCTTCGAAGGGGCGCCATGTCGGCAAGCCTCGTTCCACTTTCGGCCCGCACCAATCGGCATCCGGCGCCTGCATGAAGGCAAAATAAGCCTGTACATCCTGGTCGGACAAATTCTGAACCGCGACCTGTCGATGAAGCGCCGCCCACAGCAGCAGACGCTCGGCCTGTAGTCGGAACGCCCGATAGGTGCTGGCAACAGGCTTATATCGCGCGAGCATTTGCAGAATCAGGTCGCGATCGGCGGCGATCCGGTCGTCCTCGGGCGTGAAATATTCGAGGGCGGCCAGATGCTCGCTGGTCACGCGCCGCGCCGCAGCCACCGATGCGCTCCACTGCCGACGCGGGCTCGCGGCATGACGGGCGATTTGCGCCCCGAGATCCCCCGCATTCATGGCGAGCCAATCCCGGAGCCGCTCGGCGGCGCGGCGGCCGACACGCGGCACATCCCGATACCAATGGAAGCCGCGTCGATTGATTAAGGACAGTAAATCCGCGACGGTGTTGATGTCCACCGCCTCCAAGCGAGCGGCCAACGCGGGATCGATCCAGTCACCGATGAAGTGATGCAGACGCGGCGGCTCGACGAGCGTGGCTTCGAGTCGATCCAGTACCTCCCGGCGACGCGTGCGGAGCCGCTGATTGCGTGCGCGCACACGCGCCGCACGCGCCGTGTGTGCGGTGTGTGCCGCGAGACGCAAGCGATCTTCGGCGTGGAGCGCAGTTTCTTCTTCCGTTCCGTTTTCGCTCGCACCGTGTCGCGCCACGACGTGCGCAGCATCTCCGGTGGACGCCCGCTGAGCAGGCGCGGCGCGATGGGCGTCGGCTTGCGCATCTTCATATAGCGCGATCAACTCCGCTTCCGAGTAGACCCCGTCAGGGTCATGCCGATCGCGAAACGCTTCCACCGAATCGAATGCGGCCTCGACCTGTTCGGTCGAGGCCAATTCCGCTGCACCGCTGGGGGGTGAAAGTTCACTACGCGCTATCAACGAGGCCGCGGTCCCGGGAGGCTGGAATGCCGTGGCGACGGGGCCGCGATCGAACGGTCTCGGAATCGCGGACCGGTCTTCCGCGTTTTGCACCGTCGAAGTAACAGCTGCACGATTCGACGGTAGCCCGACCTCTGGGTCCGAGAGCGAATCGATGAGTTTCGCCGTGGGGAGTCGCAGAAGTCGCGCACCTGCACTGTCGCCCCGCTTTCGCGCGGCGTTGGCCAGCTCATCCACTAACCAGCGCAAGGTACTCCTGGCTCGACGCCGGTCGCCGAGATTGCCCAGATATTGGTCTGCCAGGGCGCCGATATCAAGCCCCTCATAGACGCCACGAATGAACGCCATGTGATGGAGTCCGATGCGGCGGCGCTTTGAACGTTCGGCGGCGGGGGCCGGATTTGCCTTCACCGCCGCTGACATTGGGGTGGGAAGTAAGAGATCGGCCCGGTCAATGGAAACACTTTTATCCGCCGACGACGCAGTCAAAAAATACGCCCGAAAGGAAGAAGTTTCGTTCATTTCAACAAACGCGCGAAGATCTTGCCTGGGGGTGGGTCATCCTGATTCTAGAAGTGTTATCAGCCTATCAACTTTTTCTGATAAACCTTGATCGAATACTACCCTGTTCTTTAAAGTTGCGCAAATACAATCACTTAAGGGCATTTCTCTGACGACGTTTCTTCCCGAACTGCGATGACAGACGGTGAAGAAAGGCATGATTTCTGACCCGCGTGATCGACGCTCGCACTTGCTTGTACGGCGTCCGGGAGCTGTGGGCGGCAGTTGATGCGCGATCAAGAGGGACGGATTTCTTTAGCGGATGGGCTCGTTTTGCCCGCCAAACGATCACCGCGGGGTGGGACGGTTTAGTCGACGTTAGGGCCGTTTCTATCGGTCCCGCTGTTAATCGCGGCCAGCGTCGGGGGAATGTACGTAGGCCGCCGGCGTTTTCCTCGGCGTGCACTTCCTCACGGAGCATCCGAGACCTGGTCGACCCACCGAGCCTTTGCATACAGATAGGTTCTTTGGTAAGCCGGCTGTGGCTTCGCGAACATCAGCAACGCGATGGATTGGCCTTTTTATACTAACAACTAGACGATCGAGGGACGTCCCCAGGCAAGATCGTAGCTCCCAGCGTGTTCGTTTATGCAATCGTTCCCGCAACACGTAATGGTCGAGAGACGAATTCGTCTGCCGTGCTGCTACAGTCGATAGATGACCAAAACATTAATTACGGTCGAACCTCCCGCGGAATTACGATAAATTATTTTACAATTTATTTTGATTTTGTTTTGGTCGTGTTGTGGTGAGTTGTGGCCGACTTTCTACGTAGAAACTCGCTGGGCCGGGTCGTTCAGTATCGGTTTGCTATGCTTTGGCACGGGCGCCGCAACGAGCGACTAAGTTGACTGCCGTTCTTTGTTTTCGACGGCCAGCACCTCGTTTCCTGGTCTCGGATGTTTCTGCTCGATGCGACGCGGATCGACGTTATGCTCCAACTTTCTACGTAGAAAGTCTCTGTCTCGTCCGGCTTATCGCCCTTGAGTTTTACTGTCAATCCAGCAATGCTTATTTCCACACGGTGTCGTTCGCTAGCCCGAATGTTCGTGCCTTCAGCGTCGCGACGCTTAACTAACCACGATGCGCTGCCGCTCGCGAACGTTGGAGAAAGTCCAAATCACTGCAAACATGCGATGCCATGTCCAGCTCAGTATCGCCGCGCCTGGTCGAACGCCGGAGTCTCGGGCTTCTTTCACGCAGCGCGGCGAGCGCCGATGCAGAGGCAACATAGAGTTGGCTTAAAGCTTTCGAGATGCGCTAGCCATGTAATTTTGCAAGGAATGACGGCGCCGCTGATTTGAGTGCGTTAGCGAGCGCGGACGTCATGCCTACTTTCTACGTAGAAAGTAGAGGCCATATAACGTCGGATTCGCTCAGGTGGACTTTCCAGAGCGAGCGCACGTCTAACTGCACAGTTTCTTACTGAAATAAACCAACAGCCACAGCGGTCGCTCATGGCATATGTGGCATCGGCCGAACAGACCAGACGTTGAGTCGCCACTAGCGCATCCACCGAATTTATTGACGTATCGCTGCAAAATACGTTTTCTAGGTTCGCCTTACGCTCTCCGACGGTGCGCATTAAACCGCGGGGATTGCCAGACCGTCGTTTAAATCGGCGTTGACGTACTGGCGTCCGTTTATATATAACTTCTGCCCGTCAATGGGTCGGTCATATTGCCCTCATCATTGTGACTCCCCTGCCGTTGTACAACTGGCTCGACTTGTAACGTCTGCATTAGGGCTTCTCGTTGTCGATCAACGCTGCGGCTGATGATTGTCGGTCGCATCGCAAGCGGACTTTCTACGTAGAAAGTCCGCTTGCTCGGAACGATAACCACTTTAAATGTCTCCCCTTTCTCGGCACCGAGAGCATCCAATGTAAAAACCAAATACGCGGCAAGCGTTCTCGCCAACCTCCCGCAACAACATCTTCCAAAACACACGACGGCCATCAACAGCGTCGACCGTAGTCTCGTGATGCCATCACTCCAAAAGGGAGCCTAACTGGCAAAATCGCCTTTTTCTCCAAACCGCATCTGGCATCAACAAGATTCCCAATGCTTCGCTGTTAGATCGATTGGCTTATAGCTAAAAGAATGACCAAAAATATAACAATTCAACTAGTTTTATTTGATTAATTTTACAAAAGATAGGTACAATAACCGTGGCGACTTTCTACGTAGAAAGTGCGGACTGGCTAGGCAGGAGACGATCGAAGGATGGCAGCGAAAATCATTACGGTGTTCAACCAGAAGGGCGGAGCAGGAAAGACGCTCGTCAGCTGTAACCTCGCGGAAACGCTCGCACTACGCGGGAACAAATCCCTTCTCGTCGACCTAGATCCACAGGGTACGGCAACGATCTGGGCCTCAATGTCTAGCGAAGATCGACCAGTAAAAACCACTGCCATCAATCTCAGCATGATGGCGGCAGCGGCACATCGCGAGATTCGGAAGTTCGTGTCGGATTACGACTTTATCGTGATCGATTGCCCACCTGCCATTCAGTCCGTGGCGCCTTCGGTGGCCCTGCTCGTATCTGACCTGGCGCTCATCCCTGTCGGCGGATCTGGCGGCAACTTGTGGGCCATCGAGGAAGCCAAAAAATTGGCAGCTACCGCCATGGCGAACAATGAATCCTTGAAAGTTCGGACCCTACCGAACATGTACCAGAACATCTCGATCGTTAAGCAGGTGTTCCAACATCTGGCCGAAGATCCTACTGTTCCGATGCTCAAGTCACGGCTGGGGCTCCGCGCGGCGTTTAAGGAAGCAGAAACAACGGGACAGTCGGTACATACGATTTCAGGTGGCAAAGATGCTGTCCGCGAAGTCAATGCACTTGTTGACGAAGTTCTGGCACTTCTTTAAGGAAAAATTCGAATGGCTGGTAAAAAAAATTTTTCTGGATCACTCGTTAAAGGTATTACCCGTGACGGTGTAATGCGTGCGTCGCTTGACGATCGATTCTCTCGTGCGGAGCAATTGATCACCGCAAAGCCAAATGGTTTGCTGTCAGCGTCACCGATCCACGACGTCTCCAGCGTTGATCAAAACAACACGCCTGCGCCCGCAGTCGCAGACGACACCATCGCGGGCCGCGCCGGCCACGTGGCGTCACCGATACCGCAAAGCACGGCGGACGTCGGCCCGACGCACAGTGGCGGGATCGCCGATCGTCTCGGCGAGTTGTCCGCTAAGGGCGTGAAACAGCGATTTGTCAGCCTTCCCATCGAGATGCTGCAGAGCAACCCGCTGAACAGTCGCAGTTATTACAATCCCGAGGCCATCGAAGCACGCGCGGTTTCAATCCAGAAAGAAGGGCAACTGGTCCCCGTACTCGTGACGCCCGATTCCCGTCAACCGGGGAAATATCTGCTGATCGACGGCCACTACCGCCGGCTAGCCATGCAGTCCATTGGTCGGAAGCAAATGGATTGCTGCATCCTGGAAGATCTACAGCCGGTGGACTTCTATCGACTGTCAAAAGCGCTCAATCACGAGCGAGAAGGGGAGACGGTCCTTGATGTCGCGCTTGGTTTGCAAAAGCTGAAGGACAATCAGATTGCCAACACCGATGAGGATCTGGTGTCGATTGCTGGCGAGAACGCAACAAAGATCAGCAAACTGCTGTCGCTTCTAGAACTGCCGACCGCCGTCAAAGAAACAATCCAGGAACACCCGCAGCATTTTGGGATCAACACCGCCTACGAGTTGACCTTGTACCAAAAGGCCAGCGATACGCGGATGACGGAACAATTGGCGCGCCGGATCGTAGACGAATCTTTGACGTTCCGTAAAGTCGAGTCGATCCGGAAAAATGCTGAGCTCGGAAAACGTCCCAAAAAACAGCTCTCTCGCCAATACAAAATCGTGGCAAGCGACGGACGCGAACTTGGGACACTGAAGGAGTGGGATTCCGGGCGCGTGGTCCTGGATATCAAGTTCAACGATCAGAAGCAGCGCGACGCCTTGTTGAACGATATCAAATCGCAATTTGGCTTGGATGGTGCCTCTTTGATCGCGTGATCGGCGACCCTATTTTCGTCGATGCAGAAGCGCGGGCTCAATGCATCGCATCGCGCGTACCATAGCGTTTCACCTATCCCGCATTGCTAGGTATTGTCGTCGTCCCGTTCGGTGCTTGAGTGCACCGACGACGCTGCTCCACTGAGCAGGAATTGCAGGAGATCGCCATCACTGGGTTCGCCCCAGGTCGCTTGCGCGAGCCAGGCGAAAAAGCTCTTCTCCGCCACGACCGACGGCTTGCGAGATTTCGAAATTTTCAACTGCTTCAGTGACACGCTATCGTTGTAGTCCGACAGCAATTGCGTCTGGTCTTCAACGGCAAGCTCGTTGAAATACGATTTCGCCAAAGGCAGGCGGTGCGCGATATAGCGTTCTTTCAGCTCCGTCGGCGACAAACCGGCTGCACCCGCTATGTTGCCGGCAGAATCACCATTGGCCGCTTTACCATGCGTATTCACCTCAGTGGCCTTTGGCGCCCGTGTCGCGCCGGCGCTTCCCCAGCCTTGCGATAACGCACGTCGGAAATAAGCCCCGACATTGTCGACGGGCGGCGCATTCCGTTTGCCCATCCGTTCTTTCAAATAAGCGATCGCCTGCTGCACGCGCTCGATCCCATATTCATTCAATAGCTTGCGTGCTTCCGATGGCAGTACACCCAATTTCGTTACCGCCTGCAACGTCACTGGATCGACATCCTCTTCAACTTTGGCTTCCGGTTTGCGCGTAATCGTGAACTGCACTTCCGCGACGGAGCGACCGTTCTTGTACTCGATCAGCTCCACCGAGTGATCGGTGACTTCATTGACTTCCTTCATCGCCGGAATCAGGATCCGGCTTTTGAAAATCTTGTATTCGCGATAGGAGCTTTTGTTCGAATCCTGGCCGAGGAACAACTCCCGAAACGTCTTGACCGGAATCCGCCCGGTGCGTCCGATGCCTTCGTAACGAACGACGTTCTCCCACAGCGTCAACGAATGTCCCCGCTTGAATTGACGCGTGATCCGCATATCGATCATTGCGTACATCACCGGATTCAGCAGGAGTTCACGAATCTGATCGGAGAAGTTATAGCGCAAGCGAGAGCCGTCGATTTCCGCCCCGGAAAGAAGGCCGGATGCCTTCCAAATGCTGCGGCTGTCGGGCATCAAATGATCCCAATTGACGACCGTGCCGACCAAGGAATTGATCGTTGCTTTTACGTAGTTGCGGTTATTGCTGTTAAGACCGACATCGTCGATCAAGTTGCGTAGCGAATATTCGAACGTCAGCCGCTGATCTTCCGCGTTCTGTGCAATCGCGTTTTTGATCAGCGCATTGAACATCTTCGCTTGCTGCAAAGTGATAGCACCGGACTTCGGCGCAATATGAACCGCCTGGACCGCTTTCTTGAATGGCTCCGGCGGCTCCGCCGCCTGGAACAATGCGATCTGCGTGTCTTTGCTCGCTCGACTGCCGCTTGCCATGAACTGAACCCCAATATCCGCGTTGCCGCGCGTCCTCTGGCGCGGCCAAGGTGACATTATCACCGAAATCATGTACCAATTGGCATGAATCGCGTTCCTGAAGGTTCAACCATAGACATTCACCTAACTGCGGTCACCGAGCCGAATAAAATTTCTATCTATATGATAATAATAGAATTTAAATATAAAACCCTATAAGAAGGAGCGCAGGAGAATCTTGCGGGAACCGGACCATACGCATGCACCTTATCCAAAAGCAATCATCCGCGGCTGCCCTTTCGCATTGCACGACGACACTTCGGCGACAAGCAAAGCGCGCATCTTGTGACCATAGACGTTCACCTTATTCTCCGCGACGAGCAGCAACGAAGCAGACCCCATCAAAACGTCCGTATTACCTCATAAACAAGGACAGGATCAGGGGCAAATTGGCCCTTGTCGCGACGTACCATGGATATGCACCTTTCAGAGTGAACGGCAGCGTCGCCTCGGAAAACGAAAACTTCGTAGAGCAATTCAGCACGCTTATGCAACTTAAAAATGACACACACTGTGCCCCGCTTATCGATATCTAAGATCGGCACGGCATCGAGCGTCATCTCACACAGCAAGAAAAGCTCAGAAAAAACCGATGTGATTCAGAAAGCCGCGGAATAGCGCACTACGCCGCCAAGCAAGGGGCCGAGCGCGCTAAACGCGTGAAATTCCCATGTGCGTACCATGCGCGTTCACCTTTTGCCCGTACCACGGATGTTCACCTAAAAGAGCGTGCAGCACCGTCTTACGGGGCAGGGGGCGTTCGCATAAGGAAAAACACCGCTTCAAACAGCGGCGTAAAACGACCATAACCGTTCACCTATAGGCCGAACCATAGCCGTTCACCTTAAAAACCCCTCTTCAATCAATAATTTAGATGAGAAATCAGCCGTAAGCCTATGATTTAAATATTTTTAATTAAATTGAAGCAGCGTACTAAGCTAGGAATGGGCGGTCTCAACCATTGCCATGCACCCATAGCGCTAAGCGTCTTGCAACGAAGGAACTGGCGATCAACGCGAAGAAATATTCCTAAGCTATTGTTTTTAAGTCTTTCTTTGCATAGCGCGGAGCGGAAGGTGAAGGGTTATGGTTCTATCCGAGAACACACGTCCGGTTGTGTTTACCTTAGACACTTTACTAGTTTAGTAAACCTTTAGCCGCGCCAAGCATATGATTTCAAACACGAATACCGTCTATAGGTGAACGTCTGTGGTAATGACGGTTACCTTGCATGGTCGAAAGGAGCTGTGGATATGGTAAATAGGTACACAGCGGTGGTCCGGAAGGGGCTGTGTATATGGTTGAAACGTGCATGTCCATGGTAATGACACGAAAACCAATGCGTTTTGAGTCGATGGCAGTTAGTCCCCAAACGGTGCAATGCGATGGGAGGCGCAAGTGCTTGACCATAGACATGCACCTTAGGTTGCTAGGAAACATGGTGGGCGCGAATGGGCGGGGTCGGAGTAGAATAGTGCCCTTTAACCGCATTGCGTTTGCGTGTGGGGCGGGTGCTGCCCGAATCGGCCGCGAGCCCGGCTGAGGGCTGCCAGGGCACGTCGGCGGCGGGAATAGATAGCAAGGACGGATGGGCATGACAGACACAAGTAAACCGACGCGGGAAGAAGCGGAGCAAGCGGTACGGACTTTGATTCGCTGGGCCGGCGACGATCCGGATCGCGAGGGCTTACTCGATACGCCGGCGCGTGTCGCACGCTCGTACGACGAATTCTTCGCGGGCTATGCGATCGATCCGGCGGCGTTGCTCGCGACGACGTTTTCCGAGGTCGATGGCTATGACGAAATGGTGGTGTTGAAGGACATCCGTTTCGAGAGCTATTGTGAGCATCATATGGTGCCGATTATCGGCAAGGCGCACGTCGCCTATCTGCCGAAACAACGCGTGGTAGGACTGTCGAAGCTGGCGCGTTTGGTCGATGCTTACGCCAAGCGATTACAGATTCAGGAAAAGATGACGGTGCAAATTGCCGACACCTTGAATGCTACGTTGGAACCGAAGGGCGTTGCCGTGATCCTTGAGGCAGCGCATCAATGCATGTCGACGCGTGGCGTGCATAAAGCCGGCGCAACGATGGTGACAAGCCGAATGCTGGGTGCCTTCCGTGACGATCCGTCGACCCGTCGTGAGTTTTTGTCGATCGTGGGCCAAAGCGCCTCGATCCTCGTACCGCACGCTTGAGTCGTTCTGCTCGCCAAGCGTGATCGCGCGGGCAATGCAAGATCCACTCTGCATGGCCACACCACCCCTGCCAAAGCGATGACGCGCCCACTGACGATTGGCCTGATCTCCGATACCCATGGCCTGCTCCGTGCCGAGGCCGTAGCGGCGTTAGCCGGTGTGGATCATATAATCCACGCAGGTGATATCGGTTCTCAAGACATTCTCGCGCAACTGTCCGCGATCGCGCCGCTCAGCGCGATACGCGGGAATAATGATGACGAAGCGGAATGGGCGCAGGACCTGCCCGAAACGCTGGAATGTCGATTCGGGGCGTGCAGAGTCTACGTCATCCACAGTGACAAGGATCTCTCGTTCGACCCGGCCGCCGCGGGGATACAGGTCGTCGTCTCAGGCCATTCGCACAAGCCGCAGGTACACCACCATGGTGCGGCGCTTTTCATCAATCCCGGGAGTGCGGGGCCGCGCCGCTTCAGCCTGCCGGTGAGCGTGGCGCTTCTGACCCTGACGGACGACGGGGCGCACGCCGAGATCGTTATCCTCGATATCCCTCCAAGCGCTTCGCGATCGCGATCAAAGACGCCGCTGGATCGCTAGTCAATCGACTCCTGCGGGATTTTCCCACCCATTAGCTTCATCTCGTTTTGCACCGTTGCACCTTCGCATCCACTACGCATCTAAAGTTCAGCAGATGCGGACTGCGCAGAATCCATGTAACAGACAAAGGTCAACGTCCATGGTCATCGTGGCGCTGCACCTGTGTGCAACGCGAACCATAGGCATGCACCTATATACCCGCGGCGGGGTTTAGCTCCGCTTTTAACGTCAGGCTCGCAGCCATTCTCAATAAAGCGCTTACATCGCGAATGCCGCTGCAGACAGTGGCGATTCGATGCCGACTGTTGCAGAACCACGTCGTGGTCGGTAAAACTTGATAGGTGTAAACCCTTGATTAAATTGCTTAGTCAATTGCACATATAGGGAGAAAAGGCCGTAGTCGCACTATGCGAGGCCTTCAAACAGGCTAGTCCTTCTTACCGTCGTTAAAAATCTGAAACGAAATTGTTAGATATAATTACTAACATATCAGAGTTATTTATGTATGTTATTGTTTTTTATAAAAAAATTATTATTTTCCAAATCGGAAACAATGTATTTCGTTTCGAGATCCAATCGTGTGTCCAAATCGAGACAGGCTTTTTTTTTAGTTTCCGTAATTGCATCGGCAAGCTATCTTTCCATCCGGATTCAACACTAAGCCGTTTGGAGAGATACGGAAAATGAAAAACAAGCTCCTGATGTCGACTCTGTCGCTCGCAGTACTCGGTGTAGCCGGGGCTGCACATGCGCAGAGCAGCGTGACGCTGTACGGCGTGATCGACACATCGCTCACGTATGTGCATCACGCTCAGGGTAGCAACAATCTCTGGGCACTGGGTAACTCCAGCGCGGGTAACCTGTCGGGTAGCCGCTGGGGCCTGAAGGGTACCGAAGATCTGGGCGGCGGTCTGAAGGCGCTGTTCACGTTGGAAAACGGCTTTAACCCGTCGACCGGTCAATTCGGTCAAGGTGGTGCGGAGTTCGGTCGTCAAGCATTCGTCGGTCTGCAAAGCGATACGGCTGGTACGGTTACCCTGGGTCGTCAGTACGATCCGGTGATCGACCTGGTCCAAGGCATTACGGCTGACAACTACTTCGGTTCGGCATTTGCGACCGCAGGCGACGTCGACAACTACGACAACAGCTTCCGCGTCAGCAATGCGATCAAGTACACGTCGGCTGTGTACTCGGGTCTGCAGTTCGAAGGTATGTACTCGTTCGGTAACGTGGCAGGCAGCACGAGCTCGAAGCAGTCGTATTCGGGTGCCGTGTCCTACGCTAACGGCCCGTTCTCGGTAGCTGCTGGCTATATCAAGTCGTTCAACGCGGCTTCGACGGCACGTGCAAACACGTGGTCGAGCTCGTCGGACGGCACGTTCGACGGCGCCATCAACGCCGGGTACGCATCGGCGCACGCTATCGGCATCGCGCGTATTGCGGGTCAATACGTGTTCGGTCCGTTCACGGCCGGCCTGGGTTACAGCAACGCGAAGTACACGAACGATGGTTCGTCGATCTTCACGACCAGCGAAAAGTACAACACCGGACAAGGTTTCCTGAACTATCAGGCAACGCCGGCAATGTTGGTGGGTCTGGGTTACAGCTACACGAAGGCTAGCGGCGATACGTCGGCGACCTATCACCAAGTGTCGCTGGGCGCTGACTACAACCTGTCGAAGCGTACCGACGTGTACATGACCGCTGCTTACCAGCACGCTAACGGTACGCAACGTCAAGCTGATGGCACGACGACGTCGGCTGTCGCATCGATCGGTTCGTACGGTTACAACGGTACGCAATCGCAAACGATGGTGAACCTCGGCCTGCGCCACAAGTTCTAAGCATGTAACGTTATAAGCCGGTGCGTCATCGATGCACCGGTTACTGTGTCGAGCACGTAGGCGATTTCGATCGACTATGTGGGATGCACAGCGCTGAAGCGCCCGTGTTCAGTATGAACCGGGCGTTTTTTTATTGCGCGCTGGCATCGGACACGCCATGACGCCGGGCACCCTATGTGCGCATGTCGCGCTAGTTATTTACCATAGCCGTTCACCTGTGCATGGCATGCGGTATGGGTGTCGGGAGATGCGCGTGAACGCGGAGCGTACCGTATCGTTGCGCCAGTGGGATAGGCTTACAAGGTATGCGCGTGGGCGCCGTTAACCGACGCGGAGTGCCGACGACAACGCCGGCTCCCATTGTAAGCGCGTGGTATGTTCGAGCATGTTTTCATCGCAAGACGGCAAATGCGACTTCAGCGCGCGCATTGTCGGCGTATCTGCCGCCTGATCGAGGATGAGATTCGCCAGCGCCTCGACATCGGTACTATTGGTCGTGACCCCTTCGATGACGGTGCCAAAGTGGACGATCAAGTCTTTGATGGTCATGCCGGGCCGCAGTAACAATTCCGACAGCATCGACGCGGTGTTTTGATTGCCGATCGTGCCTGGCAGCGCATTGAATAGTACGCGTGATCGCCAGAGCGCTTCTTCACGCGCTACCGACGGGACGCTACGAACAAAGGTATCGTCGAAACGCTGACAAATATGGCGGTATTGCTGGCTTAAAAACGTGCGGATGGTGGGCGAGGGGTCGGACGAAATTCTGAGAAAAAATGCAATGCGATTCGCCGTCTGGTCTTTGCGCGTGAACTCGCGTGCCAACGGCAGAACGATAGCGGCAATGACGTGCGTCGGACGGATTTGTCCCGCGTTGATATTTTCCAGCACGTCCAACAGGTGGCTGCGCTCGGTATAAAGCGGATCCAATACGCGCGACAACAAGGAACGGCAAAGGGCCTCTTTTGTCCCAAAGTGGTAATTGATCGATGCCAGATTCACGCCGGCACGCTCGGTGATCGCACGTAGCGTGAGGCCTTCCGCGCCTTCTCCGGCGTAGACATCCTCTGCCGCATCGAGGATTTTGTTTTTTGTGGACAATGGGTCCCGAACCGACATTCCTACCACCTCCGGAAGGGCACGATTATATGACTGGTGTAGCAATTATTATTCCAATAATACGGAAAATACGCAAATAACTTTAATTAGGGCGTACGTTTGTACACATTTGGAAAAACCAGCAAATTTGGCCACATAAGATTCGATAATCGTCTTAAATCTGGGGACGATTTTCCAACTATCGGCGAAAAACAGGGTTTTTCGGCATCTGGATCGCCGGAAGGGCACGACATAAAGGAGTGCTGCAATTTCGTCGTATTGTAGGGTTTCCACGTCGGCCCTCCTGGATCTACAATGCCTCGGCAGCGATGCGCCGCCGCACGCGCACCGTTTCCAATTTCGATCCGTTCAATATCGTAACGATGCCTACCCAATCGCCTCATTCCGCATCTCCTGCTGCCGCCTCTCACTCCGCTGATTCGGTGACGATTTACCACAACAATCGGTGCAGCACGTCACGGAAGACGCTCGCCCTCCTGTCGGAACGTGGGATCGAACCGGTCGTGGTCGATTACCTCAAAAATCCGCCAAGCCGCGCTGCACTGAAAGCGATGATCGGAAGGGCTGGCCTGACGGTACGGGGGGCGATACGCGAGAAGGAAGCGATCTATGCGGAACTGGGTTTGGCAGACGCCAGCGATGCGGCTCTGTTGGATGCAATGGTGGCGCACCCAATTCTGATCAACCGACCGTTCGTCGTGACCGAGCGCGGGGTTCGTCTGTGCCGTCCGATCGAATCGGTGCTGGAGATCCTGCCCTAAGTCCGGTCCGCGGCGTACCGGCGCGGCAAAGTGCTACAAACGCCGAAAACCATCGCGACGGGTCCATTTCCGCATGGCCTGGCGCGATAACCATTTCACTTCACGTCTCCTAGAATAAGGCGATTATGTCCGATACCCAACAAGCCGTGGCGACGTTGAGCCGCCTGCTGGCCGAAGCGCGCCAGTCCCATCAACGCATTCCCGCGGATACCGTGCTGCCGACGCTGCCGGACGATGCCGCCTGCTATGCGGTCCAGCAAGCCGTTTTCGCACTGACCGGCGAGAAGGTCGGGGGCTGGAAGATCGGCGCCAAGTCGCCTGACGCGGCGCCAGGCGGCGCGCCGTTGGCGGCGCAGGGCGTGCATAAGCCGGGCGTGGCACTCGCGCGCGATGCCTTCCCGCCCGCGGGCCTCGAATTGGAGATCGCTTTCAAGTTGGGCAAGACGTTCGTTGCCCGCGCGATGCCGTACTCGGACGAAGAAGTGCGCGAATCGATCGCTGAAATGGGCGCCACCATCGAATTGGTCGCAACCCGCTTCGCGGCCTGGCCCGATGTCGAAAAACGCGCGACCAGCGCCGATTTCAGCACCCATGGCGCATTGATTGTCGGCAACTTCGTGCCGTATCGCGACGACTTCCCTTTCGTTTCTCCGCAAGCGCATTTCCGGATCGGCGATACCAACATCGTCGACGTCCAGGTTCAGGGCAAGATCGGTAACTCCGCAGGGGATCCGCGCCGCCTGTTGTCGTGGGCAGTGAACTACGCCACCACGGAGTTGGGGATCGATGTGACGCCGGATACGGTGCTGACCACCGGCACCTTCACCGGCATGTACCTCGCGCAGCACACGGGCGAAGTGCGCGGTGAGATCGTGGGTCTGCCACCGGTCGGATTCGAACTGGTGTGAGCGAGTGTCAGCGCATGCGCTGACGGCCGATGCGCTGGCTGTCTCGCCTTAGGTGAACGGCCATGGTCATCGGGTCATGGGCCTTGCGCCCCCGTGCTTAGCCGCCTAGCCCGGCGAGACGCAGAATATGCGAGCGGCCGATCCAAACGGCACAGTCGCGATGATCGCGTAATGCATCGCCGGTGTTAGGATGCAAGAAGACATCATGTGGGCCGTGGTGCACTGTCAGCCAGCTGAGCATGGGCGCCAACTGGTCCGGCGCGAATGCCAATTGATAGCTCCACATCGGATGCGGTCCGACCGGCCGCTCGTGGAAGCGACCCATCTGCATACGCTCGCCCAGCTGCGCGATGATGGTTTCGCGGAAGTGCCACGCCGCATCACGGCTAGTCGCGTCGAAATAGACATGTGCGTGCCAGCTCTCGATGGCCGGAGTCGTCATGGAGAAGGACGCACTTGGTGTGAGGTCGTTCATAGTGGATACAAAGAAGTGATGCGCCAGACAGCCGTAGCGCGATGGCATGTACGTCCTGCCCCCCGCTTAGCGACACGTACCGCTATTATCTCCGCAACTCCCGATGTCGCGCTTTGCGCCCCGTCAGGCGCTGGCGCAGCCGCGACGTGGATGCACCGACGCCGATCGCCGATCGGTTCGAACCATGCGGCCTTGCGATACGTCCGCTGCGCGATGGCGATCTGCCTTGCTTTGGCGCTGGTGCCCGAGGCCGGTTGGGCAAGGGCGGTGGTAGCGGACGCAGCAGCGCCATCCGATGCCGCCTCGGCCATCACGCATCCGGCCGTGGAGACGATCGTGCTGATGCGCCATGGTGAAAAGCCGATGGAAGGGTTTGGCCAATTGAATTGTCAGGGCTTGAATCGTTCGCTGGCCTTGCCGAAGGTGTTGGCGAAGCGGTACGGTCGCCCGGACTTCATCATCGCCCCCAATCCTGCGGTTCTCAAATCGGATCTGGGTCGCAACTATGCGTATGTCCGCCCCTTGGCGACGATAGAGCCGACCGCGATTGCGAATGGCATGCCGGTCGACGTCTCGCTCGGCTATGAAGACAGCGACGCGCTGGTGAATCGGCTTTTAGCGCCGGAGATGGCTGGTAAGACGGTCTTCGTTGCCTGGGAACATCGTATCGCCGAGCAGGTCGCGAAAGCCGTGTTGCAACGCCTCGGCGCCTCGAAGGCGCAAGTGCCGCGCTGGGCGAGCAGCGATTACGACAGCCTCTATGTGATTCGTGTGACCGGCGATGCGGGGCAGCCCGATCGGGTCAGCTTCACGCACGAACACGAACAGCTCAACGGCCAGTCAGTCGTTTGCCGCTGAGAGGCGCGCGAGCGGCGTCATTGACGTATAGTCGATTTCATGAATAAACGTCTCGCCAGTCTCGCCGCTATCCCCTCTTTCATGCCCTTGGCCGGTGCGATCCTGTTGCTAGGCATCGCCTTGTCGTTCACCGCGCCCTATCTGTCGTTGTTCAGCATCGAGCACGCGGGCATGACGCCTTTGCATCTCGGCGTATTCATGACAGTGATTGCGGCAAGTGGCGTCATCGCGAGCACCATTGCGAGTAAATGGACCGATCGGCACGGCGGACATCGGGCCTTGCTGATCGGTGCCTTGCTGGCAGCCGCAGTGGGCTATGTCTGCCTGTGTTTCGTCACGAACTACATCGGCTTGCTGGTGATCGGCGTCGCCTTTCTGGGTGTGGGCGGTTCGGCCATCGCGCTGGTGTTTTCTTTCGGCCGTGTCGGCCTGCCTTTTCGAAGCGATGCCGAGCGCGCCTTTGCGACGGCCTCGTTGCGAACGGTCCTGTCGATGGCCTGGGTTTTCGGCCCCACGATCGGTGCCCTGATCCTGGCGGCCAGCAATTTCTACGGCCTGTTTTTGTTCGCTGCCGCGAGCTTCGCCGGCTGTGCGGTGATCGTTTATCGCATGCAGCCGGTCAGTGCCCACGGCGCACGGGACGCGACGCAGGGCTTTCAAGCTGCCCGCGCCGCGATGCCCGCAGCGGCGGATCGCCCCGATAATGCGACGAGGACGTTGCCGGGTGCGGCAGCCAGCGAGGCAGGCATTCACCTTGCCAGCGATGCAGAAACGGAAAAGGCGGCTTCGCTTACCGACGCGGCAGCCGCGGCCGCGGTGGACAAAGGGACGCTGTGGCGTGCGGTGATTGCCTTGACGCTGCTGGGCCTTGTTGCAAACGCGACGATCATTGTCTTGCCGTTGTACATCGTTCAGGGAATGCACGGCTCGCGCACCGATGTCTCCATCATGTTCGGTCTGGGTGCCTTGCTCGAGATACCGATGATGCTGGCATTGGGCGCTCGCAGCGAGCGCCTCGACAAACTGAAGTGGTTGGCCGCCTGTGCAGCCGTCCACACCGTGTATTTCATCGCGGTGGCGGTGGCGTGGAATATTGGTGTGTTGATTCCGATGCAGGCCTTGAGTGCGTTCGTCGTGGCCGTGACGTCTTGTCTGGGCATGGTGTATATCCAGGATCTGATGCCCGCCACTCCCGCTGCGGCGACGGCGCTTTTTTTCAATGCCGCCCGGGTCGGCTCGATCATGGCCGGTATTCTTTCCGGTGTCATGGTCGGCGCGTTCGGCTATGAAGGCACGTTCCTTGGATGCGGCGTGCTCGCCTTCGCGGCGCTGTGGTTGTTCCTGAATCCCTCATGGGTGAAGGACGCGTGGCGTGCCTGGCGTCGTGACGGATGGCGTGGCCTTGGCCTCGGCCAGTCCGTCCCGCTTGTCAGCGCCGCGTCCGCCGGCCTCGCCATGCGACTGCGCCGCCTTCGTCACTATCTAACGGGTCGCGGGCGGCGCTGAAGCGCCGCTCGAAGCCGCCCCGGGCCGCGCCGGCGCCTGTTGCGCGTCCGCGAGCGGCGCGCGCAGGCTGGCGGCTGCAACGCGCTCGACGGTTGCGCTGAGCCGCTGCAGAACCGGCGAGCGCAGTGCCCAGCGCTGCCAATATAAAGGCACATCGATCCCATCGTCACGGCCTGCCCGTGTCACTTGGCGGAGAGTGCCGTCCGCGAGCAGGGGCGCGGCCATCTGCAGCGGCACCATGCCCCATCCCATGCCTCGCCGACACGCATCGACGAAACTGCCGGTGGTGGGAAGTCGGAAGCTGGGGGCGCGTGCGTTTGCGCTGCCTGTGTCGGATGGCGCGGCCCACGATCCCAGAAAACGCGCCTGCAGCGCGTCTTTCTCGTTGAACTGGATGAACGGCGCGCGCGACAGGGCTGCCCACGCGGCGCTATCGGCACTATCTGCCTCGGCTTGCGTGGCGCCGGCATCGGCTCGATCGGTCGACAGGACAGCGAGCCAGCGCGCGATGAACGCCGGCGACGCCACGGCGATATAGCGCATGACACCCAGTGCGCTGGCCTCGCATCCTTGCACCGCTTGCGGCTCCGCGGTGACGGCTGCGATGACGCTGCCGTCACGTAGCAAGCTGGTGGTGTGGTCCTGGTCGTCCACCTGAATGTGCAGGACCAGCGCAGGGCCCGACTCCGGCGTGGCGACCGCGACCGCGACGTCCATGAACCACGTGTCGAGCGAGTCCGCATTGACGACGACCGGAATCCGAACCGGTGGCGCATCGTCGGCGGCATGCAGTGCGTCGTCGCCATCCGCCAACCCTGAAAATCCCTGCAACCGTGCCAGTGCGTGCAAGGTCTCGGCTTCGAGCATATCGATCTGCTCGGCATGACGGGCCAGTTCGGCGCCGGCATCGGTCGCCGTGCACGGGGTGCCGCGCCTGATCAATACCTGGCCGAGACGCTCCTCCAGTTGGCGCACGCGCTGCGAGATGGCGGGCGCGGTGACGTGCAGCATGCGCGCAGCGCCATCGAAACTGCCCTCGCGCAGGACAGTGACGAAGGCACGAAGTTGGGCACGGTCGATTGGCATGGAGGGGTCGATAAAACACGGCGGGCAGCGACGAAATAAGAAACGCTAAAGCCGCATAACAGACTTTGCGTTGTCGCCGGAAGAAGGCCTCGTTACGCTGCCGATTATAGAAGCATTCCTTCGGCGCTTTGCGTGTCCCGTGATGTTAGTCAAATGATATCGATGATTTTCCCGTCTCTTGCGTCTCTTGCCGTCTACGTCCCCGCGCTGCTGTCCGGCTTCGGGCTGACCGCGGGCCTGATCGTCGCGATCGGTGCGCAAAACGCGTTTGTGCTGAAACAAGGCGTGCAGGGCATGCATATCGGTGCGGTGGTCTTGCTTTGCTGCGTCTACGACATCGTCCTGGAGGCGTGCGGGCTGGCCGGCATGGGGGGCGTGATTCTGGCGCATCCGGGACTCATCGAAGCCGTGCGCTACGGTGGCGCTGCGATGTTGACGATTTACGCGCTGCGCAGCTGGCGCGCGGCCTGGCGCGGGGCCACTTCCCTGACGGCCCAGGCCGCGCCTGAGCTTGTGTCACGTCCAGCGCGGCCCGCGCCTTGGGCGACGGTGTCCGCTGCCGTAGCGGGCGCTCAGGGGGGCAGTGCAGGCACCACGATCATGGCCCGGGGAAGCGGGCCGCTTGCCCGGGCCAATGGGAATCGCGGTTTGCGCACTGAGGCGGGATCGCTGCGCAAGGCGCTGATGACGGTGACGCTGCTGACCTGGTTGAACCCGCACGTCTATCTGGACACCGTCGTTCTGTTGGGCGGCGTGGGTGGCCGCCTGCCTTGGCCGTCGCGCGGGTGGTTCGGTGTCGGCGCGATGGCGGCGTCGTGCATCTGGTTCGTCTTACTCGGTTACGGCGCTCGGCGTCTGAGCGGACTGTTCGCCCGTCCCGCGGCATGGCGCATACTCGATGCGAGCATCGGCTGCGTGATGTTCGCCATTGCCGCGTCGTTGTTGCTGGCGCGATTTCCCGCCTGATCAGACAGTGGCCGCCGCGGAGATCGCCCCACGCCTCGCTATGCGGCCGGCGCCCACTTCGTCGATGTCGCTGGCTTCACATCATGCGTCGTGCAATGCATCGGCGGCGGGTTGGCCGCTGTAAAAGCGGCGCTTCATATCTTCGAGGCCGAGCGTGTCGAGTACTTCGCGCAAACGGCTTGCCGGGCGTGCGCGGGGTAGATCCTTGTATTGGGCGATGATCAATTCGTTCTTCATCGAGTGCTCCCAGCCCACGAGCTCCGTCACGCTGACCTGATAGCCGTGCGATTCCAGCTGCAAACAACGCAGCACATTGGTGATCTGACTGCCGAACTCGCGCGTGTGCAGCGGATGGCGCCAGATTTCCGTCAGCGGGTTCGATGCCAGCGCGGCGCCCTTGTGCCGACGCAGCACCGAAGCTACCTCCGCCTGGCAGCAGGGAACGACGACGATCGATTGGGCGCGCTTGCGCAAGGCAAAATCGATCGCATCGTCGGTGGCCGTGTCGCACGCATGCAATGCGGTCACGACGTCGACCTGCTCCGGCAGCGCCCGACTTTGCGTGGCATCGGCGACGGTCAGGTTCAGAAACGACATCCGATCGAATCCCAGCTCTTCCGCCAGCGCCCGTGATCGGGTAACCAGCTCTTCGCGCGTTTCGATACCGTAGATGTGCGAGGCGTCGTCGATTGCCTTGAAGAACAGGTCGTAAAGGATGAAGCCGAGGTAGGACTTTCCGGCGCCATGATCCACTAGCGTCACGGCGCCATGCTTTTGCTGGATATCGGCCAGCAAGGGCTCGATGAATTGGAAGAGGTGATAGACCTGCTTCAACTTGCGGCGGCTATCCTGATTCATCTGACCGTCGCGCGTCAGAATATGCAGCGCCTTCAAAAGCCCGATCGATTGCCCAGGGCGAATGTCGTATTTTTCCGGCTTCTCTTGCTTGGCCGACAGCGTCGCGCCGGCTTTGGCGGCTTTGCCGGGGAAGGACGCACGGGAGGAGGCAGTTTGCTTGGCCATCGGAATTGCGGAGAGATACCTGAAAAAAGGGCCGTGTGTGCCGAAACGAGCTGGCATACGTAACGTCGGCGGCAAGGTAGGCGGCGCCGCCGAGGCAGGGATTCTGCATTTTAACAAACTGCCAGCCCGCGCCGGATTCCGATCACCCCTCCTATAGTGGCGCGCGCGAACAAACGCATGTATGGCAATGGTCCGATTGAATCGCTGCGGGCCCGTGCATTCGATACTGGAACGGACGCTGGCGCGAGACTGGCTTTTGCCATGGAACATTCCTGTACAGCGACGTTTATCGATTGATCGATGCGGGTTCCGGCGCGTGATCGCCGACGCACAATACAGAGCGACCAGGGTTGTTGTTTTTTTGGTTTGACCGCTCATCGTATTGCCCGCATGCTCCGATCCATCGACACCTCGACCGAAACACCGATGCACGGTATGCCGCAGACTGCGGTCTTGTCTTTCACTGCTGCGTTTGAAGGGTGCATTGCCGTTGTGTGTCTTGGAATGCATCACCAATGCACGGCGGGAAAACGTCATTTTTTTGGTATAGCTTAAGTAAATGCAGGGTCCTGGCGTGTAGCGCGTCCGCATTCCCCCATCGCGGATGAACGTGTCAGGTGTAACGCGCGTGCTGCATTGCGCTGGAGTCGGTATCGTCGGCATGGGTGCCGTCGCGATCGACAAGCTGGCGTGACGTAGCGAAGTGAGCAGAAGCGGAGGGCGAAAAGCGGGGCAAATCGCCTTTTACTCGAGTGATGAGTGTTCGGCCAGTTCGTTAAAGTTCCCTGCCGTATCCGCATCGTGTTATTCGACACATGAAGACGGTAAATGGCGGTCGATCGTTTGACATGCTCTGATTGGAGTACATCTTGAAAAACATGGAAATGCGTACGGTGAAAAGCGCGGCGGCAGCCGCTGTGATGTTGGCCTTGGGTGCAATGGCGCTGCCCGCGGCGGCACAGGAAGTGTATGTGCAGGGCGGTACGCAGGGTGGGGGGATCGGTGGTGCCTGGGGCATCACGAAATACGTCGGGGTCCACGCGGATTTGAACGGCTTTAACCTGTCGCATTCGTTCAATGCCGGCGGCAATAAGTTCGACGGGCAATTGCAGGTCCGACATCTGGGCGTATTCGCCGACGTATTTCCGTTTCCCTCGTATGGTTTCCGGGTGAGCGCGGGTACGTTGATCAATCGTGACCGCTTGAACGCGACGGCGGTGCCGACCAATGGTAACTACTATATCGACGGCACTGCGATCCCGGCGGTATTGGCCAATGGTCAGCAATTAAAGGTAAACGCCCGTTTCCCGACCTTCATGCCTTACCTCGGTCTGGGATGGGGGCATCAGCCCTTGCATAAAGGCTTTGGCTTTGTTGCCGATATCGGCGTCGCCTATGGCCGTCCGCGCGTCAGCTTCGACGAACCGTCGGTCTTGACGACCTATGTTGCCCGGTCCGTCATCGATCAAGAGGAATCCGAGGTGCGCAACAAAGTCGAGCACTACCGTTGGTATCCGATCGTGCAGGTTGGCGTGAGCTATCGGTTCTGATGCGTCACGCCGTCGAATAGGGCAGCGATGTGCCCGCGTTGGAGGAGTCGACGCGGGCGAGACGGCGCGCATGCGGCAATGATTGGCAGGAGAGGGAGAGGGCGCGTACGGCCTCATTTCAACTGCAGGTCATTGCCGCATTTTGCTTTGGAACTGACCTGGAACGAATCATGCATGGCGTTGCCCGCTCGCGCTGCATGCCGCGGCACGGGCAATAGCGGAGAAGAGCGTAAGACGTGATAGACGCTGCTGCAACAAGGCGTATCGGAAGATTGGCATGCCGTCCTCCGAAGCGATGACCATCTCAACCGTCACGCGGGTAACGTAGCGCACATCACGTAACACCGGTTACATCGCCTCTGTTTCCCTTATGCCGGCCTGGTGCCGATGGGGCAGCGGCGCTTACCGGAAGTTGTGCCTTACCGACTCATGTGTTCGTCCGGAGTGCTAGCTGCGATGATACTGTCCGAATACTGCAAGGCGACGTTGTTCTGTCTCGTCTTCGACGGCCCTGCGCCGCGCACCGTCGTCTATATCCAGGCAGGCACCAAGGTAGCCGCGATCCGCAAGGCGATGGATGCGGTGATTTGCCTCCACGACATCGGGATCAGCGAAGTGGCGATGACGCATGTCGCGTCGTACCACGACTTGCTGGCCGAAGGACGTGCCGAGATCGAGAGCTTCCGTATTTTCGAGACGCGCTGGTTCGGCGATGTTGCCGAGGAATGGGTACGCGCACCGTTAATTCTCAGTAACGACTCGACGCTGCTAGGTGCCTGGGCCGCATTGCAATATGAACTGTCGGCAGGCTATGTCGAGCAGATGCCGCGCGGATCGGCGCTGGATCTCGGCAAGCCGCCGCGCGTCTGAGCGCGGCAAAGTCGATCTCGCGCTGGTCTTTTCCGAGACAAGACGGTATCGCGTGTAGAATCGGGACGTGCGTGGTCTTCGGCTGCGCACGTCATTTGCGTCCACGCCGTGGGCGCGTCGCCCGAGTCTGCTCATGCTGAAACCTATCCTGCTGGTCGAAGATAATCCGCATGACCTAGAATTGACGTTGATCGCGCTGGAAAGAACGAATCTCGCGAACGAAGTGGTCATCGCGCGGGACGGTCAGGAAGCGCTCGACTACCTCGCGGGCGAGGGCGCCTGGTCGGATCGGGATCCCGGCAATCCCGCGGTGATTCTGCTCGATATGAAGCTGCCGAAGGTCGACGGCCTCGAAGTGCTGGCTGAAGTCCGGCGCCGCGGCGAATCGGCGGCAATCCCGGTCGTCATGTTGACCTCGTCAAAGGAGGAGCACGATCTGCTTCGTAGCTATGCGCTCGGCAGCAATGCCTATGTGGTGAAGCCGGTGGATTTCCAGGACTTCATTTCGGCCGTTTCGGATCTAGGTATTTTCTGGGCGGTGCTGAATGAACCGCCACCGGGGTCGCTGCGCGTGTCGCGCCCCGCGCCGCGGGACCGTGAGCTGCCGTGATCGCGCTCAGGCAGTAGGACCCGCGAAGCGTTCCCCCCCACATCGTGCGAGTACGTCAGGCGCGATAGATGGGCAGGCGCACCGTGAATGTCGACCCGTGGCCGATGCCCTCGCTGGCGGCCGATACATAGCCGTGATGACATTCGACCAGATTGCGCACCAGCCATAGGCCCAGACCCAGGCCGCCGACGCGCCCGGCGCTTGCGCCGCCCCCCAGCTGCTGAAAACGTTCGAAGATATTGCGTAGCGCATGGCGGTCGATGCCGATGCCATGATCGCGCACATCGAGGCAGGCCATGCCTTCTTCGATGCGTACCGACACTTCGAGCGCGCCCTCACGACTGAACTTCATCGCATTGGACAGCAGATTCCACACGATCTGCCGCAAGCGGCTTTCGTCGCCGAGCACCACACACGATTGCAATGCCGGCGTCGATAATTCGAGGCCGCGTGCTTGCACGTCCGGGCGCATTTCCTCGGCGACCAGCCCCGCTAGCGCCCCCAGATCGAGCGGCACCAAGCGCACCGACAGTTTGCCGCTGACGATCGCCCCGGTATCCAACAGGTCGCCCACCATCACCGATAATTGACGCGCGTTGCGCGAGATGACATCGATGCCTTGGCGGATCTTGTCGGGGTCCTGCACCCGCTCGAGCAACTGTGTCCACGAGAGCACTGCATTCAAGGGCGAACGCAACTCATGACTGACCGATGACACGAAACCATCCATCGTATCGACGCGGTCGTCGCTCCGCTGGCGAGCGCTCCGCTCCTCGGTAAGCTGCGTTTCGCGCGCGAGTTCCAATTCCTTGCGTTGCGTGATGTCCAGCATCAGACCGAGCACCGATTCGAGCGCGCCGTCTGCTTTATAGCGGCCAGAGCCGCGAACGAGGATCCAATGCAGCGATCCGTCGTGATGCCGCGTACGGCAGTCGATCTCAAAAAAGCTGCCGCCCGATAAGGCGTTGGCGATCGCATCGCGCATACGCTTTCGGTCGCGCGGGTCGATCACCGATTCGAACAGTCTTTTCTCGGTCAGCGTGTCATCCAACGAGAGTCCGAGATTGACCTTGCATTGCGCCGTGCAGATGATGGTGCCGGTATCGGGCTGCCACTCCCAGGCGCCCAGTTCGGCGAAGGACATGGCCTGATCAAGGCGCCGCTTCTCATCGGCCAATTCCGCATTGGCATCGTTCACCAACTGTTGCCGCAGTTGCGCGAGAGAGCGCAATTGCGCCCGTTCGCGCTGATGTTGTTCCGAGCGGGCAATGTCGTCGGTCACGTCCCACACGCGTACGGCGACCCAATCGTCCGGCGATAGCGGTGGAATGCCTGCATGCGATGCGGGTTCAATCTCGGAAACCGGTTCTGGCGAGGGGGCGAGGGCCGGAATCAATGAGGCCTGGATCGTCCAATAACGCGTGACGAGCGATGGCTCCTCGACAGCGCTCTGCATGGACCTCGCCGTGCCGGATGCAGATGCAGATGCCGATGCCGATGCCGATGCCGATGCCGCGCGCGATCCAGCAATCGGTCGGCGCGCGGGCGGCAAAGAGTCATAGCGGAAATACTGTGCGCTGACCGGCTGACGGGTACGACGTAGATTCGAGAATGTAGCCGTTAGCCATTCTCGGCGGGCCTGTCGCTGGGCATTCGAGCCCCACTGATTGATGTCGAAGATCGAGCGGCCGATCAACGCTTCGCGGGGTTCGCCCAGCGCGTTCAGATATTGATCGTTGACCTTGACGACACGGTAGCGACTATCGAGGATCAAATAGGCATCCGGCAACACGTCGAAAACGTCGTACGCGGCTGTTTGCCCCGACGCGCCATCGGGCGCACGGTTTTCGAAGGCGGATGTCCCGCCCACCGACTTGTCCTGTTCGGACGACGGTTCGGATATCGCTGGGCGACCGTTCATGATGTGCCGTCGAGAAATGTCCTGATTGTCGACGTCAACCAAGCCCGGTCATCGGGGATACGTTGCGGATTGCCTGCGCGATGCCCATGCAGTGATGGAATCGGCTGCAACGCAGCGCTACGCGCATTGACCAGCAACGGGAGTTCAGCCTGATTATCTTCGACCTGGAAATACCGGTCCGTTGCGCCGGGCACCAGCAGCACATGCGCCGTGATCGCCGCCATCGCCGCAGCAAAGTTGCCACGATCGCGCGCATTGTCGGCGATATCGCCCGCCTGCCAGGTCGCCAGCTGCGCCATCAGATCATTGGCATCTCGGCGGCTGTAGTACGTATCCCAGGCCCCTTGCAAATAATCCTCGAGCGAATCGAAGCCGGCCTCGCGCCACAGGGCGTCTCGAAAAAAGCCATGCGAGGTCACCCAGCCAGCATACAAGCGTCCCATCGCTTTGACGCCGCGCGTGGGCGGCGACGTGAAATAGCCATCCTGGAATGCGCTGTCGGCCGTCAAGGCCGCGCGGACCCCTTCGAGAAACATCTGGTTATACGGTGCACAGCGTGCGGCACCGCATACCACCATGATTCGATCGACCATGTCGGGATAACGCGATGCCCAATGATAGGCTTGCATCGCACCCATCGACCAGCCGTAGACCATGGCCAGACGCGCGATGCCCAGGTGCCGCAGCAGCGCGTGCTGCGCCATTACGGCATCGTGACAGGTGACCAAGGGATAATCGTGCAGCGGCAGGCCCGCGTTCGACGGCGACGCGGACAGGCCATTGCCGAACAGGTTCGGGATGACGACGAACCAGCGTGAGGTGTCCAGCGCTTCGCCGTCGCCGACCAGCCAGTCGATCTCGTGATCTTGTGCCGCGAACGAGGTGGGATACAGGATGACGTTCGACCTGTCCGCGTTCAAGGTCCCATACGTACGATAGGCGAGCTGCATCGCGGGAAACGTGCGCCCCGACTGCAGCGTCACGTCTCCCAGCGCGAATGATTGCGTCGTACCGGACATTGTCAGGCGCTGACGGTCGGCACGTCGGTAAACGACGCGCCGGTAGTTGGCGACGCGGCGGCATCGGTGGGCGCCGAATTGGCGGCGAAATGCATACTGCCGGTCGGCAACGCCGACGTCGTCGCCGCGCCACCGATTCCAGCGGCTGCCAACAGGCTCGCGCGTTGCATCGCCTCTACCGCGGCAATCGCTTCGTCGCTGCTTTGCGGCAGTTCGGCGCCGTGTGCGCGGATTGCGGCGATCAATTCCGCCGGGGTGATTTCATAGCACACGGTCCGCAACGTACCTGCCTTGCGTTGATCGATATCGACCATCAGCAGGGTTTTGCCATCCGGAGAGGCCTGCAAGCGAACTTGCCGGCAAGGCTGAGCGGGATCGCCCAGGTGCTCGGAGAGCAGCGACATCGCGCCTGCTGCGCCAATCTTGGTAGACATGACTCTATTCCTATATGACTGACAGAAGACGCGGTGCGTTGCCGCCCGGTGCGTGCCCATGTCGAAGACGACGCGAGTCGATCAGCATCACCGGGCCTATGATACAAACGAAATATGACGCCTTCGACGCAGGACCGGAATGGTCCAACCCGCGACCGCCGAAGCGGCCTGCTCGTTGTCATGTCTGACGCCCAGGCCAGCGCTACTGGCCGTGTCCCGCAGCCCTTGTACGGCTGCCAGTCCACGCGGACAGGGGTGGTACGACTGCTCGGCGACAACAACCGCCGCAAACCCACACCGCTATCTTATATTACGACAGCCCCTGCCGCCTCGCCACGTCACATTAAAAACCGTGTGGATCGCGGACGCCGCGCGCGGCAAGGCGCCATGGCCTCCCGGATTGCCGGCACCAGCGGTATATCGAATCGCGACTTCTGTATGGATGTACAGTATAGCCGAATTGTGAGGCGACGTTGCGGTGGATCCGTCAGCCGAGGTTGGTGAGTTTCAGCGAGCGGCGCACGGCAATGCCAGCAGCAGTGCCGTCGCCCACGGCCAGCGACACCGCGTATGACACGCGCGCGATATCGCCGCAGGCGAACACGCCGCGCACCGACGTTTGCTGCGAGGCATCGGTCAGAACGTACTCACCGGCGCCGCCCGGCGAGATATCGCAGCCCAATTGACGGGCGATCGGACTGCCGAGCCGTGAAGGCGGCGCCATGAACAACATCGCGAGGGGCACGGTACGACCATCGGCGAGTTGCACGTTGGCGCCGTTGCCCTGCAGGCCGACCACGCGCTCTTGTTCGATCAGGACACCGCGCGCCGTCAATGCGTGAGTCTGCTCCGACCGCAGTACGATCTTCGCATCGGTGAAAAGCGTCACCGGCCCCCAGTCCGCGAGCAGCAGTGCTTCCTCGAAGACGCCCTCGCCGAACGCGAGCACACCAAGGGGCGCCTTGTCGAGGGCGTAGGCCGTGTAATAGGGGCTCAAGCTCACCGTTTTGCCCCAGCGCTCCGCCAGCCCGGGGATTTTCGGTAGCGCGTCGACGAGGCCCGAGGCGAGGACGATGCGGCGCGCCTTGTATCGGTTCGTATTGACGTCCAGCGCCTCGAACAGACCGTCCTCGCCGACGTAGGCGTAGGTCGCGAAAGCGGCGAGCCAATCGACATTCGGATAGCGCAGAAGCCGCGCTTTCGCTTCGGCGGCGGAGGCGGCGGTCGGGCGTTCGTCGAGCCCGATGAAATCGTGCGAAGCGGTGGAAAACCGGTCGCGCGGTCGGCCCGCGTCGAAAATCAACAAGCGGCAATGTGCTCGCGCGAGTTGCAGTGCGGCGGCGATCCCAGCGTATCCGCCCCCGATGATCATGACGTCATATGGCGTCTTGGCGGTGGCAGGCATATCCCTCTCCGAGCCTCATTTTCTAGGACGTTACCCCAAAACGTCGCGTGCAACCAGCTTCCGCCGAAAGATTTTATGCGCGTCGGACGGTAGACCCGGGCATCGCGGAGACGCCACCGCCATTACACGAATTTACAATTCACCCTGTAAAAATGGGGTGAAAGTCTTTACGTCGTCGCCGTGCTTGTCGCATACTTGCGTATCGGCCTGTACGGCCGTCTGTTCTTTTTAGGGCTCTCCCTTTTTCTTCCCGCGATGTCTGCGCGGACGCCTACTGACGGCGCACCTTGTGTTGCGACGCGGCGCGCCCGATGCCATCGCATCGCGGTTTTTGCCATCTTGCACCGATGCGTCGTCGGGGCGGGGCGCGGCATTTCCGTTCTGTCGGCCTGTCCGGCGGAGCGCGCCGTCCGCTTCCCCGTTGCCCGAACCGCACTGACCGCGCCGACGCTGCGCGGCAGGCATAGGTCGTCTGTTGCGCCCCCTGTCGTGCCGCCGCACTTTTGTGTGCCTGCGTCGCGTGGCATGTCGGGCGCGGTGAGGGTCGACGCGCATCGTGGCACCGTTTTTACGACGCAATGACTTCCTTGCCGCCCGATTCCCTGTCCGTCACCCCGTCCGACGATACGCTCTCCACGCCGCATTCCTCGCCCTTCGTAGAGGCAGCCGTTGCCTCGATCGCCGTGATCGGTGATACCAATGGGCTGTCCGATTCCTCGCGACGCTTGAAACGCGTGGCGGGAACCTGCGCCTTGGCGGCACTCTGCACCAGCTATTTCCTGATCGCACAACACGGCACGCCGCGCACCGATAACGACGACGACGGTTTCTTTTCGATGCAGCGCCTCGACGATGGCGAGCTTGCACAGCGTCGGGGTCTGCCTCAATCGACGCCTGCCGGCAAAGGCGTCAACGCCGGAGGCAAGACCGTTGCCGGTCCTGCGCCGATCGTCGATGCGATGCAAGCCGCGGCCGCCGCGGCCGGATTGCAGGTCCGCACCGCAAAAGTGGAGGGCAGTTTCGATGCATCGGCGCGGCAATTGGGCCTCGATTCCGCAACGGCGCTGAAAGTGGCGCACGCTTTCGACGGGGCGATCGATTTTCGTCGAGACCTGCGCAAGGGCGACTCGATCACGCTCTTGTTCCGAAACGGCAGCACCGCGCCGGCATCCGCCGCGCGCACCGCGGCATCAACTGCCGGGGGCCCCGCTGCGGCGACTGCAACCGCAAACACAAACACGACGCACGCCACGGCCGTGGATGCGCATTGGCCGGTGGCCGTCAAGATCGGCGACGGCAAGGACGCCAAGGAAGTATTTCTACACCGACAATTGGGCGGCGAGCCGCTGTACTACGCCAAGGACGGCAGCAGTACGAAGCCGTCATTCTCCCGCTATCCGCTTGTCTTCACGCGCATTTCCTCGCCGTTTTCGCTGCGTCGACTGGATCCGATAACGCATCGCTGGCAGGAACATGAAGGCGTCGATTTGGCGGCGCCTGTCGGTACGCCGATCCGGGCGACGGCGAACGGTCGCGTGATCTTCGCGGGCTGGAAGGTCGGCTATGGAAAGGTCGTGGAAATACAGAATGCGCCGCCCTACTCGACGCGCTTCGCGCATATGTCCCGGTTTTTCAAGGGATTGCATGCGGGGCAGACCGTCAAGCGAGGCGAGGTGATCGGGTATGTCGGCACCACCGGATGGGCGACCGGACCGCATCTGCATTTCGAGGTGCGGGTGAATCAGGTGGCGATGAATCCGCTGACGGTGCCCTTGCCGCGGGACAACCGCCTGGCGGGCGATGAAAAGCAACGCTTCATCGCGCAGGCAAAGGCCTTGTCGGCCCTGATGTGAACTGGCGCCCCCTGAGCAGAGGGGGCCATTCGCGTTAGTCGCGGTTTGCCTGAACGACGGTCAAGGCCGCCATATTGACGATCCGACGCACCGTCGCGCTGGACGTCAGGATATTGATCGGCGCATTCACGCCCAACAGGAAGGGACCGATCGCGACATTGCTGCCCGCCGTGGTCTTCAGCAGGTTGTAAGCGATATTGCCGGCGTCGACGTTCGGGCAGGCGAGCAGATTGGCCGAGCCCTTCAGGCGCGAATTCGGCAAGATCCGGTTGCGCAGCGATTCGTCGAGCGCGCAGTCGCCATGCATTTCACCATCGACTTCGAGGTCCGGCTGCTGCGCGGTGATCAGGGACAGCGCTTCGCGCATCTTCGGTCCCGAGGCCGAGCTGGCCGATCCGAAGTTCGACCGTGACAGCAGGGCGACCTTCGGCAGCAGGTTCAGCTTGGCCATCTCATTAGCGGCCATGATCGTGAACTCGGCGATCTCGGCGGCCGACGGATTGTCGTTGATGTGCGTGTCGACGAGCGCGACCGTGCGTTGGTCCAGCAGCAGGATGTTCATCGCCGCATAGACACTGGCGCCGCGCTTCTTGCCGATGACTTGATCGACGAAGCGCAGGTGATCGTGATACGCGCCGACGGTGCCGCAGACCATGCCGTCCGCGTCGCCGAGCTTGACCATCATCGAGCCGATCAGCGTCAGGCGGCGGCGCATTTCCACGCGCGCCATTTCCTTGGAGATGCCTTCACGGCACATTTCTTCCCAATACGTGACCCAGTATTGATGGAAGCGCTCATCCCAATCCGGGTTCGTCACTTCGACATCGACGCCCAGCTTCAGCCGGAGACCGTATTTTTCGATACGGGCCAGCAGCACCTCGGGGCGTCCGATCAGAATCGGCTGCGCCAGCTTCTCGTCGACCAATACCTGCACCGCGCGCAGCACGCGTTCGTCCTCGCCTTCGGTGAAGACGATACGGGCGCGGCCGCTTTGCTTGACGACCTGCTTTGCCGCCGCGAACACCGGCTTCATGAACGCGCCGGAGTGATAGACGAACTGTTGCAGCTGGTCCGCGTAGGCACCCAGATCGTCGATCGGGCGCGTGGCGACGCCGCCTTCCATCGCGGCTTTTGCAACGGCCGGTGCGATACGGACGATCAGGCGCGGATCGAAAGGCTTGGGAATGAAGTACTGCGGTCCGAACGACAGATCGATACCGCCGTAGGCCGCGGCGACGATCTCATTGGCTTCCTCTTCCGCCAAGGCGGCAATCGCGTGAACGGCGGCGATTTCCATCTCGGTCGTGATCGTGGTGGCGCCCACGTCCAGCGCACCGCGGAAGATGTAGGGGAAGCACAGTACGTTGTTGACCTGGTTCGGGAAGTCCGAACGGCCGGTGGCGATCACCGCGTCCGGGCGCGCTTCCAGCGCCAGCGCCGGCATGATTTCCGGCGTCGGATTGGCCAGCGCCAGGATCAACGGGCGCTCGGCCATCGTCTTGACCTGTTCCGGCTTCAGGACATTGGCTGCGGACAGGCCGAGAAACACATCGGCGCCGTCGATGACATCGGTCAGCTTGCGGTGCGGCGTGTCCTGCGCGAAGCGCTCCTTGTCCGCGTCCATCAGCGTTTCACGGCCTTTGAATACGACGCCTTCGATATCCGTCACCCAGACATTCTCGCGTGGCAGGCCGAGTTGCACCATCAATTCGAGACAGGCGAGCGCGGCGGCGCCGGCGCCGGAGGTGACCACTTTCACCTGGTCGATCGCCTTGCCCACCACCTTCAAGCCGTTCAGGAAGGCGGCGCTGACGGTGATCGCGGTACCGTGCTGATCGTCGTGGAACACCGGGATCGCGCAGCGTTCGCGCAGCTTGCGTTCGACCGCGAAGCATTCCGGGGCCTTGATGTCTTCCAGATTGATGCCGCCGAAGGTCGGCTCGAGCCCGGCAATGATGTCGACCAGCTTGTCCGGATCGCTTTCATTGATTTCGATATCGAAGACGTCGATGCCGGCGAATTTCTTGAACAGCACTGCCTTGCCTTCCATCACCGGCTTGGACGCGAGCGCGCCGATATTGCCGAGACCGAGTACGGCCGTGCCGTTCGTGATGACGCCCACCAGATTCGAGCGGCTGGTATAGCGGTGCGCGTTCATCGGGTCCGCGACGATTTCCTCGCAGGCCGCGGCGACGCCTGGCGTGTACGCGAGCGCGAGGTCGCGCTGCGTCACCAAGGGTTTGCTGGCGGTTACCGCGATTTTTCCGGGCGTCGGAAACTCGTGATAGTCGAGGGCGGCTTGGCGGTCTGCGTCGTTCATCGTGGATCCCCTGAGACGTGGCTTGATTGGATGGATGCCAGTCTAAGGAGGGTGCGCCGCCCCGGTATTTTGATTTAGTATGGCGCCATATTGTTTTTATAATGGCTTATGTCCACATCCGATTCCCGCGAGCTGGTTCGAAAGTTGAGCACCCGGCTGCGCATGCGGCACCTGCTGCTGCTGTTGCAGATTCGCGAGCATGGCTCGGTTACGCGTGCCGCCGAACATATGGCTACCGGCCAGCCGGCGTTGACCAACGCGCTGGCGGAAATCGAGGCCTTGTTCGGTGCGCCCTTGTTTTCGCGTTCCCCGCGCGGAATGACGCCGACGCCGCTGGGCGACGTCGTTCTGGAGCGAGCGCGGGCCATTCTGCACGATCTGGATCGGATGGCGCTCGATGTCGGCGCGCTGGTCTCCGGCGCGGCGACGCAGCTACGCGTGGGCGTGATTCCCTTTGTTTCCAGTCAGTTGCTGATGCAGGCGATTCGCGGCATGTTGTCTGAAACGGCCCGGCGCGTGACGGTGACGGTCGACGAGGGCAATAGCGACGAATTGATTGCGCGCCTGCGCGACCGTTCGCTGGATCTGATCGTGGCACGGGCGCGGCCTTTGCGGCCGGCGCCGTCGGGCAGCGTCGACGACCTCGTCTACGCGGCGCTCTATCAACAACAGCCGCGATTGATCGCCAATCGGCGCTTGGCAGCCCGGCTCGGCCGGCGCAAGTTGGACTGGCGCGATTTGTCGGAACTCGAATGGGTGATGGGCGCGACCGGGACGCCGGTGCGTGGCGAAGTGGAGCGGCTGTTTACTGCGGCGGCCGCACCGGTGCCGGAGCCGATCATCGAAACCAATGCGTCGAAGCTGATCGGCGATGCGATCGCCGAGGGCGAACGGACCGTCGCGCTGGTGCCGGCCGATATCGCGCAAGAGTTGGTGCGAACGGCCGGCGTGGCTATCGTTCCCTGGTCTCTTACCTGGGCGCTGCCGCCGATCGGCATCTGGACCCGCGCCGATAATCCCCGCGCGTCACGCGGCATCGATGCCAGTTTTATTGCCGCCTTGCGAGCTGCCGTGCTCGCCGATGCGAATGCGCGTCCGGCCGGATCGCTGTAGCGCGGGCGCCCCCCGCCTACTGCTGCAATTGCGCCAGCAGTGCGTCGGTGAGAGACCGGCGCGTAAAGACGGTCCGCTGGACCATCCCGACCTCGCGCTCCGGCGTGCGCTCCGGCAGCGGCATGATGCGCAACTGCGGGTCGCGCAGCCAGCCGCCGTTATGCAGCAGCGGCAGCACGGCAACGCCAACCTTGCGGCGAATCAGCGTGGCGATCGTTTCGATCGCATTCAATTCGAGGTACTCGTTGACGCGCCAGCCCAGACGCTGCAGCGTCAGGTCGACCAAGGCCCCAGTGCGCACGCGTCGATCGAAGCGAATGAAGGGATGGCGCGCGAGCACCGCTTCCACCGATTCCTCGGCGACGTCGGGGTGCGCCACCAGCACGATCGGCTCCGTGTAGAGCGGACGCCATTCCAATGTGGGCGACAAGGCATGATCGGGGCTGCCGACCACCGCGGCGACGTCGAGATCGCCGCGTTCGACCATCTGCACCAGTTCGTCCGAACGTAATGACGAGAGGCGCACATCCAATGCCGGATGGGCGCTCTTCAGTGCGTGCACGGCGACCGACAGCGCGCCGATCACCGACACGACCGCGCCGATGGCGACCGGGCCGGTCAGCGTGTCCTCGGGCCGCGCATACAGCCCGTCGATTTCGGTCAGGATATGCGCGACCTTGGGCAACAATTCGCGGCCCTGGCGCGTCAGCGTGATCTGCCGCGCGCTGCGGTCGAACAAGGCGAGTGCGAGCGTTTCCTCCAGGCTGCGCATTTGCTGGCTGACCGCGGCCTGCGTCAGGGCGACGCGATCCGCGGCTGCGGAGAAGGAGCCGGACTGCGCCACCGCGCAAAACGTTTTCAACATCTGGATCGAGGGCATGCAGCGTGGCGGTCTTTGGTAACGTCGTTACATAAGATAATTTTAAGCGTTCAAAATAAAATATTAATTTTTTTTGCCGCCGAATCTGCGTTAATTTGTCGGTCTATAACGCTCTATGCCGTTTTGCCGAACAGGTGACCCTCTATGCAGCCGATGCAATTCAACTGGAATAATCCCTATCCCACGCCGCGCACGCCGATTTTCGCGCGGAACGCGGTGTCCACATCGCATCCTTTGGCCGCGCAGGCGGGGCTGCAGATGCTGTTCAAGGGGGGCTCGGCTGTCGATGCGATCATCGCCACCGCTGCCGTGTTGACGATTGTCGAACCGGTGTCGAACGGGCTGGGCAGCGATGCCTTCGCGATCGTCTCGGATGGCAACGGCTTGCATGGGCTGAATTCGTCGGGCATTTCGCCGGCGGCATGGAATCCGGAGTATTTCAAGAACAAGTACGGCGTGGATGGAAAGGGCATTGCCAAGCGCCCGGAACGCGGTGTCGATTCAGTGACGGTGCCGGGCGCGGTGGCCGCATGGGGCGCCTTGCACGAGCGCTTCGGCAAGCTGCCGTTCGCCGATCTGTTCGAGCCGGCGATTGCACTGGCGCGCCGCGGTCATACGATCGCGCCGATGGTGGCGAAGAAATGGGCCGCTGCCGTCCCGCTGCTGAAAGACCAGCCGGGCTTCGCCGATGTGTTCATGCCGCACGGTCGCGCGCCGCAAACGGGCGAGCATTTCATGATGCCGGCCGCGGCGCGCACCTTCGAGCGCATCGCCGAGACCCAGGGTCGCGATTACTACGAAGGTGAAATCGCCGAAGCGCTGGTGTCCTTCCTGCAGAAACACGGCGGGGCGCATACGATGGCGGATTTCCGCGCGTTCAAGCCGGAGTGGGTCAAGCCGATCAGTCAGGATTACGCCGGGTATGAGCTGCACGAGATTCCGCCGAACGGGCAGGGGATCGCCGCGCTGATCGCCTTGGGCATCCTGAAGCATCACGATGTCGGCAGCTATCCGGTGGACTCGCTCGAATCGCAGCATCTGCAGATCGAAGCGATGAAGCTGGCCTTCGCCGATGTCTATCGCTACGTGTCGGACCCGCAGTCGATGGAAGTGACGCCGGAGCAGATGCTCGATCCGGGCTATCTGGCCTCGCGTGCGAAGCTGATCGATATGGACAAGGCCGCGATGTTCACGTTCGGCCGCCCGGTTGCAGGCGGGACCGTATATCTGACCGCCGCCGACGAGAATGGCATGATGGTGTCCTTCATTCAGTCGAACTTCATGGGCTTCGGCTCCGGCGTCGTGCATCCGGACTGGGGCATCAGCCTGCAGAATCGCGGTTGTGGTTTCTCGATGGACCCGGTGTCGCCGAATGTCGTCGCGGGCCACAAGCGTCCGTTCCATACGATCATTCCGGGCTTCCTGACGCATCAAGGCGTGCCGCGCATGAGCTTTGGCGTGATGGGCGGCGACATGCAGCCGCAAGGCCATATGCAGACGGTGATCCGGATGTTGACCTACGGCCAAAACCCGCAGGCGGCGTGCGATGCGCCGCGCTGGAAGGTCAATCGCGATTTCACGCTGGATCTCGAAAGCACCATGCCGGCAGCGGTCGTCGAAGGTCTGAAGGCGAAAGGCCATGTGTTGAAATCGGTCAACGACCCGTATATGGATTTCGGCGCGGGTCAGTTCATCTGGCGTTTGTCCGAAGCGCGGGATCACGGTTACGTGGCGGCCAGCGATTCGCGACGCGACGGTCACGCGGTAGGCTTCTGACGATGCGCGACGGAGGACCCGAGAGGGCGACGGCGATGGACGCCTTGTCGCCGACGGTAGTGGCGCATGGCGCCAACACAGGACCGGCATCGACAGCGACGCCGGTCCTGGCGGTTCGACATTTCTCGTTGAAGTTTTCGCGCGATCCCAGCATGCCGAATCTGGTCGACGACGTCAGCTTCGAGATCCATCGCGGCAAGACCTTGTGCATCGTCGGTGAGTCGGGCTGCGGCAAGAGCGTGACATCGCTGGCGATGATGGGGCTGTTGCCTTCGCCGCCGGCGAATATCGTCTCGGGCGAGGCGATTTTTGAAGGACGCGATCTGTTCACGCTGGATGAGCGCGCGCTGTCCGATGTACGCGGCAATCAATTGGCCATGATCTTTCAGGAGCCGATGACGTCGTTGAATCCTGCGTTCACCGTGGGGCATCAATTGGCCGAAGGGATTCGCCGGCATCGCGGTCTCGACCGCGCCGCCGCGCGCGAAGCCGCGCGTCTGATGCTGGAGCGCGTGCGTATTCCGGCCCCGGAAAAACGACTCGACGCCTATCCGCATGAGCTGTCTGGCGGCATGCGGCAGCGCGTGATGATCGCGATGGCCCTGGCCAATCAACCGCGTCTCTTGATCGCCGACGAACCGACGACGGCACTGGACGTCACCATCCAGGCGCAGGTGTTGCAGCTCGTCCGGGCCTTGCAGGCCGAGACGGGAACGGCCATGGTGTTGATCACGCACGATCTCGGCGTGGTGGCGGAAGTCGCCGACGACGTGGCGGTCATGTATGCCGGCAAGATCGTCGAATACGGCAGCGTGCAGGCCATTTTCGAGAATCCGCAACATCCTTATACGATCGGCCTGATGGGCGCGATTCCGTCGATCGGCAAACGCGCCGGCGAATTGGCAACGATCCAGGGCGCCGTGCCGTCGCCGGATGCGATGCCTTCCGGGTGCCGTTTCGCGCCACGCTGTCCGTTTGCGGCGGCGCGTTGTATCGATGCGGTACCGCCGTTGGTGGCGGTGCGCGGGCACGACGACACGCAGGCCGACGGTGCGACGGACACGGCATCGACGCATCGTGCGGCATGCTGGTTTGCGCCGATCGAGCAGTATTTCGCGGAGGATGGGGCCCCGGCGCACGATGTCGAAACCGTCCGCCGTCACGCAGGAGCGCAAGCATGAAGGCGCACGTAGTGGTCGGCGGCGCAGCGGCCGCCGACGTTTCCGCTGCGGCGACCGCCGCAGCCACCGTGGGGCAATCGCCGATCATCCTGGAAGCGCGTGAGTTGACGAAGCGCTTCGGCGGGACCCGAAACATGTTCACGCGAACGCCCACCGTGCATGCGGTGAACGGCGTGTCGTTTTCCGTCGCGCAGGGCGAGACCTTTGCGATCGTCGGTGAGTCCGGCTGTGGCAAGTCCACGCTCGGCCGGCTGCTGTTGCGCTTGATCGACGTCAGCGACGGACGCGTGTTGTATCGCGGCAAGGACATCACGCACCTCGACGGCGCGGCCTTGCGCGCATTGCGTCGCGAGATGCAAATCATCTTCCAGGATCCGTTCGCCTCGTTGAACCCGGGGATGACGATCGGACAATTGATCGGCGAGCCGATGTCCCTGCACGGGCTGGCACACGGTAAAGCGCGCACAGAGCGCGTTGCGGACTTGCTGCGGACGGTCGGCTTGCAGCCCGCCTACGCGGACCGTTTTCCGCACGAATTTTCCGGTGGCCAGCGTCAACGGATCGGTATCGCGCGTGCGTTGGCTGGTGAGCCGACGCTGGTGGTCGGCGATGAGCCGGTCTCGGCGCTCGATGTGTCGGTGCAGGCGCAAGTCATCAATCTGCTCGAACGGCTGAAGCACGACTTGTCGTTGACGCTGATCGTCGTCGCGCACGATCTGGCGGTGATCCGACATATGAGCGATCGCGTCGCGGTCATGTATCTCGGCGAGATCGTCGAGATGGCACCGGTCGATCAGCTGTTCGATACCCCCTTGCATCCTTATACGCAGGCTTTGCTGCAGGCGATTCCGGTCACGAGTCCGGCGCAACGCAATGCGGGGCTGCGGCGCGCGCTCGGTGGCGAGTTGCCGAGCCCGACGGCGCCGCCACCGGGATGCCGTTTCCATACGCGCTGCCCGCACGTGCGGGAAGTCTGCAAACAGGAACGGCCGGTCAGTCAACGCGCCGGGGGTGACGGGCGCAACGTCCATCAGGTCGCCTGTCACTTCTGGCGCGAGATCCAGGCCGCGGGCAGCAGTGCCCCGCTGGCATCGCATCAGTCGGCCAGGTTATCGCAGCGTGTCGCGCTCTACCGCGCGGCACAGCAAAACGTTTCGGCAACACATATCACAGGGTGAGCGGCAAATGAGAAAGGTCAAAAGCGACATCAAGATCGGGCTGGCGGTGGCAGCGGCCGTTCTATGCAGCCAGGCGGCGTTCGCCCAATCGGGTCAGACGCTGCGGATCGGCATCCAGGACGATGTCGGAACGCTGGATCCTGCGCGCAGCACGCAGGTCGTCGAACGCATGGTGTTCAGTTCGCTGTGCAATGGGCTGGTCGATATCGCGCCGGATCTGAAGATCGTGCCGATGCTGGCGGAGTCGTGGACGCAGAGCGCCGACGGCAAGACGCTGACGTTCAAGCTGCGGCACGGCGTGACGTTCCAGGACGGCGAGCCGTTCAATGCCGCCGCGGTGAAGGCGAACATCGATCGCTATCGAACCATGCCGTCGAGCAATCGCCGCAGCGAATTGTCGTCGATCGACGCGGTGGACGTCGTGTCGGACGACACGGTCGCGCTGAAGCTGAAGGCGCCGGATGCGGCCTTGCTGGCCACGCTGAGCGATCGCGCGGGCATGATGCTGGCACCGAAGACGCTGAGCGATGCCGCCGGTGTCGCCGCGCATCCGGTTTGTTCCGGCCCGTATAAATTCGTCGAGCGCGTGCAGAACGACCGTATCGTCCTGGAGAAATGGTCGGGTTATTGGAATGCCGCGGCCTATCCGATCCAGAAAGTCGTGTTCCAGCCGATGCCGGATGCGACGGTCCGTCTGGCGAACCTGCGCTCCGGCTCGCTCGACATGCTGGAACGCCTGGCGCCGTCCGATGTGGCGGCGGTCAAGGGCGCGGCAAACCTGCAGCTCGTCAATGTCAGTGGTCTCGGCGAATACAACGTGACCTACAACATGGCGAACGGAAAGGGGGCGTCGGCGCCGCTGAAGGACAAGCGCGTGCGTCAGGCATTCGAACTGGCCATCGATCGGGATGCCATCAACAACGTGATCGGCGGCGGCATCTTCCAACCGGCCAATCAGGCGATCCCGCCGAACAGCCCGTATTACGATGCATCGCTGCCCAAGCCGACGCGCAACGTGGCCAAGGCGAAGGCCTTGTTGAAGGAAGCCGGTTACACGCATCTCGATCTCGAATTGACGTTCGGCAACAATACGATCTCGAATCAGATGGCGCAGATGCTGCAGGCGATGGTGTCCGAAGCCGGCATCACGCTGAAGTTGCGCCCCACCGACTATGCGGCCGCGTTGAACGCCGCGCATTCGGGCGACTTCCAGGTCCTGTACCTCGGCTGGTCCGGCCGCACGGATCCGGATGGCAATCTGCACCAGTTCGTTACGTGCAACGGGAATCTGAACTATGGGCATTATTGCAATGCCGACGTCGACAAGCTGCTGAACGAGGCACGTACGAAGCCGGACGTCGCAAGCCGCAAGCCGCTGTACGATGCGGCGCAGAAGATTCTGGCCGACGAAGATCCGCTGACCTATCTGTATTACCAGCCCTGGCCGTTCGCGCTGTCGAAGAAAGTGCAAGGCTTCGTTGCCTATCCTGACGGCTTGATCCGCTTGCGCGGCGTCAGCATCAAGGGGTAATCGGCTCGTGCTGCGCATACTCGCAAACCGCCTGATGGTCGCGGTCCCCACGCTGATCCTGGTGTCGATGCTGATCTTCGGGCTGCAGAAGATGCTGCCTGGCGATCCGATCCTCGCGATGGCCGGCGAAGACCAGGATCCTAAAGTCATCGCCGTGCTGCGTGCGCAGTATCATCAGGATGATTCGGTGCCGGTCCAATATCTGTACTGGGTCAAGGGCGTGCTGCATGGCGATCTGGGCCGCTCCCTGCGCACCGATGTGGCCGTGACGACGCTGATCGAGCAGAAGCTGCCGGTGACGATCCAGCTCGCGGTGATGGGCATGATGATCGCCGTGTTGATCGGTATTCCGCTGGGCGTCTTATCGGCGGCGAAGCGGGGCACGGCGATCGATCATGTCGCCAATGTCGTCGCGCTGTCCGGCATGTCGATTCCGAACTTCTGGCTCGGTATTCTGTTGATCTTCATCGTCTCGGTGAAATGGCAGCTATTGCCTTCGTCCGGTTATGTGTCGCCCGGAGAGGATTTCTGGCTCAGCATCAAGACGATGATCATGCCGGCCTTCGTGCTCGGCGCGGCGTTGGGCGCGCAGTTGATGCGCCATACACGCAGCGCGATGCTGAGCGTGCTGCGCGCGGACTATATCCGCACCGCACGCGCCAAAGGCCTGCGGGCGCCGACCGTCGTTATCAAGCATGGCTTGCGCAATGCGCTGATTCCGATCGTCACGGTGCTGGCGCTGTTGTTCGGCGAACTGCTGGCCGGCGCGGTATTGACCGAGCAGGTCTTCACGATTCCCGGCTTCGGCAAGCTCATCGTCGACGCGGTGTTCAATCGGGATTATGCGGTGGTGCAGGGCGTCGTGCTGGTGACGGCGGCGAGCTTCATCGTCGTCAATCTGCTCGCCGATGCGCTGTATATGCTGTTGAATCCCCGTTTGAGGCGCCAATGATGGCTGCTAGCAAGAATCCGGTTTCCGCTCTCTCGCCGAACGGCAAAGATCGTCCCGTGCCGCGGCGCGGACAGAATCGCGCCTGGCGCAAATTCAAGCGCAATCGTGCCGCGGTGGCCGGCGGCGTCATCGTGTTGCTGATCGTCCTGGTCGCCGTGTTCGCGCCCTGGCTGTCGCATTACGACCCGGTGCAGGCGAGTTTCATGGACGTACGGCAGGCGCCGTCGGCCGCGCATTGGTTCGGCACCGACGAACTCGGTCGCGACGAGCTGACCCGCATGATCTGGGGCACGCGTGCGTCCTTGCTCGCAGGCGTGGTGTCGGTGGCCATCGCGGTGTTGATCGGTCTGCCGCTGGGACTATTGGCCGGCTATTTCGGCAAGCTCGTCGATGGCGTGATCTCGCGCCTGGCTGACGCGCTACTGTCGATCCCTTTCCTGATACTGGCCATCGCGCTGGCGGCGTTTCTCGGGCCGAGTCTGACGAATGCGATGGTGGCGATCGGCGTGTCCGCCATGCCGCGCTTCGTTCGGCTTACGCGCGGGCAGGCCATCGCCGTCAAAGCCGAGGAGTACGTAGAGGGCGCGCGTGCGATCGGTCTGGGGCATGGACGGATCATCCTGCGCTATATCCTGCCGAATGTGCTGCCGCCGATTATCGTCCAGGCGAGCTTGACCATCGCCACGGCGATCATCGCGGAGGCCAGCCTGTCCTTCCTCGGGCTCGGCCAATTGCCACCGGCACCGTCGTGGGGCGCGATGTTGAATACGGCGAAGGATTTCGTCAGTCAGGCACCGTGGATGTCGGTGTTTCCCGGTATCGCCATTTTCCTCGCGGTATTGGGCTTCAACCTGCTGGGCGACGGATTGCGAGACGCATTGGATCCGCGCGAAGGCTGATCGGGACCTCGGCGCGAGGCGCCGAGAAGGCGTGTTGCAGTGCCTCGCCCGATAGATCGTCGTGGAGCACGAGGCGGGCATACTCCCGCTCGACCTTGTCCGCGTAGCGCATTCTCAATGCGTGGCGATCCGCGCGACTACCGGCGTTATAGGCGCCGACGGCATCCCAGTTATAGCCATGTCGCCTGACGTTCTGCGCCAGGATCTCGGCGCCGGTCATGATCGATACGCAGGGATTCTCCAGCAACATGGCCGCCGTGACCCCTTTCTGTTCCAGCCGCGGCAGATGCACGCTGTTGATCTGCATCAGTCCCAGATCGCGCGAACCATCTGTGTTGCGATGAATCGTATTGCTGCGAAGGCGGGTTTCCACCGTACCGATCGCGACCAATAGCAGTGGATCGATGCCGAAGCGCTTGCCCGCGTTGGTCCAACATCGTGCGTAGGGACGCGCTGCCGTCGGCATCAAGGATTCCCCAAGACAGGCGGCGGCGTCTGCCGCCGCGATCATCGATGCGCCTTCGGCGCGGGCCTCCTCCGCTCTCTTGTTTTCGTTCTCCCGGGACGCCTCCGCGGCCTGTTCCGGCCGATCGGGCATGCCGGGTCGATACGAGCTGGCCATCAGGCCCGCGCTCGCGATGACGATGCCTGTCACGAGCCGCGTGAGGGTCGGCGCGATACGGCGCGTGCGCGCCCCTGTGTTGCTGCGTGACGTCTGACGCCGACGGGGGCGGTCGATCAGGCGGAGCAGCCGTCCCAGCATCAGGCGGCTGCGACGCACGATATGGCTGCGTGGCCCGCGCGAGATCAGGGATCGTATTCGTACCGATAGGGCAGCGGACATCGTCAAAAATCTCCGGAAAGGCGTGGGGGAAGGCGCCCTGCGGAAACCCTGCGCGTCGGTGCGGTGCAATGACGACGAAGAAGGAGACAGGCGCTGCATCTCTATTGCTGCCTAGGCATTTAAGGGATGCAGCATCAGCGTATCGATCGATCCGTGAGCGGACCATTGGACCAGGTCTTAAATCAGAAGCGTGGCAGCAGCCGCGCAGTGCAATCTCCCACATAATGGGATTGAATCTCACTATATGTGCAGTGCGTGGACTCGTGGGTACAATCTCGTCAATAAGACGCATCGCATCGATCCTCTTTTGCAAGGGGCGAGATGACGATGCAGACGAGACATGAACAGGAGGGCGAATGAGTGCGGACAAGGGGGCAGCGCGTGTCGCTGACGGCATGACGCCTGCAAGGCCGAAAGGTGGGATCGATCTGGCCGATGGCGCGCTATTGGCATTGGATTGGGGCACGTCGTCGCTGCGCGCGTATGTATTGGATCGTGCGGGCGAGCCATTGGCCTTGCGCCAAGAGCCGTGGGGATTGATGCAGGTGGACGAGGTTAGCGGCAAGCAAGGCGCGGCCGGCTACGAAATTCTGTTCGATCGCGTGCTGGGAGACTGGGCGAGTCTTCCCCGCGATATTCCGGTGATCACCTGCGGCATGGTTGGCAGCGCGCAAGGCTGGCAGGAGGTGCCCTATCTGCCCGTGCCCTCCGCGGCAGCCGATCTCGCGCGTCAGTTGGCACCGATCCGACACAGCAACGGCCGCACCATCTGGGCCGTCCCCGGTTGGCGGGAAGCGGGAGCGTTGCCGAACGTGATGCGCGGCGAGGAGACGCAGATCTTGGGGGCGCTCGCACAATGGCGCGCGCTGCGGGGCCATGCGCAGACTCCGGCGCGGCATCGGTGGTCCGACGAGGCGGATGTCCTCCTCTGCCTACCTGGCAGCCATTCGAAATGGGCGCGGATGGCCGGCGACACCATCGTCCACTTCGACACCTTTATGACGGGCGAGGCCTTCAACGCCTTCAGTCGCCATACGATTCTCGCCCGGACGATCGCGCAGGGCGCGGACCCCGACGCCGATGCATTCGAGCGTGGCGTGCGCACCGCGTTGGCGGACGATAGCAAGGGCCTGCTGGCCAATGTGTTTTCCTGTCGCACATTGGGCTTGGCCGGTGAATTGAGTGGGTCGCAGCAGGCAGATTATCTGTCCGGGCTGTTGATCGGTGCCGAGATTGCCGGCATGCGGCCGGCGCTCGATTGCGACATCGCCCTTGTCGGTGACGACGCGCTCTGCCGTCGCTATGCCACGGCCCTGACGCTCGCCGAGATCGGGCGCGATGTGCCGATCCTCTCGACGGCCACCGAACGCGGACTGTGGCGCATCGCCAGCGAAGCCGGCTTGGTCGCGACGACCGACGGGGCCGCCGACGAGCGCTCCTTTGCATCCATCGATTGAGGATCTTCCATGACATCCCCTTCTTCCCATCCCGTTCTGGAAACCGCGTTGCGTGCCTGCGGTCTCGTGGCGATCTTGCGCGGCGTGAAGCCGGACGAGGTTGCCGATATCGGACAGGCCTTGTATCAAGCCGGATTTCGCGTGATCGAGGTGCCGTTGAACTCGCCGGAACCGTTGCAAAGCATCACGACCTTGCGGCGCACCTTGCCCGATGACGTCGTCATCGGCGCCGGGACCGTGCTGTCCCCGGAGGACGTGCCGCGCATTGCCGAGGCCGGTGGCCAGATTATCGTCATGCCGCACTCGGACGCGGCCGTCATCCGTGCCGCGCGCGCCGCGGGCATGGCTGTCGCACCGGGTGTGGCAACCCCCACCGAGGCCTTTGCCGCGCTGGCGGCGGGCGCCCATGTGCTGAAGCTGTTTCCCGCCGAATTGCTCGGCCCCGCCGTGGTCAAGGCATGGCGTGCGGTGTTGCCGAAGGACGTGCCCTTGGTGCCCGTCGGCGGCATCACCCCGGACAATATGGGGGCGTTCCTGGACGCCGGGGCGCAGGGTTTCGGACTGGGTTCGGCCTTATACCGGCCGGGACTGACTGCCGCCGAAGTCGGCGAACGGGCGCGCGGTTTCGTGGCGGCATGGCGTGCCGTCCGGCCGGCCTAGTCGAATGACGTTTTCGGCGCTGCGCACGCCGCGGCGCCAACGTGTTGCTAGAGATCGATAAAGGAGACGCAGGACCATGAAAATTACCAAGATCACCCCGTTCATCGTGCCGCCGCGATGGCTCTTCATCAAGGTGGAGACGGACGAGGGCATCGCGGGGTGGGGCGAACCGATCGTCGAAGGACGCGCGCACACGGTGGCCGCCGCCGTCGAGGAGCTGGCCGATTACCTGATCGGCAAGGATCCGCGCCATGTCCAGGATCACTGGAACGTCCTCTATCGAGCAGGCTTCTACCGCGGCGGCGCCATCCATATGAGCGCGCTGGCCGGTATCGATCAGGCATTGTGGGACATCAAGGGACGCGCGCTGGGCGTGCCGGTGCACCAGTTATTGGGTGGCCCCGTGCGGGACCGCATTCGCGTCTACTCGTGGATCGGCGGCGATCGTCCCGCCGATACGGCGGCCGCGGCGAAGGCGGCAGTGGGACGTGGCTTCACCGCGTTGAAGATGAATGGCACCGAGGAACTGCAGTTCGTCGACACCTACGACAAGATCGATCTGGCCATCGCCAACGTGGCCGCAGTGCGTGAGGCGGTGGGGCCGCACGTCGGCATCGGCGTCGATTTCCACGGGCGCGTGCACAAGCCGATGGCAAAGGTATTGATCAAGGCGCTGGCGCCGTACAACCTGATGTTTATCGAAGAGCCGGTGCTCAGCGAGAACCATGAAGCGCTGCGGGAGCTGGCCGGTCTGAGCGCGACGCCGATCGCATTAGGTGAGCGTCTTTATTCGCGTTGGGATTTCAAGAAGATCCTGAGCGAGGGCTACGTCGACATCATTCAGCCGGATGCATCGCACGCCGGCGGCATCACCGAGACCGTCAAGATCGCATCGATGGCGGAAGCCTACGATGTGGGTCTGGCACTGCATTGTCCCTTGGGCCCGATCGCATTGGCGACTTGCCTGCAGATCGATGCCGTTGCCTACAACGCTTTCATTCAGGAGCAAAGCCTCGGCATTCACTACAACAAGAGCAACGACCTCTTGGACTATGTGAGCGATGCCTCGGTGTTCGATTATCGGGACGGCTATGTCGCGATCCCGCAAGGGCCTGGCCTGGGTATCGAGGTCAACGAGGAATACGTCCGCGCACGTGCCGCCGAAGGGCATCGCTGGCGTAACCCGGTATGGCGCCACGCCGACGGGAGTGTGGCCGAATGGTGATGCTGAGCGAACGGACGATGCAGGCGGCCGCGGTCGCGCGCGGTCCTGTACCGCGCTCTGTGCCCAGCCCCGAACCGGTGTCGGAGGCGACGGCCGGCCTGCAAGCAGGCCTTGCTGCCGCCAGTCCGCCCGCCGGCGCACAGACGTTGTTGCGGGGTCTCGCGGTGCTGGACGCCGTAGGCGGGGGCGTGCGCTCGTTGAAAGCGTTGGGTGAGCGCCTGGGTACGACGCGGAGTACGACGCATCGTCTTGTGTCCACGCTGGTAGTCGAGCGTTATCTGCGCGTGAGCGGCGGACAGTATTTCCTCGGGCCGCGGGTGTTGGAGCTGGGTTTTCAGGCGCGCGAGCAGATTCCGCTCGCGGCGCTTGCACGGCCTTATCTGGATCGGCTCGCCGCGCTGACCGGCGATACGATACACCTCGGCGTACGCGAGGGCGACGATGTGCTCTATATCGAAAAGATCGCCGGTCGGCAGGGTCTGCAAATGCGTTCGCGCGTCGGACAGCGGATGCCTATCGCGCTGACCGGTGTGGGAAAGGCGTTGATCCTCGATGATGCGCCGGCGCAGTGGGAGGCCACGTTTCGTCGCGTGGCGGCGCGCGATGAACACGCGGCCCTCGAACCGTCGTGGAACGAGGGTGCGAATGGCAACGGCGTCAGGCCTTTGGCGGAAGCGACGATGACGCATGGACGTGTCGAGCCGGACGATGCGTTGGCACGATTGGCGAGCGCCTGGCATCCGGGCGGCGAGGGGGTGTCGCCTGCCCATGTGCGGCCCGGTCTGGGGGATCTGCTCGCGCGAATGCAAGACTATGCGCGAGGGGGCTATGCCTTCGATCTGGAGGATAACGAACCATCTATTCGCTGTGTTGCCGCGCCGATCCGCGATGCGGGCAAGGCGATCGTGGCCGCCATCAGCGTGTCGAGCACGGTGCCGTATATGCCGCATGAACGCATGTCCGCGTTGCGCGGTATCGTCATCGATATTGCCCACGCCATCTCGATGGAGTTAGGCTATCCATCGGCACGCTAGTCCGCATCTTCGTCGTCGCCGATGGGACGCGGCGCGTGACGATCTTCCACGATACCGACTTGCTCGTTCGTGCCGGCCAACGGCAAGGATGCTTCGATCACGCATTGCATGAATCGCTCCAGCATCTTCTTGCGCGGCTGTACATTGCGTTCCAGAATGCCGATATCGCGATGAAAGGTTTCCTCGCCCAAGGACAGCACCGTCACCGCGTCATTGACGCGCAGGGATGCGGCCAGCGGCACCAGCGCCACTCCCACGCCATGCGCGACGAGGTCGACGATGGCTTGCAGCTCATCAAGTTCGACGATCTCCTGAACATTGATGCGCGAGCGTCTCAAAAAACGATCGACCAGGCGGCCTCCGAACGACCCGGTGTCGTAACGTATAAAAGGATGTGCGCGTAGGCCATCCCGCCATGAAGCAATCGATAAGGTCGCCGGCACCAGCATCACATAGGGCTCCCGGCGCAAGGTCTGCCAGCGTAACTCCGATGGAATCGCAAAAGGCGGTTTGATCAGGATGGCCAGGTCGGCATCGCCCGAGTCGACCATCGACAACAGATTCAACGACAGCCCGGGAATCAGGCGGACACGCCATGCGGGCGCAACCGTGCGAAAGCGCTGCAAGGCCGGCACCAGGAAGGAGACCTGTGCCGAGGCGATCGCGCCGACACGCAACTGTCCGCCTTGCTCGTTGTCTTCATCCGGATGGGCGAGGCGGGCATAGACCGCAAGTAGTTCTTCGGCCACAGTGACCGCCCGTTTGCCGGCTGGATTCAAGCTCGCGGAACGACCGGTGCGGTCGAACAGCGGAAAACCGAGGTCTTCTTCCAGCCGCTGCATCTGCGCGCTGACCGCGGACTGGGTGACGCCGATATGGGCGCCTGCGCTGGCGAACGTGCCGAATCGCACCACGGCGAGAAAAGTTTTCAGTTCGCGCATCATCGCCAGGATCTCATCGAAATTTTTGGTGCATCGTCGTCCCTTTATTATCGGTCCTCTGCTGTATGCGTCAAATTGTTTGATGAATGCGTGGCTGCGCGTTCTTGTCTCAGCATGCGCGTCGCGCCGCGTGGCGTCATGATTAATGGAATAGCAGCCCAAATATAATTGGACCTCGGCACAAAAAACGCAAATTTGACGTATTTTCTCCGGCGTTAGACTGGTTTCGCCACTTCTATGGGAGACGTCGAATGCGCGCGCCAACCACGCACCTGCCGGGCTTTTCCACCCCCACCACCGATGCCGATGGCGTCTACCGCAAAGTAGCGTTCAAGGTATTGCCGCTATTGATCGTCTGCTATCTGTTTGCCTATCTCGATCGTGTCAACGTCGGTTTCGCCAAGCTTCAGATGTTGCAGGACCTGAAGCTGTCAGATGCCGCCTATGGCTTCGGCGCCGGCATTTTCTTTATCGGCTATTTGATTTTCGAAGTGCCGAGCAATGTGCTGATGATGCGGATTGGTGCGAAGAAGACCATCTGTCGCATCATGATTCTGTGGGGGCTGATTTCCATGGCCATGGCGTTTGTCCAGACGCCCACGCAGTTCTATGTTGTCCGCTTCCTGCTGGGATTGGCCGAAGCCGGTTTCTATCCCGGCATCGTGCTCTACCTGACGTTTTGGTTCCCGTCCTATCGACGCTCGCGGATGTTGGCGATTTTCTATATGGCGGTGCCGCTGTCCGGCATCATCGGCGGCCCCGTGTCCGGTTTCCTCTTGCAGTTCGCCGGTGGGCAGGGTGGCCTTGCCGGATGGCAGTGGCTGTTTTTAATCGAGGGCTTGCCCTCGGTGTTGCTCGGCATTGCCGTGCCTTTCCTGTTGTGCAATTCGCCGAAGGAAGCCCACTGGCTGAGCGACGACGAGAAAAAATGCATCCTCGACGACCTTGCCGAGAACGAACGGGAGAAGGCCGCACTGGCGTCGAAGCACCCTGGCGTCATGGGCGTCATCCGCGACGCGCGCGTCTGGAAAATGTCCTTGCTATGCCTGTGTCAGGCGATGCTGATCTATGGCCTGAGCTTCTGGTTGCCTTCGCTGGTGCAGCAGCTCGGCGTGAAGGGCAGCTTCGACATCGGGCTGATCAGCGCCATCCCCTTGCTTTTTGCAATGGTGGTCATGCAGATCAACTGCCGGTCGTCCGATAAACGCAAGGAGCGACGCTGGCATTTGATCGTGCCGTTCATTACCGCGGCCGTGTTCCTGTCGCTGAGTACGGTACTGCGCAATCCGGTGATTGCGATGGGGGCCCTGACGCTCGGCGTTATCTCATCCTATTGCGTGACGACGATCATGTGGTCGCTGCCAAGCCTGTTTCTTTCGGGCGTCGGCATGGCCGCCGGGATCGGCATGATCAACGCACTCGGTGGACTGGGCGGCTTCATAAGCCCCTGGGTCATTGGTGTCGCGAAGGACGTGACGCACAGTACTGCGGGCGGCCTTTATTTCGTTGCTTTGGTCTGCTTGGTGGGCGCGTGGCTAACGTATCGACTGCCTGCTCATGAAGTGAATCGCTGATGCTTGTTTCGCCCTTTACAGGAGAGAGTTCATGCACATTCATGCCACCCCCGCCGCATTCCGCCAGGTTGTCCGGAGCAATGCATTCGATGTTCCAACGCCAGGCCAATGCCCGGGGTACGTCCAGGGCAATCTGGCCATCCTGCCGAAAACATTGGCCGACGATTTCTTGCGGTTTGCACGGCTTAATCCCAAGGCGTGCCCGGTCATCGGCATGACGGAACCCGGTGACCCGCGCGTGCCGGAGCTGGGCGATGTCGATCTGATGCATGACGCGCCGATGTACTGCATCTTCGAAAATGGCAAGCAGGTGGGCGAGGTGCGTGACCTGAAAGAAGTGTGGCGCGACGATCTCGTCGGCTTTGTATTGGGTTGTTCGTTTTCTTTCGAGGAGCCGCTGGTGCAAGCGGGCATTCCGCTGCGCCATATCGAGCAGGGCACGACGGTGCCGGTCTACCGTACCGCAATCCCGAACAAGCAGGCAGGCCCGTTCGGTGGTTCGATGGTCGTGAGCATGCGCCCGATGACGGCGGCACATGCGATTCGGGCGGTGCAGATCACGTCCCGGATGCCGGGCGTGCATGGTGCACCGGTGCATTTGGGCGATCCGTCGCTGATCGGTATCAGTGATATCGACAGGCCCGATTGGGGTGATGTCGCCGAAATTCGCCCGGGCGAGATCCCCGTATTCTGGGCTTGTGGTGTGACGCCGCAGGAAGCCATTCGCAGTGCGCAGCCTTCCTTTGCCATCACGCACAAGCCCGGTCATATGGTCATCACCGACTTGAAGACGGCCGACCTCGCCATTCTTTGACCGCAAGAACGCCTGGGCACGGAGCGCGTGCGCGATCCACCGACAGTGTGTGACTTGCCTTACTGGGCCGCGACCGGTTTCCGATACTCTTCGAGGCTCATCCCCAACTCTTGGGCCGCTTCGCGATCGTAAGCCTCGGAAAGGCGTTCGCGCTCGGCGGGGTCGTCAATGCCGAGGCGCAGCAGGTAGCGGTAAGGATCGAGGTTGAACGTCCGCGCCTGCTGGCCGATGGCGCGTTCGACGTGGAAGCGACGGGTCTCGTCTTCACTGACGTCGTGTCGTTGCGCATCCGATATCGCGGCGCTATCGATCTTGGCGGCAAGTTTGGGGTTTTTTTCGAGAAACCGACGGGTGGCTTCTGCCAATTGTTCGGGACTCATATTCGGGCCTGTAGTGAGGACAATGGACGCGGAAACAAAGGTCTTGCCGCATTCGGCGTATGCCTGCGATGCGGGTCGTTTCGGATACTGTACAAACATACAGTAAATTTAGCAAGTGCCGAATGCGCCCCTTCGGATCGCGCGTATGCGTCGGGGGCGCCGTGACTGCTGCTTTGCGGTCAGCGGAATCGTCGAAACGCCGCGAGCAAGGTATCCGCGAGTGTCTTCATATCGGTCGCCCTCGGCCGACGCCCTCGCGTGTCGAGGCTGGAATGGACGCTCGCGGAGGACGGAATATCGACGCCGCGCGTGGACCCATCGGTTGGTCGTAGGCCGGGCGTGTGCGAGATGCGCTGTTTCATCGCCTTGAATTGCGTCGAGGTCCTGGCCAGATCGTGCAGTGCGTGCAACTGATAGGCGGCGCTGTATTTCGCGGCCTCGTGTAGCAGGGTTTCACTGATTCCCGTCAAGCGCAACGCATCTTCATTCAACGCCGGTAGAATAAATTCATCGTACGGGCGGCCGGAGCGCGCAGCTTGCAGGCTGGCGTTAGCGACCCCGGATTCTATCCCTTGAATCTTGAACAGACTGGGGAGGGCGACGAACTGTTTTTGGCCGTGCTCTGCTTCGCGCGTGCAGACGTCAACCTGCAATTCGTAGGTGCAGCCATCGAGATGACCGTATTGGGCACGCATATCGACAGGGACTTGGATCGTCGGACTTTCGATATATTCTGATATGACATAGGGCATGCCCGCAACCGTGTTGTGCCTGTCATAGACGCGTGCGACTTCCGCGATCGAACGCGTGACCAGATGCGAGAAAGCGACCGCGTCGAATTGCCCTGGTTTTACGACAATCACACCGTAGCCCCCGTTCGTCCCGGTGGGCTTGCAGACGCACCCTAGCCCGAGATTAGAAAAAATCTGTGCCGTTGCGATGAGCGCTTCGACGGATTCGCATGTCGCATAGGTGATCTCCCGCGCGAGCGCCGGGAATTGCGTTCGCGCCTGTGCCCACGCCTCGCTAACGAACAGGTTGTGCGCGGCATAGGCTAAGGCCTTATTTGTCCCGAGGTCGATCATTGGCCCGATCAGCGTTTTCTCACAATCGATCGGTCCACTTTTCTTTTGAACGTAGTGCGCAAACTGCTCATTGATGATGCAGTCGACCCGGCGCCCTGAAAAAAATACCTCTCCCTCCAAGACGGTGAGGAGCGAACGGTGGGTCGTGCCGTGAAGCGCGGCGCTATGGAGTTCGTTGGAATACCCGACGACGATCGTCGGGTTGTCCCGCCGCTGGGAGGCGATGTCGCTCTGTTTGCTGAGCCATTGACTGCGTCGGAACCCCAAGACGTTACTGGACCGCCCTTCACGTCTAAAGCCATCCGCAATTTGATCCGCGACCCAAATCTTTTCGCCGATACCTGGATTGCTCCATCGATCGAACAGGCCGAGCGCGCTTGACGGCCCGTCGGAGGAGGCGACGACGATAAGCGGTGATTCGATCGTTGATAATTTCCTGCCGATGCCCTGAAGCAGGTCCGAGATCAGCCTCACTTGCGGCATCGGTGCTCTTAGTACGCCTCCCCGGCCGCCGGTGTTGTCTTCGAGCTTCGATAAGCCGATCGAACCCTTGTTCGCGCGATAGGGGCGTAGATCGATCGCATTGCCGATATAGCCTTCGAGGATTCGGCTTCCAATCAGGTCGATCGGAATATCCGTGGCCGAAAATGCCAGAATTTTATGGGCGAGCTTCTCGTCCTGCGCATGTCTGGTCAAAGACACGTTCGACCAGTCGAGGTGCTCGCATAACTGGGAGGTTTGCCACAACGAATCGATATGGATTTTAAGATGCGCGTCAGCGCTGCGCCCATCACGGATTCCAATGGGCGCGCGTGGCGGCGGGGCGGGGGCATCGTGGTCCCCTCTCGCAGGATGCTCGTCGTCGTTCGAGGCGGCAGGACGGATGGGGGAGCACGCGCAAATGTCTTTTGCCGATAAAGGTGTGCCGCATTCCGGATCGCTACGGGACAAATCGATTCGCATGATATTCCTCGCGCTAGCCTATCGTAAAAATAGGGCATCGTCCCCTGATCTCGTCCTAGCTCGTCTCATTAAAGAATGACGGTGCCCTATGCTGAATGCTTTGGAACATCGTGCCTTTAAATGCGATCGACGTTATCGCGTTTCCGAAGCAGACGGAATGACGACGAAGGAGACGTCGACGAAGAGGCAGAGACATGCGGCTGGCAAGCCGCACGCCTGGCCACCCATTGTTCGCGTCCCACGTCGGTATCGACGCTGCTGATGAGCGTCATCGGACGTCGAATGGTCTTCGCATTCGTTGCGGGCCCAGTCTGGACACGATGCATTGCCGGGAATTGCCGCGATGTCTTGCTGAGGTCGTGCAACCACGATTCGATGCGGCGGTTTTGCTTGAAACCGCTGCCATCGGCTACAATCGCGCTGCCATGAGCACAAAACGTCCGCCCCGTCCGCCGCAAAATGATGCGGCCATTCCTGATGCCGCGCCTGACGCGCCGTCGTCCTCGTCACCCGTGTCGACCCCTCTCGTGCTCGCATCCGGCGCGTCGGGTGGACAGGCCTTGTTCGATGGCGACTTCACGCGCGTCGCACTGATCGACGTTGCGCGCCGTGCCGGCGTCTCGACGGCGACCGTGTCGCGCGTCCTCAACGGCACGGCTATCGTGCGCGAAGAGAAGCGCGACGCGGTGCGCAAGGCCTGCGAGGATCTCGGCTATGTGATCAATGGCGCCGCGCGTGCGCTGTCGTCCCGGCGTAGCAAGACGATTGGCGCCGTCGTGCCGACATTGAAGACGCAGACCTTCTCGCGGATGCTGACGGCATTCCAGCAGCGCGTCCACGAGGAAGGCTATACCTTGTTGCTTGCCAGCTCGCAGTTCGATCCGCGACTGGAACTCGAGGAAGTGACCAATCTGCTCGAGCACGGTATCGACGCGCTGATGGTCGTCGGGCATACGCACGATCCAAAGATGTGGCAGCGGATCGCCCGCAGCCGCACGCCGTGCATCCAGACTTTGTCGTTGGACCCCGAACATCCGAGCCTCGGCTTCGACAACGCCGAAGTCGGCCATCAGATCGCCGACCATCTGGTCGGTCTGGGCCACCGGAGCATAGGCGTGATCGTCGGCACGCCGTCGACGAACGATCGCGTCTCCGAACGGAACGCCGGGATTCGCAAGCGCCTTGCAGAGGCGGGATTGACGCTGCCGGAGGAACGCGTGATCGCCGATGCCTTCAGTCTGGACGAGGCGCGCGAGGCGATGCTGCGGCTATTGGCGCAGCCGGGTGAACGGCCGACCGCCATCATCTGCGGCAACGATCTGCTGGCGTTCGGCGTGCTGTTGGCGGCGCAGTCATCGGGGCTACGCGTTCCGCAGGATGTCTCGATCGTCGGCTTCAACAATTACGACTTCGCGGCGCACCTGTCGCCGCCGCTGACGACCGTCAACGTGGATCTGGTGCAGGTAGGGACGGATTCGGCCGACTATCTGCTGCGGGAATTGCGCGGGCGGCCGCGCACGGCGTTGCCACGCATTCGCACCGAGTTTGTCGTGCGGGGCAGTACCGGTCCCGTTGCGAAACCGGTGGCCTAGACTCAGATCAGCGTGCCTGCATCAAACGGTATAGCGCTGCCAGGCTGCTTCGCGCACCTGTTGCAGCGCCGCGGCACGAGCGCGTAAGGCTCGATGCGCGGTGCCGAGATCGGTCAATTCGAAACGAACCGTATCGCCTGGCGCACATTGCGCCAATTTGCCGAGATCCGCGCCGATCACTTGCGCAATTTTGGGATATCCGCCTGTCGTCTGACGTTCCGCCATCAGCACGATCGGCTGGCCATTCGGCGGTACTTGCATCGCCCCGAAGGTGATGGCCTCGGACAGAATATCCCGCTTGTTGGCGCGTTCCAGGACCGGCCCCTCGAGCCGATAGCCCATACGGTCCGACTGCGTCGTGATCTTATACGGCTGTCCCAGCAGCATGTCCCGCGCGGCGGTGTCGAAATGATCCCATTCTCGGCCAGGCATCACGCGTACCGTATCGCCAACCTGTTCGGCAAGCAAGCCGTCCAAAGCGGCGCTTTCGAACGGCAAAGCCGGCAAATCGATGGCGTGTGCCAGGGCGCGCAGCGTGTCGCCGGCCTTCAATGCGCGGCCTTCGAGCCCACCGACGCGACCCCGCAGATAGGTGCTGGCGCTGCCCATGAACATCGGCGCGTCCAATCCGCCGCGTACGGCAAGATAGCAGCGCACGCCGCGCACGCGGCGACCAAAGGTCAATTGCTCGCCGGCCTTGACACGCGTGGGCTCCGCCTGATTGACCGGAATGCCGTCGATCTCCGCCGACAGGTCCGCGCCGCACAGCGCGATCACCGTCTCCTCGTTGAAGCGCAAGACCGGGCCCAGCAAGGTGATTTCCAGCGTGGCGGCGTTTTCGTCATTGCCGAGCACGAGGTTGGCCAACGACTGCGACAACGTATCCATCGCGCCGGAAACGGACAGGCCCAGATGCTGATGGCCATAGCGGCCCCGATCTTGCAAGCTCGTCAACATGCCGGGTTTCAATACGGTGATCGTCATACGGACTGCTCCGCGGCAAGGGCTTTGAATGCGTCGCCGCTGATGGGAACGAACTTCACGCGGTCACCCGGGGACAGCAGGAAAGGAGATGCCGAATCGGGATTGTAGAGCCGCAGCGGCGTTCGTCCGAGGAGGTGCCAGCCGGTAGGCAGATCGAGCGGCATGATCACCGATTGACGATTGGCGATCGACACGGTGCCGGCCGGCACGAGCATGCGCGGGCTTGCCCTGCGCGGCAGCGCGAAGCGCTCGTCCCACAGCCCGAGATAGGGCGCGCCCGGCGCGAAACCGACCATGAATACGCGCGCATCGGCGCCGCTGTGCGCGGCGATCAGTTCCTCGGCACTCATGCCCGTCGTGCGCGCGATATCGTCGAAATCCGGGCCGTATTCGCCGCCATAGCAAACGGGGATTTCGACGATTCGTGGCGCGATGCCGTCGCCACGATCATCGGCCGCCAACAGGGTCTCGATTTGGCGACATAGCGCGTCGTACGGCATTTCCTCGACGTCACCGGTTGCTTCGGCCAATGGATGGGCGGGGCCGCAGGCGATGTGATGAGGCAGATAGTGCACGGCGACACCGGCGAACATCGGGACGACATCGACCACACCGCGGATTGCTGCAGCACGCACGCGATCGGCAAAGCGACAGGCATGCAGATTAATGTCGAGCGCGATCGTCTGACCGAATTCGACAATCAGGCAATGGTCACCGGAGGGCATCAGTCGGGGATGTGCGACGGATCCGACCGCGGGGTGTTCCTTTGCCGCCGTCGTCACATCGACGACTGGAGCGGCATGGGCATTCGCCGCTGCGGCCGGCGTGGGCGTGGCCGCTTCAATTTCTGACATGGGTTTTCTGAACCAAGGGGAAACAAATACGCCGCGTTGATTTCCGCACGACGTCGCATCGCGGATTAGCCTAGGCCGTATGCCCGGGTCGTACGAAGCGTTACGGGCCTAGTCTAACGCAACGAAATTCGGCTGTCCGACGGGCACGTTAGCGCTGCTTTCCCAGTACTTCAGAAGGGCTGCGAAGGGATAAGTCGGGCCGGCCTTACTTCGCGAACAGCGACGCGATATTCTTAAACGCCTTGAATTCCAGCGCGTTGCCCGACGGATCGTGGAAGAACATCGTGGCTTGCTCGCCGACTTCGCCCTTGAAACGGATATAGGGCTCGATGACGAACGTCGTCCCTGCTGCAACCAGACGATCGGCCATTTGTTGCCATGCTTCCATCGGCAACACGACGCCGAAGTGACGCACCGGCACACCATGGCCGTCAACCGCGCTCGTTTTAGCAAGACCGCATTCAGACGGTGCGAGATGCGCGACGATCTGGTGACCGTAGAAATTGAAGTCGATCCATTCGTCGGAGCTGCGACCTTCGGAGCAGCCGAGGACGTTGCCGTAGAACTGGCGCGCGATCGCGATGTCGTGCACCGGGAAGGCAAGATGGAACGGAGGAATGACCGCGGTTGTTTCGCTCATGATCGTCTGACCGGCTTGCGCCGGCCTTGCTGAAATAGTGTGGGGATGTCGGCCGCAGCACGGATGCGCCGCCGACATCAACCATTCTATGCATGCAATTCAGTGTTGAAAAACGATATTAATTATTGATCGAGTATCAACATTTTCGATCAATCGCGGTGCGGTCCCGCGCGCGACGATCAGTGCAGAATCTGTTCCAGGAAGCCGCGTGCCCGATCACTCTTGGGCTGAGAGAAGAACGATTCCGGGTCCGACTGCTCGACGATGCGGCCCTGATCCATGAAGACCACGCGATCGGCCACTTCACGGGCGAAGCCCATTTCGTGCGTCACGCACAGCATCGTCATGCCTTCCTCGGCCAGCGTGCGCATGGTTTCGAGCACTTCCTTGACCATTTCCGGGTCGAGCGCCGACGTCGGCTCGTCGAACAGCATCACCTTCGGCTGCATGCAAAGCGCGCGCGCGATGGCGACGCGTTGCTGCTGTCCGCCGGACATCTGCGACGGATATTTATGCGCCTGATCGGCGATCCGTACCTTTTCCAGATAGCGCATCGCCAGGTCCTTCGCTTCCGCCGCTTTCATGCCGCGACCATGGACCGGTGCGATCGTACAGTTTTCGAGGATAGTCAGATGCGGGAAGAGATTGAAGCTTTGGAATACCATGCCGACGTCGCGGCGCACGGCCGCGATGTCCTTCGTGTTATCCGTCAACACATGCCCGTTGACCTGAATCAGGCCGCCGTTGTGTTTTTCCATGCGATTGATGCAGCGGATCAGCGTCGATTTCCCGGAGCCCGACGGCCCACAGATGATGATTTTCTCGCCTTTCTGTACGTCCAGATCGATTTCCGACAACGCCTGGAACGTGCCATATCGCTTGTAGACGGCTTCGAGGAGCACGATCGACGAGCGTCGGCGCAAGGCGGTCACGGTGGAAGCGGGGCTTTCTTGAATCTGCGACATCAGGTACTCCGGCAATCTCGATAACAGGGTTTCTCCTTATTATCCAGATACAAAACGCCTATGCAAAACGTAACGCGTTACGTAAGTGCATGATTCGGGGGACACGTGCCCGGCGTTGGATATCCGCCGCAGTTGTGGCGCGCTGAAAGAATGGCCGATGCACCGTAAAATTGCCTTGGCTTCCTTTACCTGTGAACCCATAACGGAGAGAACGTGACGATGGAATACCGCAAACTTGGTCGATCGGGCCTGAAAGTGCCGGCATTGAGCCTGGGCACCGGAACGTTCGGCGGCGCCGGCAGCGATTTCTTTCAGCGTTGGGGTACGACGGAAGGCGAAGAAGCCCGCCGCCTGGTGGATGTCTGCCTCGACCACAGCTTGACTTTCTTCGATACCGCCGATGTGTACTCGAATGGCGCATCGGAAACAGTGCTCGGCGAGGCGCTGAAGGGACGCCGGGATAAAGTCCTGATTTCGACGAAGGGCACGTTCACGAGCGGCGAAGGGCCGAATGGCAAGGGCTCGTCGCGTTACCATTTGATCCGCGCCTGCGAGGCGAGTCTCAAGCGTCTGCAAACGGATCATATCGATCTGTATTTCATGCATGCCTTCGACGCGTTGACGCCGGTGGACGAAACGCTGCGCGCGTTGGACGATCTGATGAGCAGCGGCAAGATCGGCTATATCGGCGCCTCGAACTTTTCCGGCTGGCAGGTGATGAAGTCGCTCGCCACGTCGGAGAAGTACGGCTTGGGTCGCTACGTGGCCTACCAGGGCTATTACTCGCTGCTCAGCCGTGACTATGAATGGGAGCTGATGCCGCTGGCGCTGGACCAAGGGTTGGGCACGATGGTCTGGAGCCCGTTGGGATGGGGGCGTCTGACAGGCAAGATCCGTCGCGGGCAGGCTGCGAGCGAGGGGCGTATCGCCACTGGCGGCGCGGCGGGTGGACCGCCGGTGGACGAGGCACGGCTGTTCGACATCGTCGATGTGCTCGATGCGATTGCGCAGGAGCGTGGCAAGACGGTGCCGCAGGTGGCGCTGAATTGGCTGCTGTCGCGCCCGTCGATTGCCAATATCGTCGTGGGGGCACGCAATAGCGAGCAGCTGCTGCAAAACCTCGGCGCGCTCGGATGGACCTTGAGCGTCGAAGAGATCGCCCGTCTGGATAGCGTCAGCCAACAGACGCCGGTCTATCCCTACTGGCACCAGAAGGATTTCGAGGAACGCAATCCAAAGCCGACGGTCTGGTAAAAAAGCGCGGGGCGTTGGCTGGCGCCCGTTTTCGCGCCGCCGCGCCCCCGCGTATCGTCGGATCGCGGGTGTCCAGGATCCTTCGATCAGTCGATTTCGCGTAACACGGCGCCGATCGTCGAGAAGACCTGATCGATCTGATCCTCGTCGATGATCAGTGGCGGCGAGATGGCAAGAATGTCGCCGGTGCAGCGGATCAACAGACCCCGTTCGAGGCATTTCAGGAAGGCCGCATAGCCGCGCGCGCCCGGCGCGCCGTCGCGTGGCGTCAAGTCGATGCCGGCGACGAGACCGAGATTGCGGATATCCCGAACGTGTGGCGCGTCGCGCAGCGCGTGCGCCGCCGTTTCGAACGTTGACTCCAGACCCGCCGCGCGTTCGAACAGACCGTCGCGTTTGTACAGATCGAGTGTGGCAACCGCCGCCGCCGCCGCGAGCGGATGCCCCGAATAGGTATAGCCGTGGTACAGCTCGATCGCATTTTCCGCGGCGCCCTGGACTACGGCATCGTGCACATGACGGCCTACCGCCACGGCGCCCATCGGTACCGCCGCATTGTTGATCGCTTTCGCCATCGTCAGCAGATCGGGCGTGACGCCGAAACGGGCGCTGGCCGTGGATGCACCCAGCCGACCGAATGCCGTGATCACTTCATCGAAAATCAGCAGAATGCCGTGTTTCGTGCAGAGCGCACGCAGTCGTTCCAGATACCCTTGCGGCGGTATCAGCACACCGGTCGAGCCGGCCATCGGTTCGACGATGACGGCGGCGATCGTCGAGGCATCGTGCAGGGCGACTAGCCGTTCGAGATCATCGGCCAGATGGGCGCCTCGTGTCGGTTGTCCTTTCGTGAAGGCGGCGTCCGGATCATAGGTATGCGGCAGATGGTCGACTTGCGGCAGCAGACTGTTTGCGAAGGTTTTACGGTTACCGGCAATCCCGCCTACCGACATGCCGCCGAAATTGACGCCGTGATAGCCGCGTTCGCGACCGATAAAGCGCGTTCGCAGCGGCTCACCTCGGGCGCGATGATAGGCGAGCGCGATTTTCAGTGCCGTATCGGCCGACTCCGACCCCGAATTCGTGAAGAAAATGCGATCCATCCCTTCGGGCATGAAGCCGGCCAATTTCGTTGCGGCCTCGAACGCCAGCGGATGGCCCATCTGGAAGGGCGGGGCATAATCCATCTCGGCCGCCTGCTGCGCGATCGCGTCGACGATTTCCTGCCGACCGTGCCCTGCATTGACGCACCAGAGACCCGACGTCGCGTCCAACACCTGCCGATTATCCAGCGTCGTGTAGAACATGCCTTTCGCCGCCTTGAACAGGCGTGGCGCGGCCTTGAACTGACGATTGGCGGTGTAGGGCATCCACAGATGGGAAAGGTCGGGCGCGTCCGCCGCAACGGAGGAGGGCGGTAAGGAGGATTCAGTCGTGGTTCGCATGGCGGCTCCTGGGATTGCCTTCCATCGTAATGAATCAAATTGCGATCAGCCCCATACAGTCGGTGTTTTTCTGACCGACTGTACTGTGTTTATTACCGACATCGTATTGGTAAAACGGGTTTTCCCCACTAAAGTTCCCACCGAACCTGACGATAACCTGTCAAAGGGCAAACCCGGAGCGATCCGGCGACGCAAAGCTATAGGGACTCCACGTGTTGGAGTTAGCCAGTTGCCTGCCGCCCTAATCGGCAGGCCAATCGATGCAGCGTGCCCCGTTTCATACGGCTTGACCGCTTGGGGGGCGTGCATCAGGAGGCAGAGATGGACGTCGTACGTCATTCCGGAACAACCGTGCCGCGCGCCCGTGCGCTTCGTTGCCTAATCGATTACGCCGGTCACGGCATGCTGCGTCGAATCGCGTCGCGTGTATCGCGCTATGTGGGCATGTCGAGCCTGGCGTTCATGGTCATCGCGGGTCAAAGCCAGGCAGGGGCGGCCACAACGACGGTGAGCGTCTCGCCGCTTGTCATGCCGCTGACGGTTCCGGCCTACTTCGACCCGGTGGGAAAGGGCCTGGGCTTATGGAATGATCTGGCCACGACCGCAACGAAGGTGGCCACCACCGTCATCTTGAATCCGAACAGCGGTCCCGGCAAGTCGATCGACGCCAGCTATACGGCGGCGATCGCGAAGGTGCACGCCGCCGGCGGCAAGGTGATCGGCTATGTCTCGACGTCCTACGGAAAGCGTTCCTTATCGACCGTCGCGACAGACATCAATACCTATCTTTCGTATTACAAAGTAGATGGTTTCTTCATCGACGAGATGACGTCCGATGGCACGACGGCGCATATTCAGTACTATCAATCGGTGTATAACTACATCAAGGGGATGTCGCCGAAGCTCTCGGTCATGGCGAATCCGGGCACCGATATGGCTGAACAGTATGTGACCCTCCCGACGGCGGATCAGTTCGTCACCTTCGAGGATACGGCGAAGAAATACGCGAAATACACGCCGCCAAAGTGGCAGGCGAACTATCCGGCCGGGCGTTTCGTGCACATGGTGATTGGTGCGACGGCGGCAGAGATGCCGGCCATCGTGTTGTTCGCGGCCACGCACCACGCGGGTAGCCTGTTCGTCACATCGACCGGCATGCCGAATCCGTATAAGAACCTCGGGACATACTGGAATGACCTCGTGGCAAAGGTCCTGAACGTCAAGTAAAAAGAGAACCGGAAAACCGCTCAGGCCCCTGCAACGCTCTCACGTTGAAGTAGCCTGCCGCGTTGCGCGCGTTGCGCGCGTTGCGCGCGTCGCGCGTGGTGCGGCTTAGCTTTGCAGTTCGGTTTGGGAGAGGTGTTTCTGTAAATGCCGCTCCAACTGTTCGAGCGATTTACCGCGCGTTTCCGGCAGCATCGTGCAGACGAACACGAGCGAGCAGACGTTCAACGCCGCGAACACGAAAAAGGTATAACTGCCCAGTGCCTGCAAGGCGATCGGGAACGCAAATGCCACCAGCGCGTTGAAAATCCATTGGAAGGCGACGGCCGCGCCGACCAATACCCCGCGCAGACGCAAGGGGAACAGCTCCGACATCAACAGCCAATACACCGGCGAAATCAGCATCTGCATAAACAACAGGAAGGTCATGATCGCGGCCAACGCGACATAACTGCGCAGCATCGATTGCGGCATCCATGCCATCACGGCCCCCAGCAGTATCTGCATGATGACCACGGCCACGAGGCCGACGATCAGCATCGTCTTGCGGCCCGCGCGACCGATCAGCCAGATCCCGATAAAGGTCGCGATCACGGCGATGACGCCGTTGCCGATGGTGGCAGTGATGGCGGCGTTCGTGCCCATGCCGGTCGAGCGCAAGATGATGGGCGTGAAGTACATGAAGGCGTTGACGCCGGTGAATTGAATCACGAAGCCCAGGCCGATGCCGATCACAAGCAGCTTGCGGATCCAGGGCGTCGCCCATACTTCGGCCCAACCCGCCTGGTCCCGCTCGATCGCGTTTTGCTGCTTCATTTCCTGCATTTCTTTCTGGATCTGCTGCTCGCTCGAACGAATCCGTGTCATCACCTCGTGGGCTTCCTGTTCGCGCCCTTTGCTGGCCAGCCAGCGCGGCGACGCGGGAACGAAGAAGAGCCCGATGAACAGCAGCGTGGACGGCACGATCGCGATGGCCAGCATGTACCGCCAAATATGGGGGGAATGCGCCAGATGCGCGAGAATGGCGTTGAGCACGTACGCAAACAACTGACCACTGACGATCATCAATTCATTTTGACTGACCAGACGCGCCCGTCGGCTCGGTCCCGCCATTTCCGCGATGAACACCGGAACAGTGGCGGATGCGCCGCCCACCGCCAGACCGAGGATAAAACGCATGACGGTCATGATGGAGACCGACGGTGCCAGCGCCGTACCCAATACGCCGACGGTAAACAGCAAAGCCAAACCCATCAGCGTCGTGCGACGCCCGTATTTATCGCTGAAATGCCCTGCGGCAAGGGATCCGAACGCGGCGCCGAACACCAGCGCAGAGGTCACGAGGCCCTCCGTGAAAGCGTTCAAACCGAGCCCGCCCGCGGAACGCGGCTGCGACATGAAGGGCAGCGCCCCTGAAATGACACCGGTGTCATAGCCGAATGCCAAAGCGCCCATCGTTGCGACCATCGCTACGCGAAAGACGAAACGGCTTTCCGGCGAGTGCGGCGGCGTTTGCTGCGGGGACGATTGCGGCGACAGTTCCGGCGAAGAGGGCGTTGCGGCGTTTGCGTCGTTGAGATGCGGCGAACGTGGTGAGGCTGGCATGTAGTTTCGAAACCTATCTTCTAAATGGACTCATTCATCTTAACCTGACCTTTCCTCTCTTTGCTGCAGCGCACCCAGCGGTAGGCGTGCGGGAGCCCGCTTAGCCCGGGGCGCGGCAATGTGACGCTGCCAGCGCTGCCGCCTTGCATCGCGCGCACTTCGGCAGCCGTGCGGCGGGACAAAAAAAAGCACCCGAAGGTGCTTTTTGCTATGCGATCGAGATCGCAGCAGATCAGGCCAGCGTCAGCGTCACGTCGATGTTGCCGCGCGTTGCGTTCGAATAGGGGCAAACCTGATGCGCCTTGTCGACGATGTCTTGCAGCTTTGCACGTTCGACGCCGGGCGCACTGATCTTCAACTCGACGGTGATGCCGAAACCGCCCGGAATCTGACCGATACCGACGCTGCCTTCGATCGACGTATCGGCGGGCAGAGCGAACTTTTCCTGACCTGCGACAAACTTCATCGCGCCGATGAAGCAGGCCGAATAACCGGCGGCAAACAGTTGCTCCGGATTGGCCCCTTCGCCGCCGGCGCCGCCCAACTCGCGCGGCGTGGTCAGCTTGACGTCGACCGACTTATCGGACGTCGTGGCGCGCCCATCGCGGCCGCCGGTTGCCGTTGCGTGACCGGTATAGAGGACTTTTTCGGGAGAAGCCATGGTGATACTCCTTTTCACGTGAATGACGACGGATCCATGTCCGTCTTGAAATTTAGTGCGGCGCGAATTCATCATCGTTTTTCGCGAAGGTGGCACTCGCACACGGCACGCCAATTAAATCGACTACGATTAAATCGTGTACTACTTTTTAGCAAACACACAGGCTACAACAATACAGCGACATCATGTACTCGACGTGAACCGCGCCAGCTGCGACCGCAACGCTTCCAGCTCCTGCTTCAGCGCGCTGAGTTCGCCGACATTGCACCCGGTGGCGCAGAGAACATGCTCCGGTATTTTCTCTGCCTCTGCCCGCAACGTTGCGCCCTCGGGCGTCAAGCGGATCAGCACTCGACGCTCGTCGTTCGGCGCACGGGTGCGCGTGAGGAGGTCGGCGCTTTCCAGACGTTTCAGCAACGGCGTTAGCGTGGCGGAATCGAGCGACAGACGTTCGCCAATGGCGGACACCGTTACCTCGTCACGCTCCCACAAGACCAACATCACCAGATATTGCAAATACGTCAAATTCAGGCGCTTCAGCAAGCCCCGATACAACTTGTTCATCGCAAGATTCGTCGAATAAAGCGAGAAACATAGTTGGTTTTCCAGGGCCAGAACATTGAACGGCGTCGTATCTGTCGTCTTTGCTCCGCCGGCGGTCGTGTGTTTGCTGTCCATGAATCCATATTAGATCGTGTGCGATTTGATTGCAAGCGATTTATTTCGAAAGGCGGTTTGCGTCGACGGTGCGGAGATCGATGAACGATCCACGGACTGGCCTTTCGGGAGGCTTACAGCGCGCGGGTCGGGTTGCTAGAGTTTGCCATGCGCGCCGTAGACCGTTTGGACCAACGTCTAAGGCGTATTGCGTCACTACACAGTCAGGGGATCATCGAGATGCAAAAGGGAGAATTGGCCAAGAAGATCGAAGACGCCCGAACGGCGTTCAAATCTGGCAACGTGCCGACGGAAGGCGACTTCACCGGCTTGATCGATGCCGTTGAAAATGGCGGCTTCGTCAAGGGCATGATAATGATGTTTGCCGGCAAGAAAGCCGATGTTCCGGCCGGATGGGCGCTGTGCGATGGGAGCCAGGCGCCGGCACCGGATCTATCGGGGCGTTTCATCGTCGGTGAGGAAGCCGAGCATATGGGAACGCGGCGCAAGTACTCCGAGGAACGGATGCCGTTGAACGCGCCGCAGATCGCGGTGAAGACGGCTAGCTTCACCGCTTCCATCGTTGGGAGTACTGAGAAAACGGCGTTGACGATACCTCAATTGCCGTCACATCATCACGTGGAAAGCACTATTTCGGCAGGTGCGTACGAAGATGGCACGTTCGCGACCGTCAATCCGGGAACGTTCCGACACGAGACGGAGATCGATCGCGCCATCATCTGGACCGATCAGGAACCAGACGCGTCGTTCGCGGTGGCGAAATTCGATATCTACGATAAAAAGCGCATATTGGGAAACCGCCAGAGCAGCCAGGAGTTCTGGCACGCGTTTCGGATGTTTGCGCCGCGCACTTCATTCGTGGGGAATGACGAAGGGCATGCCCACGCCATCAAGTCGCTTCGGATCACGCCCGATGCTTCCACGAACTTCACGGTTGCGCCACCGTACTACGCACTGGCCTTCATCATGAAATTGTAAAGGGCGGGCGAGGAGAGGGGAGGCCGATCCTCCCCCTGTGCGATCAGGCTTGCGTCGATCCGCTGTCGACTTGCTTGAACAGATGGCGCAGGAACGATGCACGTTCGCCCGGCGGCTTCGCATTTGCGACCGGTTCGGGCGTACCGCGCGGGATCTTCCAGCCACGGCCGGCTTCCGCGTTCAGCGTGCCCTTGTCGATGATGACGTCGCCACGGCTGATGACCGTTTCCGGCCAACCGGTCAGTTGCTGACCTTCATACGGCGTATAGCCGACGTTGTCATGCAGCATGTCCGCGCTGACGGTCACTTGCTTGTCCGCATCCCAGATGGCGATGTCGGCATCGGCACCCGGCGCGATGGTGCCCTTGCGTGGGTAGAGGCCATACATCTTGGCGTGATTCGTCGATGTCAGGGCGACGAATTGGTTCAGGCTCAGGCGGCCCTTTTTCACGCCTTCGGAGAACAGGATCGGCATCCGCGTTTCCAAACCGGGCAGCCCGTTCGAGATCTGCTTGAACGTCGTATCGTCGCCGTGCGGCAGCTTGCCGGTCACGTCATAGCGGTACGGTGCATGATCCGATGAGAACAGCGCGATATTGCCGGACGCCAGGCTTTCCCACATGGCTTGCTGAGAGGCCGGGTCGCGCGGCGGGGGGCTGCAGCAGAACTTCGCGCCTTCGGTTCCCGGCAGGTCCAGGTCGTCCGCCGTCAGTATCAGATACTGCGGACAGGTCTCGCCATGCACCGATGCGCCCATCGTCTTGGCGCTGTGAATCACGCGTGCACCGCCTGCGCTGGAGACGTGCACGATCACGACCGGCACTTCCAGCACACGCGACAATTGGGCCGCACGGTTCGTCGCTTCGTCTTCTGCAAAGACGTCGTGGGCGACCGCATGGTATTTCGGTGCGGTATAGCCGGCATCGATCAGCTTGCGCGCGATCCAGGAGATGACGTCGTCGTTCTCCGCGTGCACCATCGGCAACGCGCCTTCGCGTGCCGCGACGGCGAAGACATCCAGCAATTGCTTGTCGTTCAGCTTCATCTTTTCATAGGTCATAAAGACCTTGAAAGACGTGATCCCTTCGCGGACCAAGACCGGCAAATGCTCGTTCAACGCCTCGGGCGTCGGATCCGTCATGATCAGGTGATAGCTATAGTCGATGACGGCCTGCGGCGCGGCGAGTTTCTCGTAATCGCGTGCGATCTGCATCAGCGACTGACCGCGATGCTGCGCCGCAAAGGGAATGATCGTCGTGTTGCCACCGTAGGCGGCCGACACCGTCGCCGAATACCAGGTATCCGCGCACATGATGCCCATGCTGGACAATTGCTCGACGTGCGCGTGGCTGTCGATCCCGCCCGGCATGACCAGCTTGCCGGCTGCCTGGATATCACGCTTGCCGGCAGGCAATTGCGAGGCGACGGCGACGATACGCCCGTCCTTGATCCCCACGTCGCCGACAAAGTCCTCGGACGCCGTGACGATACGTCCGCCGCGGATGGTCAAATCGAAATCGTTCATGCTTTCCCCAGTTCGCGTGCAGTCCGTCGACGCTCCGGAAGCCCTCCCGCCCGCTACCGGATCGAGATCGACGATCCTTGATGAATATGTAATATCTTACCAGCCATGCCACGGACCGGCGACGCTTTTTCCAAAATACGAAAGCGCGCGATGGTCACTTGCAACGCTGTGTACCTCGTCCCTAACGCGGGCCGTGCCTTTTTCGGGCTCATGCCTGAACCGGCCAGCCCGATCGCGGTTCAACCCGCGTGCTTGCGTTCGAAGCGGCGGAGCAGGCGTACCAGCGGCCATAGCATCGCCAGGTAAATCAATGCCGCCAGCATGATCGGCGACGGGTTGTACAGCAGCGATTGTGCATCGCGCGCCACGCGCAGCAGTTCCGGCAGCGCGACGACACTGGCGATCGTGGTGAGCTTCACTACTTCGATGGTGTTGCTGATCAACTCGGGCAGGACGTTGCGCACGGCTTGGGGCATCACGATCAGCAGCGTGGTCTGCGCGGCGCTCAAACCGGTCGAGCGCGCCGCTTCCTGCTGGCCTTTCGGGATACTCTCGAAACCCGCGCGCAACACCTCGCCGTAATAGCTCGAGTTGTTCAGCATGAAGCCGATCGCCACCGCGACCAGTTTCGGCATATCCCATCCCAGAAAGGGCGCGCCGAAGTAGACGAAGATCAACAGCACGAGCGGGGGAACCGCACGAAACAAATCGATATAAGCGGCCAGCACCAGACGCGCGATCCGCGAACGCAAATGGTGTGACAGTACCGCGACGACCATCCCAGCCGCAAAACCGCACGGAATCACCAGCAGCGATAGACCGATCGTCATCGCCAGGCCGTGCAGCAGGAAAGGCGCAACCTGGACGTAAATGCCCCAGTTGAAGAAATTGTCGAGTATGGCTTGCATGAGGTCAGACCCGCCAGGTAAAACGTTTTTCCAGCCAACGCCCGAACAGCACTAGCGGGATGAAGATGATCAGATAGCCGAGCGCGCCCATCGTCAGTGGCGTGGCACTGCCGAGATTGCTGCTGGCGGATTGCGCGTTGTTCAAGATTTCGTTCAAGGCCACGACCGAACCCAACGCGGTGTTCTTGGTCGTCGAGATGGCGCGGTTCGTCAATGGCGCGATGACCAGGCGGACCGCCTGCGGCAGGATTACCAGACGCATCGTGTTGATCCAGCCCATGCCGGTCGAACGGGCGGCCTCGGCCTGACCTTTCGGTACCGAGACGATGCCGGCCCAAAACAGCTCCTCGGCGAAGGCGGCGAGTACAAGCGCAAGCGTGAGCCACGTCGATTGGAAGGCCGAGAACGACAGCCCGATCGACGGGAAAGCGTAGAACAACATCATGATCACGATCAACGGCGGCAGCGCGCGCAGAATATCGGCATAGCCGACGATCAGCACGTCCAGCCAACGGATCCGCAGCGAGCGGAGCAACGCGAGCACCAGGCCGCCCGCCAATCCGGTCACGATGACCGCGATGCCGAGCTCGAGGGTGATCACCATGCCCTTGCCGATATCCGGCAGTACCGTCTTGGCGATGGCGCCGTTGAAAAACGCGTGTTGCAGTGCGACGAGATCCATGATGTCAGCCCGCCACGATCGAAGCGGCCGCGGTCTGCGGCGGCGTCGTAGCGACACGACCGTGGTCATGCGACTGATTCAGGAATGACGACAGGAAGGCACGCGTACGATCATGCTGCGGTCGCGTGAAGATCTCTTCCGGCGGACCTTCCTCAACGATGACGCCACCGTCCATGAAGATCACGCGGTCGGCCGCTTCACGCGCGAAGGCCATTTCATGCGTGACGACGACCATCGTCATGCCGCTCTTGCTCAGCTCGCGCATGACGTTCAGCACGCTGCCCACCAGTTCCGGGTCCAGGGCGCTGGTCGGTTCATCGAACAGCACCAATTCCGGCTCCAGCGCGATGGCGCGCGCGATCCCAACGCGTTGCTGCTGTCCGCCGGACAGTTCGCCCGGCTTGGCTGCTGCTTTATGTGCCATGCCGACGCGTTCGAGCGCGGCCATGCCGCGTTTCGCGGCTTCGGCCTTCGGCAGTTTCTGCACATGACGCAATGCCAGCGTCACGTTATGCAAGACGTTCAGATGCGGATATAGATTGAAGTGCTGGAATACCATGCACACTTTCTGCCGCATCTTGTTCAGGTCGACACCGGGCCGATTGATATCGGTCCCGTCGATGACGATCTGGCCCCCGGTGGCTTCTTCGAGCCGGTTGCAGCAGCGCAGCATGCTGCTTTTGCCGGAACCCGACGGTCCGATCACGGCGACGACTTCGCCGGGCCGGACCCGGAGGTTGACCCCCTTCAGCACCGCGTGATCGCCGTACGACTTCTGCAGGTTGACCAGTTCGAGGATGGGGGTGTTTTTCATATTGCGAATCTCAATTCAACCAATCAGTTGCAGACGACCTTCACCGGCGTCGCGTCATAGCCCGGCAGGTCAGGCACGCCTTGTCCCGGCACGATCTTGACGGACGGGGAGTTTGCATCCGGCGTGAAGCCGAACCACTTCTGCGCCAGCTTGACGACGGTGCCGTTCTGCTTCAAGCACTTCAACGCCATCGAGATACGGTCGCGGCCGGCTTTGTCGTCCGGACGGAAGGCGAGCGACCACATCAGACCTGTCGTGATGGTATAGGTCGTCTTGATCTGCGGATTTTGCTTGGCGGCCCATGCCTCCACCGTATTCCCTGCCATGTTCGCATCGGCGCGCCCGGCCAGCAGCGCCTGGATCGCGTCGGCATTGCTGCCGTAGACGTCGTACGTGAAGCCGTACTTTTCGGCGTTCTGGCTCGCCCACACGTCGTAGGAAGAGCCCTTGTTCACGGCGATCTTCATGCCTTTGAGGTCTTCCAGCTTCGTGATCGGCTTCGCGTCTTTTTTCTGCACGAAGGTGTAGTCGGAGTTCAGATAGCCTTCGCTGAACAACAGCGATTTGGCCTTCTCCGGCGTCACCGTGACCGGTGCCAGGATGAAGTCGTATTTTTTGGACAGCAGGCCGGGAATCAAGGCCGAGAATTCCGTGCCGTCGACTTCGATTTTTTCGTGCAGTTGGGCGGCGAGGGCATTACCCAAGTCGATATTAAAGCCTTGAATGCCACCGCCCAGCGTGCGCATGGCGTGCGGTGCATAGTTGGCATCCACGCCGGTCTTCAACGTGCCTTCCGCGTGTGCGCCCAGCGCCGTCAACGAAAAGAGGACGGCCAGGCCCGCGCTCACGCGATTCATACGGAAAAACGTCATCGAACTAACCCCTTTTTATAGGAAAAATATGCTGTTTCGCGTTGACGCGAAGTGCGACGTGGTCGACCGGCTTACTTGTCCCGTTTTGCTTCGGCGCGTGACTGAAGTCACCGGGCCGTCTTGCGCCGTACCGAAGTAATCAGGACATGGCGCCATGATATCCGCGCCAAATTAACCTCTTGTTATGCTTTTTTATGCCCTGGGTATGCGTCCGCGCTATGCCTTCGGTGGCAGTTGGACACCCACTTGGTCGACGATGCGACGGTAGTGTCGCGGCTGGCGGTGCATCTCGAAATTGAACATCTTGGTCTTTCCCTGTTGGCAGGCATCGAGATCGATTTCGGCGACCAGAACCTCGTCTTCATGGCTTTTAGCCTGGGCAACCACTATGCCGTTCGGGTCGACAATGCAGGACGCGCCAATCAGCCCGAAGCCGTCTTCGACGCCGGCCTTGGCGACGCTGATCGCCCAGGTAGCGTTCATATACGCATTGGCCTGCGTCGAAACCATCGAGTGGAAGGTCCGCAACGCCTCGTCTTCGGCCGTGCCGCCGTTCGGATCGTATGCCGCCGAGTTATAGCCCATCACCATCAATTCAACGCCTTGCAAGCCGTATTCGCGCCACGCTTCCGGCCATCGTCGATCGTTGCAGATCAGCATGCCCATGATCGGTGCCTTCCATTCCTCGGCACCATAGAAGGCCTGGAAGCCGAGGTTGCCGTACTCGAAATAGCGCTTTTCCAATTGCTGCACCGGTTCCCCGATGCGCGGTTCGACCGAGCCCGGCAAGTGCACCTTGCGGTAGTGGCCCAGAATTTCACCGTCCGGGCCGACCGTGATGGCACTGTTATAGTGATGGCCGTCCGGCGTCAGTTCGGCATAGCCGACGTAAAAGCCGATCCGCAGCGCCTTTGCGCGCTCGAATAGAGCGGCGACTTGTGGATTGGGCATGGCAGGTTCGAAATAGCGGTCGACCTTGTCCTGCTCGAGGAGCCAGCGTGGGAAGAAGGTCGTGAATGCCAGCTCGGGAAACACGACGAACTGGGCACCTTGCGCGGCGGATGTCTCCAGCAGCGCGATCATGCGGTTCAACGTCTGCTCCCGGCTGTCTTGCAAATGGATAGGGCCCATTTGGGCGGCAGCGACGCGAAAAAGTCGGGACATGGTGTATTTTCCTGGTGCGAATAGGTGAAAAGTAAGGACAAGACAGGGGGCGGATCGACCCTCGGCGCGTCACTGACGCGTAAAGCGGCCGCGGACAGTCACACCGTCGATCCGTCGCGCGAGGGTCCGACGTCCGCCGGCGCGCGCGTGGCCGGTGGCGGAGCGATCCGATCCGGAACGACACTCGCTGCCCGCGCGCGTCCGGGCCAGCTGACGCTGCGGCAGATCGAAATTTTTCATGCGGTGATGGTGACCGGCTCGCTGAGCGAAGCCGGACGGTTGTTGCACGTGACGCAGCCTGTGGTCAGCCGTGCGCTGGGCGCAATCGAGCAGCGCCTGGGCTTTCCGCTGTTCGACCGAGTGAAAAGCCGGCTTTATCCGAATGCTGAAGCACGCGTGTTGTTCGACGGCGTCGCCGGAATCCAGGAAGGCGTGGCGCGTGTCAACGATATCGCTTTCCGTTTGGCCTTCGAAGGCACTGGCACCTTGCGAGTCGTCTCCAGTCCCAGTCTTGGGGAGTGGCTGGTGCCGGCGGCGTTGCTGCGCCTCGCCGAGACGCATCCGGACGTTCGCGTCCGTTTTCGACCGATGAGCATGGATATCCTGGCGCCCTACATGCTGTCCGGCCAGGCCGACATCGCCATCCTGTCCGTGCCCCTGCAGCATCCGAATATCGCCGCGCGCGAGATTCGCTGCGGACAGATCGTCTGCGCGATTCCCGCGGACCATCGATTGGCGCAGCCGCGCCCGACAGGGCGGCTTACCGGCAAGACCGGCGCCGCGGCGGCCGATCGCACCGGAAGCGCGCTCGGCGAGCCGGTTACCGCGGAGATGCTGGCCGAGTGCCGCTTGATCGGCTATGCGCTGAATACTCCGTTCAACGACCGGCTGGCGGCTTTCTGGAAGGGCGGCGCGCCTCAGCCGCACATCGAAGTCCGGTCCCCGGTCAGCGCCTTGTCGATGGTGCGGCGCGGTCTCGGCGTGGCGTTGGTGGATGCCTTCTGCGTCGATCCGGCGCTGATGGACGGTATCGTCGTGCGGCCAATCGCCCCGTCGATTCCCCTTTCCCTTCATGTAGTCCATCCTGGCAATCAACCCTTGTCATTGACGTCGCGCGCTTTTGTCGCCGCGTTTGAATCGGTCCTGACCGGTATTCCTGGCGACACCTCCGCATCCTAGGCGAAAAGCAGGGGCGTCGGTTATGCGACTTTGCGAACCGGGTATGTGCTGACGCTATACCCTTCGGTCTATCTTGTTGCGGCTCGCCCGACGCGATAGGACGGCCATCATCGACTTCGCACACTTGCACGCACGCTGGCTAGGCCGGAAGGTCTAGCTATCGCGGCCCTCCGGTCCTTGCTACATTTGCGGAAAACGTGGCAACCGAGGGCGGCGGCGAGCGTGCGACGGATTCCCCGCGTGTCGGCATGACCACGATGGCACGTCCGCAGCGCGCGGTCGAAGGTACCGTCCCTATTTCCTGACCCCGTCTCTAGTCGGTCAAGAGAAAGGCCATTTACATAAATAGGACTACGGATTAAATAGGGAAATGAAACGATCACTTGTAACCATAGACAGCACGATATTGCCGCCCGACGACGAGGCCGTGCGTACCGCCATGCCGGTATTCGTCATCGAAAACCACGGATTGTCCGAGAAGAATGTCGTCCTCAAGGGAAGATCGTTCGCCGAGATCGCGGCGGGGATGGATGGAACGAATGCCAAATGGGATGCGATCGGGCAAAAAAGCGTGTCGTCGTTTTTTTCGAATGGCGGAGAGGTCTGCTACGTGCTGTTAAGCAGGCATCTCCATGTCAACTTTCAGAAGAAGGCCTTCCGTCTCGCCGAGGTCGAGCGGGACGTGCCGGAAGCCACCTTGCTCGTGGCACCTGAGACATATGGGTATTTGGGTAACTGGACCACGCTGCTGACCGACGCGGCGACGTCCAATCGCCTGTTTTGCCTTATCGACTTGCCGGAAAACACGGGCGACGCATTCAGCGAGATCACGAAGTTCACGGCGGAATTGTCTGAAAGCGCGAAAAGCGCAGGCGCGGCCTATTGGCCTTATCTGATCGAACGTTCCGTCAGTGACGGGAAGATCCTTGAAAGTACCGTCGCGCCGTCCGCCGCGGCCGCGGCAGCGATTCAGCGCACCGACGCGACTTCCGGCGTATGGGGGGCCCCCGCCAACGTGCGGTTGCCGGCCGTCCTCCGGCCGATTTCGCATACGAGCCACCCGGATCTGTTGGAAAAGGGCGCCAATACGGTGCGTACCTTCCCGGGTCGTGGGGCCCTGCTATGGGGGGCGAGAACCATGGTCAGCGACACGAAGAGCCCGACGGCCTACATACAGACCAAACGGACTATCACCTTCATCCAGAATGGCTTGCAGGCGCAGCTTCGCCCGATGGTATTCGATGTAAACAACGCCTTGCTATGGCGGACCTGCGAGGCCCGTGTCACCGCCTACCTGACCGAGATCTGGCGGGCGGGCGGCCTGGCCGGCGCCACCGCCAACGCGGCGTTTTCCGTGCAGGTGGGCGAAGGCATCACGATGACCGCGGAGGATATTGCGCAGGGCAAGTTGATCATGGCGGTCAGCTTTACGCTGCATCCGATATTGACGGCCGTGAAACTGGCTTTGACGATGCGTCAGGGCGAATCGCACATCGCCGTCACGGACGTTTCGGCAACGACGCAAGGAGCGACGCAATGAATCGCGAAAGTTTGTTTGAGCCGGAAGTCGGCTATCGCTTTGTCGTCGGTTGTTTCTTCAGGCCCGAGGGAACGGGCATATCGGGTGTTCTCGGATCCGCGCTGCGCCTGGTGCCGAGTCCGCTTGATTTCCGCTTCCAACGGGTTTCCGGACTACAACGTCAGGTTCAGACCAGTAGCTTTCGTCAAGGAGGCGACAACGTCGCCACGGTCTTTCTGCCCGAGCGCGTCACGCACGGCAATTTGGTACTGGAGCGCGGGGTGATGACCTTGTCGCCGCTGACGATGGCGTTTGCCGATGCGATGAGCCGCTTCCAAACGCATCCCTGCGACGTGGTCGTATCGCTATTGAATCATCAGAGTCTGCCGATCAGCACGTGGACCTTCATTAATGCGATTCCGGTGGGCTGGCGCACCGGCGACCTCGATGCAAGCAGCTCCTCGGTGCTTGTGAACTCCTTGGAGCTGGCTTATCGAGAGATGCACTTTCTGGGGATCAAGGCATGAATGAAATTCACGAACTGGTCATCGAAGCCCGCATCGACGGACGGCCAATCGGCGAAATAGCGCACTCGCCGAGCCGTATCGACAATCGGCATGCCCAGCGAGAGAAGGCGCAGATGATCGACGAAATCGTCCATGAAGTGTTACAGCGGCTCGGCGAGTCGTCGACTGGGAAATGGAGGTAATGGTGAACTTTAGCGATAAGATTCGCGGGAAACTCAGCAAGCTGACAATTACCGCCTACAAGGACATCGCACTGACCCAGGAAGTGGGGAGTGTGGAGGCGATGTATAACCCCGAGGAGTTGACGCTCGAGTACGGCGCGCGATACGAGCAACAGGACGGCTTGAATTACGAGGCGATCTCGAACGATTTCGTCGCGGTCGCGCCCGGTACACTCGAGGTGCAACTGATATTCGACAGCAACTTGCCGACTCATAGTGAACCGGTTGATCAACAACTGTCACGCCTTCGGACATTGTGTGGCGTCGTCGACGGTACGAGCCGCCAAACCCGGTATTTGAAAATCCGCTGGGGGAGTTTCAGTTGGCATGGAAACGGTTACTTTGCCGGGCGTATGCAGCGGATGTCCGTGCGCTATAACCTCTTCGGACGCAATGGGTCGCCGATGCGCGCGTATGTGACGCTGGGCGTGCTGGAAGACAGCGATCCTAAGATGCATCGTGCAAAACTGGGCCTCAACAAGCGGCCTTCGCCGCGCGTGATCGTACCCGAGGGGACGTCGTTGGCCTTGGTGGCCGCCGCGCAGTTTGCCGCGGTGGATGGCGCGATGGCGGAGAAGCCGGCTGTCGACTACCTGGCGTTGGCGCGGAAAAACAACCTGGATCATTTGGATGACATCAATCCGGGCAAAACGCTCGTGTGGCCGACCGAACCGGGAGCATCGTGATGGGTGCGCCAAAGTACTCGCCATTCTTAGGTGTCATTCCCGCGATCGAACTCGATACCAAGGCGTTGCAGTACATGCGCGTTACGGATTTCGAGGTTGTGCAGCAGGTCAACGGCATTCCCAGTTTGCGCATGACCCTCAAGCGCAAAGATACGTCACCGATGAAATGGGATATGTTCGACCGCGACGTGGCGTCGTTTGTTCCCGGAACCAAAATCGCGCTGAGCATGCCGATGCCCACGGCGGAGCGTACACAGACGCTTTTCGCAGGGATCGTCACGTCACAACGTATCGTCTGGGATAAGGATCAGTCGAACCCGGTTCTGATGGTCCGCGCCGAACACGCCTTGCGGAAGCTGGACGGACCGTTAGTCAGCGACATCTATCAGAAAAGAAGCGACAAATCGGTTTTGACCGAGTTGCTTGAAAAATACGTGACGCTCGGCAAGAACGATATCAAGGGCCCGGATCATGAGCAATTGATTCAATGGCGGTGTAGTCACTGGTACTGGCTACGTCGGCGGCTGCGCGCTTCCGGCATATGGCTCTTGCCACATATGGACAAGGTGGACTGCGTATTGCCGTCCCTGTCAGGGGCTAGGGTTCACAAGATCCATCCCACGGCGGATGTACCCGACCTCCCCGTTCTCGAACAGGTTGAATGGCAGTGCGATAACAGCACGATATCGGCCCAGATGGAAGGGCGACACTGGGACATCGCTCAGCAAAATGTCTCCCCGACGGTGCTTGCCAACCCGGCGCAGATCGGCAGTGGCGGCCTCGATCCACGTCGCATCCGCTCGCTCACGAACGAGACATGGCAATTTTACGACGCCGTCTCGCTGGTGGACGGTGAAATGCAGCCTAAGCTCGACGGTCGCTTTTTGATGCAGCACGCGGCCGCGGTGACTACGCGGCTGACGCTCAGAGCTGATGTGCAGACGCTGCGTTATCGTTTAGGCGATATCGTCGAACTGGGTGGCTTGGGCACGCGTGCAAGCGGTCTTGCCTTGATGTGCGGCATCCGTCATCGGTGGGATCCGCCGCATTTTACAACCACGGTGACAACCGGTCTCGACGATCCCTTGGCAATCGACGCGGCAGCGTTGCCGCGTGCGTCGGCGCTCACTGTCGCGGTGGTCGCCGACTACGAAGAAGACGAAACGCAAGCCGATCGCATTCGGATCAGGCTGCCCGAGCTGGGAGAGCAGACGATTTGGGCGCGCTTTGCCAAGCCGTTTGCGAGTGCCGGAAGCGGATTCCATCTATACCCTAAGCCGAAAGACGAAGTATTGGTCGCGTTTATCGATGACGATCCTCGATACCCGGTGGTTCTGGGCGCCACGCACAATCCCGTCAACATGGCGCCGATGCCGGACGACGCGAAGACCGATCGGCAAGCCTGGCGCGGCTGGATCGAGGTGGACGACGAGACGAAGCGGTTCTTGGGAGTCAATTTTGCCGATGCGCATGTCCGTATCGAGTCACGGGACAGCGTATTGCACGTGGGCACGGCCGGACGCGATAGCGAAACCGACGATCACCGCAGTCGGCTGCATATTGGCAAAGACGGTGTCGACGCCAGCGGCGCGACCGTCACGATCGACGCGTCGGACAAGGTGACGGTAAAGGGCGCCAGCCATGTCGCGATCGTCGGCAAGGCGATCGATCTGAAGCAGCACGATTCGTGATATCGCCCACAGGGCAGCGCAGGCATTCCACGTTAGAACAGGGTATCAGGAGAGGCAGGATGGCAGAGATCGAAAAGCTGAGTCGCGGCGAACGAGGGTGGCAGTTCCCGGTTGAATTCAAACCCGAAGGTCCGGTGATGTCGCAAACGGACTTGTTGAATGTCGAGCAGGACTTGAAACACATGATGCAGGTCTTGCCGGGAGAGCGGATCATGCGGCCCTTGTTCGGCTGCGATTGGCTTTCGATTCTGTTCAAGAATTTGACCGAAGACTTGCAGGCCGAGATCAAGGCGATTGTTGCCGATGCGGTCATGCGGAACGAGCCGAGAGTGGTCGTCGAAGATATTGCCGTGGTTCAGGACGCGCAGGACATTCACGCTTTGCATATCGGCGTTGTCTACCGGGTGGCGGGACACGATGTCGTGAAGAAGATGGCGATGAAAGTTGGCGTGTAGCATTGTTGGTCAGACGGTGCGGCAGGCGAATACGGAACACTGATTATTCCTTAGGAATACGTAATAAAGAGAGGTGTGAATGGAATACGACGGCACAGGCTTGGCCGAAGCCAATACGGCGGACGAGGCCGGATCGGCATTATCGCCCCTCGAGAAATTTCTGTTCGATTGGGATCGCATCGTTGGCAACATTGCCTTCGGCAAGATCGCAGCCGGTAATTGGCGCAAGGCGGCATTCGATCATGCCGCCGGGGAAGCCCTTACCGTGGAAAGCGCCAGGGCACTGGCCGCGAAATTGAGCGATCCATCGAAAAAGCTGCGCCCTTACGAGGTTTTCTTATTGTCCTTTTGGAACCTGGTGAATACCCTCGATCAACGGTATGCGGCGCTCCTGAACGAGAAGGAAGATCGCTTCTATCGCGATGCGATGCGTTTTTCGACATCGCAGCCCGAGCCGAAAGGCGAGGAAGCAGCACCGCTCGCTGTTGCGTCGTCTCATGAAGACGCCCCGGCTTTCCGAATCCGGACGCGGCAACGCTTTCTGAATGGCGACGATCTCCGAAAGGGCTTTGCGTATGCGTTTCCGGAAAATCGGATACGGCTCATGGCAAGTGAAAGAGAAGGCGATCCTCGCGCTGGCAGTGCGCTGACGATATGGGTTTTGCGCAAGGAGCCGGACGTACACGGCGAGTACACCCTATCGGAACGAGATCGCCGGAATGTCGATGCGTTTCTGCGCGAAACCACCTCGGTACATACCAACACGCAGACGATCTTCGACGCGAACTGGACCGATTGCCGCGTGAGATTCGATTGGCGGGAGGGCGCGGATCAAGGTCGGGGCGAAAAGGCCATTCGTCGGGCATTTACCGAATGGGCATGGTCCTTATGGCGTTTCGATCCCTGGAGCGAAGCGGCATTAAAAGAGGCCGTTTACAACTTTATGTCGGGTCGTCCTGAAATACGGAATATCCGCGTGATCTTGGGCGCGAACGCGGTTCATAACGGCTTGCTGAAGCTGAGCGAATTTTCAGAATTGGCAAAGGGGGAGTGATGGAAAACATTGAAGAAGCGCTGTCGGCGATTCAATTCGATACGCTATGGGAGCACGTTCGAACGACGCTTGACGAGCGGGCGGACGAAACGTGGCGTCACCACGGTGACAGTGACGCCGGTATCGCCATGCTTCAAGCATTGACGTATGGTGTCTCGGACGTAGGGTATCGGCACCTACATCCATTGGACGACATCCAGCAGCCCGGCGGTCGATCGGTCCCTATCGCGGACGTGGCGAGCCTATCCCCGGAGACGGCGTTGACGACATCGCCCGTCAGCGAGAACGACTATCGTCGGTTGATCCTGGACGAAGTTGGGCGCTATGCGGACAGCGACTGCTTTTTATATCGAAACGTTGCGATCGCGCGCGGCGAGAACGAGGACCGATTGACGGTGTCGGTGACGCCGGAGCGTTTTCCGCCCTACGCGGCGCGTGATGTCGAAAAAAATATGATAAAGGACCGCATTGCAGCGCTCCTCGGTCGGCATCGTGGCCTGGGGGCACGCACCCCGACAGTGCGCGTCTGCGGTCTCGCAGACGTCGATGTCCGCGTGACGGTCAAACTCGCCGATAGGCGCATGGACGTCGTTGGCGTCTTCGCGAAAATATACGACATTCTGGACAATTGGGTCTCACCCCGCGCCAGCCGCCATGTCGACATCGCGTCGACTGCGTCGCTGCCGTCGGTATTGCAGGGGCCGAAGCCGCGTAACGGCTATATCGACACCTTGCCTCCTTTGGATCTTCGTAAGGGGCGCCGAGAATTTGAAAAAGATCCGAAAACGGTATTACGAGATATCAAAACCATCGGCGGCGTAGACGATGTGTCCCAGCTCGCGCTTCACGGACCGGTTCGGCCGGTAGCGGAAGAAGACGAATCCTTCATGCTCTATGCAGCGTCGGCCGGCGGCACGGGGACGGTGGACAGTACATTCACCGCCAACGGAAAATCTTTTACCTGGCATGGTATTACCGTCGTCGCCGATCCGCTGACGCCAGACATCGACCGCGATGAGATCGTGCGCGCGATCTTGGCGTTGCGCCTCCCCAAGCCGGATACCGTCGAACAATGGAAGATGCCGACGGGTAACTATCGCAATGTTGTGACGCGCAAGTGGGCGTGGGAACGCTTGCCGCCCTCGTTCGGCTTGCTCGATAAGAGCGATGCGGAACGCGTCGTCGATACCACCTGGCAATTTCTGTCGGCATTCGATACCTATCTCGACCAGATGTGTACGCGGTTGGATAGCTTGAAATTTCACGCGGGAATCGCCACGCGAAAAGAGCCCTGGCTCGAAGGTCTTGAGTCGAAGCGGGATGCGCTCGCCCTATTCGGTGAGCCGGACTTCCAGCCGGACGCTGTCGATCTGGATCCCCGTGTCTATGATCGCGGCGCCGTGCAAGCGCATCTTCTGCGTTATTTCGGCGTTATGCCGAACGTCGCAACGCGCAGCACGTTTGGCCTGTATCGGGCGGCCGCGGTCGAGCAGAGCGAACGCTTCGTCAAGGATGTCGCGACGATCGGTCGCGACAGAATGACCGCGATCGGACCGTTTCCCGCCCTGCAAAAAGAGATTGCATTTGCCCTCGGTTTATATCGTTCGGCATTGCATGAGGGCGAAACGCAGTCCGCGGCGCCGTTTTACATGCTCGATATTTCGCAGATGATTCCGCGAACGGCGCCGGCGGGGCAAAACACCGACATGCAATTCCCGGCGGGGACGCCAACGGCCGACGGCATCCTGACCGTGCATTATGCCGCCGGCGATGCGCGCGATTGGGAACCGGGGGCCATCGTCTCGGTCATGGCCGCGGACAAGTCGGCTCTTTTGCCGGCCGTTGTCGAGAAGGTGACCGTCACGGCCGGCCGGGCCGAACTGACGCTCGCGCTTTCTGGAGCAGGCGACTCGTGGCGCGCCGCGTTCCCCTCGCCGACTGTCCAGCTGAGGTCGCATATCGTCGATTCCGCTTTATTCGATATCGAGTCGATCAGCAAGGAGGGCACGGCCGGATGGACGGGCAAGGTTGCACTGAACGCGGTCTTTCCATGGGCGAAACAGGACCGGCCGATTCACGTGCATCCGCCTTTCGAAAGTAATAATGGTGCGAACTCGCACGTTGCCGGCGTGATCCGTGACATCGATGCGCGAGGCGTGGCGACGGTCGGTTTTCGCCCTGGGTCGGGTGCGGTATGGAACGGCAACGGGCTGGCCTTGTCCATGAGTGTTCCGGGTGTCTATGAAGAGCGGGCGGCTTCCGCAGGCAGGGTGGCGTTTGTATTCCCCTTGCCGGAAACGCGGGAGGGGCCGACGCTGGCGTCGTGGATGCGCAAAATCGACCGCCTGTTGAGACGCCTGGTGCCAGCGCATCTTCGCTTCGAAGTCTATTGGTTGAAGAAGTCGCGATTCGAGACGTTCGTCCAGCGGTTTGCAGCATGGTGGGCAGGCGACGAAGGCACGCGCGGGCAATCGGGCACGCTTTCCGTTGCGGTCCTCGAAACCCTAGGGCTGGCGAGATTCGTCGCGCCGCTCAGAGGAATCGGGATGCTCCATATTCGCGGCGTCAAGGACAAAGGTGTCAACGAGGCCGCGAACGCGTGGAAGCGATGGATATTCCATGTGGCAACCACTTGAGCCGGACATGAGTGCGGGCGCGCGTGACGGCCGGTAAAGGGGGCATCGACGATGATCAAAGTAAAAATGGTCTTGCACATCGGTGCCGGGTTGGAGCGCGAGGTCTTCGCCAGCTGCGGTGCGATTCTGCAAGGGCATCTGCAGCACGAGGTGGAAGAGACATTTCGACGTTTGGCGCGCGATCACCGCGACGGCGTGGGCATTCATATCGCGATGGACCTCGGCGTGCTACGCCGAATTGCTTGGAAGACCGAGCTTTCGGGGCGTGCTCTGTCGGCTTTGCGTACACAAGCCTTCGTCGTTCGCGTCATCGACAATCGTCTCGGCCCCCGCGGCAACGATCTTGCCGGTGCACGGATCCCGACACCGGAGGAGGGACCGCTTACTGGGCAAGACCTACCGCAGTCGTCGGGCAGTGATTTGACCGAATTCGCGCATTTCCTCGTGCGTGGCTATTTTCCAGGTCTTCCGCCCTGGCGCGATCGATCCCCATCCGATTGGCTCGTGGCCCAACTTGCGCAACGCGGGCGTGCGCTATCCGATGCTTTGTCGGGGCTAGTCTTGGCCGAAACCGCCAACGGACGGCTGCGGCGCTTGGTCGGCGTGTCGCTTGCCCGCCGCGTTGGTGCGGCCTGCCGAGGCGGTGCGGCACTCGCGTGGGTATCGGCCGAATTAAACGGCGCGACGCGGCGGGGGGCGCCACCCTGGGGCGGCAATCCCCCCATCGACTGGTTCGAAGCGCAGCTGCTTCAGCCGACGTCGCCCATCGTCGATTTGCTTCGTTCGGTGCGAGACGACCCATCTCAGCACATGCGACTGAGGCGCCTTCTTGGTACGGACGGAGCCGAGCGGGTGGACCGTTTGCTGGATGCGGCACCGAGTCTGTCCTCCCGATCGCGTACGCCACGCGATCGAGAGGGCGGTCGTGCGGACCCGCATCGACGAACCGGTGAGTCGATCGGACTGACTAATGCGGGCCTCGTGTGCTTGTGGCCGCTTATCCCCGCATTGCTGGCAACGATCGACGCGCTACCCCTTGCGCATGCTGTCGAGGAGGGGGCGCCGGATCAGCAAAGTCCAACGTCAGGCAAGTGCCGAGCCGAACTCGAGAACGCGGGAGCGCGTGATGTCGCGGCGTCCCTGGAAGTCGCGACAGGGCCTGAGACCCCTGCAGGGCCCGAGGTCGCAGCAGGGCCCGAGGTCGCGGGGCAGCGCATGACGGAGACCGCCGCGCAACGGCGACAAAGCGCGGCCATGGCGTTGGACTATCTGGTGTGGGGTGATCCGCAGTGGCAGGAATGGCGAATGCCGTTGAACAAGGTCCTCTGTGGCTTGCCGCTCGATACAGTCGTTGACGCGCCGAACTTGGCACCGTGGCGTAGGGCGAAAATCGATGCATGGCTTGCGGCGTTACCGAACCGGCTGCCCGGCTTGCACCATTGCGGTGTCGGCGACATTCGCGCGCTCTACTTGCGGCGCCCTGGACGCTTGCTCGCCGACGGCGATCGGTGGTGTATCGAGGTCGACGACGACGCGAGCGATGTGTTGCTCGAGGGACTACCCTGGCCGATCCAGCAAGCGGTGTTTTCCTGGCTGCCGGACCCGGTTGCAGTCAGGTGGCGCTAGCATCTTCCGGAGCGGACGAGGTGCCCGGCGGCAGCAGTCCCAGAACCGCCTCGTATCGCGCCCGTGACATATGCACGACGCCCTCGGCGATGGCGCGCTCACGGGCTGCGAATCGTCGTTGCGACGGTAATCTCGCCCCCTGATCCGTGATGCGCGCGAACATCGTTTCGGCATACGCATCGCCGGCCTCGCGCGACGCCCCACTGAATACCGTGGGGTCGAACGCCAGGATTAACTCGCCATGACAGGGCACGGCGCCGACGCCGCCGTCGCGTTTCGCCGATTCGATCGACGTCAACTCGCCCATCAACGGCCCAGCCAATAATTCGATCATCGTCGCCAAGGCCGAGCCTTTATGGCCGCCGAAGGTCTGCATCGCACCCTCCAGGGCCGCAGCGGGATCGTCGGTCGGGCGACCCTGTGCATCGATCGCCCAGTCGAGCGGGATTTTCTTGCCCGCCTGACGGTGCAGTTCGATGTCACCCCGCGCGATCGCCGACGTGGCGAAATCGAACACATACGGAAACGGTCCGGGTCGCGGCCAGGCAAAGGCGATGGGGTTCGTGCCGAAGACCGGGCGTGTCCCGCCAGCCGGCGCTACCCAATCGTGTGCCGGCGTCATCGACAATCCGGCGAGACCGGCAGCGGCGAGCGCTTCGACTTCCGGCCATAGCGCCGACACATGGTAGCAATTGTGGATCGCCATCGCCGCGATACCCGTGCGGCGCGCTTTCTCGATCAACAGGGGCAGTCCCTGCTCAAAGGCCAGCGGCGAGAAGCCGAAGCCGGCATCCACGCGCACGAGCGCCGCAGTCGCGTCCTCCACCGAGGGCAGCGCGTCGCCACGTACGGCGCCGTGACGCAGTGTATGGGCGACGGCGAACAGGCGATAGAGACCGTGAGACTGGCAGTCATCACGTTGACCCGCCACCAGCGTGCGGGCCATGGCGGCCGCCTGCGAGGTGCTCATGCCGTTGGTGGTCAAGACTCGCTCGGCGAGTGCCTGAACCGCGTCCAGCGTCAAGGACACGCTGTCTTGATCGTTCGGCAAAACGTCATGGCGTGTGGCGCCAGCCGTACTGGCAGGCTTCGTTTCGTTCGGGAGAGAGTCCATGGGCATTCGCTCGACGGGTAGGTAAGACGCGCGCCAATCGCACGTCCGCCGCGCGGCCCATTTCATGGCCGCGCCATCGCAGTCTGGCAAGGCGCCAGACGCGCATCAGCGCGAATTGTAATGCAGCCCCGACGCTGCGCACCAAAACACGGCGCCGATCGCCGCCGTGGTGCGCGCGGCCGAGGCGCAGTCGCACCAGAACGAGGCGCCAAAAAAGTCAAAAATCGAATTTCGCATGGCCCGTATATTGCTTTAAGCAGTTTTAGTATATCTAAAACGGGGAAAAGCAATGATCAGGTCGTCGATTGTCCGCGGTATGCTGGTTGCAGGGGCCTTTTTGGTATGCGCGGCGCAGTCCGCGGTAGTCCATGCGGAAGATAAAGTGTCGGTGCGTTTGCGCTGGCTACCGCAGGCGCAGTTCGCGGGCTACTACGTTGCAAAGGCCAAGGGCTTCTATAAGGACGCAGGCCTCGACGTCACGATCAATCCCGGCGGTCCCAATATCAATGTGGAAACATTGGTGGGATCGAACGCCGATACCTTCGGTGTAGGCGGCGGCGCCGATGCACAGATGTTCGCCCGCGAAAAAGGGCTGCCCTTGGTCGTGATCGGCATGATGCTCCAGCAAAGCCCCCACGTTTTCGTGGTGCGCGCGAAGTCGGGGATCAAGACCCTGGCGGACTTCAAGGGCAAGAAGGTTTCCACCTGGTTTACCGGCGCGCAATACACGCTCTATGCCATGCTCGCCACGCAGAAGTTGACGGCTTCGGATCTGACGATGGTGCCGCAGGCAGCGTCGATGTCGCCGTTTATCAACGGTGATTTCGATGTCGCCACAGCCACGCGATATAACGAATTCGTGACGCTGCAAGAAGACGGTATCAACGATCTCACCGTGTTCAAGCCGTCCGATTACGGTGTAACGGCGGTGGCGGATTCGATCGTCGTCTCGGAGACCTACCTGAAGGAGCATCGCAAGGAGTCGCAGGCGTTTCTCGATGCCACGTTGAAGGGATGGGCTTACGCCTTCGCGCATCGTAAGGAAGCGATCGATATCGTCATGGCGCAGTCGCCCGGCCTCAAGCGACCGCACCAGGAAGCGATGCTCGACCAGTACGCGACGCTCGCGTTGGGCGGCAAGGATGGCAAGAGCGGCATCGGTGAGGTCGATATGAGCGTGGTCGATACGATCCAGCAGCGGCTGCTGACCTACAAGGCCCTGAAAGCACCTGTCGATTTGAACAAGGCATTCGACCCGACGCTCTGGCAGCAGGTCCCGGCCGCAGACAAATCGCTGTGATTCGCTTTCGTCCAAAACCCATAGGGGCATTTGCTTGAACGATCTCGCTCTCGATACGGCCGCGCCTTATCGGTCTGACACGCCCGCTGGCCTTTCGGCCCATACATCCGCCTATACCGCAAGCGCCGCCGGTGCGTCGACGTCCGCCGCCGTGCCCGGACAATCGGTGCCGCAACTCGAGCTGGTCAACGTCTGGAAGCGATTCGGCAACGGCGCCCAGGAAACGGTGGCCGTGCGCAATGTCGACTTACGGATTCGCCGCGGCGAGTTCGTGACGCTCGTCGGGCCTTCCGGCTGCGGCAAGTCGACCCTGTTCAATATGATCGCCGGCCTGCTGCCGCCCGACGACGACGGGGCGGTGCTGTTCGACAATGTGCCCCAGCCCGATGGCAAGTTGTTGGGTAAGGTCGCGTTCATGCCGCAACGCGATCTGCTATTCCCCTGGCGAACGGTGCTGGACAACGCGATTCTGGCCCTCGAAGTGGAGGGCATGTCTCGCAGCGAAGCGCGCCGGCGCGCCGAAGCAATGTTCCCCGAGTTCGGCTTGAGCGGTTTCGAGAAACATTATCCGCAACAGCTGTCGGGCGGTATGCGCCAACGCGTCGCGTTGATGCGGACCTTCCTCTTCGAACGCGATCTGATGCTGCTGGACGAGCCTTTCGGTGCACTCGATGCGTTGACGCGTACGAAGATGCAGCACTGGCTTCTCAATATTTGGGCGAAGCGTCGACGCACCGTGCTGTTCATCACGCACGATATCGATGAAGCGATTTTTCTCGGTGATCGGGTCGTGGTGATGACGTCGCGCCCCGGCACGATCAAGTGCGAGGAAGTAATCGATCTGCCGCGACCACGCGATCCGTCACTGGTCACCGATCCGACCTTCATCGCAATCAAGAAACGCTTGCTCGACGTGATCGAGGAAGAAAGCATGAAGTCGTTTGCCGCCAATCGCGCTTGAGAGAGGTATCCCCAATGGCATCGTCCGCCATGTCTTATCCGAAGGCGCCGGCCTGGCTGCGTTCGCAAGCGGCAACCACCTGCCTCACGGTGATCGCGCTGGCGTTCGCCTGGCAGTTTGGTACGCTGCTATTCCATGTGTCCCCGCGCTATCTCCCGGCGCTCTCCGCGGTGGCCGTGGATGCATGGTCGATTCACGATGCCTTGTTGGCCAGTTTCGGTCGAACGTTGCTCGAAACCGTTCTGGGTTTTGTCGGCGGCACGATTCTGGGTGCGCTGTTCGGCGTGACGTTCGCCTATGTGCGCACATTGGAACGGTCGGTGTTTCCGATCTTCGTCGTCTCGCAAACGATGCCAGTGGTGGCCTTTGGTGCCCTGGTCGTGATCTGGTTCGGCAACACCTTGCTTGCAAAGGTGGTCATGGCGCTGTTCCTATCCTTCTTCCCGGTGACGGTAAATACGCTGCGCGGACTGCGCGCGGTGGATCCGTCGCAGATCGATCTGATGCGCTCCTTCGGTGCAAGCCGATTGACGCTCTTTATGAAATTGGCGTTGCCTAGCGCCCTGCCGCAAATCATGGTCGGCCTGCGCGTGGCGATTGCCCTCAGCCTGATCGGCTCGATCGTCGGCGAATGGTTTGGCGAGACGGTCGGTTTGGGCGTGATGTTATTGCAGTCGATGTACACCGAGGACATGGTACGTCTGTGGACGACGATCGTTGCCTGCGGCGTCATGGGAAGCGGCTTATATGGCTTGATTTCGGCCGTTGAACGGAGGGTGGTCTGGTGGCATTCGTCGATATGAGCAATTCCTCCAACGAGACACGGGCCCTGACGCCCGATGCGTCGGCAATCACGCCGCGCGCGGAAGCCGGCTCGACGCTCCGCAGCGCACTGCGGCGCTTGGATGCCGTGTGGCCGGTCCTGCTAACGCTCCTGATCATCGTCGTACTGTGGGAGGGCGCGATTCGACTGTTCAAGATTCCCCCTTTCGTGTTGCCGCACTTGACCGCGGTTGCGGAACGGATGGGACAGGATGGATCGCTGCTGCGGACCGCCTTGTTTGCAACGGTGGGCGAGTCGCTCGGCGGGTTTGTCTTGGGCGGCCTGATCGGCGTATTGCTTGGCGTGGTGCTGCATTCGTCGAAAGCGCTGGAACGGATCGTGATGCCGGTGCTGGTGGCCGTGAATTCGGTGCCGATCGTCGGCTATGTGCCATTGACGTTGATCTGGTTCGGCATGGGTTCCGCGTCGAAGGTCGCGCTGGTTGCGTTGTCGACGGGCTTCGTGGTCCTCGTCAACGCCTTGCATGGTTTGAAACGGGCCGAGCCCGCGGCAATCGGCTTGATGCGCAGCTTCGGCGCGTCGCGTCTGTCGATCTTGCGACGGCTGCAATTGCCGGCGGCGCTGCCGTCGATCGTGACGGGTCTGCGGGTCGCCCTGCCGCGCAGTATGGTGATCGCGATCGTTAGCGAAATGCTCGGCGCCTATCAAGGCATCGGACGGATCATTTTCGAATCGACGCAACAGGTCGACTATTTAGGCGTCTGGGTGGCGGTCGTGAGCGCGTCGCTGGCCAGCATGATCCTGTATGGCGCGATCGCCGCAATCGATAAGCGGCTCGTGTGGTGGCAGTAGCGTCGCGACGACGCGTTCCGATCCGTGCGGCGGCGCAACTCGAATGAACCTCTTGGCAGAGAAAGGCGATGGACGAAAGAGAAAAGGCACTTCGCGTGGAACTGGCGGCCTGTTACCGCCTGGTGGCGCATTACGGACTTGACGATCTGATCTACAACCATATTTCGGTGCGCCTGCCCGACGAGCCCGGCCATTTCCTGATCAATCCCTACGGATTGTTTTTCTCGGAAATCAATGCGTCCTGCTTCGTCAAGATCGATCACGACGGCAATAAGGTCGAGCCGAGCGATCATCCGGTGAACCGGGCCGGTTTCGTCATTCATAGCGCGATCCATGCCGGTCGCGCGGATGCGCACTGTGTCTTGCATACGCACTCCGAGGCGGCTACCGCCGTGTCGGCCTTGGAAAAAGGACTTGAGCCGTACAGTCAGTTCGCGATGCGTTATCAGGGACATACCGGTTATCACGATTACGAGGGCGTGGCGCTCGAATTGGGCGAGCGTGAGCGCCTGGTGCGTGATCTCGGCACCCATCACACGCTGGTTCTCCGCAATCACGGCGTCTTGACGGTGGGTCGAACGGTGCCGGAGGCGTTCGTGTTGATGCATCACTTCGAACGTGCCGCACGCATCCAGCTGGCAGTACAAGCCGCGGCGGGTGGCGGCGCTTGCGTGGTCTTGCCGTCGCCTGAGATCACGGCGTTGGCGTCGCGGCAATTCAACGAGCAGTCCGGCGATATCCTGCCGGCCGGGATGCGCGAATGGCCGGCTTTTATCCGGATGCTCGACAAGATCGATCCAAGCTATCGGGACTGAAATGCATCGCGGAAAAAGGCAGGGCGGCGAGGGTGGGCAGCGGGATCGATGGCGGGTGATCGCGCCGCGTGAGAATGGGGATGTCGAGAGCAGGCGACGACGATAAACCAAGGAGCAGCAGCGAATGGAATTGCGTACCATCACGCCGTTCATCGGCATGGAAGTCGGCGGTATCGATTTGCGGGAACCGGTTGGCGATGCGGATTTTGCCTTGATCCGCCATGCCTTGAATACGCACGCGCTGCTGCTGTTTCGCGGGCAGACATTGACGGAAGCCGATCACGTCGGTTTCTCGCGTCGTTTTGGCCCGCTGTTGACGCATGTGCTAAAGCAGTTCCTGAAGCCGGATTTCCCCGAGGTGTATGTCCTGTCGAACGTCGTGGATGGCGGCAAGCCGATCGGCAATCACAAGGAAGGCTGGAACTGGCACTCCGATCTTTCGTATAAAGCGGAGCCTTGTCTGGGCTCGCTGCTGTACGCCTTGGAGACGCCCCCGGAAGGGGCGGACACGTTATTCGCATCGATGCATGCGGCCTATGAAGCGCTGGATGGCGAGACGCAAAAGCGGATTCGTTCGCTGAAAGGCGTGCATTCCTACGCGACTTATTATGGAAAAGCCTTTGCCGATCGCACGCCGTTATCGGATGCGCAACGCGAGGCGGTGCCGGACATCAGCCATCCGCTGGTGCGCACCCATCCCGAAACAGGGCGACTGTCGCTGTACGTAGGGCAAGATGTCGTGCGCGGCATCGAGGGAATGGCCGAGGAGGGCGATGCATTGCTGGCGGAGCTGAACGCCCATGCGATCGATCCGCGATTTACCTATCGCCATGTCTGGCAACCGGGCGATTTATTGATTTGGGACAACCGTTCGACGATGCATTGCGCAACGCCGTACGATGATGAGAAATATCGCCGGGTCATGCATCGCACGACGGTGGCCGGCGATAGACCGTTTTAGCCTTTGCAGGTAAGCAAGATGAAGCACACGACGATGGAAAATATAACGCCCGTGCCGGACACCTCGGCGCCGCTGGAAAAGCCGGCGACCTTGGCGGAGACGATTCAAAAAGCGCTGGAAAATCAGATTTTCAGTGGTGCGCTGATCCCCGGCGCGCGGCTCGATGAGGCCGAGATCTCCGCGCAGTTCGGCGCCTCGCGCACGCCGGTTCGCGAAGCGTTCAAGGCGCTGGAAGCGCTTGGGCTCGTCGAGATGCGCGGCCGTCAGGGCGTGACCGTGGCGACGCTGTCACTGCCCATGCTCACCGAGATGTTCGAGGTCATGGCGGCATTGGAAGGCTTGTGTGCACGCTTTGCCGCGCGGCGCGCGACGCCGGCGCAGAAGGCCGCGATGATCGCGACGCATGCCGAATTGACGCAGGCATTGAGCACGCAGGATTCGCCGCGCTTCTACGAAATAAACGCCGTGTTTCACGATCAGCTTTACGAGGCATCGAACACGGCCTACGTGGCGGAGCAGACCCGCGCACTGCGCAAGCGCGTGGCGCCCTATCGACGGTTCGTTACTTATCAGCCGGGCCGGATGACATCGACGATCGACGAGCATCAACGAATCATCGATGCCATCGTCAAGGCCGACGCCGATGGCGCGCAACTCGCGGCGAGCGATCACGTCGTGCTGCTTGGTGACGATCTCGTCGACTTCATTGCCGCGGTACCGCATCTGCAAACGGTATCGAATGCGTCGTTCATGTCTTGACGCGACCGATCGCCATCGCGGCTTACCTCGGCCAAGGCCGATGATCCTGGTCTGCCAGGGACTTTTTCCGGATGAGCGCGCCGCCATGAAGCGTGTGGGGTGCGTCAGCCACCCGTGGGCGCTGCCGATCCACTCGGCACGCCACACTTTTTTGTGAGACTGAAGACGATGAATCTCGACCTATCCGGTAAAACCGTTCTGATCACTGGCGCATCCAAGGGCATCGGGCTGGCAACGGCCTGGGCCTTTGCCGCCGAAGGCTGTCATTTGCATCTGGCCGCCCGTAACGCGGAAGCGTTGTCCGCGGCCGCCGAGGCGATTCAGGCACGACATGGTGTCACGGTCAGCATCTATCCGATGAATCTGGGTGAAGAAGGCGCGATGCCAACGTTGGCGGAAGCGGTAGGCGATATCGATATCCTGATCAACAACGCCGGCGACATTCCGTCCGGCCCCTTGGATGCCTTGGACCCGGCCGCGATCCGTCGCGGTTTCGAGCTGAAGGTATTCGGCTATATGGAGCTCACGCGCGCGTATTTCTCGAAAATGCAGGCGCGGGGTGGTGGCGTGATCATCAACGATATCGGCAACTCGGGCGAAAATTGGGATGCGAACTATATCGCCGGTTCGACGGGAAACGCCGCGTTGATGGCGTTTACGCGCGCGCTGGGCGGTGTCAGCCTCGATGACAATATCCGCGTCGTCGGCGTGAATCCGGGGCCGGTGGAAACGGATCGGATGGTGAAACTGATGAAGCGCCGCGCGCAGGATATGTACGGCGACGAAACGCAATGGGAAGCGCTTTTCGCCATGTATCCGGGCGGCCGGCCGGCAAAGTCCGAGGAAGTCGCGGACTTGATGGTGTTTCTGGCGTCGCCACGCGCGGCCTATATCACCGGCACAATCGTGACGATCGACGGCGGCATTGCCGCGCGCGGTTCGATCATCAAGACGAGCAAAAAGGCGCAGGCCGCCGCGGGAGCGGTTTGATGAGCACCGTTCACGCCGTGGCGCAGGAACGCAACGCCTATTTCGATACGCTGTTCAACACGCCGGACTTGATGTGGCTTGGGCAGAACACCAACCACGCGCCGACGCATCCCGCCGTGCGCGCCGCCTTGCATGCCGCGATCGACGATGCCGGTTTCAATGCCTATGCACCGCCATTGGGTTTGGAGGCCCTGCGGGACGCGATCGTTGCCGATCTTGGTTTGAAAGGGGAGGCCGCTGCGTCGCGCGCCGTGGTTACCGACGGGGCCGTCGCGGCCCTGGCGCTCGCCTGTCGGGCTTTCTGCGGGCCGGGCAAGGGCTTCGTGACGACGGATCCGGGCTGGAAATGGCCGCTGCAGTTCGCCGCGCGCGCCGGCTCGCCGATTACCGAGATACCGATCTACGGCGACGAGCATGCGTTCCGCCTCGGCGCCGATGCGCTGCGCGCGGCGACGCGATCGGCATCGGACAGCGACGCGGCCAGCCTAAGCAGTCCGGAAGCGGGCGCGGCAACCGCCGTGATTTACCTGGTCGATCCGAATAATCCGCTCGGCGTCTGCTACACCCGTGACGAGATCAAGGCTTTCGCCGATCGGGCGAAGGAGATCGGTGCGATTCTGATCCACGACTGCACGTACCGGGACTTTGCGGCGGAGCACACGCTGGCGGCCGATTTCTATCCGGAAGGCACGGTGACGATCGTCAGTTTCTCGAAATGGTTGGGTTTCGCGGGGCTGCGGCTGGGCGCGCTGGTGGCGCACCCGTCCCTGCTCGATCGCATCCTGCCGTTCTCGGAGGCGCCGTTGGGCGCCAGCGTCATTGCGCAGAAAGGTGCTTTGGCGGGCTTCTCGGTCAAGGCCGAGTGGCTCACCACCTTGCGTGCGCTGGTGCAGCAGAACCAAGCGGATGTGGTCGAGGCGGTAAAGCTTCAGCCGGGCTTGAAGGTCGCGGTCTATCCCTCGCATGGCAATTTTCTGGTGATCGAGTGTGTCGATGCCGGCGTGCGACCGGAAGCGTTGGTTAAGGCATTTGCCGCGCACGGCATCATGGTTCGGCAGGGTGCGTATCACACGCCGCGCTTCGGGGACCGTTTCATCAAGGTCAGCCTGTCGGTGCCGCGCGCGTGGTCCCAAGCCTTTTGTGACTGCCTGCCGCATGCCTTGCAAGCGGCACGCGAGCAAGGCGACGCGCCTATCGCGGCACAGTTTTGATCGGTGGCGCCAGGACGGCGCCGCACGCGACGCAAACGAAAGGAAATCAAGATGAATGTGGCAAGTGGCTTTGCGAGTACGCCCGATGGCGTGCGCTTGTATTACGAGGAAGCGGGGCATGTGGTCGGCCAGCCGCGTACGCCGGTGATCTTCGTCCATGAGTTTGGCGGCGATCATCGAAGCTGGGAGCCGCAAATGCGCTATTTCGCGCGGCGTCACCGCGTGATCACCTACGCGGCGCGCGGCTATGCGCCGTCGGACGTCCCGACCGATCTGGACGCTTATACGCAGGAAAACGCGGCCGACGATATCGCCGCGGTGCTGGACCATCTGGGTATCGATCGGGCGCACGTGGTGGGCTTGTCGATGGGCGGCTTCGCCACCGTGCATTTCGGCTTGCGGCACGCCGGGCGCGCCTTGTCGTTGACGGTGGCCGGGGCTGGCTATGGTGCGGAGAAGCAGTACGAGGATTACTTCCGCGGGGTCTCGCGCGACGTGGCCGATCAATTCGAGAAACAAGGCGCCGACGTCTTCGCCAAAACGTATTCCCTGGGGGCGAGCCGCGTGCAGTATCAGAACAAGGATCCGCGCGGCTGGCAGGAGTTCGCCACGCAATTGGGCGAACACGATGCGATCGGCGCCGCCAATACGATGCGTGGCGTGCAGGCGCGCCGACCGTCCTTGTATGACCTCGAGGATGACTTGCGTGTGATGTCGGTGCCGACGCTGGTCGTCGTCGGCGATGAGGACGATCATTGTCTGCAGCCGGGCATTTTCCTGAAAAAGACCTTGCCGGCCTGTGGCCTGTCGGTTTTCCCGAAGACCGGGCATACCTTGAACCTGGAGGAGCCTGCGGCGTTCAACGCGCAGCTGGCGGAGTTTTTTGCCCAGGTGGAAGCGGGCGCGTGGACCGTACGCGATCCGCGCGCGCTGCCGTCGCAAATCATGAAGACGAGTTGAACCATGGCCGCAACAGGCGAGATAGCGACAATCCTCGACGATAACGATCCCTTGCTCGATGGCGCCCGCCTCTGGGCCCGTCTGCACGCGTTGGCGGCATGCGGCGGGCGCGATGACGGCGGCGTCAATCGCCAGGCGCTGAGCGACGCCGATGCGCACGCGTGGCGGCTATTCCTCGATTGGGCCGCGCCATTGGGGATCGAGGCCGCGGTGGATGAAGCCTGCAACTTCTATCTGACGTTGCCGGGTCGGGATCGCACGCTACCGCCTTTATTGCTCGGCAGTCATCTCGATAGTCAGCCCTCCGGTGGCCGCTTCGATGGCGCCTACGGCGTGATGGCTGCCTTCGAAACGCTCGCCTGCCGGGCGCTGCGAGGCGTCGAGGGTATCGACGGCCCGGACTTCCCCCATTCCCGCCGCGATATCGTCGCCGTCGCCTGGATGAACGAGGAAGGCTCTCGCTTCGCGCCCGGTATGATGGGCTCGCGTGTGTTTGCCGGCGCCGCGCAGATGGCGGCGTATCGCGACGTCGTCGATGCGGACGGCTTGTGCGTGGGGGACGAGGCCGACCGTATGCTGGCCGCGTTTCCGGACTTGCCGCGCAAGCCCGCGGGCTTCCCGGTTGCCGGCTATCTCGAATTGCATATCGAACAAGGTCCGGTACTGGAAGCCACGGGGCATACGATCGGCGTGGTCACCGGTATTCAAGGTAAGCGGACCTGGCGCGTAACGATCGATGGGGAGGCCGGACATGCCGGCACCGTCGATACCGCTTTGCGACAGGATGCGATGTTTGCATTCGCGCGCATCGCGGCGGCGTTGGAGCGCGACGTCGCGGCCGATGATCCGGACGTGAAGTTGACGATCGGCCGCGTTATGGCAGAGCCCAATGCGCCGTCGGTGATCGCCCGGAAGGTAATCTTCAGCGTCGACCTGCGGCATCCCGACAATGCGACGCTGTCCCGGCTCGGCGCGTTGATCGAGACACTCTGCGCGACGCACGCGGGACCATGCCAGGTTCGCTGCGACGTGCTCTCGGACGCACCGTCCAATGATTTCGACAGCGATTGGCAGACGCGCATCGCGGGCGCCGCCGAACGGCTCGGCTATTCGGCGATGCCGATCCTATCGGCGGCCGGTCACGATGCGCGCTATCTCGCGCAGGTGACGCCCAGTGCGATGATCTTTATTCCGAGTCGCGACGGCGTTAGCCACGCCCCGCATGAATGGTCCAGCGAACACGATGTGACGGCGGGCGCGCGGGTGCTGGCGCATGTCGTCGATGCCTGGCTCGCGGACGATGCGGCGCTTGCGGACACGGACAACGGGAGGTCTGCGGCGGCGCTATCGACGACGCGCGTGATCCAGGACATGGCGACGATGCCGGTGCAATTGCCGCATGCGCCGCACGGTGCCGCGCAGCAACGTGCGCGTTTTTTCAATTCGGGCAATGCCTTCGACATTGCCCTGCCGGCGGTGCCGGCTGCGCGTTTCCTGCTGCCGGAACAGAGTCTCGTATGCGATCAGCAGACGCGTTTGCACTCGCCCGTGCCGGCCACGACGCCATTCATGGCGGCACGGTATTGGCGGCTTGGCGCAGGCGAGACGCTTGCGCTGGACGCGGTGATGGCGGCCTGCAGCGGTGCGATCTGGTATGTGCTGGAAGGCGGCGGCCGCTGCGAGTGGCAACACGATGCCGAGGCGTCCATCGCGTGGCGCGAGGGGGACGTCTTTCTATTGCCTGGCGCGTCGGGCGGGACATTGGTCGCGGGCGCTAGCGGCGCGATGTTGTGGAGCGTCGATAACAGTCCGCTCCTCGCGCATGAACGCGTGCGGCCCTTGACGGCGGCGGAGTCGATGGCCATACAGACGCCGACGACCCCAGCGATACAAGCGGTTCATTATCCGGCCGAGGAAATCGAGCGGCAGTTGCAGACGCTGTTCGAGACGAAGGCCAATGCGGAAACGTCCGGCTTCGCTTTGATTTTTTCCAGCGCGGCGCTCGAGGAAAGCCGCAATCTGCTGCCGTCGTTGACGCTCAGTTTGAACACCTTGCCAGCGGGCGAGGTGCAGCGTCCGCATCGCCACAACTCGGCGGCGCTGACCTTGGTGCTGGCAGGCGACGCGTGCTATTCGATGGTGGACGGCGAACGGTGCGATTGGGAATATGGGATGACGTTGGTGACGCCGGCAGGCGCCTGGCATTCGCATCATAATGACGGCCAGGCAGCGGTTCGCGCGCGTTTTCTGATCGTGCAGGACGGTGGCCTGTATTATCACGGAAGAACGATGGGATTCACGTTCGCCGACGTGCCGAGCTGACCTAGGGGTTTGCCGCGTGCCGGTGCTCTGCCGGCATGGCCGGACGCGATCCCGACGCCTTACGGCGCTTCTTGCCGTGGTGGTGTTTCGATAGCGTCTGGAGTGACATTTGACTGAGTTCGTGAAGCATCTGCGACAACCCTGGATCGCACGAACGCTCTATTTGATTGCCTGCCATATTGGCTGGTTCGTCAGCATCTTGAGCGCGGCCGCGCATATGGCCTGGATCGGTGCCCTCTTTTCCCTCGGCATGTTTGCCTATCACCTGGTGTTGGCGGAGCGGCCGCGCGAGGAGGCGATACTCGTTGGCATCGCGCTATTGGGCGCGGCCTGCTGGGAATCGGCGATCGTGCGTGGCCACATCATTGTCTATGCCACCGGCCAGTTTTGGCCGGGCACGGCGCCGTACTGGATTCTCGGCCTGTGGATGCAGCTTGCGATTCAAGTCAATGTCTTGCTGGCCTGGTTCAAGCGACATCTGTGGCTCGCCGCGCTGATCGGGGCGATTGCCGGGCCGCTGTCGTTTCGCGCCGGCGTGGCGATGGGGGCAGGGCGTTTCCCGGATGTCACGTTGGCGAGCATCGTATTAGCCCTCGGCTGGGCCTGCTTGTTTCCCGCGCTGATGGCGTTGGGGCGGCGCTGGGACGGCATGGCGCTCTAGGACGGCGATCAGATCGTATCGCGATCGATCAAAGCAAAGCCGACGTCGGCACAGAGCGGCGTCGCGGTAAGCCGTGTGGCGCCATCGGCCGCCGACTCCGCCTGCAGCCTATCGAGCAGCGCCCGTGCGGCCATGGCACCGATCCGGCGACCGTCTACATGGACGGTGGAGAGTCTGGGTTCCGTTTCCGCCGCAAATTCGAGATCGCCAAAGCCGCAGATCGCCAAGGATTCCGGGATCGCCACGCCGGCGGCTTTCGCTTCCCGAAGCACCCCTAGCGCCACGAGATCCGAACCGCAGAAAATCGCGTCGATCGCGGCATCCTGGTCGCGTAAGCGACGATAGGCCTCCTTGCCGATGGCGACCGAGCTCGGCGGATCGACAATGACCTCCCGTATTTCCGAGATGCCCTCGGCGGCGAGCGTCTCTCGAAAGCCGCCGCGACGGGCCATCGCGCGTTCGTCGTTGGCCGATACCAGCGCGGGCCGATGGACGCCGCGCTGCAGGAAGCGCCGCGCCACCGCCTCGCCCACCTGGTGATGTGAAAAGCCGATCAGCATGTCGATAGGCGCATCGGTGATGTCCCAGGTTTCGACGATCAGCAGGTCCAGCACGGACAGCCGCTGCCGCAGGCTGTCCGTGTGCGCGACGCCGGTCAGCAACACGCCTTCGGGGCGACGACTCATCACCGCATCGAGCAATTGCTCCTCGTTCTGATCGTCATAGCCGCTGAGCGCGAGCAGCACTTGATAGCCGGCCGCGGACATCGCTTCGCTAAAGGCCTGGATCGTTTCCGAGAAAAGCGAGTGCACGATCGTCGGCACGATGGCGGCAATCAGGCGCGATCGCGCCGACGACAGGCCCCCCGCCAGACGGTTCGGCACATAGCCCAGCTTTTGCACCGCTTCGCGCACGCGCTCCAGAGTCTCCGGCGCGACGGTTTGCGGTTGATTGAATACGCGCGAGACGGTAATGGGCGACACGCCGGCGCTGCGCGCGACGTCGGTGATACGCGGCGGCTTCAGCGTGCCGCGTACGCGACGCGGCGCGGGCAAGGAAGCGTCTGTTGCATCGACTGCCTTGTACTCGGACTCGGCCATGGGGACGGATTCCTGTAGCGGCGCGGCGTCAGACGGGTGCGCGCGGCAATTGGCCGCTCACATAGCGCTGTTGCAGCGCTTCGAACGAGACGATTTCGCCTGCGATCGCGCTGGCGGCGACGGTCGCGGGGCTGCCGAGCCAGACATTGCCGGGACCGCCGCGTCCCGGGAAATTGCGATTGATGGCGCTGATCGTGACTTGCTGCGCGTTCTCCGAAGAGCCTGGGCCGCAGTTGCCGCACGCGCCGCAACTAGGCTGCAACATTCGCGCCCCCACGGCTTCGAAGGCGCTCAGATAGCCGGCGCTCGCACAGTGGTCGCGCACGGCCGTCGTCCCGAATTGCAGGAAAAGGCGAACGTGCGGGGCGACGCGCAGCCCGCGATCGGCTGCCCAGCGCAACACGCCGTGATATTGATCGAAGTCGTCGCGCTTGCCGGCCGTGCAGGAACCGCCGTAGGCGATATCGACGCGGACCGGGTCCGCCAAGGCCGCGAGCGCCATTCCGTTACCCGGATCGCCGGGCCGCGCCAGCATGGGGCCGATGGCTGAACAGTCGACGGCGATGTCGGTGTCGTAGACGGCGTCCGCGTCACTGTGCATCCACGGCGCCACCGAGAATGCGATGCCACGGCGTTCGCGCAGGAAGCGCACCGTTTCGGCATCGGGGGCGACGAGGCCGGTAAAGCCGCCCAGTTCCGCGACCATATTCGTCAGCGTGGCGCGCGCGTCGGTCGTCATCGATTGCACGCCGCTGCCGGTGAATTCGAATACTTTACCGACGCAGCTGCCATCCCGAATGATCGGCAAGGCCAACAGATGAAGGACGATATCCTTTGCACTGGCGCCCGCCTGCAGGGCGCCGTCGAGCGTGACGCGCACGCTCGACGGCAACTTCATGCGCACGGCGCCGGTAACGAAGGCGTTGGCCATATCGGTCGTGCCGACGCCGAAGGCGACGCAGCCGATCGCACCACTGTGCGGTGTGTGCGAGTCCGTCCCGACGACCAGCTGTCCCGGTAAGGCATAGTGCTCGATCATCATCGCGTGCGAGATGCCCGCGACGTTGCTGCCATCGTCGCGGGCCGCCTCGCTTTCGGTCAGCGTCCGATGCATGCGCAAGCCATAGGCGTCGGCAAAATCCCGTTGTGCCTGAATCATCTTTCTGAGATTCGGCAGCATGCCGGCCCGCACATGCGTGATGCTCTCATCCGCATAGGAGGTGTGATCTTCGAAAACGACGATGCTGCCAGGATCCTCCAACGGCACCGCGGCGCCGGTCTGCGGGTCTCGCATGGCCGCCAACATCGTTGACGCCATGCCCGTGTAGTATTCGTGGATGAAGCGCCAGTCCGATCTGACGAAGACGCCGTCGCCCGCGACCGGCATTGCCGGCGTGCCCGCGGCGGGTAAGAGGTGGCGGGCAACGATTTTCTCGAACAGCGTCTTCGGGCGGCCCGCGACGGTGCCGCCGCTGGATGGCTCGGCAGTCGCTGCGGTCGCGGACTTGGGCGCCCAGAGCGTGTTTTCCGGGCGCAAATGCGCGCGACCGTATTTCAACAGGCCGCCGCTGTGCAGGATCGCCTGCGTCAGTGCATCACGCCCGGCCGTCAATTCCGCCAACGGAATCGCTTCGCCGGCTGCAATACGCGCGAGCAATCCGAAATCCGTCGACGTGTAGAGACCGATATTGTCGGCGTTCTGCCGATAGATTCGCTCGAAGCTCTCGGCGACGATCAGGCGTACCCCTGCGTGGCGCTCGGCAGCCGGGCTGTGTTCCCGCGACGAGCCTTTGCCATAACGCTTGCCGGCCACGACGACCTCGAAGCCGGCACGGCGCACGGCGTCGGCACCGATGGGCGCCTGGCCGTCTGCCGTTCGAAATCCGGTATAGGGGAAGCGGCCGAGGGTCTCGTCGTAGTAGGCGAGAATCGGCAAGGGCGTGATCTCATCGGTCGAGATATCGTCGCGTAGGGGTTGCGCTGCCGCCAGTCGTGCCTGCACCCATGCGGCGCCCGTCGCGACGTCGTCGGGCTGAGGCTGCGCCAGGCTGTTCGTCACGCCCGAAGGCGGGGTGCTCAGGAACAGAAAGCGCGGCGCGAAGGTAAGCGACGCCGACTGCGTTTCCGCGTCCGACAATGGCGAAACCGGCTGCGTTGCGTTCGGCGCGGTACCAGGTTCGATGGGAGCAGGCGAGACGTTCATAGTGCTGACAGACGCGATCCCGTGCGGGTAGTCGACTTGAGGCCAGGGGCGGTCGGCTGATGGCAGCGGGTAACACGGAGGTTCGGTTAAATCGATACTTTAACGCGAAGCCGGACGGTCGTCCCTGTCTTTATCGGTCGCGGCGTCCGCGCAGGGAGTCGGCGTGCGCGCCGATCGAACGACTGCGCCGCGGTCCGTTCAGAGCGATTCGTCCTGTTCGATTTTCTGATCCCGGATGCGGGTCATCAAGACATCCATGCCCGCAAGCAGCACGGCCGAGACGACAAAGGCCATGTGGATGCCGATACCCCATGCCAGCGTGCGTGTGCTCACTTGATCGAGGCTCATGAAATTCTTCAATAGCTCGATCGCCGAGATGGCGACGATGGAGGCCATCAGTTTCAGTTTCAAGTCGCTGAAGCCGATATGAGAGATCCAATCGGGGGTGTCCTTATGACCTTCGAGATCCAATTTCGAGACGAAGTTCTGATAGCCGCCGAACATGATCATCAGCATCAGATTGCCCATCAACGAAAGATCGATCAGCGACAGCAATCCCAAAATCGTATCGTCGACTGACATCGATACCATATTGCTGAACATATGCCAGCATTCCTGCCCAAATTTAAACAAGAGCAACAACATGCTCAGCGCCAGGCCGATATACATCGGTGCGAGGATCCAGCGCGACGCAAAAATCCCGCGCTCGATGGCAAATTCGATGATGTGATTCGGTTGTCCGGCGTTTTTCTGCTTGGTGTTCATGATTTTATCGATAGCAAGGTAATCCGGGCTGCCCTGACTGCGCTGGCCCGGTCCTGACCGCATGCCGCCGTGTTACCCGCGCAGCGGCGCAAGCATCGGGCATTGCATCTCATTATGCATGAAAGCATTTCGTAATGTACGGACGGCTTGGAGCAGGCACCGCGCTTGCATGGTATCTCGCATTGATGGCCGTGGGAGGAAAGCAATGCAAGAAGGGCCTGAAGGAGACAAAGTGCCGAACGGCACACGCGCCGAACATCGCAACGGTGCGGCAATCGACCGCAACATCGCGGCGACGTATGACACCGCGTTGGCGGAGTATGACTATTTGGCACGGCCTTTGTGGGATACCGTGCGGGATCGGGTGGCGGAATGCCGCCGTTTGCGCGGCGATACCGACCCAGAGGTCATCCATGCGCTGCGCGTGACGTTGCGCCGGTTGAAAGCGCTACAGTGGGTTTATCGCCCACGCCTTCCGGCAACGCAAGGCGACGCCGAGCGCGATGCGACTCGGATCTTGCGGCGTGCCGCCGGCAGCGTGCGCGATTGGGATGTGGCATTGGCGCTTGCCGAACATTGGTTGCCGCGAGCCCAAAAAACGCGGACTGTGCTGACCACGGTCCGCGCCGACGCAGCGGTCTTTGGCGTAAGCCGCCTCGCCGAGCATGTGGCGCAGCTCAGCGAGATGCCCAGCGTAGCGGCGGAGGCGGTAACATCCCATGTGCCGGAGGCGATGGCGAGCGCGGTTTCCGTGGACTTGGATTTTCTTGCCGCGCGCCTGAAGACCGCGCAGAAGCAACTCCGCAAGCGCGGCAAGCGCGCCGCTCGGAAGGGCGCTGAAGCCTATGCTGCGTTGCACGAGGTTCGCAAAGCGGGGAAGCGCGTCCGTGACGTTCACGCTTTGATGGTCGGTTTTACCCATTCCCAAGTGACACGTGCCGCTTCGACACATCGTGCCTGGAAGCGCGCGCGAAAGATGGATCGCTGGGCGAGTCGACTGTTGGGAAAGGATCAGCGCAAGCGCTTGCAACGCGTTCAATCGCGTTTCGGTGCCTTGAACGACGTGGTTCACTCGGCAACCTTGTTGCAGGATACGGCCGAACGCTCCCGTCGATTCGCGCAAACCAGGGGCGTCAGGCGGCTTATCCGGACGCTCGACCAGGTGGCTGAAGGATACCGGCGCCGCGCCATCGCACTGCTATAGCATGACGCTGGCATAGGCGCGGCGATTTGAACGGCGGGGGTCGGCAGGGCAGCACGTCCCCGATCCGGTCGTCCGATTCAGGGGAGTGTGCTGTTGATGCAATTCTTGTAGGCGAGATCGTGCACTTGCTGCGTCGTGCCACTGTACTGGCGCTTGTCGTAGTACATCCCAATCGCTTCGCCCCCGAACAAATCGACGACGGACTTTGCCAAATGGTCGGCGCTGGCCTTGTTGCGTGCGTACGCGACCGTTTCCTCTTTCGGTTTGCCGGCGTCCCGCATCGCAGACAATGTCACGAGAAAATTGGCGAAATAGTCACAATCCCCGATAGTGTTTTTAGCCTGCACGGGTGCGGCAAACAGCATCGCTGCAGCCATGACACTTCCGGCGGCCCATTTCACGGAGGCGCGTAAGGGGGCAGGCGTCGTGGACGAAAGATTTAATTGGGAGCGCGGCATCGTAGGCAACATCGTGTGGCTTGGGGTCGTCATTTTACATGGACTCTAGCGCACCTCGCCGCATGACGTCCCGCACGAAGCCATCAACGGGCGATCGCGACAATGAGAATGATCAACGTCTATTACCCCCAGCATTACGGGCCGAAAACGGCCGGCTTGTCTCTGTTACCGTTGCTTGAACTGCATACTGCCCGCGGGTTTTGACGACGTGAGGGTTCAATTGCAGGAGCTGCGTGAGTGCCGATTTGTATTCAAATTTATGACAATCAGACGTTTCATTAATTCTCACCGAAGCCTCGTCGGATAAGAAATGCCACGTCAATTAATTCTGTCCGTCACGATCGTGACGGCTTGCAATATCCGGTACTTTACACGCAACATATTGCTCCGTGCCGAAAGGGGTGTCGGCTAATAGGCGCGTTCGGCGCGGATGCCGCTTGCCGATTATTTCTTGATTTAGTGCGTCGCCTGCTATTGCCCGTGTTGAGACCGAAAAATCGCGGACGAAAATATGCGGGTCGTTCATGCAGCGTTGATCACCGCATAGTCGAAATGAAACAACGCCGGATCGATGCATTTATCGATGCATCGACCCGGCGTCGCATGAGACTGGTTGGCAACGTCGGCCGTTATCGGACGCCCGCTTTGCCCTCGTCCAAAACCGCCATGTCTCGCTTAAATCGCGAAGAGTTCGCGGTCCTTGCCGAGGATCCACTTCGGCGGTTTGCCGCGGCCCGACCAAGTCGTGCCGCTTTCGGGATCGCGATAGCGCGGTGCGACGGGCTGGCGGTTGGCGCTACGCGCCGGCCGGCCGACCTTCGGCCCCAAACCAACTTCCGATGCCGTCAGGTCGAACAAGCTGATCAGCTTGCGTACTTCAATCAATGCATCGTGCCGTGCCGCGGTACGTTGGGACTCGATTTCCTTGTCCAGTGCCGCGCGTTGTTCCAGAAGAGCTGCGAGATCCAATTTTTTATCCGCTTTCATTTTAAATTTGGCAAAAGAGTTGCGACCCTGCGAAAAGCATTCCGATCCGTCGGTGAAGGTCGCCGATAGTAAATTACCGAGCGAAAACCCAGGCACGTTCGACAAAACCAAACACATTACTGCCGACGGCGATTGGGTAACATCTTATCAATGACGGTTCAGCTTCTTCCGCTATTTGATCGAACGCTTGCCGCGTATGTTGAAAGATGCGCCGATATCGGTATAAAGTAAAGCATTAATTGGCGTGAATCGGATAAATCGCAGTTTATACAAGGCCGGATGTGTGCAATCTCGCACGTGATCCGCTACGGTGCCCAGATGGATGTCGTGAAATAGAAAGGCCGCGGCTATATAACATCGTAAGTTAATGTAACCAAGGCTTAATCGTACCGATGTATTGAAAAGTCATCGTGCGTGCCGGGCATTCCCGTGTCACGGCAGATTAATATTGTCGGAAAGAATGTCGCGCTTCGGCGCAGTCGAGAATATCCGACGGACCGAAGTGCAATGAGAAACAAGAATCAGGCGGAGTCGACGGGGCTGCGTCGTGCGATCGCGCCGTTAGATCGTGCAACGCGCGACGGCGAAGCGGACGGTCGGCTCGTTGCGTTCGCCCTGCCGTTTGGCGTTATCGCGATAGTCGCCGGCGACGAGGGTTGCGCCATTGTCCTGCTGTTTGATCACGATGTCCCAGCCATCGGTTCGGATTAACTGCGCCGGCCCTCGAGGGGTATCGACCTTTTGCACGCGCGTGAATAGCCGTTGGCTGACGCAGCGCGCCACATCGTCGGCCTCCCGCGTGGATTGAAGATAGATGGGCGGCAGATCGGCGATCGGCGCGCTGGTCATCACCGGATTACGCGATGCGACGTCGGTTGTGGTGCCGCAGGCGGACAGCAGGATGGATGCGGCGGCCGCAAGCAGTGCGGCTGCCGCGCACCGGCGCGACACGGGGGCGCGGGCGTGCGGAAAATGACAGATCATGATGTGGTCTGAGCGGTGGCAATACGGGCCCGAAGGCCGCCGGACACGTTCTGCTCGACGTGTTTCCCGTATTCTACGTGAGCGCGCTTTTTTCGGCGCTATCGGGAGTCCCTCGCGGTCCGACACCGGTGCGCGCCGCGGCGCCAGATGACCGCGTTGGGTAGCGATATCGGGTAGTTGCGCACCACCCGGCTATCGACAAAGTTGCCGCCAGCACTGTACCGGCGTTGCCTCAACGCGCTGGCCAGCGCCACAGCGCGACGAGGCCGAGTCCTTCGTAGATCAATACCGCCAATGCGGCGATGACGATGGCGCCCTGCACGATAAAGGCTGTATTCGATGTTTGCAGGCCGGCGATGATGACATCGCCGAGACTGGATGCCGCGACAGTCGAGCCAATGGTGGCGGTGCCTAAATTAATAACGAGTGCGAGGCGCACGCCGTGAAAGATAACCGGTCCGGCCAATGGCAATTCCACTTGCCAGAGCCGTTGCCAGGCGTTCATGCCCATGCCGAACGCGGCCTCACGCGTGGCATCCGGGATGCGCTGCAGCCCCGCGAGCGTACTCTCGAACACTGGCAACAGGCCATAGAGCGTCAATGAAAACAGGACGGGCTTGGCACCGAAACCCAGCGCTGGAACCGCCAATGCGAGCACCGCGACGGGCGGAAAGGTCTGCGCGATATTGGCGATGCTACGCGCGATGGGTAAGAAGTCGGCGGCTGAGGCGCGGGTGACGATAACGGCTGCCGCGATGGCGGCGCCTCCGCCTATCGCGCTGGCCTCGACGACCAGTAACAGATGCGCCAGTGCCAGGCGCCAAAGACTGTCACGGTCGTATATGGCCGGCGCGCCGTTGTCGGTCAGGGGGGCAAGCCAGCGCGTGAACCATTGCGGTTCCGATAGAAACACGCCGAGCGCGCTTGCCAGCAGCATCAGCGCGATCACGCGCGAAATCGTGGCGGTGCGAAAGGTTGGCGTGGCCTGACGCGCGGCGTGTGCCTCCGAGGGCGGCGTTTCAGGCGATTCGTGCTCCGGTGGCGTGGATCCGCCGGTCGGACCGTGCTCGATCATCGAGGTGTTCATTGCGCGGCGTGATGTCATGGCGTCAAGGGCCTGCGTCGTCGATGCGGGTCAGGTCGGCAAGGGCACTGAAGACGACCGAGGCAAGCAGCGCAAGCGCCACCGTGGGCAGCGCGCCTAGCAAAACCAGGTCGCTGGCCGATTGGCCGAGACCTTGAAATATAAACGTGCCGAAGCCGCCGCCGCCGATCAAGGCCGCCACGGCGGCGAGACCGACATTTTGGACCAACACGATGCGGATGCCGCTCAGCAGAACCGGCAATGCGAACGGGAATTCGATCATCATCAGACGTTGGCGTCGCGTCATGCCCATGCCGTTTGCGGCTTCGATCAAGGTCTCCGGCACCTCGCCGATGCCGGTCACGACACTGGCAGTCAAGGGCAGCAGCGAATACAGGAACAGCGCGAGGATCGCGGGCGCCATGCCAATGCCACGGATACCCAGCGCCGCCATTGCCGGGCTATGCAGCGCAAGCCAGCCGAGCGGTGCCATCAAGAGGCCGAACAAGGCCATGCTGGGGATCGTCTGGACGATGTTCAACACGGGCAGCATGATGGCGCGCAGGGCGGCAACGCGTGTGCAGGCAATGCCGAGCGGGATGCCGACGACCAGCGCCGCAACTACGGCGCCGCCGACGATCGACACATGATGTTGCGCTTCGCGCCAGAACGCCGGCGCGCGCGATGCGTATTCCTGCATGACCGACAGGCGCGCCCAGATGCCGCTGTGAAACAGCAGCGCCAGCACCGCCAAAACGATGGCGAGCACGGCAAGGCGCGGCCACGGCCGCAAGGCCCGCTTGGCCAGCGCGTCGGTGATCAGAATGGCGAAGGCAAAGGCCAGCGTCCAGGCACCCGAACCCGGTGAAACGCGTGCGAATGTCTGCGTCGGACTGACGAGCAAAGCCGGCGCCATTCCCACGCCGACGCAAAGCGCAAGCAAGCCTATCCCGCCGATCGACGCACGCAACCAGGGATGGCTTCGGATGCACACGAATAGCAGGCACAGGGCCAATACGGCGACCGTCAACAAGGTCGCGCCGTGCCAGGCAACATGCGGCAACGGTGGGGGCGCCTGCGGTACTTGAAACAGATCGGCCGAGAGGTCGACGTTGCCGGTGGCGGGACGTGTGGGAAACGGCGCGGGCCAGGCCGATGCCAGCGCCAGCAGCGCCACGTCCTTGCCGGCGACGATGCGGTTTGCCCGAAAGAGGACAAACGGTTGCCAGAACGCGGCATAGCCGATTAGTAAGGCCAGCAGCACGCCGACGCGGTCCAGTCGCTGCCGAATACACGATCGCAACGGCGACCGCCGCGTGTGGGCGGTATTGGCGCGGTTCGCGTGTCCGGAGACCGGAACGGTCACTTCGACAAGCCCTTCGCCTTCAGGTAGGCGGCCGCCACCGCCTCAGCCGGTTCGCCATTGAGTTGAATGCGGGCATTAAGGGCCTGCAATGTCTTCAGATCGAGGCCGGCGAATACCGGTTTCAACCATTCCGCGATCTGCGGATGCGCTTGCAACACGGACGCACGAATCACCGGCGCGGGGGCATAGACCGGCTGCACGTGTTTGCTGTCGGCAAGGACGACGAGTCCGGCCGCGGCGATGCCGCCATCGGTGCCGTAGACCATTGCCGCGTTCACGCCATTGGTCTGTTCCGCCGCCGCCTTGATCGTGGCCGCCGTGTCGCCGCCCGACAGAACGATCAGCTGCGATTGTTTCAGATCGAAGTGATAGGCTTTTTCGAACGATGGGAGTGCCGATGCGCTGTTGACGAATTCAGCCGATGCCGCCAGTTTGGCGTTGTTGCCCGCGGTGCTGACCCACTTCGCGAAATCGTCGAGCGTCTTCAGCTTGTGTGCGTTGGCGACGTCGGCCGTGACCGCGATACCCCAGGTGTTGTCGGCCGGCGCCGGCGCCAGCCAAATCAGGTGCTGTGGTGCGTCGAGCGCGCGGGCTTCCTGGTATGACTTGGCTGGATCCTTCCAGGCGGGGTCGGCGGCCTTGTTATAAAAGAAGGCCGCGTTGCCCGTATATTCGGGATAGACGTCGATTTCACCGGAGACCAGCGCCTTGCGGACGATCGGCGTGGAGCCCAAGCCGATCTTGTCGTTGACCGTCACGCCATGTGCTTGCAGCGTGAGCTTGATCAGATTGCCGAGCAGACTCCCCTCGGTGTCGATTTTCGACGCAACCGTTACCGGCGTGTTGTCGGCGGCCGAGACCGCCGGGGAGAACGCGCTAAAACCACAGGTAAGGGACAGGGCCAGCACGGCCGCCGAGAGGGTGAGGCGTGGGCGTGACGACATGCGCGCTCCTTCGTTTCAGCGATAGTTTCGCCTATCTTATCCGACTTGCCAGCAACTTCGCCGAGGCGGCCAATGGCGCGGGGGCTTTTTCCGGGCCGCGCGCCCGGAAAAAAATCGTGCGATGATCGCGCTGGGGCCGGGTTCCCACCAGGGGAAACCCGCTGTATTCGTCGAACAAAGGAGACAAAATGCGGTTCTTGATGATCGGGGCAGGTGGCTTAGGCGGCTATTTCGGAGCCCGTCTGGTGCAGGCCGGACAGGACGTGACCTTTCTGCTGCGTGAGCGCAGGGCGGGACAGATCGCGCAGAATGGTCTGGTCGTTCGTAGCCCACTCGGTGATGCCACGCTACGCGATATACAGACGGTCAGTCGTGCCGAGCTTGCCGATCGGGCCGCCGATGCGACGCCGTTCGATGTGATCATCGTGGGCTGCAAGGCGTATGACCTGGACGACACGATCGCCTCCTTCGCACCGGCCGTCGGTCCCGAGACGATGATCTTGCCGGTGTTGAACGGCTTTTCGCATGTCGAGGTGCTGCAGCAGCGCTTCGGTCCGGCAAACGTGCTGGGCGGCTATTGCATGATCTCGGCGGCGCTGGATGCCGAGGGCAATGTGATTCATTACAACAAGGGCCATCGGCTGGCGTACGGCGAGTGGGACGGCACGCTGACGCCGCGTGTGCGGGCGTTGTCGGAGGCGATGGCGGGCGCGAATATCGAGAACGTGCTGTCGCCCCGTATTCAAGGCGAGATGTGGGAGAAGTGGGTGCAGATCGCCACCTTGGCCGGCATGACCTGTCTGATGCGTGGCGCGGTCGGCACGATCATGCAAAGCGGCGGCGAAGCCTTCGTTTCGGCGTTGTTCGAGGAATGCCTGGCCATTGCCCGCGCTAACGGTCAGGATCCGGCCGAAGCGATCATCAAGCGTATCCGCAGCGTCGCGACCGATCCGGATTCGACGATGACCGCCTCGATGTGCAAGGACCTCGAACGCGGCGGACAAGTCGAGGCGCAACATCTGATTGGCGATCTGATCGCGCGGCGCCCGCCCGGCGCGACTTCGCCGACGATGTTGGATGTGGTCTTCCTGCATTTGAAGACCTACGAACGTCGCCGCGCCGGCGCCTGACGCAACGGCGCCTCGACGCGGCGGCGTGTCTGGCCGTATAGCGCGCACGCGATGTCTGTCGGCGCCGTTGTGATCTCAGAAGGTGGTGCGCAGCCCTAGCGTCGCGCTGCGCCCCATTTGCGGGGCGACGTTCCGGACCACGGAGCTTGCGTAGCGGACGGTCTGATTGGTGAGGTTGTCGCCGCGGAGATAGGCCAGCCATTGGGTGCTTCCAACGCGGAAGCGATAGGTCAAGGCGACGCCCACCGTCGTATATCCCGCGCTGATCGTATCGTTTTGCGGCACGCGGGATTGTCCGCGTGCATGCACCACCGTCGCGCGTGCGCCGAATGCGCCGTGGCCATACGCCGCGCCGAGCGTCAGCCGCAGCGGCGAGATGCGGGGCAGCGGCTCGCCGGTATCGGCATTACGCGCCCGTGTATAGTCGGCGCTCAGATCGACATCGACGTGGTGTGGGCCGCGGGCAAAAATCCGTTTGCTGGCGCTAGCTTCCAGGCCGTAGAACTCGGCGCGAACGCCGCGATACTCCGCTTCCGCCAAGCTGTGATGCGCGTGATCGCAGCCGTCGGCATGATCGTGATCGTGCCGCTGTCCATGGCCACCGTGCGCATGGTCATGGTCATGCGAATGACCCGGTGCTTCCCCGACGCGGCTGCCCGTATTGTATTCGGCGAGGTAATTCGAGAATCGGTTGTAGAACACGCCGATGCTGCCACGGTCCGTCCCGTGCGCGAAGCGCAGCGCCAAATCGGCCGAGATCGATTTTTCTTTTTTCGCATTGGCATTGCCCCGCAGGTATTGCCCGGTGGCGTCATGCGGACCATCGGCGTAGACCTCGTAGAACGTGGGCGCGCGCTCGGAATAGGCCAGTGACGTCGCGATCGACCAGGCCGGTGCCAATTGGTACAGGCCACCCAGCGACATGCTGGTATTGGTGAAGGCGCGTCCCTTGGCACCGGAGAACCGTTTATCGGTCGTGGCGTTTGCAGCGGTGGGAGCGAGCGTCGCGCGCTCGAGGCGGCCGCCCACGCTCATTTTCAAGCGGTCGGTCGCTTGCCATTCCTCCAGCGCGAACAGGGCGATTTGCGTGGTGCGGGTGGTCGGCACCATGGCGTGGTCGCCGGTGGTCGAGAAGGTATATTGCCCGAACTGCACACCGATGGCCCCATCGAAAGGGCCAATGCGCCGATGCCGCGCTTCGAGTCGGCCATCGAATCCGCGATTCTGAAACACGCCGTGCTCGCGGCCGTTGTCCACCTCCCGGTGCAGGTAGTCGGTTGCCGCAATGTCGAGTTTCACGCGGCTGAAGAGGCCGTTGAGATTGCGAAATTCCGAAGCCCAGGCCAGACGGTTCTGCCGCATCCGCAGTCGGACACGTTGCTCCGCGACGGAGCCGTACTGCGATGTATAGCCGTTGTAAGCCAGCCCGGCATAGCCATCGGCCCAGGTCACCGAGCCGCCGAAGCTGCCGCCGGACCATTGGCCGTCGCTGTTCGGCAGCGTGCCGTACGGGTGTGCCAGCGAGGCCGGGTCGGTACGTCGCAGCTCGGAACTGCGGGCGAAACCGGGAATACGTAGTTCGCCGGATTTCCGCGTAAAGACATCGGCATGAAAATTCAATCTGCCATTGCCGGCTTCGATCTGCGCGGCGGCGGCACGCGCGCGATTGCCGGAGGTGACGTTGATGTCGGTGACCCCGGTGACGCCGTCGATGGCGGAGCGGGGAATCCGGTTATCGATCGTGTTGACGACACCGCCGATGGCGTTGCCGCCATAGAGCAAGGCGGCAGGCCCGCGAACGATTTCGATCCGCTCGATCGACAGCGGGTCTTGCGGTACGGCGTGGTCGAAGGAGAGCGAGGACGCATCGAGTGCCGCCACGCCGTTTTGCAGGATACGGATCCGGTCGCCATCCATGCCGCGGATAATCGGCCGGCCGACCATCGGTCCATAGCTGGTGGTGGAGACACCGGGTAACCCGTTCAATGTTTCGCCCAGCGACTGCGCGCCGCGCACGGTCAGGGCGTCGCCGGAGAGCGTGGTGACGGGCGAGATCATGTCTCGCGCGCCCAGCGGGTTTGCCGTGACGAACACTGGCGACTGCGGCGCGTGTATCGGTGGGACCGGCGTCCGTGGCGACACGCGCCGACGATCCGATTCCGGCCGCGCCTCCTCCTGTTCGTCGGCCTCCGACGTCGATTCCAACGGTGGCGCGGCGCACGCCGGTCCGGTAAGGACCAATGCGAGGGCAATGCCTAAGGCGGACGAGGAGGAAGGTGACGGCATCGGGTGCATTCCTGAGTGATCGGTATGGAGAACCATACGCAAGCAGCGGCACACGTGCATCCTGGCTTAACGTTATAGTGTAACGTTAGTAGTCCGTAGAAAAGCATCCAAGGGGCAAAATGGGATGCAGACGCTTGGCTGCCGCGTGAGAAGGGGATCATAAACGAGGAACGGTCACGAAAACGGCCGCCAGCCCGAATACGGACGGGTCTGAGAGGCGATGACTTCGCGCGCCAGTCTTGCTTTTCGCAAACGGATGCAAAAAGCGAGACTGGCGCGGGTCGGACGGACCGGCATGCCCGTCCGTTGACGGTTTAGAACGTGGTGCGCAGACCGACGGTGACACTCCGCCCCATCTGCGGCGCAATATCGCGCACCACCGAACTGGCGTAGCGGATGTCCTGATTGGTCAGGTTATCGCCGCGCAGATAACCGAGCCATTGCGTACTGCCAATGCGGAAGCGATAGGTCAGGGAAAGGCCGAGCGTCGTGTAGCTGCCAGTGCTGGTATCGTCGGCGGGAACGCGTGCCTGACGCCACGCATGGACCAACGTCGCGCGTGCGCCGAATGGCCCATAACCATACGACGGGCTGAAGGTCAGGCGCAATGGCGCGATGCGGGGCAGCGGCTCGCCGGTGTCGGCATTGCGTGCATGCGTGTAGTCGGCGCCGAGGTCGATATCGACATGATGCGGCCCGTGCGTGAAGACGCGTTTGGTCGTGCTCGCTTCCACACCATAAAATTCGGCACGGACACCGCGATAGACCGCTTGGTTCAGGGCATCGGCCGTGCCGCTGGGAACGACGGCGCCGTCGTCGTCGACCTGGTTGCCGGTATTGTATTCGGTCAGATAGTTGGAGAACCGGCTATAGAACACGCCGAGGCTGCCTTTGTCCGGTCCGCTGGCGAACCGTAGCGCCAGATCGGTCGACACGGATTTCTCTTTTTGCGCGTCGGCGTTGCCGATCAGGTATTGCCCGGTGGCGTCGTGCGGGCCGTTGGCATACAGCTCGTAGAAGGTGGGCGCACGCTCCGTGTAGGCGACATCGGCAGCGACGGACCACGCGGTATTCAAACGATACAGGCCACCGAGCGAGACGCTGCCGGTCGTGAAGTTGCGGTCCTGCGCATTGGCAAAGCGATCGTTGCCGGCTGCCGTCGGCGACAGCATGACGCGTTCGAGTCGACCGCCCAGGCTGACTTTCAGGCGTTGCGTGGCTTGCCACTCTTCGAGGCCGAATAGCGCGACATTGGTCGTGCGCGTCGTCGGGACCAGTGCTTCGTCTCCGAGCGCGGAAAAGGTGTTCTGACTGAACTGCACGCCGATCGCGCCATCGAAGGGGCCGATCTTTTTATGGCGCGCTTCGATCCGACCTTCATAACCATGATTGCGGAAGGTCGTGCCGGTCACGCCGTCGTCGATCTCGCGGTGCTCGTAATCGGTGTAGCCAAAATCGAATTTCACGCGCTCGATCGGTCCGGGGAGATTGCGGACTTCGGAGGCGAATGCGACGTGGTCCTGGTGCATGCGCAGACGCACGCTATCCTCGGCCACCGAGCCGTAGTTCGATTGGAAGCCGTTATACGACAAGCCGGCATATCCGTCCGCCCAAGTGTAGGAGCTGCCCACCGCGCCGCCGGACCAGCGTCCGTCGCTGTTCGGCAACCTGCCATAGGGTTCGGTTGCGTCGGCGCCATCCTGGGCGCGTTGGGCGGCACTGTGGGCATAGCCGGGGATATGCTCGTCGCTCGTCTCGCGGGCAAACACGTCTGCGTGGAAATTGAAGCGGCCATTGCCGCCCTCGATCTGCGCCGCGCCCGCACGGCCATCGGTGCCGGAGGTGTAATTGACATCGGTGGTGCCGGTCACGCCGTGGATGGGCTCGCGCGGAATGCGATTGTCGATGGTGTTGACCACACCGCCGATCGCATTGCCGCCGTACAGCAGGGCGGCCGGCCCGCGAATGATCTCGATACGCTCCACGCTCAACGGATCCTGCGGCACCGCGTGGTCGTACGATAGCGACGACGCGTCGTAGGCGGCCACGCCGTTTTGCAGCAGGCGAATGCGGTCGCCGTCCATGCCGCGGATGATCGGCCGACCCACCATGGGCCCATACGTGGTGGTCGAGACGCCTGGCAAGCCATTCAAGGTCTCGCCGAGGGCGTTACTCCCGCTGCTTCGCAGGGTCAGCGCATCGCCGGAAATCGCGGTGGCGGGCGAGATCAGTTCGCTGTCTCCCAAGGGGTTCGCCGTGACGAAAATCGCCGATTGCGCGCGGTCCGCGACGGTCGTCGCGCTGTCCTGTGTCTGCACGCCGGGCGTGGAGGGCGGCGTGGCATCGGCGGCATGGGACGATGCAGCGTGTCCCGAGACCAACAGGGTCAGCGCGAGGCCGACAGCGGAATGAAGCGATGTAGCGCGCGGGTGGAACGGAGTGGTCACGTTTTCCTCTGGTTGTGCGTGGTTCGATCGTCGATTCGCGCACGCTGACAACAGTTTCCCTTTTGCAGCAATGGAAATGTTATATCATTACACTCGTCGCGCATGATTTGCGCCGATGCCCGGAGCCGACAGCCCCGCCCAGGAAGGCGGGAGCATCGATTCCATCAGGGCATGGCCGACATCAGGCGCCGTTCCGAATCGGGCGCTATCTCAAAAAGAATGCGGCGAAGTCGGATCGAATGTAACGTCGTGGCGTCAGACGATCGTAATGATATAACATTTCGTTACAGACGCAAGCGTCTTCTTTTTTTGACGGACGCGTCATCGTTCAAGTCGTGGCGCTTCCCCCTTACACGATAAAAAATGTCCTTACAAACGACCTCCCCCTATTCCGACGTCGTCTCGTCCGCGCCGATGTCGTCTCGCGGTGGCGCCGGCGCCGCCACGGTCCCTGTCGCGGCACGCTTGCCGGTCACGGTACTCTCCGGTTTTCTGGGTGCCGGAAAGACGACGCTGTTGAACCACATCCTGCACAACCGGGAGGGGCGGCGTGTGGCGGTGATCGTCAACGATATGTCGGAGGTCAATATCGATGCGGCGGTGGTCCGCGGCGATACGGCCGCTATCGCAAAAGGCGGACCGGAGGGCGCCGATTCGACCGACGCCGCCGTGCTCGACTCAGGTCTGCCGGCATTGAGTCGCACCAGCGAGAAGCTGGTCGAAATGAGCAATGGCTGCATTTGCTGCACGCTGCGCGAGGATCTGCTGCTGGAAGTGGGGCGGCTCGCGCGTGAGGGGCGCTTCGATCAATTGGTCATCGAGTCCACGGGGATTTCCGAGCCCTTGCCTGTCGCGGAGACCTTTACGTTTGCCGATGAGCAGGGCGTCAGCCTCTCCGATGTGGCGCGTCTCGATACGATGGTGACCGTCGTCGATGCCTCCCATTTTCTGCGTGACTATGCGTCGATGGATAGCCTGCGCGAACGGGGGGAATCGTTGGGCGACGACGATGAACGGACCGTTGTCGACCTGATGATCGAGCAGGTGGAATTTTGCGATGTGCTGGTGGTGAACAAATTGGATCTGGTCGATGTCGCGCAGCAGGCGCAACTGGTGGCGATTCTGCGGGCGTTGAATCCGCGTGCGCGGATCGAAACGGCCGAGTTCGGACGCGTCGGTTTGGACCGTGTGCTGGATACCGGTCTGTTCGATTTCGACGAAGCGAGCCGTGCGCCCGGTTGGTTGCGCACGTTGCGCGGCCAGCATGCTCCTGAGAGCGAGACCTATGGCATCGGCAGCTTCGTCTACCGGGCGCGACGACCGTTTCACCCGGGACGCTTTCACGAGACGCTGCAGCGCGAATGGCCGGGTGTGCTGCGCTCGAAGGGTTGGTTCTGGCTCGCAAGCCGTCCCACTATGTGCATGTCGTGGTCGCAGGCCGGCGCGGTATGCCGACACGGCGAGGCGGGCTTATGGTGGGCGGCCGTACCGCGAACAGAGTGGCCGGAAGATGCCGAAGCGCGCGCATCGATCGATGCCGACTGGGACGCCGACGTCGGCGACGCCCGGCAGGAAATCGTGCTGATCGGGACCCGGCTCGACCAATCGGCATTGCGCGCGATGCTGGATGCCTGCCTGCTCGACGACCGGGAAATGGCCGCGGGACCGGGCGCCTGGCTGGGCTATGACGACCGTTTTACGGGCTAATGCCGCTTGGGACGTCGCCGCGAGGGTATCGGCGTAACGGTAGGGACGCGTGCGGCCTCAGCCGGGATGGGCTGCCGCGCGGAATAAGCATGGCAGCAATTAGCGGTTGCCGCGGCGCGAGGCCGCAGTACAATCGCGGGGCGGTTTTTTTGATACGACCGTAAGGCGTTCCCGTAGCGCCTTATCTTTCACTTACCTGACGGCCGTTTCATGCAAGAGCAGTCCAATGGCGACGCGCCCGCGAAGGCGTTGCTGAAACAGTCCGCGTTTCGTCGATTCTGGTGCGCACGCGGGCTGACCTCCCTGTCGTTTCAGATGTTGTCCGTCGCCATCGGTTGGCAAATGTATGCACTGACGCATAGTGCCTTCGCACTGGGTATGGTCGGCTTCTGCCAATTCCTGCCGATGTTCCTGCTGACCTTCGTCGTCGGGCACGTGGCCGACCGCTATGATCGACGCTACGTTGCGGCCATTTGCCAGGCGCTGGAAGGACTGAGCGCCGGTATCGTGTTCGTGGCAAGCGTTGCGGGATGGTTGACGCCCACTGGATTGTTTTTGCTGGCGGGTTTTGTCGGCGCGGTAAGAGCATTCGAGTCGCCGTCGCTTTCGGCGCTGTTGCCACGCATGGTCCGGCGCGAGGAGCTGCCGCGCGCGACGGCCTTTTCCACGTCGGCGAACCAGGCCGCGCAGATTTTGGGTCCGGCTTTGGGCGGTTTGTTTTATCTGGCCGGTGCGTCGACTGTGTATGCCGTGTGTTGCGTCTGCTTTATCGGCGCGTCGATCAGTGTCAGCGGCATCACGACCTATCACGCGGCCGCAGGGGCCGTCCGGCCGAAGTTCACGCTCGAATCGTTATTCGGTGGCATGTCGTTTATTCGTCGGGAGAAAGTCATTCTCGGCGCGCTGTCACTCGACCTGTTTGCCGTGTTGTTCGGCGGTGCGACGGCCTTGTTGCCGGTCTACGCCCACGATATGTTGCATGCCGGACCGATCGGGCTCGGCGCCTTGCGTTCCGCGCCCGCGGTAGGCGCCTTGCTCGGCACACTATGGCTTGCGCGTTTTCCGTTGCGTGATCGTCCGGGCCGGACAATGCTCCTGGGCATCGGCGTGTTCGGGATCGCGACGGTGGTTTTTGGTTTGTCGCATTCTTTCGTCGTGTCGCTGGCGGCGCTCTTCGTGCTGGGCCTCGCGGACACGATCAGCGTCGTCGTTCGATCGGCGCTGGTGCAGTTACGCACGCCCGATGAAATGCTAGGCCGCGTCAGCGCGGTCAATTCGCTGTTTATCGGGACGTCGAATCAGCTCGGCGAATTCGAATCGGGTGTGGCGGCGGCGTGGCTTGGCGCAAAAGCCGCCGTGGTCTCGGGCGGTATCGCGACGATGCTCGTCGCCGTCCTGTGGGTGCGCCTGTTTCCGGCCTTGTATCGGACCGGTTCGCTCTACGATCGCCCGAAAGAAAGCAAGTGAGCTTCGCGCGCCAACGGAACGACGGGACGGCGCGTGCCAGTATCGTGTCCGCGTCGCCCTCTGACGGAAAGGGCCTGCCCCCACGCACAAGGCTATTTCATAGTTGGTCCGCCCGCTTCTTCAATGCGCTCAGCAACGCCTTCCAGAGCGCTTCCGCGGCAGGCGATAGTGGCACACCAACACGTCGGAGCGCATGCGTCTGGAGCGAACGGGTGATGGGATGGTCCAATTCCAAGGCCACGAGTTTATGCGTCTCGATATACAGTTTCGCCGCATCGGAAGACATGAAGGCGACACCCAGTCCCGCCGCGGCAATCGCCAAGGCGGACGAAAAATGATCGCATCGATACGACGGTTTCAAATCGAGTCGATCCGCATGGATGATCGAGTCGATGTACTGCTGCACGTTGAATCGCTGCGGTAGAAAGATCAGACGCTCGCCTCGGAGCGCGTCGAAGCCGATGTTTCGCGCCCCGGCGAGAGGGTGCGACGGGCTGACAAGGGCGCAGCAAGGCGCGGCTGTAAAACTGCGGGTGTGGATTGCAGGATCATCGTTGCCGCCGGTACAGACGGCCAGGTCCACTTCACCGTTGCGCACCATCGTTACGACGTCTCGCGTCATCCCGCTGCGCAGATCGAGCACGATATCGGGAAATCGGCTGCTGAACGGACCCAGTACGGTAGCCATGATAGTTTCGACACGGCCCTCGCCGAGACCGACGCCGATGCGTCCGCGGCGCAGTCCCCGATAGTCGTCGAGACGTGCCAGCATGGCGGCATCGCGTCGCCCACTTTCCCGAAAATACTCGGCCAGAGAACGCCCCACCTCGCTCAACGACACGCGTCTCCCATGCCGTTCGAGCAGCGTGACGCGATGCTCGCGTTCGAGTCGCGCCAACTGTCGGCTTATCACCGACGCATTGATGCCCAGCGCATCCGCCGCGGCACGGACCCCGCCATGCGTCTCGATTTCATTCAGATAGCGAAGCCCCCGAACGTTCAGCAGGGCCGCGTGAGCGGGAAGCAATACGTCCTCTGACCGTGCCATATCTGCCATATCGCTCTATGTCGTGTGGGTCTTGCGTTAGCGCTGACAGCGCTCGATGTTGACAAATTAGTCAACATTATGACGCCAACCGCGTCATTGCTCCTGAGATTTCGGATAGGGACACTGTGCTGTGTTTTCTACTCCGCTATCCAGAGAGATCGAACCATGCCGCATAACACGCACGACTTTTGCACCGTCGACGACACGGCGGACCTCGCCGCCGAACTCGCCGGATTGCGCCAGCGATTACACCGCCATCCGGAATTGGGTTTCGCGGAACACCAGACGGCCGACTGCGTGGCCGATGCATTGACCTCGTGGGGTTATGACGTCACGCGGGGCATCGCCGGCACCGGTATGGTGGCGACGTTGCGGTCGGGCACGAGCACGCGCGCCATCGCGATCCGTGCCGATATGGATGCACTCAGGATTACCGAGACGACCGGATTGCCCTACGCGAGCACACACGCCGGCGTCATGCACGCCTGTGGGCACGACGGTCATACGACGATGGCGCTGGGTGCCGCACGCCAGTTGGCGCGCACGCGCCGCTTCGACGGTATCGTACATCTGGTGTTTCAGCCGGCCGAAGAGGTGGGGGGCAATGCCAGCGGCGCCAGCCGAATGATTGCGGAAGGTCTGTTCGAGCGTTTCCCCTGCGATGCCATTTTCGGTCTGCACAATCATCCCGGCTATCCGGCCGGCACTTTCATGTTTCGCAGCGGCGCCTTCATGGCAGCCTCCGATGTCGCCGAGATCACGATTCAGGGGCGCGGCGGTCATGCCGCCCGACCACATCAAAGCATTGATCCGATCGTCGTCGCGAGCACGCTGGTACTGGCTTTGCAGGGCGTGGTATCGCGCAATATCGATCCCTTGTCGATGGCCGTCATCACTGTGGGTGCCTTTCATGCCGGCGATGCACCGAACGTGATCCCGGGCACGGCGACGCTGCGTCTAAGCATCCGATCGATGGATCCGGGTGTGCGCGAGCAATTGGCGCAGCGGATCCGCGCGTTGGCCGAATCGATTGCGCACGGGCATGGTGCCACGGCGGACGTGCGCTACACCCACGGCTATCCGGTGTTGATCAATAGCGCGGCGGAAACGGCTTTGGCGGAAGCGGTTGCGCGTGAGCTGGTAGGCGATGCGCAGGTTGTCTCGCCGCTGGCACCCATCACGGGCAGCGAGGATTTTGCCTGCTATTTGCAACATAAGCCCGGGTGTTTCCTGCGTATCGGCAATGGCGAAGAGGGGGCCATGCTGCATAACGGCGCCTATGACTTCAACGATGCCAACCTCACGATAGGGGCCGCGTATTGGGCGCGGCTCGTCGAACGTTTCCTCGCCAAGGCTCTTTGATCATGACCTCGGAACGCCTGCAAGACCGCGTCGCGCCCGCGCCCGCGCACGCCGCTATCGATGACACGATCATCGATGACAGTCACCGTGGTACCGGCGCAGGCCCGGTGAGCGGCGCCGTCGCCTCGTCCCGTCGAATCGTGCTGGCCGCGACGATAGGGAATCTGCTCGAGTTTTACGACTTCACGATCTATAGCTTCTTCACGACCACGATCGCGAAAGTGTTTTTCCCAAAAAGCGATCCGGTGGTGTCGACGTTGTTGGCGCTGTCGGTCTTTGCGATCGGGTTTTTGGCACGGCCCCTCGGTGGATTCGTGCTGGGTTATTACGCCGATAAGCGCGGCCGGCGCGCCGCATTGACGTTGACGATTTTTCTGATGGGCATCGGATCGCTCGCGATCGGGCTAACGCCCGGATATGGATCGATCGGCCTGGCGGCACCGGTTCTGGTGATTGTCGCGCGCCTGGTGCAAGGATTTGCGCAAGGTGGTGAATTCGGTGCGGCCACGGCGACCTTGCTGGAGACCGGCCCCAAAAGGACGCGCGGGTTCCGCGCCAGCTGGCAGTTGGCCAGCCAAGGTGCATCCGCATTGCTGGGGTCGGGGATCGCTGCGGCGCTTACCTATCTGCTCAGTCCTGAGCAACTGCTGGCCTGGGGCTGGCGCGTCGCCTTTTTTGTCGGGACCTTGATCATGCCGGTCGGCTTATATTTGCGGCGGCATGTCGCCGACGATACGCCGGACGCGGGAGCGGGGGTCCTCTCTGCCGGAAGCGACACGCTTCATCTCAAAAATGCCCCGCGGCGCGACCCGACGTTGGTCAAGAAATGGTTCCTTGCCGTGTTCACGGTGCTCGGTGGCACGGTGACCACCTATGTGATGATTTACTACATCCCGCTCTACGCGCATCAATATCTCGGCATGCCGTCGAAATTGTCGATGCTGGCCTCGATTTGCGCATCGGCATGTTCTTTCCTGCTTTGCCCGTTGTGGGGCGCGTTATCCGACAGGCTGCAGCGCCGAAAGCCGTTGATCACGATCGGTCGGGGTGTGTTGATCCTGTTGCTGTATCCGGCGTTCTGGCTGATGAACGTCGCGCCGTCGCTGTTCGTCGTGATGAGCATGGTTTTCGTGATGATGTTTTTCTATACGATGGGTTCCGCGCCGGCCTTTGCATTGATGCCAGAGAATTTCCCGAAATATGCCCGCGCCGGTTATCTGGGGAGTGCCTACGCGACGGCGGTCGCCTTGTTTGGCGGTACGGCACAAGTGGTGGCGGCGTGGTTGACCAAGGTAACGGGCAATGTGATGGCGCCTGCCTGGTATATGATGGCGTGTCTCGGATTGTCGCTGGTCGCCGTCCATCTATTCCAGGAAACGGGCGATCAAGACCTATCCTGAGAGGTCGACACATTCAACCCGCAAGCAGGAGCGAGGTACGATGCAACAGAGCGATTCCGCTAGCACGATGAGGTCAAGTGGCCTTGATCCAAATGTTCGGGCATTTGCAACGCCGCTCGATCTCTATCGCGCCTTGCGGCAGATATGGGCAGCCGATACCGCGAGTCCGACCGGTGCGTGGTCGACGACAACGCCTGCGCGCAACCATTGCAGCATCACGTCGCTCGTCGTGCAGGATTATTTCGGCGGCGACTTGCTGAAAACGCGTACCGTAGGCGGCACGCATTTTTATAATGTGATCGACGGCACGAAATGGGATCTGACGGTTTCGCAATTCGCCGAGCCGATCCCGTACGATGACATCCCGGCATCCCGCGACGATGCACTGGGCGATTGCTCGGTCGCCAAATACGCGCTGTTTTCCGATCGCGTGGCGAAGACGCTGGCCTAGAGCCTAGAGCTTAGACCCTGGAGGCATCGTCTTCGATCCTGGCACCGTCCACCGCTCTCCCGCGATGACAATGTGGACGGTAACCGGTCGATTAGAGGAAGACTCGGCTGGCCTTCGGCGCGACCCATTCGCCACTGCGAATGCTCGCCTGCAACGCTTCGATCGTCGACATAATGTCGAATGATTCCTGCGGCGTGGCGCCCGTCCACGCTGCCTCCCCCTCGCTGATCAGTCGCGCGAAGGATTCGGCTTCGGCCTTAAAGCCGTTCACTGTTTCGGTGACCAAGGTTTCATGTAGCGCATCGGCGTGCACGCCGCGGACAAAGGCGCGGGCGATATTGGCGGCACCGAGGATGCCGATTTTCAGTGGAGCGGGCGGCAACAAGTCGGTCATGGCGTAGGGACCTCCGGATTGGGCTGATCCGGAAGATTATGCACGTGTTCCCGTCATGGTTCCGAGACGCTAGCCGGTGTAATCGCGATGTCAGCGAGCCGGCAGGGGGCGGGAACGGCATGGCGGGCGTTTCCGGTTGGCCGATGGCGCATTTTGGCGCCCGCTAGCCGCAGCGCGCCCGCGATCGTTTCGGTCTCACAGTTTTCCACAGGTGCAGTGGATAACTCGGGTCTCGATCCGCAATAAATGCCGAAAAATCAATGGCCTTTTCGGTCTCATCATTTTTTAGTCATCTTGCCGTAATGCGAGGTCTTCGAGGCCCCGGTGGCATGGCCCGTTACTTGATGTTCAGGCGCTTGGCCAGTCGGTTCAGATTCGCTCGATCGATGCCCAGCGCACGCGCGGCATCGGACCATCGCTGCCCCTGTTCCGCCAGCAATGCCAGGATCCGCTGCTTTTGAAACGCATCGGTGGCCTCTCGCAGCGATAAGGAATGATCCGGCACGTCGATGCCTTTCGTGCCCGCCGGGCGCGTGATTCGCCGGGGCGCGTCCGGCGGGGCCGCTGCCGTAAGTAGGCGTTGCATGCCGTTCGCGCTGCCATGCAATGCCGCGGGCGCATTCGCGGGTGCGTCGATATCGAGCGCGGCGCTATCGATGACCAGCATCGAGGGCCGAACCGGCGACCCGCGCGTCGCCCGGGACAGCGACTTCAATGCCGCGCGGCCGATCATATGTTCGAGCTCGCGGACATTCCCGGGCCAGCTATATCGCAGTATGGCCTGCTGCGCTGCCCGACTCAGGCGAAGACTACGCAGCCCGAGACGGCTGCGATTCTCCTCGAGGAAAAAGCCGGCTAGCAAGAGCGCGTCGTGGCCCCGTTCGCGCAGCGCCGGGACGCGCAAGGCATAGACGGCGAGACGATGAAAGAGGTCGGGACGGAAACGACCGGCGCGGACTTCCAGTGCCAGGTCGCGGTTCGTCGCTGCCAGCACCCGCACGTCGACCCGATGCTCTCGATCCGATCCCAGTCTTTGCAGTTGACCACCCTGCAGCACGCGCAGCAATTTGCCCTGCACCGACAATGGCAGCTCGCCCACTTCATCGAGAAACAGCGTGCCGCCGTCGGCAAGGTCGAACTTGCCGCGACGGTCGCTTTGTGCGCCGGAGAATGCGCCTCGCACATGGCCGAACAATTCACTTTCGACCAGTGACTCCGGCAGCGCGGCGCAATTCAGGCTGACCAGGGGCTTGGCATGACGCATCGATCGCTCGTGCAGTGTCTGGGCGACCCTTTCCTTGCCGGTTCCGGTCTCGCCGGTAATCAGCACCGTGAGGTCACTCGGCGCCACCGTATCGACCTCGTCGACAAGCGTCGTGAACGCGGCGCTTTGGCCAAGCAAACCCGGGCGTCGATGGTCGAGCGCCGCTTGACGATACAGTTGCGTGGCTTGCTGTTCGTCGGCAACGCGTTGCGCCAAGGTGGTGATTCGCTCACTGACGAGCACGGTCGCCGCGGCAAGGGCGGCAAACGCCGCCAGCGTGTCCATGTCGGCTGCATCGAAACGACCTGCTGAAAGGGCGTCCAATGTCAGCACGCCCCATACGGTGTCGCCCCCGTCGGTAGACAGCCGGCAACCGACGCAATCGTGCACATGCAGCCCTTCGCCGCTTTCGATGAGCCCATCGTAGGGATCCGGGAGCGGACTGTCCGGCGCAAAACGATAGGGACCGTCTGTCTCGATCAATGTGCGCAGTCGCGGATGGTCATCGAGCAGAAAATGGCGCCCCATCGTATCCGGACTCAGACCGCGAATGGCTAGCGGCGTCAAGGTGCTGCCCGTACGTCGCAACAGGGCCAGCGCGTCGCACGGAAGCAAGGTATGCAAGGCGTCGAGCAAGCGCGCGAAACGGGTGGGCTCGTCGAGATCGCGCGTCAGATCGGCGATCAGCGGAAGCAGGGTGCGGATGGGAGGCGTCATTGCGCGTGCGAGTCGAAAAGACTCTATTTAAGCGATTGCGAGTCGATACGACTCATTTGGTAGCTTGAGTCTATTTGACTATATTACGCTTATCTCTATGAAAAGTATCGATTAAATAATTGGCACGATCTGTGAGTAAGAGAAGGGAAACGCTTACACAGGAGAGTGACCATGTTGACGACCGCACAACGCGACATTATCAAGGCAACCGTTCCCTTGCTCGAAACGGGTGGCGAGGCCTTGACGCGCCATTTCTATGCGACCTTGATCCAGGACAACCCCGAAGTACGGACCTTTTTCAATCAGGCGCACCAGGCCGATGGCTCGCAGCAAAGGGCACTCGCGCGCGCCGTGTTGATGTATGCGCGCCATATCGATCGGCTCGAGGCACTAGGGCCCCTGGTCTCCCAGATCGTCAACAAGCACGTCGCGCTGCAGATTCAGCCGGCGCATTATCCGATCGTCGGGGCATGTTTGCTCCGTGCGATCCGTGAAGTCTTAGGGCAGGAGATTGCCACCGATGCGGTGTTGGATGCATGGGGCCAAGCCTATACGCAATTGGCTGACCTGTTGATCGAAGCAGAGGCGTCCCGCTACCACGCGACCGAAATCGCACCCGGTGGCTGGCGTGGCGCGCGTGCCTTTGTCGTTGCAAGAAAAGAGCGAGAAAGCAGCGAGATCACGTCGTTCTATTTGCAGCCGGCCGATGGCTTGCCGGTGGTTGCACATGCCCCCGGGCAATATATCGGTTTGACGATCGACATTGCCGGCGAATCGCATCGACGCAATTATTCGCTGTCCGCCGCGCAGGATGGACAGCAATTGCGTATCAGCGTGAAGCGCGAGGCCGGGGGCGTCGTGTCGGTCCATCTGCATGATCATGTTCGGGTAGGCGACACGCTGCAGGTCTTTCCGCCCGCCGGGGACTTCACGCTTCGCGACGCGTCACGTCCGCTCGTGCTGCTGACGGCGGGCGTCGGCATCACGCCGGCGATTGCCATGTTGCAGGCCGCGCCGTTATCGCGCGACGTGACATTTATCCACTGTGCGCGGAACGGTGCGGTCCAATCCTTCGACGCATGGATCCAGGAGCAGGGCGCCAAGCGGGCGCATTTCGATTACTACGTGTGCCTGAGCGAGCCCGCCGCGGACGACGCCTGCGATGCGCGGGGCCAACTGAATGCCGCGACGTTGGCGGCGTGGTTGCCCGCATCCCGTGACGTCGATGTGTACTTCCTCGGCCCGATCTCATTCATGGCCGCGATGAAGCGGCAATTGCGCGATCTGGGGATTCCGGAGGCGCAGACCTACTTCGAGTTCTTCGGTCCGGCGCGCGCGTTGGACGCGCTCGAATGAGGCCATCATCACCGGCAACCCGCCGCATCGCGTTTTCCCATATGTCATAAGCATTTCATAAGAAATGAAATGCGATGGAAAGCATTCAATCGCATTAAAAATGTAATTGAAAGCATGCGGGTAGGGTCTTGAAATTCAAATAAGAATTATTCCTGTTTTACTTTGACAGTTTTGTGTCGGAATTTGTATTATTTCGGCGCATTGCGCGGTTCGCGTGAAATCGCGGCGGACGACATTGCCGCGCGCGGGTAGGCTTCGCCATTGGCAAGCCAGCCGCAACACGAACCGAACCCACGGGTCAAAGAGGATGGGGAATGAAGCGTAACAGTACAGTCGGGTCCGCGCTCGGCCTAATCGACGTCAACGGGCGGATGGGATGGAAAGCGGGTATCGCCTGCATCGGCCTGCTGTCCGGTACCACTGTCTTCGCGGGCTCGCCTGCATCGGCTACAACGTATTCAGAAGCGGCGAACACAGTCGCCTCGTCCGGGACGGATGCCGTCGAGGCAGACACCAAAATCAAAGCCGAACCGGTCGGTCAATGGACCGGTCTGTGGACGCGCTCGTCCTTGTTCGGGGATATGGGCGGGATCCGCTCCGGTCTCGGTAAATATGGGATAACGTTGCTGGCAACGGAAACCTCCGAATACCTCGCGAACCTGCGCGGCGGCTTGGGACAGCATGGCGACTACGACGGCCTTACCACGGTCACGTTGGGTCTGGATACGCAGAAGGCATTCGGTTGGGTGGGCGGCTCGTTCAATATCAGTGCGTTGAATATCCATGGCCGTAACCTGAGCTCGGATTATCTCGGTACCTTGAATACGGCGAGCGGTATCGAGGCGCAGGACACCACGCGCTTGTGGGAAATGTGGTTTCAGCAGTCCTTCATGGACAAGCGCTTCGATATCCGTATCGGTCAGCAAAGTATCGATCAGGAGTTCATGACGAGCACGTACGCGGCCACCTTCGTCAATACGATGTTCGGCTGGCCCGGTCTCCCGTCATACGATATGCCGAACGGCGGTCCGGCCTATCCGCTGTCCGCCTTAGGGGCGCGGGTGCGCGCGCAATTGACGCCGGCGCTGAGCGCGTTGGCGGGCGTCTACGATGCCGACCCGCTCGGCAACAATCCCGCTAACGTCAGCGGTACCAATTTCAATCTGCATACCGGTGCGATGTACATCGGCGAGCTGCAATACGGCATCAATCAAGCGTCCGACGGCGGCATGGTCAGTGACGCTTCAGCCGGTCTGCCAGGGACGTACAAAATCGGTTTCTGGTATAACACCGCCCGCTTCCAGGATCAGCGCTACGATGCCAACGGCGTATCGCTGGCGACATCGGGCGGCGATCCGGCAAGTCATCGCGGCAACTACAGTGTCTATGCCGTGGCGGACCAGATGATCTGGCGTCCGGACCCGGATGCGCCGCGCAGCATCGGCGTGTTCGCACGCGTCATGGGCGCGCCCGGCGACCGTAATCTCGTCAGCGTCAGCGCCAACGTCGGCGTCGTGATGAAGGCGCCGTTCCAGGGCCGCGATAACGACAGCGTTGGACTGGGTCTCGCTTATATCAAGGTCGGCAACTATGCCCATGACCTCGATCTGGATGCGCGAGCTGCCGCGCTCGGCGGTCCCTACGGCGTGCGTACCAGTGAAACCGCGGTGGAAGCGACGTATCAATATCAGGCGACGCCGTGGTGGATCATCCAGGGCGATGCGCAATACACATTCAATGCTGGCGCCGGACAGAATCCGAACGACGCCACCAAGCCGTTGCGCAATACCTTTGTCCTGGGCGTTCGCACCACCGTCACTTTCTAACGTGCGATATCGAAAACAGCACGACGAAACCACGGCATGCCATCGCGTGCCGGATTCGCAGCGGTTCGTCTCACGTTACTTGTCATCAGGATTCAATATGCACCGTAAGATACGCTTCAACCCGCAATGCATTGCCGCAGTCGGCGTGGCGCTGGCGTCGCTTCTGTCGTTGAGCGCCGCCCAGGCTGCGCCTGTCGGCCTGCTGGAAACGCTGCATCGGAACACGACGCTGGTCAATACCGTGCCGGACAACGGCGATCAGAACCCGTACGCCATCGTCGTGGCACCGGTGTCGGCAGGCACGATCAAGCAGGGCGATGTCTTGGTCGACAATTTCAATAATGCCGCGAACCTGCAAGGTGTCGGCACGACGATCGTCGACTATCACCCGGACACGAAGCAACTTTCCTTGTTCGCGACGATTCCGCACGAGACGAAGGCCTGTCCGGGCGGCGTCGGTTTATCCACGGCGATGACGATGCTGAAGACCGGCTGGGTCATCGTCGGCAGCACGCCGAGCAACGACGGCACGACCAATACCAAAGGGGCCGGCTGTCTCTTCGTTCTGAATCCCGAAGGCAAGCTGGTATCGACGATTGCAAACAAGGGCATCAACGATCCCTGGGGCAATATGGCCGTTGCCGACATGGGAGATCATGCCACGCTGTTCGTCAGCAATGCCGGTTTCGGCGTGGGCGGGGTGGGAGATACGGAGCCGCCAGTGTTCAAGCAGGCCACCGTGCTGCGGATCGATCTCGATATTCCGGCGGGACAAGCGCCGGTCGTCAAGGATCAAACGGTGGTCGCCAGCGGTTTCGGTGCGCGCGCCGATAAAGGCGTCTTTTTGATCGGCCCGACCGGGCTGGCTTTGTCCGGCGATAAGAAGACGCTCTATATTTCCGATGCCATCGGCAACCGGATTACCGAGATCGATGATCCGATGACGCGCACCCACGATGCGGGAGTTGGTCGCGCGATGACCGCCGACGGCTTCTTGCACCGCCCCTTGGCAATGGCGACGACGCCAGCCGGGCATTTGCTGGTGACGAATGCGCTGAACGGGCAGGTGGTCGAGATCGATCCGGTGGCCGGCAAGCAGTTGTATGCGCGCTGGATCGATACCGACAAGGCGCAAACGCCTGCGGGTAACGGTGATCTCTTCGGCATCGCGATGACGCCGGATGGCTCGGGCTTTTACTACGTGCAGGACGATGTCAACACGCTCGTGTTGGCGAAGTAAAGCGAAAGGCGCGATGTATGAATGACGATCGAGACGCGAAAGTGCCCCCGGCCGACTGTCCAGTGGATGCGAACGCGCAGCCGCCGCACCGGTTGGATGCGCCCGCCGGGGCCGATGCGAACGTCGCTGCGCGGCGTCGCTTTTTAAAAGCGGGCCTGGCAGGCGGCGCGGCCCTTGGCGGCAGTGTCGTGGCGAATGCCGCACAGGCAAGCGGCGGCGCGTTGGGCGGATCGCCCGCCGCCGTACCGGATCCCGAGCAGGGCAAGCGCCCCTTTTACGGCGCGCATCAGGGCGGTATCGGCGACCCGCAGCAAAAGTTCAGCTATGTGGCGGCGTTCGACTTGACCACGACGGCGCGCGCGGACGTTATCGCACTGCTGCAAGGGTGGACGCTGGCGGCGGCGCGCCTGACGCAGGGTTTGACGGCAAAGCCGCTATCGCTGGCCGATGATCAGACGGCGGATTCGACCACGCCGCCCGATTCCGGTGAAGCCTTGGGCCTGGGCGCGAACGAACTGACGATCACCTTCGGGTTCGGCCCGGGCTTGTTTGAAAAAGACGGCAAGGATCGATACGGCCTGGCCGCCAGACGGCCCGCCGCCTTGGTCGATCTGCCGCGTTTCAATGGCGACCAATTGCTTCCGGCGAAGACCGGCGGCGATCTGCTGATTCAAGCCTGCGCGAACGATCCGCAAGTCGCGTTTCATGCGGTCCGCGCGCTGTCGCGCATCGCTTACGGTCATGCGCAGATGCGATGGGGCCAGGCGGGCTTTCTTTCCGGGCCGCGCGGCGCGACGCCGCGCAACTTGATGGGCTTTAAGGACGGCACGAGTAATCCGTCGATACGCTCTCCGGAACAGATGAACCGCTATGTCTGGGCCGATGACTCGGACGCCGATTGGATGAACGGCGGCGCCTACACCGTGGTGCGCCGTATCCGCATCACGATCGAACACTGGGATCAGATGGAGCGCGGTTTCCAGGAGCAGGTGTTCGGTCGCGAGAAGTACAGCGGCGCGCCGTTGGGCAAGCAGCACGAGTTCGACGATATCGATTTGAATCAAGCGGACAAGGATGGCAATCCGCTGATCCCGGAAAGCGCGCACATTCGGCTGTCGCATGAATCGCAGAATAACGGCGCGCAGATTCTGCGGCGCTCGTATTCCTACAACGACAGTACCGATTTCTACATCGAGCGCTGGCCGCCCTGGCGCCAGGAGACCGAGTTCGATGCCGGTCTGATCTTCATCGCGCATCAACGCGATCCGCGCAAGGGCTTTATCCCGATCAACGAGAAATTGTCGAAGTTCGATATGTTGAATCAGTTCGCGACGCACGTGGGTAGCGGCATCTTTGCTTGCCCGCCGGGCGCGCGGGAGGGTTCCTATATCGGCGCGTCCCTGTTCGAGGCGTGACTCCGTCGTCAGCCCCGACTGGCCGAACGCATGACTGGTGGGCGGTGCACCGATCACCTAGCATTGTTCGCGCAACTAAAGGCTGAGCGTCAGGGTGCGGTTTGACGGTGCGCCGTGGCGGATCTTTATCCGCTATGCCCCCGTCATGCCGGCCGATCCTGCTTGCGAGGCCTCCATGGAGGCGACGACTATGGTGGGATGGACAGCACAGCAAGGCGCGTCGGCGTCGATGCAGAGCGCCGTATGCAATCGCTCGGCGGACGGCGCGGCGCAATCCGATGCGCACACCGCAGGCGGGGCGCCGGTAGCGGTCGGTAATGCATCGGAGCATGACGCGTGGCGCCAGCAGCTCGCGGTCGTGACCGGTGCCTTGCATGGCGCGATCGAAGCCGGGCGGCAGCAGGGTTGGGATATCGCTGCCGCCGCGGCGCCGCGAACGGATGTCGCCGTCGGCGCTTTGGCAGACGGCCGCCGTCGCCGCCGGGCGTCGCGCCATGCACTGGCGCAACGGGCGCGTCTTTCCGAGCGTAGCATCTCGGTCGCGACGGTGGCCACTGTGCTGCGGCAACTGAGCCAGTGCAGCGCGCCGTTCACGCACGGATCGCAATTGGCGCTCGACCTCTATGCGGCCGCCTCCGGTGATGACGTCTCGCAGGAAGTGCGCACGGTGCTGCGGAAATGCGGGGCGGTCCTCGACCAATTGAGCAGCCTGATTCCGCAGGTTTTCTATCTCCAGATGGTCTGCAACGGCTTTCGGATCGCCGCAGATGCCATGGAAGGAAAGCCGGTTGTTCCCGAAGACGGCGCCGCAATGATGGCGTTGCTATCGCAGATCATCACGATGCGCACCCGGCTGCTGTCCTCCTACCTGACGCCGACCGCCGGACGGCTGGCCGCGCGCGTCGCGGCCTCGCGCCTTGTCGCGGCGCAACTCGCTTCGAGCGCGGCGAGAGGGGGCGTCGCCGGCAGGCGTCTGATGATGGGGGGCCGTCCGGGCGGTGGACGCTATCGCGTGCCGTCGCGCGCGACCCGGCCGTTACGGCATCGTTCGGATTCCGAGGTGGCCGTGGTGTATCCGGGCAAGGTCATTCCCGGTGCGCCGCAACAACCGCCGGTCTGGAGCACGCGCGACGAAGTACGAACGTCGGTGTCCTTCTCGCGACCCGAAACGAATGCCTATCAGGAACTGGGCTCACGCGTGAGCCTGTCCGACTTCAATACGGCGACGCGCGACGTGCACGCCTGGATCGGCATGTACGAAGAGACGGGCCACCCCGAGCACTCCGCGGCGGGTGGCCCGTCGGCATCGACCCTGACACCGGAGACCAGCACGTCCGCGGCATCGCAGACCGTTTCCACGGCCTTGCCTTGGGCAGGGACAGCCCGGACCGCGCAGACGACGATGATGCCGTTGACCGCGATGCCCGATATCGCCGCGGCGTCGAACGACACGCTTGGCGCCGATACCGCGTCGCACTTTACGATGCCGCCGTGGTTTCCGAATGCCGTGATGAGCCAAGAGGGCATGGCCTTGCTCGATGCGCTGGACGCGCAATCCGCACGCAGCGAATATCAAATTGCCTATGTCAATCGCGTACCGGTTCGCACGCGATGGCCGAATGAAACGTTGTGGGAACCGATACCGCTACGCGAATATCGTGTACCGAATGTCAGCGTGGCAGGCAGACGTCAAGGCGAGCGTTTCACGCAGGGCACCAGCGATTACGTGGCGTTCGGACGTTTCGCGGTAGGGGTGCGTGAGATTCTGCCGGGGAAGTTGTGGGCGATCGATCGGCGCGGTCAACGGGGCGCCTACCTGCCGCATTATCCGCTGGAGCCCGATGGCAGGCGGTGGAAGCCGCGCAACGCGACGCCCACGCCGGCCTTGGAAGCCGAAGGGCCGTCGTCTGAATGCGATGGCTTCATCCGTTATCTAAATCGGAAATTTATCGATTTCTCGGACGTTCGCATCGACGTCCCGCGTAGTGTCATCGACGATGAAGAGCAGATCGTCGACTTGGCGCAGCGACTCGAACATCCGTTGCCGGGAGCACATAAGACACAAGTGCTCTATACCGATGCAGGGGATTTTCTGATCGAAGGCGAATACGGCTACTACACGCTGGCTTATCACGACGACACCCGGTCGTTTTTCGTCAGCGGCAGCAATGCGGAAGGCGAAACAAGGGAAGTACCCGTCTTCTTCGATACGGCGCTGAGCCGGTGGGTCGTGGCCTATCTGCCGCATCTGGCATCGCTGGAGGACGACACCGATGCGGCGCCCCGTGAGTACGATGGGTTCGTGGAGTACGAGGAAGGCGATGCATTCGAGGGGCAAGCGCAGACCGGAAGCGAGATGCCGGTTGTCGACTCGCCGACGGCCGCGCCGACGGCGGATCTCGATGCCCCTTCGCCCGCGCCAAGCAACCGCAATGCCTCGATGACCTTGCAGGGTCATCCCTCGGAATCAGACAACGTCCGTGCGGCGCACACGGCGAAACTGGCGGACAAGGTCTGGATCAGCGAATGGTCCGCGCTACTGATGCAAATGCGAGAGATGCCATTCTTTACATCGCGCGCGGGACGCGACGTCTTACGCTCCCGGCTCTACATCGCATTGGCGAATACATTCGGTGCGATGCACTACGATCTGCCGGACGTCGCGCGAGCCTTCGTCAACGCGTCCGTGCCGGCACGGCCGTTGGATGACGCCGCGCCACCGCGCGACGCGGGTGACGACGGCGCGCCGTCCTGGCACGATCACATCGCGCCTTTCTATCCGCCGCGGGACCGCTGGGAGCGCATGTCGATTCAGCGCCAGCAAGAACAACTGGGCCTCTTGCTACGCCTGGCCTATCCGCGCGAAGGCGGCTTGATGCCGTTATGCGGTAACGGCGATTGCAGCGTCGCCGACCCTGCATTTCACGCTGGTCTGGTCGAAGCGGAACGCGGGTTGAGAGATCATTATCTTGAGATCGCTTTCGTGGATCGCCGTACGGGACGTCGGCATCCGATGTTGCTCTATGTGGATGAGCCGCACGCGCTGGCAAGCTTGATCGGGGGCGTGGTACGGGAACAGGCGCGTGGCACCGAGCCCCCGCGGCTCGACCCGCTTGCGTTCTGTCAGTATCTGGTTGCGCATGCGGACCATCTATTGCTGATCGACATTGCGCGCCCGAGCCAGCTCTGGGAGTTCGACAACGTGACCACACTGGAAGGCGCCGCCGCGCGTCTGGTGGCTGTGCTGGAGCGCCGGCAGTTGGGAACGGGGCTCGATCAGGATTTTGCCGTTCAAGTGGTCGTGCCACCCTACACGCCGGCGGCGGCTGCGTCGGGCAGCGTCGTCGAACGCATCGGACAACGTCTGTATGAGCGGGTGGTTCGCGGCCCGGACAACGCGTGTAGCGGCCCGTCCTGCTTCACGCCGCCTGTTGACGAGGGCATTCCCGGAAATGCCTCCACGCGCGCCGGCCCGGAGGCCTTGCTCGAATTGGTGGGACAAGGGGCAGCGCTGCCGCAGGGCGTATCGATCGCGTCGATTGCTCGGGAGGTGGCCGCGGTGCCGAATGCTACCGATCTGCCGCCGGTCTGCGCGGCGTTATTTGCCGCGCTGGCCGATGCCTTGCCAAGAGCGGAGGATCCCGCCTTGCGTGGCGCGGTGTCACGCTTGACGCTGGGGGCGCTGTTTCACGTCGATCAGGCGGCGCGGGAGGTCGACGACGGCACGGAGACGCGGGTCGTCGAGGCGTGTGGGGTCATCGATGCAGCAATGAAGCGCCTGGATAGGGATCGGCAGGACTGATGCGCCGCCCTACTCAGACGCGTTTGCCGGGTTGCGGTAGGGCACCCCAGTCGTGCAAGTCCCGTTCTTGCGCCGTCGCGCCACTGCGGCGGCCTGGTGCCGTTTCCGGGAGGCTCAACAGCGCGGCGATCGATACGACGCAGATCACGGCGATATAGAGAATCAGTTCGATTGGTTCACCGTCGGCCATCTGGACCAGCTTGATCGCGAGCACGCTGAAGACGCCGCCGCCAACCAGCGATCCCGTCTGCCAGATCAGCGCGATCCCGCTGCACCGTACGCGCGTGGGAAACAGCTCCGGGAACAACGACGCTTGCGGCGCGAAGCACAGTGCGTGACCGATGGGCAGTGCGACGATCATGGCCAGTTGCAGCGCCAGGCCGCCGGTCTCCAACGCATGGAAGAAAGGCCAGATCAACAGCAGTTGCACAGTCGCCCCCGCGATAAAGACCGGGCGGCGACCGATGCGATCGGTCAGCCAGCCGGCGAGGGGAATCGTGAACAACTCGATGATCACCGCGATGATGATGGTCCGCAGGATGACGTTCGATGGGATGCCGTGTACCTTGCCATAGGCCAGTACGACCATCGAATAGAAGGTAAAGGACACGGTCTCGACCAATTTGGCGAGGAGTCCGCGCGCCGTGACGCTTGGGAAGTCGCGAAGCACATCGCGCAGGGGAGCGCTCGCCATCGTTTTCGCTTCGCGAATCTGTGTAAATGCGGGCGACTCATGGATTCGCAGTCGGATATACAGGCCGATCACCACCAGCAAGGCGCTGGCAAGAAAGGGTATCCGCCATCCCCAGCTCAAGAATTGTTCCGATGACAGCGTGCCGGTCAGGACGGCAAACAAGGCCGACGGTATCAGGAAGCCGGCCGGCGCGCCTAATTGGACCAGGCTGGTCATCAAGCCACGTCGTTGCGGCGGCGCGTACTCGGCCGTCATCAACACGGCGCCGGCCTGTTCGCCACCCACGCCGAAGCCCTGCAGCACACGCACGAGTATCAGCACGGCGGGCGCCCATGGACCGATTTGCGCATAGGTGGGCAGCAGGCCGATCACGACGGTGCCGATGCCGACGATCAGGATCGTGACGACCATCGCCTTTTTACGCCCCAGGCGATCGCCATAATGTCCGAAGACCATGCCCCCAATCGGCCGTGCCACAAAGCCCACCGCAAAACTGGCGAAGGCCGCGATCGTCCCGATAAACGCATCGGAACTCGGGAAGAACAATTTGCCGAACACCAAAGCGGCGGCCGTGCCGTAGACGAAGAAGTCGTAATACTCGGCAATCGTGCCGATCGTCGAGGCCATTGCGACGCGGCGCGCGCTAGTGGTGCCGCTTTCGGCGGAATTGGCAGCAGCAGCGTCAGCGGCAGGGACGACGCGCCGCCGCGTGCGTGGCGCGCTGCCAGACCGCGCGGCATGGCCGTGCGCCGAATGACGATGTGATGCGTGAGCAGGCTTCGGACCGGTGAAACGCATACTTTGTCTCCTGATGTCCGCCGTGATGCGTCTTTGCGCGTCTGCTTGCTGCTGAAGGGCGGCGGGGTGGTGGCTGACCAGGCCATCGTCAATCGGTCGTCTGCCTATCCTGGCGTATTCGGTACGGGAATAACGGACTACTGCGCGTATTGCTCGCGCTTGTCATCGGCGTGCGGACCGCGTTTACGGCGCGAGAGCAGCACTGCGGTGACGATCGCGAAAATCAGCAGACACGTCGCCGGCACCAGCATCGGTGCCTTCGTGCTGCCGCTGATCTGGCGCACCCAGGGAACGATGTTTTGCGCGATAAAGCCGCCGATGTTGCCGAGCGAATTGATCGCGGCGATGCCGGCTGCGGCACGGGCCCCGGTCAGGAAGCGCGGCGGCATCGTCCAGAAAAGCGGCAGCAACAGATAGAGACAGGGCGCGCCGATGCATAGCGCGACGAAACGCGAGGTATTGCTCGGCAGCAAGACGCTGCCCAGAAAGCAGATCATGCCGAGGATGGCAGAGATCAGCATGGCCCGACCGATACGATCGCGGCCATCGGCGTTCGCGCGCAGGCGCGCGGGGACGAAGGCGAGGATGATCGTCGCGAGGAGCCAGGGAATCACGTTCAACATGCCGTTGATCGTGTTGCTTACGCCGAAGCCCTTGACCAGCGTCGGCAACCAGTACGCAATACCGTAGACGGACATCGACAGCATCATGTAATACAGCGCCATGCCGATCACGCGCCATTCGGTCAGCACGTGCCAGACATGCACTTTAGCGGTTTCGGTCTTGCGCACTTCGGCCCGTTCGGCGCTCAGCGTGTCGTCTAGCCAGCGCTTCTCGCCGTCATTCAGAAACCGGGCCTTGTCCGGCGTTTCGGGCAGGAAGAGCAAGACGACGACGGTCAACAATACCGAAGGCAGACCGGTGACGACGAAGACCAGTTGCCAGCCGTCGAGACCCATGAAGCCGCCCTTGTCGAGCAGCCAGCCGCAGATCGGCGCGCCGATCATATTGCCCATGCTGCTGCCCAGGGTGAAGTAACCGAGCATTCGCGCGCGTGATTGCGCGGGAAACCACAACGTCAGGTAATAGATCACGCCCGGATACAGCCCGGCCTCCGATGCGCCCAGCAGGAACCGCAGGAAATAGAAGGTGGTCGGGCTCTTCGTGAAAGCGAGGAGGATCGTGACGACGCCCCACGTGAACATGATGCGGGCAATCCAGCGTGTCGCGCCGTATTTGTGCAGCATCACATTGCTCGGCACCTCGAACAGCAGATAACCGATAAAGAACAGCGAGGCGCCTAATCCATAGGCCGCCTCGCTGATCCCCAGGCTGCCGAGCATCTGCAGCTTCGCAAAACCGATGTTGGAGCGGTCGAGGTAGGCGACCAGATAAAGCAGGCCCAACAATGGCATCAGCCTGAGGGCGAGGCGATTGATCAGGCGCGGTGCGTCGATTTGCGGTGTGACGGTATTCACGAAATCTCCTGCATGGGATGACGCGCGGCGCGCGTCCCACGACAACATCACGGGCCATCGGCGTACGGTATGCACGCATGCGATGGCACGCTTGACGATCGATGATCGGACCGTTTCAGCGTTTTGCCTTCCAGTCCTGATACGCCGCCAACGTTTCTTCGTTCGGCGGATAATTGCCGCGCAGCGGATGGCCTTCGGCGATGCGCGATGTGATGAATTCCTCCATCAACTCCTGCTCGGCTGCGTCGGTCGCGACGTCCTCGGCCATTTCACGCGGGACGATCACGACGCCGTCGATATCGCAGACGACGATGTCGCCCGGATAAACCGGCACGCCGCCGCAGGCGATCGGCACGTTCTGGTCCACTGCGTGATGTTTGGCCAGATTCATCGGCGCGCTGGCGCCGGCGCACCAGAGCGGTAGACCCAACGCGGCGATCGTGCCGCTGTCGCGGACCGGCCCGTCGGAGACCATGCCGGCCACGCCGCGCTTCGCCAGACGCAGCGCCAGGATCGAGCCGACCGACGCGACCGCCGTTTCGCCGCGGCAGTCCTGCACCAGGATGCTGCCTGCCGGTGCGCTTTCGACCGCTTTGCGCTGCGGATGGTCCGGATCCTGAAAAATGCCGACGTGATCGATATCTTCCCGAGCAGGAATATTGCGCAACGTGAAGGCCGGTCCGACGATATTCGGCGTCCCCGGCGACGGCGGTACCAGCGGGCGAACGCCTTGCAGGAAGACATTGCGCAGACCGCGTTTGAACAGCTGCGTCGTCAGCGTCGCGGTGGAGACGTGACGCAGCTTTTCGAGGGCGGTGTCGCTGACGGTGATTTCGGATGAGCTCATGGTCTGTTGTGTCGGGATAAGGATAGGGCGCGTGTCATTGGGCCACCGTGCCGCGCTGCGGCGGTGCCGTCGTCAATGGATTTCCGGCTCGCCGCGTGCATCGGGTGTCTGGGTTTGCACGACCGCGGCTTTGACCGGCTCTTCGAGGAAGTCGAAGTCGCAGCCTTTGTTGGCTTGCGTGACGTGGATCTGGTGCATCACGCCGAAGCCACGCTCGAAGGGGCGCTTGGGGGCGACCCAGGCGGCGCGGCGCGCGGCCAATTCTTCGTCGCTGACATCCAGATGCAGGCGACGCTTCTCGACATCCAGTTCGATCATGTCGCCATCTTTCACCAGCGCCAAGGGACCGCCGACGAACGACTCCGGCGCCACATGCAATACGCAGGCGCCATAACTGGTGCCGCTCATCCGTGCATCGGAGATCCGCACCATGTCGCGCACGCCTTGCTTCAACAGTTTTTGGGGAATCGGCAATTGTCCCCATTCCGGCATGCCGGGCGCACCGACCGGGCCGGCATGTTGCAGCACGATGATCGAATGCGGTGACACGTCCAGATCGTCGCTATCGATTCGGGCCGCCATGTCCTTATAGTCTTTGAATACGACGGCCGGCCCGCGCGCCTTCAGCAGATGCGCTTCCGCTGCCGCCGGCTTGATAACGGCCCCGTCCGGCGCCAGATTACCGGTCAGCACGGCAAGCCCGTCCCGTTTGAGTACGGCATTGTCCCGCTTGCGGATCACGTCGTCGTCGAAGGTCTCGGCGCCGGCGATATTCTCGGCGAGCGTCTGTCCGTTGACGGTCATCTGGTTGCCGTCGATCAGATCGCCCAATGCGACGAGCAGGGCACGCAAACCGCCGGCGTAATAAAAATCCTCCATCAGGTATTTGCCGGCGGGACGCAGATTGGCCAACACCGGGGTGATCCGCGCGAGCTCGTCGAAACGCGACAGGGTCAGCGGAATGCCGGCGCGACGCGCGACGGCGACCAGATGCACGATGGCGTTCGTCGAGCCGGACATCGCCAGCACCGTCGTGATCGCGTTATCGAAGGATTTCGCCGTCAGGATGTTGGAGGGCTTTTGATCGGTCCAGACCATCTCGACGATACGCTGTCCCGTCAGCGACGCCATTTGCGCATGTCGCGAGTCGGGCGCCGGGATCGAGGAAAAGCCCGGCAGGATCATGCCGAGCGCTTCCGCGGCGCTGGTCATCGTCGACGCGGTGCCCATCGTCATGCAATGACCGGGGGAACGCGCGATGCCACTTTCGATTCCCTTCCATTCTTCCTCGGTGATCTTGCCCGCGCGCAAGTCGGCCCAGTACTTCCACGTATCGGAGCCGCTGCCGAGCGTACGGCCGTTCCAGTTGCCTCGCAGCATCGGGCCGGCGGGCAGATAGATCGTCGGCAGGTCCATGCTGATCGCCCCCATCAGCAAGCCTGGCGTGGTCTTGTCGCAGCCGCCCATCAGCACGCAGCCGTCGAACTGGTAGGAGCGAAGGACTTCCTCGGCTTCCATCGCGAGGAAATTGCGATAGAGCATCGTCGTCGGCTTTTGAAACGGCTCGGCCAGGGTCATAACGGGCATTTCGACGGGGAAGCCGCCCGCCTGCCAGACGCCGCGCTTGACCTCTTCGACGCGCTGCTTGAAATGCGTATGACAGGAATTGACCTCGCTCCACGTGTTAAGGATCGCGATCACGGGCTTACCCATGTAATCGGACGCGTGGTAGCCCATCTGAGCGGTGCGTGAGCGATGGCCGAACGAACGCAGATCGTTGACACCGTACCAGCGGTAACTCCGGAGATCCTCGGGTTTTTTGCGATTAGCGGTCATGGCGCGGCGTCCTGCGGGAAGTGAAATGAATGATGGTAGCGTTACCATCGGATGCGTCATCCGCTCGGCGCGACACGATCCTGTTGCTGGGATGGTAGCGTTACCATCTCAAAAAGTCGTTTCGGGATTTCCCTGACGCGGCAACGGTTAATCCGACGATGCTTCGTCGAAACGGGCTCGTGCTTCGTCGACGGCCGGTAAGTACTGGATCGTCCAGTGGTATAGCGCGGCGAAGGGATCACGCAAGGTCTCCCCCAAAGGGGTGATCGCGTATTCGACGGCGACGGGTGAGGTCGCGAGCACCGTCCGCGAGACGATGCCATTGCGTTCGAGGCGCCTCAGGCTTTGCGTCAATGCCTTCTGCGTGATGCCGTCGAGACGTCGTTTCAGCTCGTTGAAACGGTGAGGGCCGGCGCGTAGCGCTGCCAGAATCAGTACCGACCATTTGTCGGCAATCTGGTCCAGCAATAAGCGGTGCGGGCAATCCACACCGGTAATGACCTCGTCCTTAGTCAGGAAATGCCGGCACGGCAACGGCGTGCGATGGGGACCGGTATCCGGCGTCGAGGGTCGGGAATCCGCGTCGCCAAGGCCGGCGTGGGGTGTCTGTTGATCGAGTGTCATGCGGCGAGTGCGGTGTGGATGGTATCCATTCGGAAACCTGGTGGCATTGAGGTGCCTGATTGACGCTAAGTATATAACGGATACCATGTCGATCAAGCCGAATCGAGGCCGCTTGCCCAATTCAATTCAGGAGCTTTACCGCTATGCAGAACGCCGACCGCAATGCCCCGCTGTTTCAGCCCTTTCGTATCAAATCACTGAATCTGCCGAATCGGATCGTGATGGCGCCGATGACGCGCTCGTTTTCCGATAACGGCGTGCCCGGCGCGAATATCGTCGAATACTATCGCCGCCGCGCGGAGGGACAAGTGGGATTGATTCTGTCCGAGGGCACGGTGATCGACCGGCCTGCTTCGCGAAATGACGCAGGTATTCCCTTTTTCCACGGCAGTGCCGCGCTGGACGGCTGGCAGCAGGTCATCGATGCCGTCCATCGGGCTGGCGGCCGGATGGGGCCGCAGTTGTGGCACACCGGCTCGGTCAAGAGCCTTATGAGCGAATGGGTGCCGGATGCGCCGGTCGAAAGCCCCTCCGGCTTGGTGGCGCCGGGCGTGCCGCGCGGCGTGGCGATGAGCGACGAGAACATCGCCGACGCGATCGATGCGTTCGGCCGCGCCGCCGCCGATGCGAAGCGGCTCGGTTTCGACACTTTCGAGATTCATGGCGCACATGGCTATCTGATCGACCAGTTTTTTTGGGATGGTACGAATACCCGTGAAGACCGATTCGGCGGCGCGACGTTGCGCGAGCGGTCGACGTTCGCTGCGGAAGTCGTGCGTCGGATGCGCCAGGCCGTGGGTCCGGATTTTCCGATCATTCTGCGCGTGAGCCAATGGAAACAACAGGATTTCGCCGTGAAGCTGGCTGGCAGCCCGGACGCCATGAGCGATTGGCTCGGTCCCTTGGTGGATGCCGGCGTTGATATCCTGCATTGCTCACAGCGCCGGTTCTGGGAGCCGGAATTCCCGGCGGTCGATGGCGAGACCGGTTTGAACTTTGCGGGATGGGCAAAGAAGCTGACCGGAGCCGCGACGATCAGCGTCGGCTCGGTCGGTCTGTCGGGCGATTTCATGGGGGCCTTCGGGGGTGAAGCGTCTCAGTCGGTCGGCATCGACGGCCTCCTGGAGCGGATGGCGCGTGGCGAGTTCGATCTAATTGCCGTCGGGCGGGCACTGATCTCCGAGCCCGCCTGGGCCGAGAAAATCCGTGATGGACGCGGTGATCTGAAAGGGTTCGACGCCAGCCTGTTGGGCGAGTTGGTGTAACAGCGTCGACCGGCCGCGCTGCGCTAGGGCGCAATACGACATGCAGCGGCTGGTATGCATCGTCGCGGTAAGCAAGGCGACATCGGTCGCAGTAGTGCCCCGTTTCAGATCGGTATTCAGCTAGGCCGGTTTGGCCATCGTTACGTGTTCGAAATGGCGTATTCGTGCGCGCGTGTCGCGAAGGCGCGGAAGTCTCGTATATTCGGCAAAACGAGATACGGGAGTGGCACGCCATGCAGAGCCAATCCGGGGTGACCTACTGCGACGGCTTTGGTGGTCGCCATGACGACCACGGTGGCGGGGAGAATGATCTTCCTTTCTACATTGTAGATAGACCGCCGCGCAGCCCCAATGAGGCGGTGCCGGCGTGGTGGGCCGTCGGCACCGATCTTTCTCCTCATGTCCGCCGCACACGGCCGAGCCCGTTGCGGGAAGGGCGAATGATGGAAATGCCCGAGGATCTATGGCATCTCATTATGACGTATCTACCCATATCGGATGCCATGGCGCTCCGATGTACGTCGGTTGGTGCGCATAAACACCTAAAAGTCGTGACCGATGCCATTCTGGATGGCTGTCGGATGATAGGTCGTCTTATATCGCATGCGGGTCCTGAGTCGACGTCCGCTTGGGCGGAAATCGACACGCTGCAGGTGCTGAGAATAGAAGCGCGCTGTGACATCCTCAGGCGATATGCCAAGCACGTCGGACTGCTCATTCCGATCGGAACGGCGCGTGCCGATACTTCCAAGATAGAGCCTCGGTGGGCGCTTGAGCAGCGCTATTTTGCGAGAAGATCACCTGTGTCAGGGACGATGCAGGGACAAATCGCGCAATCGTGGCGTCGCGTCGTGGACGACGCCTCCGCGACCTTGTCGCTACTCCGATGGATGGACTGTCTCTATGCGCTCGCGAGGAAGGCATATCGGGAAACGATCCCGTGGTCGAGTCTTACCGAGGCGGTGTGTGCGGCGTTGCGTACGCGACTCTTGGGCCTCCAGCGACGTTGCACAAGCGATGTGCTGAATCGGGGACGTGTCGCCCCGATGCGTCTCCCTGACGTCGCTTCCTAGGTACGACGCCGTGCGTACGGCACTGCTATTACGCGCCAAGGCACGCATATTCGTGCCGTTGCCTTGCGCGCGAGGAGGCATGACGTATATTGGGAAACGCGATATCACAGAGACAACTCATGGAGAGCGCACTCAGAGCAGCGTACAGTGAGGATGACAGCGACGGCTATGGAAATGCGCATAGCGATGACGAAGACGGTGACTGCAGCATGCCGTATGGGGCGATGTGCAGCCGTTATAGCGACATGCCGCGCGGACGCAGTCTCGACATCCTCTTGTTGAGAAGCGACGGTTGGAAAGGGCCGCTGTTGTTGCAGGAATCGCCGATAACGGAACTGCCGGCCGATATGTGGTGTCTCATCACAACCTATCTGCCGATGTCGGACGTGATGTCCCTCCGATGTACCGCCCGCGTAGTGCAGAAACACCTGAAGGTCGTGACGGACGCGATTCGCGGCGGCTGTCGGATGATCGCCCATTTGGCGCAAGACGAAAATGTCCGATCTCGGTGCTCGCCTGCATCCATCGAAAAATTGCTGACGCTTAGACTGGAAGCGCGCTGTGACATGATCAAGCGCTATGCGCGTCAGGCGGGGCTGAGCTGCCATGTGCTCGCCGTCAATAAAGTCGAGCCCTCTTGGGCGCTGAAGTGCCGCTACTTCGCACAACAATGTCCGCCCATCGGGAGCGAACATCAACGCTCGATGCGATCCTGGCGGATGATGATCGATACCACGAACGCGGCGTTGTGCGTTGTGACATTGGACGCCACGCAGAGCATCCCACTTTGCGATCTCTTTGCCGCCGACATGTATGCGCCGCTGTTGGGGGTGATTTCCGATCCCGCCGCGCATATACGAAACGTGATGGACAAAGCCGCCGCGACCTTGTCGACACTCCGGTGGATGGATTTTCTCTATGCGGTGGAACCGCTAAAGGAGCTATGGCCGCCGATCGGGCAGGCCTATCGCGCGCTGAACATCGATTTCGATCACACCTATCCGATGCCGCGGATCGAGGTTTTTTCTGCGATAGTACGCGCGGCGATCATGGGTTCGCATGGGGCGTCACGGTCGGTGCGCGAGATGTGTTTGGAAAGAATCCGCATGAGTCCGGAATGTCTGGCCGAGCAAATCCTCCCCTGCGTCACCCGGTCCCTCGCCGATTGGGTCGTCGTGGATCGTTTTGCCCGGGGCTTCGATTTATGTTGGCAACTGAAAGGCGTCGCGCAAAAATGGGGCGACGACGATGGCAGTTTTGTCGCGTCATTGCACCATTCGTTGCTCACGGCGCTGGCCAAGCGGGCGTACGGCGACGGGATGCCTTGGTCGATGTTGGCGGAGCCAACCCGTGTCGCGTTGTGTACGCGCGTATTGGGTATTCCTGCATGCGATAGTGCGTTATATGGCCTGACAGCCAGTCGAATGCCGGAATTTTGGCGCTTATATTTTGAGATTACCGATCCCAGGCCCGTTCCGCTGTCACCCAGTGCCGAGTCAAGAATAGACGCGCTTCCCTGGCCTTTGCAAGCCGTGTTGTGGCGAATCGCGTCCGATATATACGCCGATCCAGCGCGCGCCTTGCGCGGCGATCTCTTGAATGTGTATCAGGAAATGTCCAGCGCGCGCGTCGATTCCGTCTGCAATCAGGCGATGGATGTCGCACAACATGCATTTGCCATCCCCGCGATGCAGGCGCTGTTCCGGTGGAAGGTGACGCGTGCCTGTGAGGCTGTGTGGGACGCTACCGAGGCAGGCGAATCGCCTGCCTGTTCGGAGGAGATATCGCATGCAGTGCGATACCCCGAGTTCACCGCGCCAGCGTGGGCGGTCTTCGAGCGGTGTACGCGTTTGGAGCGCTTGCCGTTCGTTGCTGCCTTGTTCAGCTATCGCCGCGTCCTGGCGCGGTGCGGTTATGACTGGACATACGAAGCAGTGATATCGCAAGACGTCGTGACATTTTTATGCGATCCGCACGCTCAATTAACCTGTCCTTCTAGTGACATCATCAACGTTCTGTTGCACTACTTGCCTTCCTGCAAAGTGCATTTACCCGAATATCGCGTCGACCCCGACGGCTGGGAGTTGGCATTCGTCAAACGTTTCGACCTGTCATCGGCGGACGTGGCGTACGCGCTTCATATAGGTTAATCCAGGCCGTCGCGCGCCGTCGGTTCGTGTCCTGTCCGGCTTCTTCGTGCAGCCCCGCCATTGTGCGAAGGCCGTCCCGTATATTCGGCGGAGCGATATTATCGGGATGGCGGGTTATGGAAGACAGCGTTGGGAAAGCAGGGAGCAATGCGTATCGTGGCGAGTATGACGCGTACCGCGACGATGCGCAGCTGACTTTCGGTGAAGCGGGACGCCTAGCCGACGACAGGACGGGTGGGTGCGGCATCGCGGCTTTTTCTGCGAGAAGCGGCGCCTGCACCGGATCGTTTGCGCTCCGGGAAGGCCCGATCGAGAACATGCCGGGCGATATATGGCTTCTCCTTATTACCTATCTGATCACGTCGGATGCGATGTCGCTCCGATGTACCGCGCATGCGGTGCACCGACCTTTACGGACAGTGACCGACGCGATTCTGAGCAGCTGTCGCATGATCGATCATGCGACGCAACCCGGGAAGCGGCTATCGGAGTCCAATGCCGATGCGATCGGAAAACTGTCGATGCTGGCCCTGGAAGTGCGCTGTGATTTGCTCAAGCGCTACGCCAAGCAAGCCGGAATGGCTGGTTCGGGGGAGCTGGGGTATATCGATTGCATGCGAACCGAGCCGCTCCCGATGCTGCGGGATCGCTATTTCACGAAACCATCGCCAGAGTCGGGCGGCGAACAGGCGCGCTCAGTGCAGTTGTGGCAATGCACGGTGACGTCATCGAAGGCGGCCTTGCTCGACCGGGCGCTCGATCCGTGTGGATGCATTGCACTCTCGGACCTCTATGCCGCGGAAATGTATGCGCCGCTGTTGGGTGTGATCGTGGATCCGGAAGCGCACGCAGACGCTGTGATGAACGAGGCCTTCGCGACATTATCGATGCGCCGGTGGTTGGATTTCCTTCACGCCGTTATTACGCTAAAGCGGGTCTGTCCCCGTATCGCAGCGGCATACAAGACACTGGTTTCCGACTTCGATTACACCTATCCGACGCCACGGATTCCCGTGCTTGCCGCCATCGTACATGCATCGCTGATGATAGGTCGACCGAAATCGGTGGGAACCCTTTCCTTGTGCCGCATCGAGGATTCCCCTCAAAACGACCTTTTTGCCGCATTCGTTCGTGCGTCGAGTGTCCGAAGTTCGATGTCGGTCAGGGAAATCTGTCTGCATCGACTCGGCATCACATTGGAATGCCTGCAGGCGGAAATCAAGCCACGCGTCGCCGAATGCGTTGCGCAATGTATCATCGACGTTCCCGAGATTCGGCCCATCGACATCCCCTGGCGTTTGCGGGATCTTGCGCGAAATTGGAGCGGTAACGATGATGGCTTTGCCGGATCCCTGCACCACGCATTGCTGACGACGCTTGCAAAGCGGGCATGTCGATGGTCGGCCCCCTGGTCGACGCTATCCGACGGATCCCGAATGGCCCTGCGCACACAAGTGCTCGGCCTTGCGCCGGACGATCAAGAACTGTCCCGCCTCGACGAGCAGTCGCTGTTCCGTTTGTGGGGGCTCTATTTCGAGATCGCGGATCCCGCCAAGGACAAGCTGTATCCCGGCTCGGAAATGATGCTCGACGCATTGCGATGGCCCTTACGCGCTGCGTTATGGCGCGTCGCGGCGGAGGTCCACGCAGACCCGCGGCGGGCCCGCAAAGGGCAAGTCAACGGGAGCTTCCATGCACTGTCCGCCAAATGTGTCGATGACATCTGCACACAGGCCTTGGAGGAGGGAAAGCCGCAGTTCGCGCTACCGGCATTGCAGGCAATATTGATGTGGCAGGTAACGCGGGCTTGCAGGACCGTCTGGGAGCGTGCAGAGCATGGGGCGACGGCGGAAGACCGGGGACTTGCTGAAAGTGATGCGCAGTGGCCGGTTTTCTCGATGGCGGCATGGGCGATTTTCGAACGCTGCACGCTTGCAGAGCGGCTGCCCTTTATTGCCGCGTTGTTCCGCTGTCGCGACGTGATCATCGAATGCGATCTCGAATGGCAGTACGAAACACTGGTAGCGGAAGATATCATCGCCTTTCTATGCGACCCGTCATCCTCATTGTGCTGTCCGTCAAACGTGGTTATCGATGCATTACACCATTACCTGCCGTCCTGTGCGGCGCTGCTGCCCGAGCGTCTCGCCGCCCCCGACAATTGGGAGGCGACGTTTTCAAGTCGCTTCGACCTGCCCCCGCTCGCGATAAAGCCGCTGCGTCTATTGCGCGAAAAGCGCAATGTCCGGCAAGGCGCGTGATGGAAATACGCGCGGGTTAAGGTGCGAAAGGACCGCGGCTGGCACTCCCGCGGACTTTTGTCGTTATCCGCTTCGTGCCGTCGGCGTTTCCTTCGGAGCCCAATGTCCCGATCTCCGCGGCGTCCCGTATATTTGGTGACTCAAATGTGGGGGCAGCGTGTTATGGAAAACGGATGTAGGCAGGCAGGGCGTGCCGAGTACACTTCGAACTATGGCGACGAGCATGGCGCGCGCGATGAACAGGCAGGCGTGCGAGACGCGGAAGCGACGTTTGCTGGGGACGCCGGTTTGGGCAACATCGTGCGCGACACGACAGTCGCGCCGCATTTTCTGGCGATTGCTGCGATCCAGGACATGCCGCGCGACGTATGGCGTGTTGTCGTAACCCATTTAGGACCCACCGATATCCTGTCGGTCCGATGTACCGCGCAGTCCGTTCGTTTGCACTTGACGGACGTCAGCAACGCCATTCTCTATGCGTGTCACGTACGCGATCAGATGATGCGATGCGAGACCGTCAAGACATGGTCCTCCCCCGACGTCATTGAACGATGCCTGACCGTCGGCCCGGAAGTCCGTTCCGACATGATCAAACGCTATGCGAAGCAAGCCGGAATGGCGTGTTTCGCGGCATCGATTCCCTATCTCCTTAGCAAGCTTCCCCGACTTGTACTCCTTAAGTCATGCTATTTCAAAGTGCCGACGGTCGATGCGATAACGTACCATGAACAGTCTGCGGCGACCTGGCGGCACCTTATCGATACGTCCAAAGTGGCGTTGTTGCAAGACGCGACCGACATTGGCAAGAGTGTCGCGCTTTGCGATCTCTATATTGCCGAAATGTTTGCACCGCTCCTGGGTGTTATTTCGCACGCGGATACGCATACAAAACGTGTGATAGGTGAGGCGCTCGTCAATCTCTCCAAAGCACGGCTGATGGATTTTCTGTACGCGCTCGATGAAATAAAGCATATCAGCCCGCATGTCACGCGTGCATATGAGGTCCTGTCGCGGGACTTCGACCGCAGCTATCCGATGCCTCGCGTAGACCTGCTCTCCGAGATCGTTTTCCTGACGTTGGCACGCAGAGAGGCGCTTGGCGTTCGTGACGACTGCTTGAACCGGATGGGTATCGATTCGGAGCACCTGACCGCGCACGTCATGCCGCGTGTCACCGAACGCATTGTCGAATCACTATTGGAACCCTCCGGCTATCCCCTCAATTTGTATGACCATCTGAACGGATATGTCAGTGCGTGGGGCGGCGATGACGCGTCTTTTCTCCACGCCTTGCATCAGTCTTTTATCACGGTACTTGCACGGAAGTCTTTGGACGATGTCCAGACGCGGTCATCGCTGAACGAGCAGGTTCGTACCGCGTGGTGTACGCAGACGTTGGGGATGGACCCAGGCGATTGCGCGCAGCGCGGCCTGGAGGGACTGACGATCATGAAATTCTGGGATGCCTATTTCCATATCGCTGCCACCAAATCGGTCCCAGTGAGGCGACGCGTGATGCGGCTGCCTTGGCCCTTGCAGGCTGCGTTGTGGCGGCTTGCAGCAGACAAGCAAGCGCTACCAAAACGGGCACTTTTTGGCCGATCGATTGCGGTCAATCAGGAAATTTTATCGGCTGACGTCGAGGCGTTGTGTGCAAAAGCTCTAAAAGATGACATCCCCGAGTGCGCCATATCGGTATTGGTAGCGACATTAAAATGGCAGATAACCCGCGCTTGTCACGCTGCATGGGAACGTGACATGTCGGGTCCGGTGACGAATGTCGGCGAGATAGCGAAATCCACGGTGGCGTTGTCGCAACTGGCATGGACCATTTTCGTGCGCTGCACGATCGCGCAGCGACTCCCGGTTCTGGCGACATTGTTCAGCTACCGGAATTTGTCCGAGGATTTGCAATGCGCATGGCCGCACGACCAGTTGGTCTCGGCGAATATCGTCGCATTCTTATCTGATCCAGGATCTTCACTGACCCATCCTTCCGCCGAGACAGTCGATGTGGTCTTGCATTATTTGCCGCTGTGTGAAAAACCAATGCCAGAGTTTTCCCTCGATATCGAAGCGATGATCGCGGCGATATCCGAGCGCTTCGATATTCCTCAGATCGAGGTAATGCGCGCGCTTGAATTGGCACGGCCATCCCAGAAAAGCATGCGTTTCGGCGCGGTCTGATCACTCGCCACGCGCCCGACATATTTTGCATCTCATCAACGAACGAAAATGCACAGCTATGGATAGTGGATTCAGCCTTGAAACAAGAGACGGCCACCGTGGATACGCGGAATGGATGGAACACGATGGATGGGCGGGGGCACCGATATTAAGTATGCCGGCGGATGTCATGCAGCACATCGCCATCTACCTCTGGACGTCCGAGACAATGTCGATGCGATGCACTGCGCATCTTGTAAGTGAGAAACTGAAGACCCTGACGGATACCATTCTAGCCGGCTGTCGATTGATCGATCTCGCGACGCGACCGGAAAATCGCCATAAAATAGTGTCGCCCGACGTGTTTCGCCGGTTTATGTCGCTACGTGTGGAGGTGCGATGCGACATGATTAGACGTTTTGCGAAGGTCCGCGGGTTGGCTAGCTTCCCTGATACGGCGTATGCCGATACCCATTCGTTGGCAACGCAGTCGACTGAGCAGCCCCACTATTCCAAAAAGCACATGCCGACGCTAGGGAGTCCACATGCGCAGTCGATGGAGGCTTGGCGGCTAACGTTGGATACAACGAAAACCCAGCTTCTCGATACAACGTTTGCCCCGCGCTCCAGCATAGCGTTTTCCCACCTATATGCTGCGGAGATGTATGCGCCTCTACTCGGCATCATTTCAAGCCCAGACGACCATGTTTACCGCGTGATGGCCGAGGCCGCTGCCAGTTTATCGATGCTCCGTTGGATGGATTTTCTGTATGCCCTTGGGCCGATAAAAACGCTCTGTGAACCCGTCGCCACCGCCTATAAAGCGCTTGCGAACGATTACGACCGCAGTTATCCGGTTCCACGAATTGACATGCTGTCTGTCATTGTCGGTGATGCGATGAAATGTCAGCATCGATCCGCGCGTGAAATGCGCATCAGTCGGATAGGCATCACAGAACATTGTCTGACGAAGGAAATCCTGCCGCGTATCACGCGAACGCATGTGGACATTGTCCTATCGGGACAGAGCCACGACGCGTTCAATATGGTCGGATATTTGCGGTGTGCATCTTTGACGTGGGACCATATGGGTACTGCTTTCTTCGCGTCTTTGCACTGCTCGTTCCTGTCCGCCCTCGCCGAGAAGGGGGTGTGCAGTTCGACGTCGTGGGCGAGCTTGTCCGAAAGCGAAAAAAACGCTTTGCGTTCGCAGGTCTTGGGGATTTCGCCGAGTGAAAGCGAACGATGCGCTCTTGCAGCAGCGGTGACGCCTGAATTTTGGGATTTGTATTGCGCCGTGACGGCTTCGCATGAGAAATGGCTATCTCCCGATTTCGAGCGAAGCATTGCCGGGCTCCCTTGGCCATTGCAGTCCGTCTTGTGGCGAACAATAATGAATGCCAAAGTGGACCCGTTACGCTTTTTCAATGGCCATCACGATCAGATTTTCTATATTCTACGTCGGTCCTTGATCGATCCTTTAAACGTGAAGGCACTGGAAGAAGGGAAACCCGCGTTGGCGATCCCAGCGCTGGTGGCGTTCCATCGATGTCAGGTGGCCTGTGCGTTTTCGGATGATTGGGGGCCCAAGGAGCCTTCGGATCCCACTGACGCGGAATTGCGGATAATCCATAATCCGACGTTATCGTTGCAATCCTGGAAGGTGTTCGAGCGTTGCTCGCTGATAGAACGTCTGCCCTTGGTTGCAGCGCTGTTCCGATATCGCGATATGTTGATCAAGAAGGGTTATGAATGGAAATATGACGCGTTGATAGAGATGGATGTCGTTTCATTGATATGCGACTCCGTCGACGCGATTCTCTTTCCGCCTGCCGACGTGGTCGCCGTGTTGCTACACTACCTGCCACAGTGCGCGGGGCAATTAAAGCAGCATGTGATAGACGGGAACAGTTGGGAGGTGGCGTTTGCGAAACGATTCGATCTGCCACTGCAGGACGTGATGCTCAGGATGAACGGGTAGACGGTGCCGGTCAGTACCCGTGTTGCCAGGCATACGCGGGAACCTGACTGTCGATGGTGCGTGCACGATCATGCTCAAGAGGGGCGGGTTCGCACCTTGACGGTTATCTTCGGACCCGTGTTTTGAGAAGATAGACACATCACGTATATTTTACATAGCGAAAATTACGGGATGGCAGCGCATGAAGCGAGATTTTAGGACGGTCTACGACGTCGACTATAGCAGCGACTATAGCGCGGAATACGACATCGCCTGCGATGGGCGCGACGCGCTGGGCCATGGGGAGATATTTTTCCATCGAGACGTCGACGCGGACTTGCCGATCATCGATGCTGCTGAAGGCCCGATAAAAAGCCTGCTGCCGGAGATTTTGTGTCTCATTACGACGTATTTGTCGTCGGCGGAAAAGCGCGCACTCGGAAGTACTGCACATGCGACGCAACGTCAGCTGAAAGGTGTGACCGATGCCATATTGTCTGGCTGCGGGATGATCGATCTCGCGTCGCAACGTGCGGGTACGCCGTCGTTACCTGCTTCCGCAGTGATTGCGAGCATGGCTTCCTTTCGCGTGGAAATACGATGTAGCATGCTCAAGCGCTATGCCGCGCAAATCGGAATGCTGAGCCATGTTGTCGCTATCCGAAATATCGAGCCGACGTGGGCAATGAGGTGTCGATATTTCGAGAAACCCGACTTCGAATCGAGCAGCGACCAAAAGGCGTCCATGCGGTCGTGGACGTCCGCAGTCGATTCCACGAAGACCGCACTGTGTGGCATGACATTCGATCTGCCGCGTAGTATTGCTCGATCCGTTCTTTACGTCGCGGAGATGTATGCGCCGTTGTTCGGCGTGATATCCGATCCCGAAACGCATATACGGCGCGTGATGAACGAGGCTGCCGCCAATCTACCACTGCATCAATGGATGGAATTTCTCCATGCCTTGGTTCCGATAAAAGACGTGTGGACACCCATCGCGGAAGCGATCGATACACTCGCGACGGAATACGATCGTAGCTATCCACAACCGCGAATGGCGGTGCTCGCCTCGATCGTTCAAGCAGCGATGACCGTGCCCCACGGGAAGCCGATGCGAGATGTGTGCCTGAATCGATTCAGGATATCGCCCCAGGATTTGACAGCGCGCCTCATTCCGCGCGTCACCGAAAGCGTCGTGGCATCGCTTCTCTCGCAGATCGCCACGCCTGGACGAACCGTACGTGCGCGCTTGCAATGGTTTATCGGATCTTGGGCGGACGTCGAAGGGACCATCGCCGCATCGCTTCACCAGTCCTTCTTGACCGCGCTGGCAAAGGACAGACTTGATCGCACGACACCTTGGGCATCGCTCTCCGAGCCCGTCCGCGCGGCGTTACGTACATCCGTGCTGGATATCGGCCCGAGTGAGGGCGACCGTTACGGTCTCGCCGGATCCGAGGTCGTCGATTTTTGGGGACTCTATTTTGAAATAAAAGACCGCAACGCACTTGTTCTGGCGATAGATGTCTCGGCGCGATTGGATGCATTGCCGTGGCCGCTACAGGCCACACTCTGGCGGGTGGCGGCGGATGCACATGCGGACCCGCACCGTGCGGCCCGAGGCCATGCCTGCCCGATGCTCCATCACCTGTCCGTCGAACAAGTGGATCGCTTATGCGTGCGCGCGCTGCAGGACGGCATGCCGCAGCGCGCGATTCCTGCGTTGCAGGCAGCATTGAAATGGGAGCTGACGCGCGCGTGCGGATCGGAGGCGGGCAGGCCGAAACAGTTCGCGCTTTCGTCATATACGGCGCCATCCACGCATGTGGAAACGCATCTTCGATGCACACCGGTCGCGATGACGATTCTCGAGGCGTGCACGGCGGCGCAGCGATTGCCGTTCGTCGCGATGTTGTCCGCCTATCGCGAGCTTATGATCAAGTGCGGTTACACATGGACCTTCGAGGCATTGATATCGAACGATATCAGGGTGCTCTTGAGCGATCCGACGTTCTGCTTGACGCGTCCTTCGCCGGATGTCGTGCAAGTTCTGCGGCACTACCTGCCGGTATTTTGGGAATTCTTGCCCGAAAGTCGACTCGGACGGACCGCGGGCAAGGCGGCGTTTGAGAAGCGTTTCGACCTGCCGTCGACGGAGACGGCGCGCGCGACCCTTTGGCGTAGCGAAGCGCAGAGTGATATGCGACACACATCGCTCTGACGTCGTCCGCTGGGTGTCGGCCTGTCCGGCAAGACCATGGTGCCCGTGGTCGCGTCAGTACGACTTTTCAGACCCGCCGGTGCCCACACCCATTTCGCTGTTAGTACGTGTTCTGTACGACGTATTCGTGCCCCCGGGTTTGCAACGTTAATGAGTCTCGTATATTCGGCGAACCGATATACGGGGGTGGCATGTCATGGAGAGCAACTTCAAGCTGGCATACAGCAGGGACGTCGGTGGTCAGCACTGGGACAGTGGCCACGAGACGCTGTATGGACCGGTAGTCGGCCGCTTTGGGAAGCGCGCCACGGAATGCGACGTCATCTCGATCCGCGATCGACGCGACGTCCGGTGGACCGGTGAAGTGGTCCCGGAAGGGCCGATATTGAGTATGCCCACCGATTTATGGTGTCTCATTATCCCGTATCTGCTGACATCTGAAGCCATGTCTGTGCGGGGCGCCGCACGCGTGGTTCAGAAACATTTGAGGGTCGTCACCGATTCGATTCTCGATGGCTACCGGATGATCGAAGGGTGGGCGCAGGATCGACATGTGCAAGCCCGCGCCGCGCCGGAGGTCATCGGCAAGCTTCTGACGCTGCGTCTGGAGGCGCGATGCGACGCCATCAGGCGTTACGCCAGACGTGCCGGGATGGCCTGTTCCTCGGAATCGGGGCATATCGCGCTAAGCAAGGCGGAGCCATTACAGACGCTGACGAACCGCTATTACAAATTACGATCCGCCGATGCAGCGAGCCCGGACGCGCAAGCCGCGCTGGCTTGGCGGCTGACGATCGATACGACAAAGTCGGCGCTGCTCAACGCCACATTCGATGCGTCTCAGAGCATCGGCCTGTCGGATCTCTACGCGGCGGAAATGTATGCGCCGCTATTAGGTTTGATTCCGGCGCCATACGACCATTCGCGTCGCATCGTGCGGGACGCGGAAGCGACTTTGTCGCGGCTGCGCTGGATGGATTTTCTGTTCGCCGTCGACCCGCTAAAGGATGTCTGTAGTGCGATCGGAACCGCCAATTACACGCTACTTGCGGACTTCGACCGCCATTATCCGAGGCCGCGAATAGACGTGCTCGGAAAGATGGTCCACACGGCGTTCTCGTTTCCGCTGCTCCGATTGGTCCGGGATAAGTGTCTGAACCAATTCGGTATCGGCGCACACTGTCTCGCCGAGGAAATCATCCCGCGTGTCACAGCTGCCGTTGCGGAATCGGTTTTTACGGATCCGTTTATGCGCGCGACCGAAATACCCACGCATCTGGGCCTTCTCGCGGAACGATGGGGTTCCGATAACGGTGCATTCGCGGCGTCGCTGCACCAATCGTTTTTGTCCCTTCTGGCGAAGAAAAGCGGCTCGCGGTCGGCGGTGCGGGAGGGGCAAACAGAAACGTATCGGACCGCAATCAAAAATTGCGTGTTAGGCATCGCGACGTCGGATATTGACTTAGGCGGCCTGGGCGGACACACCTTATTCGATTTCTGGGGACTGTATTTCGAGATGACCGACCCGGTTGCCGTCGTCGTGTTTCCGACGACGGCGCAGCGGATCGAGCGCTTGCCCTGGCCGATAAAGGCTTGCCTTTGGCGACTCGCGTCGGAAATGGAAGCAGACCACCAACGTGCCATGCACGGCCAATTCAACGGTTCATTTCAGGGGATGTCCGCCAAATCCGTGGAATCCTTATGCATCCAGGCTCTCGCAGACGGTAAGCCGCAGTATGCGATACCGGCGCTTCAGGCGTCGATTAAATGGATAGTCGCCCGGGAAACCCGGGCTATGTGGAGCGCGCGGATGCGGCCGCAGTCCTCCTTCGCGGAAAACGTGGATCACGCCGCACGCTGCCCGGTCATATCCGAGGCCGAGTGGTCTATCTTTGCAGCCTGTTCGCTCGCCGAGCGTCTTCCCTTCGTCGCGACGTTGTTTGGCTGTCGCAACGCGGTAAAGCGATGCGGATACGAATGGACCTATGACGCCATGATCGCGGAGGATGTCGTCGATTTTCTCTGTCATCCGGGGTCTTCATTAACCCGTCCATCGACTGAAGTCGTCGCGGTTTTACTCCACCATTTGCCACTCTGCGGTCAGCGCCTACCTGAATCCTCCCTGGGCCCAAACGCGGGAAAGTCGGCCTTTAGCAAGCGCTTCGACCTGCCGTTCTCCGACAATCTCGATCTCCCTATTGGAGGGTAAGGTGTCATGGAACGTGACTTCAGCATGGCGTGTGCCGTCCCTTACCGTGCAGACGATCGCGACGACCGTTGCGGCGACTGCAGCGCGGCCTATGGTCGGGAAAAGAGACCCCTCTACGAGCCGACAGGACGCGCCGAAAGGGGTGTCAGCCTGCTTGCTTGCGACGATGGGCGAGATCGTACCGTGGGAGTGGGGCCGATCAGTGCGATGCCTGGCGATTTATGGCGTCTCATCGTTACCTATCTGCGGACCTCGGAAACGATGACGTTGCGTTGTACCGCCTCCGCGGTACAACGACAATTGAAAGTGATCACCGACGCCATTTTGGAGGGCTGTTGGATGATCGATGGATTGCCGCAGGAAGGACCCGCGGAATCGAACGCTTCATCTCAGATAATCGACGCGTTGTCGAGCTTAAGATTCGAAGCGCGCTGCGACATGCTCCAGCGCTACGCAAGACAAGTCGGAATGGGCGGTTTCGATTTTGCTGCGCACGGCCTTGCAGGGAAAGCGGACGCACGAACGGCGCTTTACAGCCATTACTTCGCAAAGAAATTCTTAGCGTCGGAAAGCGCTCGCATTGCGTCTGTACTGGCCTGGCGGCGCACCGTCGATATGACGAAAGCGGTGCTTTTGGATGACGCAAAAAGCCCATCTCCAAGTATCGCCCTGTCGCAACTCTATGCCGCGGAGCTGTATGCGCCCTTGCTCGGCATCATTGCCGATCCGCACGCGCATGTACGGTGCGTGATGGACGAGGCCGCCGCGACCTTATCAACGCTTCGGTGGATTGAGTTCCTCTATGCGGTTTTTCCGCTAAAAGATATCTTGGCGCCGGTTGAAACGGCTTTTCAGGTGCTCGCGGTCGAGTTCGACCGCGCTTACCCGATGCCGCGCATCGAGGTGCTCGCTACCGTCGTGGGTGAGGCGATGAAGATCCCACATCGTCAGTCCGTGCGAGAAATTTGCCTACACCGAATCGGTTTGACGTCGGCGTACGTTGCCGACCAGATCACGCCGCGTATCGCGGAATCCGTAACCACCTGGTTGCTCTCGGATGCGACGGTCCGTGCAGCAGACTTGCAATGGCGTTTGACGATGCTTGCGGAGCGCTGGGGCGACGACGATGGGGCGTTCGCCTCCGCCCTGCATCTCTCTTTTCTGAACGCGGTGGCGAAGAACGCCTACTGTGAGTCGATGCCTTGGTCGCGGTTGTCTGAAGCTGTGCGCATTACCTTGTGCACCAGAGTGCTCGGCATTGCCCCGTGCGAAAGCGCGCAGTGCGGTTTGAAGGGCACGGTAATTTTTGATTTCTGGGGCTTGTACTACAAACTTGCCGATCCGATGCTGGCCGCGCTTTCGGCAGGGGTCGAGTCGAAGATAGACGCGCTTCCTTGGCCCTTGCAGGCCGCGCTATGGCGGCTGACAGCGGAGACCCACTCGGATCCGCAGAGCGCGTTGACGCGCTTTCCGGGACAGGGATTCCACGCGCTATCTATCGAGCGCATCGACGCGCTATGCACGCAGGCACTGCAAGAAGGCCGTCCGAAGTTTGCGCTAGCCGCGTTGATCGCAGCACTGCGTTGGCAGGTGATACGCGCTTGTGAGTCCATTTGGGATGACCCATCCACCGTCGAACCGGCGCATTCCCTACGCGAGATGGCGCGTGCGGGGAAACGGGTTAGCTTCCCGCTGGCCGCATGGTCGGTTTTCGAGTGCTGTTCGCTTGCCGATCGCCTGCCGTTTATCGCCGCATTATTCAGTTATCGCGACTTGCTGCAGCAATGTGGATATTACTGGCAGTACGAGGCGGTGGTGGCGAAAGATATCGTTGCGTTTATGGTCGATGCGGATTCGCGACTTATTCGACCGCCCTGCGATGTCATCCATGCTTTATTGCATCACTTGCCTTCGTGCGGCGAACGCCTGCCCGAATTTATCGCCGACCCCGAAAATTGGGAGGCCGCATTTGCAAGACGATTCGATTTGACGTCGACGGATCACGCGAACAGGGTCCAATAAGACCGGACATCTCGATCATTAGCGCGTAGACGCGCCGCATATATTCATTGACGTAATGTTATGGAGTGGCGTGTCATGGAAAGTGGATTTCAGATGACAATGGGCGATAACGGCTTAGAGGACAGCCGTTATTACAGTGACGACCTTTTCGGTATTGATAGTCGCGACTTCAGCGACGGTGCCAGTAGCGACTCGGATTGCGCGGATTGGCGTAGCCAGGCGCTGCCAGGCAAAGTCGACGTCATGTCGGGGATGGGCGCGATAGATGCGGAGACCATGCACCTTCCTGAAGGGCCGATGAAACATCTACCACAGATGTTCTGGCGCGAGATTGTCACCCACCTACTGACAACGGAAACGATGTCGCTCAGGTGCACTGCACGCGTCGTTTTTCGTCACCTGGAACAGGTGACCGATGCCATTATCGATGGCTGCCGCATCGTCGATCAAGCCACGCTAGGCGGCATTTTCGACGTGACATCGGCACCAGTGCTGCTGGACAATTTGATGACGCTTCGATTGGAGACGCGTTGTAGCTTGCTAAGGCGCTACGCAAAACAAGGTGGCATGGCGCGGTTAGAAGCCAGCGGCCCTAGTGGAACGGGAAAGTCTGAACCTATCCATCAACGAAAATTACGCTACTTTACGCGACACGCTCTTACGTCAGGGAGTCGCCTCGAGAATTCGGTGCGCGCATGGCGTTGGGCGGTGGCGATGACAAAGGCCGAGTTGCACGAGGCAAGGTACGACGTCTCCGGTAGTGTCGCGCTATCCGAACTCTTCGCTGCCGAAATGTATGCGCCGCTGGCGCGTGTCGTGGCGAATCCAGCCGAACATATGCGGCGCGTCGTGAACGAGGCGTATTCGACATTGTCTATGCCGCGATGGATAGATTTTCTCCATGCGACCCAGGACCTGAGGACGATATGTAATCCCATCGCACGCGCTTATCGTGCGCTTTCGGCGAGTATCGATAGCCGTTTTCCGCTGCCTCGTCTCGCAGTGATTGCGTCGATCGTTCATGCGTCGATGACGAGTCCGCGCGGAAAGCAATTACGTGCGATTTGTTTGAATCGAATAGGTCTCTCTCCCGAATGCCTGAACGATCAGATCGTGCCGCGCGTCACGGATGCGATCGTCGAATCGATTCTCCTCGACCCGTTCCTCCGAGGGATGGATGTGCCGTATCGCTTGCTACAGCTCGCGGAGCGCTGGGATAGCAACGATGGGGTATTTGCCGCATCCTTGCATCGATCTTTCTTGAGCGGACTTGCAAAGAATGTTTTTTGCAGCGTACAAACCTGGAAAAGTCTTTCCCGACCCTTCCAGGATGCTTTATGCACCCGTGTTTTGGGCATAGCGCCGCATGACGCACTGACGAACCAATACAACGCGCTGACGATCGTTGCATTTTGGGGCCTGTATTTCGAAGTCACCAGTCCTACCAATCGGATGCGGTTGCCAGACGTGGCGTGGAAAATAGACGCGCTCCCTTGGCCACTACAGGCGACATTGTGGCGGCTCGCAGCGGAGGTTCACGCGGACCCGCATCGTACGCGGCGCGGCACAGCCAGCGTGTCGTTCGAAGCGCACTTGATGGAACGACTGGATCGCTTATGCACGCATGCGCTCAATACCGACGCGCCGCACTATGCGCTTCCCGCCTTGCAGGCAAGTTTGAAATGCCAGGTTGCGAGGGCCTGTCTCGATTTGTCGCCACCCTTCCCGATGGGGGAGGCCGCGCAGCACGGGCGTGATCCGCAGTGCCCGGTATTTTCCCAAGCGGCGTGGTCTGTTTTCGAACGGTGTTCGATCGAGGAGCGATTGCCATTCGTGGCTGCTTTATTCAGCCAACGCGAGGCAGTGCGCCTTTGCGGCTATAAATGGCTGTACGAGTCCTTGATCGCGGAAGACGTTGTGACGTTTCTCTGCGACCCCACTTCAACGCTGGTGCTGCCTTCCCGAGAGATCGTTCAGCTGCTGTTGCATCATTTGCCGCTATGCGGCGGACGCTTACCGGAGGCCGTGCTGGGCCGAGATCATTGGGAGACGGCGCTTGCTAAACGCTTCGGCGTGCCACCAGAGGACTTGACGCTTCCGCTCGGCAGGGATCGACACTGGTTTCGAAGCTAAGGTCGGGCCTGCGACACCTGGCCATTCGCGAAGGGGTCGGCGATGGATGATCACCGAAAACTATGGAGATGGCAGCGCATGAATAGCGCCTTTTCGCTGATGGATTGCAAGCTGCACGGTACGTGGGTCGGTGTCGATGGGGACGACGGTGATTGCAGCGGGCCGTATGATCCCAAATACGGGATATATGGCGATGAGGGCACGACCGGTGCGCTCGGCACCAGCGTGCACGACGGGGAGGTTTGGGAGCCTGCGTATGGTTTAGCGGAGGGGCCGATCAAAGCACTCCCTGAAGACTTATGGCCGGTCATCGTCACGTATTTGTCGACCTCTGAAGCGTTGTCGCTTCGCGGCACTGCCGTCGCGGTACAGAAAGCGTTGCAGCACGTGACCGGTTCGATACTCGATGGCTACAGGACGCTCGACAAGGTCATGCAGTCGGAAAAGCAGGCATCGGTATGTCGTCTCGAATCGATCGAAGTGCTATGCGGCATCGGATTGCCAGCACGCGCCGAGATGATGAAGCGGTATGCCAGAAGCGCCGGACTGGCGCGCAGGATTGCGTTTGCCACGGGGGGAAAGCATGAACCCGAACCGACGCGTGCGTTGAGAACGCGCTACTTCGAAAAGCACATGGCTATACCGAAAGGCGGTCATGAAAAAGTGTCTACGGCATGGGCCAAGGCGATCGATCAGACCAAGGCGGCGTTGCGCGATATTACCTTCGATATGTCCTGCAGTACCGCGCTCTCCGACCTGTATGCGGCGGACCTGTATGCGCCGCTATTGGGACTCGTGTCGAACCCGGAGGCGCATGTGCGACAGGTAATGGATGGCGCCGAAAAACTGTCGATGCGCTGCTGGATGGACTTTCTCTATGCAGTCGAGCCTTTGATAGACGTTTGCCCATCCATCGCGGCGGGTTATAAGTCGCTGACGGCGAACTTCGATCGCCGATACCCGATGCCGCGAATCGATGTGCTTGCCACCATCGTGCGCCGGTTGATGATGTCGAGCGGCCCGGATCCGGTGCGGGATGTGTGTTTGCATCGGATGGGCATCGATCCGCATTGCCTGGCGGAAAGTATCACGCCGCGTATTACGCAATCTATTGCGGAAGCGATTTTAACTGATCCGCTTGTCCGCGGGATAAGCGTTGCACATCGCTTGCAGATGTATGCGCAGCGCTGGGATAACGAAGATACGCTTTTTGCCGCGTCCCTGCATCTCTCCTTTATCGACGCGCTGGCAAGGAGAGCGTATCGCGGATCGACGCAGTGGCTGACTTTGCCGGAATCCGCGCGGCGGACGTTGCGTACGCGCGTGCTTGGCATCGCCCCTGGCGAGAGTGAAAAATATGGACTCAGCGGGCGTGCGATCTTTGATTTCTGGGGGCTCTACTTCGAGATAGCCGACCCGAATACGGCGGTGCAGTCTCCGAAACTCGCGTCGCGAATTGATGCGCTCCACTGGCCTTTACAAGCCAAACTCTGGCAATTGTCCGCAGAAGGGCGCGAGGATCCGCGCATACCGTTTGCGGGGCCCGAAAAAAATGTGTTTCAGGTCTTGTGTAGTAAACGCGTCGACATCTTGTGTACCCAGGCCATGATGGCGCGAAAGCCGGCAATCGCCATGTCGGCGCTACAGGCCGTGTTGAAATGGCAGGTTATCCAGGCGTGCGAGTCCTTTTGGCGAGATTCAAAAGCGGGTGTCCCCCGCCGCGCCGCCGAATGTCCTGAGTTGTCGCGAATCGCGTGGACGGCTTTCGACTGTTGCGCGCCAGCCGAACGGCTCACCTTCGTCGCCGCACTGTTTAGCTATCGCGAAGTGCTCACGCAATGCGGCTATGTATGGGATTTTCAGGCAATGATCTCGCAAGACGTCGTGTCATTTCTATGTGACCCTCGCAATGCGCTAGTCTGCCCCGCGCAGGCGGTAGTCGACGTCTTGATGCATTATTTACCGCTGTGCGGCGACCGGTTGCCGGAATTTGCCTTAGGCCCGGGGGCGTGCGGCGCTGCGCTTGCCAAACGTTTGGATATTATCTAAGGCGCCGGATATATGAGACATTAGTTCGCGTCCCATATAGATTGTTCGCGTGCCGTCGTAAGAAATGGGGCCCATCGTCGTAGACTCCGCGAAGCGATACGACAAGGATGGTGTTTTATGGAAAGCAGCGCGATGTATATCGGTTATGGCAACGGCTTTACGGCGCAGGCTGACGACTGCGTATTCGCATCGGCAACGGAAGCCGGCAATCCTCTAGCGGAACCGAAAACTGGCTGCCAGCCTATGATCCTGTCGGACGCGGCAATGATCAATCTGCCTGCCGACGTATGGCATCTCATTACTTCGCACCTGATGACGGCGGAAAGGATGGCGCTGCGGTGTACCGCGACTGCCGTGTATCGGAATTTGAAAGTGCTTACCGATGCGATTCTTTACGCGTGTGGCACGATCGACGACTTGACGGGGCGCGGGAATCAGGCAAAGGTATCGGCGCCCGCGTTCCTCGATGAACTGTCGACCCTTCCGCTCGACGTTCGATGCGACATGATCAGGCGTTATGCCAAGCAAGCGGGCGCATACGCAGGCATTGTATTTAGGCATATCCCGATCGCAACAAACTGGGAGGAAGACGGTGAGGATTTTAGGATCCGTTTTACCACGAAACCTTCAGCGGAACCGGGCTCGGACCGAGAGTGCTTTACGTCGTCCTGGCGAAGAACGGTCGATGTGTCGAAGGCGGCATTGCTTGAAATGACGTCCGACGCTTCGGCTAGCATCGCGCTCGCCGATTTGTTTGCGGCCGAGATGTATGCACCGCTCCTTGGGGTCGTACCCGCCCCGGAAGCGCATGTCATGCAGGTCATGGTTGAGGCCGCCGAGCGATTGTCGGTGATGCGTTGGATGGATTTTCTGTATTCGGTTGGCTCGCTGGTACGCGTCTGCAAGCCTTTGTCAGACGCTTATGAGACACTGGCAGCCAACTTCGACGCCAATCATCCGATGCCTAGAATCGACGTGCTCGCCGCGATTATTCAATCGATGGTTAACGTGCGGACGTCGCAGTCGGTTCGGGAGCGTAGCATAAGCCGAATGCACGTCACGGTACAAATGCTAAAGGAGGAAGTCGTTACTCGGGTAACACTGGCCATTGCGGAGCAGCGTCTTTCGAAGTCACAGATCACGCCGTTTATATGGAATCACATATTGGAGGGAAGTGCGCGACGCTGGAAAATAGACGATGCGTCGTATCTGATGGCGCTGCACAACGCGTTTCTGACTACGCTTGCAAGGATGTCCTATTCGGAGTCGACGCGCTGGTCGAGTCTTCCCGAGGCGGTGCGTGTCGCGATGCGGACGCAAGTATTGGGCATTCCGCCGAGTGATCTGGATGCGTACCTTCCCGAGGGCACGGGAGCGCTTCTTCTTTGGAAAGCGTATTTTGCTATTTCCAAGAACATGGTGAAGGACTTTGGAATAAGCGAATCCGAATTGGACACACTGCCATCGCCTTTGCTTGCTGCGTTATTACGGCACGAAGCAGAGATTCACGCGCGGCCGCGAGATGTCTTGCAGGGCACATTCTTCTCGCTGCATCACGACTTGTCTTCGGTGGAACGCGTCGATAGGATAGGTACTCAGGCCTTGCGATCGGGTCAGCCGGAGTTCGCGCTGATGGCAGTCCAAGCCGCATTGAAATGGCAGATAACGCGGGCTTGCGAGCGAACTCGTGATGCGCGGACATTACCGCTTGCGCCTGACTTGCCGCTTGCGCCTGATTTGAAACAGCTCGAATGGACGCCCGCGATGGAAGCGATTATCGACGCTTGCACGGACGCGCAGCGTTTGCCCTTGATCGCGGATTTATTCAGCTACCGCGACGTCTTGATGGAATGCGATTACGCGTGGACATTCGATGACATGATATCTGACAATGTTCGCGCGTTTTTAATTGACGAGCGCTCGTCGCTGATTCGGCCGTCGAAATCCACCCGCAATGTCCTGTTGCACCACGTACACTCATGCATCGAAGCATTACCGGAATGGGCCCTTGGTCCAAATCATTGGGAGGCGGCGTTTGCAAAGCGTTTCGATCTTCCATTGACTGGTGATACCGTTGTCATCGATTGGCGTTGAGGACGCAGTCCTAAGCGGGACAGGAACGACGCCGCAATCAGACGTGCGTCGGTCTGGCCGTTGTCTTCGCGTACACTGAATACATCATCGCGGCGCCCGCGCGATAGGAAGCGACACGACGATATCGCGTCCTCAAAGACGCGTGGGCGTATCCGCATGCTCGACGATTGATGCGTGTTCTGTACGCCGTATTCGTCCTCGTGCAAGGAAGAAGTGAAGACGTCACGTATATTCGGCGAAGCGATATACGGGGGTGGCGTGTCATGGACAGCGGCGACAGGACGGCATGCATCACAGCCTATCGCGATGACTACGGCGGTGGTTGCGATAGTGTTATCGATATACAACACCACACAGCGAGTCCAGGGTGTCGGCGAATTGTCCTAAGCCACGACATCGTGCCTTTCGTACCGGCCAAGTCGGTTCAGTCGACTCAGCCGCCGCATCGAACGCCAGGTAGTCCGATAATGCAGATGCCGCCGGATATATGGCGTCTCATTATCACGCATCTTCCCGCATCCGAAGCGATGGCACTACGCGCTACGGCACACGCGGCGCAAGGACCGTTGAAGATCGTAAGCGATGCGCTTTTGGACGGTTGTCGAATGATCGACTGCCTGACGAAGAAAGAGGGCGCCGACACAATGCCCCGTTTCGTCGTGATCGGCAAACTTGGAAGTTTACCGTTGGAAGCGCGAAGCGACATTCTGAAGCGCTACGCGAGGGATGTCGGCATGGCGTATTACGTCGAGACCGGACGCCTGGAGACGAATAAGCTCGCTTTTCTGTCGTCTCTTAAAAACCGCTATTTCAAAAGACGATCCGCGCAACCCGACAGCGAAAAAGGAAAATCGACGCATTGCTGGTCGCATGTCGTCAGGATCACGGAGACGGCCCTGCTTGAGGCGACATTCGATTCGTCCAGCAGCATCGCGCTGATGAATCTCTACGCTGCAGAGATGTACGCGCCGCTTCTTGGCGTTGTTTCCGACCCAGAGGCGCATATCAAACGCGTCATGGACCACGCTGCCATGCATTTGACGATGCTTCGATGGATGGATTTTCTCTATGCATTGGAGCCAATTAAAGATGTTTGTGCCATTGTCACGGGAGCCTTTCAAACCCTTGCACGCGATATGGATCGTCGTTATCCGACGCCATCGATCGACGTGCTTGCGGCGATCGTTCATGCGTCGATGACGATGATCCGGCATTCTGAGCCGGTCAAGAACCTGTGCTTGCATCGAATGGGCATCGAAGCGCGGTGCGTGGCGGAGAAAATCACGCCACGCTTGACGCAATGCATCACCGATGCGATTCTCTTCGATCCCTTCGTCCGCGGCATCGACGTGCCTTACCGCTTAAGTCGACTCCTCGCACGGTGGGGCGACGACGATGGTATCTTCGCCGCGTCTTTGCATCAGTCGTTCGTCACCAGCGTTGCGAGGAAGCGATATCGCGGGGCGACACGTTGGAAGAGTCTGCCGGACGCGGTCCGTTTTGCATTGTGTTCGAACGTGCTGAACATTGCGCCGGATAACAGCGTTGCATACGGACTAAATGGCCGCACCATCATTGATTTTTGGGGTTTGTACTTCGAGGTGACGGGGCCGAATACGCGCCTGATGCTACCGAAAGTCACGGCACGAATCGACGCGTTGCCATGGCCGCTACGCGCGACGCTATGGCGACTCGCGGCGGATATCCATGCCTATCCCGAAAACGGCTTCAGAGGCTATGCCCATCCGGTCTCTCGCGTGCTATCCGCGGAACGCATCGATACGCTATGCATGCAGGCGTTGGATAGTGGCGTGCCGCATTTCGCCATACCTGCGCTACAGGCGACGTTAAGGTGGCAGGTGTCCCAGGATTGCCGGGAACTCTCGCACTGCCGTCAAGCGCCTGAAGTCACCCCCTATGGTGAAAGCACGATGGGTATCCCGTGCTGCCCCGTATTCCCGCAGTCGGCATGGGCCGTTTTCGAACGCTGCTCGATCGCCGAGCGACTCCCCTTCATAGCAGCGCTATTCAGCTACCGAGCGCTGCTGATGGACGGTGACGGTAATTGGCCCTATGAAACGTTGGTCTCTTCGAATGTCGGCGGGTACATGTGCAACCCGACGTCCTCACTGATTCGGCCATCGCGGGTACTCGTCGATGTGTTGTTGCACTACGCGCCGCAATTCCGCGCGCATTTGCCAGAGTACCTTTTTGATTCCGATGGCTGGGAGCGTGCGTTCGTAAAGCGCTTTGACCTGATGGTCGCCGACTAACGGCGATCGGACATGGGTAAGGGACATATCCGATAGCGTCGCTCTACTTCGCTTCTGTCGGGTGACGCATGTATGCGTCAGTACCGCGGGCGATTTCAGATTCGCAGGACGATCCCAAGCGTCGGACTACGCACTGAGACGTGTGCGTTCGCGGTACGCACTGCTTTTGCGCACGGTGGCGTTGAGACATCGGACGCACCACGTATATTCGCGAAAAGAGATTACGGAGGTGCGTAATATGAAGAGCAGTTTGCGGTCGGTGGACCGTTATGACTATGGCCGCCCTGAGCTTGAGGAGGAAGGCGACCATCACGCAATGTACGGCGGCGTGAGGGGAAGAGGCGGTTTGTCACCCGAGTCGTTCATGCAGGACGGACCGATGATGCGTTTGCCTGCCGATTTATGGGAGCGCATTACGACGACGCTTTGGACGTCGGAAGTGCTGTTGCTTCGAACAACCGGGCGGACGCTGCAGGCGCGCTTGAAAGTCGTGACCGACGCGATTATGGACGGTTGCCGCATGATCGATCACGCAGCCAGGTGTCGTGTACAGGGACCGCTGTCCGTGCCGGATATGATCGAAAAATTGATGACCTTGGACGTGGGCGTGCGATGTGAGATGTTCAAACGTTTCGCCAGGTTGGAAGCATCGGCGGGCCGGACACAAACAGCAGATGGCACGGTGGAGAAGCCGAAAAGTGTGGAGGCGCTCAGCGATCGGTACTTACTGAAGCGTTCGGGGGCGGCCGGGGGGCAAGACGCGCTAGCAGCGCACGCCTGGCGTCGTGCCGTCGATAAGACCAAGGTCGATTTGCGCGCCGTCACGATTGGTGTGTCCTGCGGTGAAGCGCTTATGAATCTATACGTGGCGGAAATGTATGCGCCGCTGTTGTCTGTCATCGCTGATCCACGGGTCCACGTCAAACAAGTGATGGCAGAGGCGTTTGGCACATTATCGCGGCTCCAATGGGCCGAGTTCCTTTTTTGTTTAAGCCGGATTAGATCTGTCGACGTTTCCATTCAAACGGCACAAATGGTACTTGTGGACGATTTCGATGCCAGTTATCCGACGCCTCGTCCCACCGTTCTCGCGTCGATTGTCTATGCCGCTATGTTGTACATTCGACCTGTATCGGTTCGGGAATGGTGTCTCAATCATTGCGGCATTACCCCCCAGCGTCTGGCGACGGAAGTTATTCCGCGAATCACGTTGACGTTCGTCGATCATAGTGCGCGCTGTTTGGGAGTCGCTGGATTCTACTTGCGTATCCGCTCGACTTTGCGTTTGTTGGTCCATCAGTTGGGAAGCGATGACCCTGAATTTGCTGCTCGGTTGCATCGATACTTTCTGGCCACCTTTGCCGAAAAATCGTGTTCGGAGGGGACCCGATGGAGGAGCTTGCCTCGATCCGTCCGTGCCGACATGACGATGAAAGTATTAGACCTTCTGCCCAGTGTGTGTGAGCTATATGATATCAAAGGGCGTGACGTCGCCGCGATTTGGAGCGCTTATTTCGGTGTTTTCGATCCGAACGAAGTGGTGCTCCCCGCTGGGGTCGCGAGCGATATCGATGTCTTGCCTTGGCCGTTGCAAGCGACGCTATGGCGGCTGGTTGCGGATCGGCATGCGGATCCGCAATGTGCTTTCGATGGACGTGCGAAGAAGGTGTACCACAATCTGACGGTCGAACGCGTCGATGCCTTATGTGCCAAGGCGCTGGAGGATGCACGTCCGGCATTGGCGATACCTGCTTTGCAGGCGGCGCTAAAGTGGGAGGTGACACGGGCGTGTGCCGCACAGTCGGGAAGCCTGCCCGGCTCCGCCTTTTCGAGGGTCCTCGGTCCCGTCGAACGTCGCTTGCTCTATCTTGCATGCACGCCGATGTCGGCGGAGATTATCGATAACTGTACGGTGGCGGAGCGTCTTCCTTTCGTTGCAACGCTATTCAGTTACCGGGAGCTGCTGCTGAAATGCGGTTATACCTGGACCTTCGATACCATGATCTCCGCCGATATTGAGACGTTTCTGTGCGATCGTGCGTCCCGCCTTATTCGACCATCGGATGATGTCATCCGCGTATTGAGCCACTATGCGCCGTTATGCCGCGAGCGTTTGCCTGAGTTTGTACTTGGGCCGCTTGCCTGGGAGTCGGCGTTTGCGAAACGGTTCGACTTGCCGTTGGCCGACGTAATGCCGAACCTGAGTTGGGGGCAAGCCTTTTTGCCGGGTTCCCAACAAATCCCTCGATGATCCTGGATGGCAGTAACGTGTGGGCAGCGTCCCGCATGCCGTTGCTGCCAAAAGGGACTCGGCCTATTCAGCGTGCGCTAACGCGTGCTAAACAGTGCGCTTCCCGTTTTCCGTTTTCGTTGCTTAGTTTTAATTGTGCATGAGGCTCCGGTATAGTTTCTTCGCGTCCGAGGCCTAGCGATCATGGACGGCGGCCATATCGTCGACGAACGGGTACAGCACCAACGAAGGTGGTCGCTGACGTCGTCGGAAGTGATCGAACGCTTACGAAACGAGCGTTTGGATGTTCGATGCACGATGCTGAAGCGCTATGCCAGGGAGGCCGGAATGGCCCATGTCGACGGTGCGATGCATCTGTGTTCAATCCGATCGACCCCGCGATGGGAAACGGAACAACTTTTTATGCGAAGCGAAAAGGTTGGAGCGTGCCGCCGTCGGAGAAGGCGATCGAGTCCTGGCGACGCGTAGTGAAAGAAACCAAAGTGGCTTTGTTCGACTTGACTGCTCACACGTCCCTGTCTCGGATTGCGGCGTCTACGGTCTCTGTGGGCCGTACGATTTCGATTTCTGGGGTCTGTACTTCCTGGTCTCAGATCCGAATACAGCGGGAATTTCACTGCCGACCCGATCTACGATCGATGCGCTATCTTCGCCGCTACGCGCAGTGATATAGCGTTGTGCAGGGGATAGATTCGCGGAAGCACCTAACCGTTCTCTCACTGACACGACGCTTTTTTAGCTCTTGTCGGATGGGGGTATTCGAACGCTATGTCGTCAAGCGCTGGAGGACGGCAGGCCGCAGCTCGCGCTGCCAGCGCTCAAGGCCGAGATAAGGTGGCAAATGACCTCGATATGTTCGACCGATTGGTATAGCGGCATTGGCTATGTCTCCCCGAGCGTGACGGGAGGTGGGTCATGCGCAACGCCTTGTCTCGATTTCCCCGCTCGGCGCGCCTAAAGAATCTCTATCCAGTTTGCCCCGCGACCGCCTTTGACTTGTGCAAGGCGGTGCAGCGAACCGTCGTCTGCATCGATGCGATAAACACTGAGCAACGCGGATCGCTCTCCGCAGGCCACCAGGAAGTGTCCCTGCGGGTCGATGCGAAATCCGCGCGGTTGCGTTTCCGTGTGTGCCGAGTGGGCAAAATCAACGCCATATCCTGTCGCATCGCCGTCGGCCGTTTGCGCGAGCACCGGTCCGGCCGCCGAATGGCGGTATCCCACCAACTGACTCGTCGTGCGCTCGGAGGTATATACGAAACGCCCGTCGGGGGAGAGATGGACGTCCGCCGCCCAGACATCGCCCTCGCGGGCTTGGTCGGGCATAGGCGCAAAGGTGTGGGCGCGCGTTTGCTCGACGTAATGATCTTCCGGGGGCAGCGCAGCCACCGAATGGGCAGGACCGTTGCTCGTATGGGCCTTCGGGCCGCGCGCGGAACCGGGGTGCAGATGGGAAATGGGTGGCGGTACGGAGGCGATCGTCGGCGCGCTTAGCGTCCCGTCTTCCGGATCACGCGTGAGCGTGGCCAGGTTGCCGTGCAACTCGCTCAGGACGAGCAGACGCGTTTCGTCGCTTGCCAGGCGCAAATGTCGCGGACCGAATCCGGCAGGCAGCGTGATCGACGCGCCTTGGGTCAAACCCAGTGCGGGATAGGTCTGCAACGTGAACGTGTGCACGGCGTCGTCGCCGAGCGCCGCGACATACAAATCTCTTCCGTCCGCGGAGAAAATGGCCGCATGGGCATTGCCGAGATCGCCGATGACTTGCACTGGATCGCCATGACCGTTAGCGATATCGGCAATGCGGTAGAGGACGATTGCGTGTTGGTGATAGGACGCCCCCACCAAATACAGACTGGACGGATCGACAGTGAGGTAGGCGAGCGGATGCGTCGTCTGCGTGTGGTGCAGCAAGGTGAACGGCTGCGCGGCCTTGGGACCGGAGAACACCGCGATGCCTGCGGCCCCGCCTTCCGGCCCCTTCGTGACAGCGTAAATGTGTTGCCCGTCGGGGCTCGGGGCTAGCGCGGATACCGCCGAGCCGGTGGCAAGCGTGCCTGCCGCCGACAGGACGCCCGTTTTCCGATCCATCCGGTACAGACCGATCTCGGCGTCCAGCGCATTGGACACCAGCACGTGATACGGCTGCTCGCTGGCCGGTGACGATGACGGGATGGCGTCGTTGGGCGCGGAAGTGGTCATTGAATACTCGATTGGAAGCTCAGGCAAATTCGGTGATGCGCGCGATAGCGGCGCCTCTTGACGTCCTTTCCGCTAGCTGCTCGCGCAAGGCAGCGGCGCATGGCATCAGGAGAGAACGCCTTTAATCTACACCGAAACGCTGAAACTGTCCCGTCGAGCGGGGTTTGGCTGCCGCGTGGCGGCAGCGCGTTCCGCCGCCTCAGTCGACCCGTTTGCGCGCCAGATACAAGCCGAGCAGTGAGATCACGCCAATACCGGTTACATACCACGCCGGTGCCATGACGCTACCCGATGCGTCGACGAGCGCATTCACCACCAAGGGCGTTATGCCGCCGAACAGCAACTGCGAACCGACATAGGTGATCGACACCGCGGTGGTGCGGCACGACGTCGGGAACAGCTGCGACAAGACCGAGCTGACCGGGGCGTAGTAGAAGCTGTAGAAGACGAAAGACATCGCGCATTGGAACAGCGCCAAGGTGCCGAACGACGGCGAGTGCGTCAACAGGTAAAAAAGCGGATACAACATACAGAGCCCGATCACCAATGCGATGCCCATGACGCGACGGGTGCCGAAGCGGTCCGCGACATAGCCACCGAATACCGGCACGATCGTGGCGACGATGCCGCTACAGATCGATGCAGTGAAGGCGATGTCCTTGCTGATGCCCAGGCTGCGCTGCGCGAACGTCGGCATATAAATATTGAGAAAGCTCGCGACATTGCCGGCCGCGACGATCATCAGGCCGATCAGCATGAAAGGGACATGCGAATGGAACGTTTCTGCAAGCGGGGTGCGCACGCGCGGCGCTTCGTTTTCGAAGGCCGCCGATTCCTGGATGCGCTTACGCATGTAGACGCCGACGGGACCGATCAGCAGCCCGAAAATGAAGGGCGTGCGCCAGCCCCAGCTTTCGACTTGCGCCGGCGTCAGGATGTGGTTCAGCGATAGCGCAAACAGCGAGGACAGCATCACCGCGAAACCGGAGACCGAGAACTGGAGGCTGCCCAGCATCGCCTTCCATTTCGGATGCTGCTCCGTCAGATAGGAATTGGCGCTACCAAATTCGCCCCCGACGGAGAAGCCTTGCAGCAGGCGTCCGAACACGAGCAGTGCAGGGGCCAGTACGCCGATGTGTGCGTAGGTCGGAACGAATGCCATCAGCAGCGTCCCAAGCAACATCAGCGTTGCCGCGAGACTCATCGCGGCGCGACGGCCGTGCTTGTCGGCATAGATGCCGAGTACGACCGCGCCTACCGGACGTACGAGATAGGAGCTGGCGAACGTCAGCAAACTCAACAACGTCGCGACTTTGGGATCGGTGGTCGGGAAGAATAATTTCGAGATCGTCAGCGCGAACATCGCGTAGACGAGCAGGTCGAACCATTCGAAGAACGCGCCGATATTGGCTGCCACGATGTCCCGTTTGCGAAGGGACCGCGACGCGGCACCGTGCGGTTGTCCCGACGTCGGGGGCGTTCCGGCTTCGGCCTCGAGTGCGAAAGCGGGCGACCGCGGGGAAAGGCTGTCTACAGACTTCATGCCATACCTCGTAGCGTAGGCGGAGGGACTAAACGTAAAAGTGGTTGCCGTTGACCACCAGCAAGGTGGTGGTCTGTTGCGATGCGTTTTCCCATCGGTAGCGGTGGCCCGACGAGAAGCCGTAGACGTCGCCTGTTTCCAGCAGCAGGACGACCTCGTCGACGAACAGTTTCAATTTGCCGCCAACGATGTAAGCAATCTTGTCGCCGGTCTGCCAGGCAAAATCGGCATCGGATTGCGCGCCGGCGCCAATCTCCATCAGGAAGGCCTCCATCGTCGCGCAGTCGGCGGGCGTGACGCGGTACTTCGTGACATCGTTCACGCGCAGCGGCCGCCGATCGATCGCGCGAACGACGAAATCGGCACCCGGCTCCTCGGCGCGGGTCAGAGCGCCTGGCGACGGTGTCCCGGCGATGTCGGATACACCCATTACGCGGCGGATCGTTGTGTCTTCCACTCCGACTGCGGGCATCGCCGGGGCGTAATCACGCTGTGCGCCAGCGGTGTTCCGCGTCTTCTCGTGGCCAGACGTCACAGCGGTGGCTTGCGCCGGCGCACCGTCATCGTCGAACAGTGCCGCGCCGTCTATCTGCAAGGCCTGGCAAATCAGTCGCAACACGCGCATCGACGGCGAGCTGATGCCCCGTTCGATCTGGCTCAACAAACTGACGCTGAGCCCGGCGGCGTCGGCGACGTGTTTCAGCCGTAAGCCGCGGTGCTTACGCAAGTTGCGAAGCCGGGCACCCAGAACCGCGTCTTCTGCATCGGCGCCGGCGCGGCGCGATAACAGCACTTTTTCTGCAATCGACATTCGGTGCGTCCCAAAATGGGGTATTTCGTGAATTGTTGGTGGACAAATTGGCCAGTTCAACGGAAAAAATAATGTTTCGTGAAATTTTGGTCCGCTACGCTAAGCTCACTGAATATCGTGAGGCGCTGCGCGCGAAAAGACGCGGCGCTTCGACGATCGCTTTCGAATGGAGATGTCACATGTCGCAGCAGGCCTCGTCACCCGATCCCGTTTCGGCTACCGCGGTCGCCACCGATACGTCCGCGCCGTCCGGCGCGACGCGCAAGATGCGCTTGGGCGTGTCCTTGCGTTACCTGGGCTACCACACCGCGGCGTGGCGGCATCCGGATGTGCCCGCCGATGGCGCGTTGCAGTTCGATTACTTCCTACGCAGTGCCCGCGCCGCCGAAGCGGCAAAGCTCGATATGCTGTTTTTCGCCGACGGGCTCGGCATTCGCGCCAACGACGAGCCGGCCGGCTCCTTGTGTCGCGATATGCGCAATGCCGAATTGGAACCGTTGACATTGCTGGCGGCGCTGGGCGCCTGCACGTCCCGAATCGGGCTGGTGGCGACAGCCTCTACCACGTATAACGAGCCGTTTCATATCGCGCGCAAGTACGCGTCGATCGATCACATCAGCGGCGGACGTGGCGGATGGAATGTGGTCACGTCATGGTCCGAGCAGGAGGCCTGGAATTTCAGTCGCGATGCGCATCTCGGTTATGCGGAGCGATATGAGCGCGCCGACGAATTCGTCGACGTGGTGACCAAGCTATGGAGCAGTTGGGAGCCGGACGCTTTTATTCGAGACAAGGAGAGCGGTGTCTTCTACGATGCCGACAAATTGCATGTGCCGCATCATGCGGGCAAACATTTCAAGGTGCGCGGTCCGTTGAATTCCGCCCGCACGCCACAGGGCAGGCCGATCATCGTGCAGGCCGGCGCGTCGGAAGCGGGCCTCGAGTTGGCGGCGCGGCACGCGGACGTCGTCTATAGCAATGCGCATGAATTGGAAAAGGCGCAGGTGTTTTATGCGGACTTGAAAGCACGTCTGCCAAATCACGGTCGTTCGCCGGACGACCTGCTCATCATGCCCGGCATTACGCCGTATATCGGACGCACGCGTGAGGAAGCGCAGGCTAAGTTCGACGCTTTACAAGCGTTGATCGATCCGTTGAGCGGGCTGGCGATGCTGTACGGTAATTTCGGCGATCTGTCGAAATACGACGTCGATGGGCCGATGCCGGATCTGAGCGATCATGAAGGATCGCACGTGAAAAGCATTGCGACGAATCTGTTGAATGTGGCGAAGGAAAAGAATCTGACGATTCGCCAGCTCTATCAGATGGTGGCGGCTGGCTTCGGTGTGCGGTATGTCATCGGTACCGCTGCCGACATTGCCGACGATATGCAGCAATGGTTCGAGGCCGGCGCCGCCGATGGATTCAATTTCTGCCCGGCGGTGAACCCGCAGGGCGTCGACGATATCGCCGAACTGTTGGTGCCGGAGTTGCAGAAGCGCGGGTTGTTCCGCACCGAATACGAAAGCAGCACCTTACGGGGAAATCTCGGGCTGCCGGCATTGCGCTGATCGCGCATCGACCAATAAAAAAAGCGGCCGGAAGTGATTCCGGCCGTTTTTTTTGCATTTTGCAAGTCTATCGCGTCATGGCGAGGACCCGCTGTTCGCCTTACCAGCCGCGGTGGTGATCGCGCCATTGTTCACGGCGCCATTGCTCGTGACGCCATGCCTGCTCCTCGTGCCAGCGGCGGGCGCGCCAGTCGTCGTTGTATCCGTAGCGGACCGGCATCGGAGCGGCGTACACAGGCTGCGGGGCAACGTAGGTGGGAACGCCCACGCCGATGGCCACATCCACGTGTGCCGACGCGGCGGTAGACGCCGCAAGCACACCAAGACCCAACACCGCACCAATGATTGCCTTCTTGTTCATGTGTTTTCTCCTCTGATTCCGTGCCGCGCTGTGGGCACTGCCAACGCTGCCAGTACTGCGCCGCGCCGATCGTCAACTCCGTCGTGTCAGTCATCGCGCGGCATCCGCGCTCTGTCCCTCACTGCCGTGCTGCGATGTGAAGCCAGTGTAGAGCGGACTTTCCGTCACAGGTGCTACGCCATTGCGAGATAAGTAACCTTACGTAACCTTGCTTTCGGGGGGCGCATATGTGTCCGGATGCGGCCGTTAGCAGGGTAAGCGACAGTGTGGCATCGTTGCCCACGTGCGGATCGTCGCGTGTGAGAGTTGTAAGATACGTCAAGGGGCGACGTAGTGTGCCCGAGCGGGGCGCTCCGGCGCGTAAGACGGAATGGCAGAGCGGGCGGGGAGGGCGGTGCAATGCGGGTGACACGATTTACAGATCTGGGCATGCGCGTGTTGTTGTATTTGCATGGGAATCGCGGCGCGCGTCAGTCGGCTGCCCCGATTACCGTCGCCGAAATCGCGGCGCAGTTCGACGTGCCGGCAAATCATCTCGTCAAGGCGGTGGGGCGACTGGCGAAGATGGGACTGGTCGATGCGACGCGCGGGCGCAATGGCGGTGTGCGGCTATCGGAAGGTGCCGGCAGGGCGCGATTGGGCCAGGTGATGCGCGGATTGGAAGGGGACGACGCGTTGATCGACTGTGAAGGCCTGCACTGCGCGCTGCGTGGCAATTGCCGCTTACGCGGTGCACTGCATGAGGCCCTGGAAGCGTTCTACCATGCCCTGGACGGTTACACGTTGGCGGACGCGTGTGACGACGCGACCTCGCACCAGGTGCAGCGGATGCACCTCGCCTTCCGCGCGGTGACCACGGCGCTGCAATGACGGCCCGATCGCCGCGCGGAACGCGTGGCGCATGCGCGCGTCGCGTTCCGCACGCTAGCCGTTCTGGCTGACCTGATAGTCGATGTGGTACTCGGCGCGATAAAAGGACTCGCCGCAAACGATCGGCTCTCCGGCCTGATCGCGCAGCGTATAGTCGCGGATCAGCAAGGCGCTGCCTTGCGCGACATCGAGATGCTCCGCGGTAGTGCCATCGGCCACGCTCGCGCGAATCTTCCCGAGCACTTGCCGGACCGGTCGACCCAGTTCGTCGAGAATCCGATGGATCGATCGCGTGTGCAGCATATCGACCGTCATCGCGCGACCGATATCCAGCGGCATCACGCGCACTTCCAAACTCGTACGTTGCTCCTCGACCAGACGCAGACGCCGTAATTCGAACACTTTCTCCTCGGCCGGGAGATGCAGCGAAGCGCCATGGGCATCGCCCGCGGGGCGCATCGAAAAACCCAATACTTCATAATCGACGCGGCCGTTTTCGCCGGCCAGCTTGTCTTCGAAAGACGTGACTTGCGTCAGATGCAGCGGCGTGCTGATCGACCGGATAGAGACGAAGCTACCGCTCCCGGGGCGTCGCACGATCAAGCCTTCATAGGCCAGTTGTTGTATCGCCCGTGCTACGGTCGCCCGCGCCGCCTGGAACTGCTCGCACAGATCGGCCTCGGTGGGAATCTGGTCGCCTTCGTGAAGGCGGCCACTGGCAATTTCATTACGTACGAACTGTTGAATCCGGGCATACAGCGGTTGTCGTCCCGCAAGGGCTTCCCCTGATGGCGCGGCCCGCCGCATGGCCGCCGCTTGGTCGTGTTGTAGCGTTGAGGCTGCCGCCGTCGGGGCGGTCTCGCCGACCGGTCGGGGTCTTGCGTCAAAAGGAGGCGAATCGGATGTGGTCATCAAATGAATGATCAAATAGACATTATTTCTTTCCGCTGCTAGTCTGATGCTGTCGTTTTCAACGCCGATTACACACGTTTGGTGCGCCGCACATTATTGAATAAGCGTCAAAACCAACAACCATCAACCGCACTATGCAGGACAGGCAATCATTGCGTCAATATCGTGTCTTTTTTGGGATCATATGACGTAACATGCGACGTTGGCTATACGACTAGACAGCAACGATGAATGATTAGTCGTGAGGGTTTTACCCTAAAGCCGCGACTTTACGAACGTGCCATGCGAGGATGGCCGCATTGACTGAATACCGTGTCCTGCAATCTATTCGGTATGCGGTATCGTAATCAGCATCGAGCATGCGCCGAGTCATGCTTCTTGTTCGACCGATCGACTAGTGAGAGCGAAATAATTTTTGGGATGAGTGAAAGCGCCGCCAATTCCAATGCGGGGGAGAGCGCCCGCAGCATCGGTCGCCTTGGACCGCGTGGGTCGCACCAGCCGGCGCTGCTGGGCGCGGCGTCCGTCGGCGCCGGCTTGCTCGTCTGGGAGGCCGTCGCGCGGACACAATCGGCGGTGCTGTTAGCGTCGCCGTTCGCCACGTTGCAGAAATTGGGCGCGACGATTGCCGACGGATCATTGCCGACTGCGCTGTGGGCGTCGTTGGGTCATATGGCGCTGGGCTATCTGATTGCTGTCGTGATTGCCATTCCCGTCGGCTTGGCGATGGGACGATCGCGCATCGTGCATGCGCTGCTCGACCCGGTCGTCACATTGATTTATGCCGTACCCAGCGTTGCGTGGGCGCCATTCATCATGATCTGGTGTGGGCTGTTCTTCGAGGCCCGCGTCGCGTTGGTCGTCATCATGTGCGTGTTCGATATGATCATCGTCGTCGACGCCGGGGCGCGGGATGTTAGTCCTCGGCTGCTCGATGTCGGCCGTGCCTACGGCGCGCGTCGCTGGCAATTGACACGCCTGGTGCTGCTGCCCGCCTGCCTGCCTTTCTTGTTGACAGCCTTGCGCATCGGCGCGATCCGTGCGGTGAATGCCATGATTACTGCGGAACTGTTTCTCGCGACGGTCAATTTGGGCGGCATCATGAAGCAGGCATCGGCACGTTTCGATGCCGCGGGCGTCTTGTCGGTGCTGGTCGTGTTGGCCCTGCTGGGACTGGCGGTGCAAGAGCTGTTGCTGCTGTTGGAGCGGCACACTTGCCGCTGGTTGGTAAGGAGCGCCTGATGAACGCATTGCGCGTGCCGATGTGGGCGTTGAACGTGTTGGGCGTCGTCCTGGTCTGTGTGCTGTGGCAACTGGCCGGCGCCGGATTGGGCGAGGCGTTGCTGGCGACGCCATTGCAGGTCGTCGGCACGTTACGGGACACGTTGCACGATGGCGGCTTCTGGCATGGCCTCGGCGAGATGATCTGGCAAATGCTGGTGGGCTATCTGTTGTCGGTCATTGTCGGCATTCCGCTGGGGATCGCGATGGGCCGCGTGCAGGCGGTACGCGCCATCGTCAAGCCTTGGGCCGCGATGTTCGTCGTGACGTCCGCGGCCGCGCTCGTGCCGTTGTTTATCGTGATGCTGGGTCGCGGCCTGTTGATGACCACGGCCATTGTTTTCGTCGTGACGGTCTGGTACATCGTGTTGACGATGTCCGAGGCGGCGCGTTCAGTGTCACCGAAGTCGATCGATGTCGCGCGCGCATATGGCGCGACGCGCTTTCAAGTGTTTCGCTATGTGCTGCTGCCGGCGCTGCACCCGCATACGATGATTGCCACCCGTATCGGTTTGACGCACGCTTTGCGAGCAATGGTGACGGCGGAGATGTTTATCAGCACCGGTTTCGGCAAATTGTTGAACGACGCCGGGCTGGAATTGACGACGGCACCGTTGTTTGCGCTGATCGTCGTCCTGATGGTGTGCAGTGCCGCGGCCACGCGATTGTTGCGGGCCTTGGCGGAATGGAGCGCGCCGTGGTACGCGGCGTCGCGCAGAAAGCGCTAGCGGGGTAGGCGCATGGCGGCGGCGTCGAGGCGTCCCGGCAAGTACGACTAGGGTAGATGCCGCGACGCGTCCGTGTTTCGTCGTGGCGTCAATGGACAATCACTCTCGAGGAAGGATTCGCGATGTTCGATTCGATCAGCCGTCGGCAGATGTTGCGTCTGGGTTTGGGTGGTATGGGCGGCGCGGCCGCGATGGCGACGGGCTTGTCCGCCGGCCTGTCGTTCAGTCCGCGTGCTTTTGCCGCCGATGGACGCGTCCTTAAAATCAGCACGCTCGCGGCCTGTTCCGCGGTCAATGTACCCATGCAGGCGGCGTTCCGCACCTTGCTGCCGTCGACGTCCGGCTATGCGATGCCCGACGTGCAGTTCACCGCAAAGATCCCGCAGATCGTGCAACAGGTCGTGGCGGGCGCCTCGGACCTCGGCGATGGCGATATCGCCTCCACGCTGGCGGCTGCCGAAGCGGGCGCCGACGTAAAGATCATCGGCCTGTCCTACAACAATTGTTCGCAAGTCGTGGTGGTCAATCAATCGAAGGTGAAGAGCCTCGAAGCCATTGCCGAGAAAGGCGGCACCATCGCGGTCAGCGGTATCGGCGACTTTATGCAGGTGATGCTGCTCGGCGCGCTGGAGAAGCGCAAGATCGACGCGAAGAAGATCAATTTTATCGAGATGGGAAGTTCCGGCGATCGTGCCCGTGCGCTACTGGCCGGACGCGTCGATGCGGTGCCGATGCAGTTGGAACAGGCGGCGGAGTTGCAAAAGAAGGACGCCAACTTCGTCATCCTGGTCAAGCCGTGGGAGGAGTTCGGCGATTGGTACAGCGCTGTGCTGATGGCGACATCGGCGTGGTTGAAAAAGCCGGAGAACCATCGCGCGGCGGTGGATGTCGTCAAGGCCGGCCTGACTGCGTTCCGCAAGGTCGATAGCGACTTTGCCTGGTACAAGGCGGAAACGGAGAAATACGCCTCGTCGAAGGATCTGAAGACGGCCGACGAGGCGACGTTGAAGCCGGTATGGACCACGTTGACGAAGACGATGAACGCGTTCCCGAAAAATATGGAGACGCTGACGGCGGATCAGGTCGCGAAGGTGATTCCGTATTACAAGTCGGCCGGTGCGCTGCGCGGCACCGTGGATCTGCACAAAGTGATCGACCGTACCTATCTGGATCAAGCGCTGAAGGAGCTGGGCTGAGATGGCGCAATTGACGGTCTCCGGTATTTCCAAGTCCTATGCGGGCAAGCCGGTGCTGGTATCGCAATCGCTGGAAGCGGCGAGTGGTGAGTTCGTCGCGTTGCTCGGGCCGTCGGGTTGCGGCAAGTCGACGATGCTGCAGGTGATCAACGGTTTGGTACAGGCGGACAGCGGCCGCGTCGTGCTCAATGGTCAGGACATTACCGGCAAGACTGGGAGTGGGCGGGGCATGGTCTTTCAAGGTGCCGAGCTGTTGCCCTGGCGCACCGTGATCGACAACGTTGCGTTCGGCCTCGAAATCGAAGGGGTCGGCAAAGCCGAGCGCCGTGCCCGTGCCGCCGAATATCTGCGGCTGGTCGGCTTAGCCGGCTACGAGCAGGCCTGGCCGCATGAGCTGTCTGGCGGTCAGCAGCAGCGCGTCGGTATCGCGCGGGCGTTCTGCATTCGACCGACGCTGTTGATGATGGACGAGCCGTTCGGCGCCTTGGACGTGCAGACGCGCGATGTCTTGCAAGACGAATTGATGCGGATCTGGGAGGCGGAGCCGAAGACGGTCCTGTTCGTCACGCATGGGATCGAAGAGGCGTTGTATCTGGCGGATCGCATCGTCGTCTACAGCCAGCGCCCCGCGCGGATATTGCGCGAAATCACCGTGCCGTTCGCACGGCCTCGCCGCGACGAGGTAAAGCTGGATCCGGCCTTCCTCGCACTGCGCCGCGAGATTGCCGATTTGCTCCGCGATGAGTTGGGTGAGACGCGGCATGGAAAGGCGGACGCCGCCAGGGGCGCGTCCGCGGAGGGAGCGGCGCACTGATGGCGCCGCATGACACAACAGCCGTGAAGGAAAGCGTGATGTCGACAGCACAGCAGACAGCAGTGCCTTACCGATTGCCGGAGGCGCCAGGTCGGCTCCTGGCCCGGACGCTTAGCGCGCTGCGCTTCGAGGATCTGCCGCCGGAAGTGGTACGCACGGTCAAGCTGTTTACGCTCGATACGCTCGGTGTGATCGGCGGGGCTGCCAAGGCGCCGGGCATGCAGGCATTGATCGGTGCCGTGACGGCATGGGAAGCGGAGGGCGTCGCGACCTTGTTGCTGGATGGTCGAAAGGTGAATCCGGTCACCGCCGCGATGGCGAACGGTGCGGCCGCGCATAGTCTCGATTTCGACGATCAACACGATCCGGCACGGATCCACGCCTTCTGTGTCGTGCTGCCCGCGGTGCTGGCGGCGGTGGAAGCCGCTGCGGCGGATGCGTCCGATGTCGCCGAGCGCGCGCCGGTCATCGACGGCAAGCGGATGCTGACCGCGCTGGCGATCGGCGTCGAGCTGTTCTGCCGCCTCGGCCTGGCCTGTTATAACTCGCTTGGTAAAGGTTGGCATCCCACCACGGCGCTGGGCACGATTGCCTCCGCCGCGGCGTGCGCGTATTTGTTCGGACTCGATGAGGTCAAGACGCTCGATGCGCTTGGCCTGGCGTTCACGCAATTAAGCGGTACGACGCAGTTCATCGCCGATGGCGCACTGGCGAAGCGGATGGGCCCGGGATTCGCCGCGCGTTCCGGCGTGCTGGCCGCCCATCTCGCCCGACACGGTTTGACCGGGCCGGGGCGCTTCCTCGAAGGGAATGCCGGGCTTTTCAAGCTCTATGAACGGGACGAGGTGCGGCCGGAGATTCTGTTCGACGACCTGGGCAAGCAGTGGCACCTTCTCGACTTGAGCATGAAGCCCTATCCGTGTTGTCGATGCACGCATACGGTGATCCAGCTCGCGCTCGATTGCCGCGCGGACGGGCTGACATCGGACGACATTGTCAGCGGTGAAATCGCGTTGGGGCGGGTGAATCGACAAATCGTGGGCGCGCGATTCGACAACGGCCATCCCAATCCGGTCGTGCATGCGCAATTCAACGCGGCCTATACGTTCGCGGCGGCGCTCGTCGATGGTGCCGTTTCGATCGAAAGCTTTTTGCCCGAGCGGATCCGGGCGGACGATCTCGCGTGGGGATCGCGCTTCACCACGGTGGAGAGCGCGACGATCGAGGCCACCGATATCGCACCGGCGGCGGTGCGCCTCACGTTGCGCGATGGTCGTGTGATCGAGAAGCGCCGCGAAACGATCAAGGGCGCACCAAACGATCCGATGAGCGAAAACGAAGTGATCGATAAATTTCGCCGCTGCATGCGTTATGGCCTGGGTGCGAGCGATACGGCCCTGAGCGCTTTGGAGGGCTTGATCGCTGCGCTCGACGAGGCCCCGCGCGCGCAGGCCTTGCTGGATGCATTCGGCGCCTGTCGCGGGACGGCATAAGCAGCGGCACCGTGCCGAGATCGACACGTCATCACCCATTTCGAGATAGATCAATGAGCGTTTCCGATATCGCGTTGTCCAGCGTTGCTGCCGATCTGCCCGATGAGGGCGTCCCCGATAGCCTGATCGGCCAGACGACGGATGTGCTGGACACGCCGGTCGTGATCGTCGATCTCGACCGGTTCGATGCCAATATCGCGCGGATCGTTAGCCGATGTCGGGAGGCCGGCGTGGCATGGCGGCCGCACTGCAAGACGCACAAAAGCGGCGCGATTGCGCAGCGGCTTGTTGCGGCGGGCGCGATCGGCGTGACCTGCGCGAAATTGTCCGAGGTCGCGGTCATGGCGGACGCGGGCGTTCAGGACATTTTGCTGGCAAACCAGATCGCGGGTCCGATCAAGATCGCCCGTCTGATGGCCTTGCGCCAACGGGTCGATGTCGCCGTCTGCGTCGATCACCCCGACAACATCGCGGCATTGGGACAGGCGGCAGCGGGCGCCGGCGTTATCCTGCGCGTCCTCATCGAAGTGGATTGCGGCACGCGTCGGGCCGGTGTGCTGCCGGGTGACGCGGCTGTGGCGCTGGCGCGCGAGATCGGCGCCTATCCGCATCTGCGCTTTGTCGGCGTGATGACATGGGAAGGCCATACGACGCAGATTGCCGACCCGAGCGAAAAACGCGCGGCAATCACTGCGGCGCTGACCGCATTGACTGGCACCGCACACGCTTGCCGCGCGGCGGGATTTCCCGTCTCGATCGTCAGTTGCGGCGGAACCGGCACCTATGACACCTCCGCCTTTGTCGATGGCGTCACGGAGATCCAAGCGGGCGGTGGCATCTTCGGCGACGTGCGATATCGAAACACGTATCGCGTGTCCGTGGATTTTGCCTTGACGATCGTCGCTACGGTTACGAGTCGGCCGACGCCGCGTCGCATCATTGCCGATGCGGGCAAGAAGGCGCTCAGTACCGACGCCGGGATGCCGCTGGCGGTCGGCTTGCCCGACGGGGTGACGGTCACCGCCTCGGGTTTTTCCGCCGAGCATGCAAAGCTGGAGCTGGGGCAGGATGCCACGCTGCCGCGCATCGGTGAACGCATTGCCTTCGTGCCGGGGTATGGCGACACGACCGTGCATTTGCATCAGGCACTGTACGGGGTCAGAAACGGTCGGATCGAGACGGTCTGGCCGATTCGACCCGACGCGCGTCTTTTATAGCGTCGGTCGAGACCGCTTGCGTCGGGTCGAGCACCCGGCTCGACGGGCTGACGATGGTGGGATGGACTGTGGGAAGTAGGATAACCGACGGAATCGAGACGATGAGTAAGCACTACTACAGATTGGGCGTCGACATTGGGGGCACCTTTACCGATGTCGTGTTGATCGGCAGCGACGGCACCATCTACAGCAAGAAAGTGTTGTCGACGCCGAAGGACTACAGTCAGGCGATCGAAAATGGCGTCAGCGCTTTATTGACCGAGCGTCAGATCGATCCGTCGTTGATCACGGAATTCGTCCATGCCACGACGGTGGCGACCAATGCGATCATCGAGCGGCGCGGCGCCAAGGTCGGCCTGGTGACGACGAAGGGTTTTCGAGATGTGCTGGAGATCGGTCGTTTCCGCACGCCGCGCCTCTACGATATGTCCTATCGCAAGCCGGATCCGCTGGTGCCGCGCGAACATCGTTTCGAGGTGACCGGCCGCATGGCGTCCGATGGTAGCGAATTGGAAGCGTTGTCGCTGACGGAGCTGGCCGACATCGCGCGGCAATTGAAAGCAGCCGGCGTGGAAGCGGTCGCGGTGACGTTCATCAATTCGCACGCGAACGCCGCCCACGAGCGGGCGGCGGCAGCCTTTCTTGTCGAGCATCTTCCCGATGTGCCGGTGACGGCGTCCGTGGATCTGTTGCCACAACTGGGCGAGTACGAGCGAACCAGCACGACGGTGGTCAATTCGTATATCCGGCCGGTGGTCGGCCGTTATGTTGCTGCACTGAAGGATCGGCTCGAACGGATGCGCATTGCCGCCCCTTTGATGATCATGCAGTCGAGCGGGGGCATCTCGCCAGGGGATGTCGTGGCCCGTCAGCCGATCGACATCATCGAGAGCGGGCCGGCGGCCGGTGTGCTTGGCGGACAGCGCCTGGGCGTGCATATCGACGTGCCGAACATGATCGTGTTCGATATGGGCGGTACGACGGCCAAGGCGACGATCATCGAGCAGTTTCACTATGCGCTGTGTCCGGAAACCGAAGTGGGCGGGGGCGCGGCCTTGGGTACGCGGATGATTCGCGGTGCCGGCTATCCGGTTCAGGTGCCGACGATCGATATCGCCGAAGTGGGTGCCGGCGGCGGCAGTATCGCCAGCAGCGACGTCGCGGGCGGCCTGCTGGTCGGTCCGCGTAGCGCCGGCGCCGAACCGGGCCCGGTGGCCTATGCGCGTGGCGGCATGCAGCCGACGGTGACCGACGCCAATCTGGTACTGGGCTATCTGAATCCGAAGGCGCTGGTCAGCGGCGAGCTCGATCTCGATATCGCGGCGGCACGCAAGGCGGTGCACGATCTGGGCGCGGGTATCGGTCTATCGGACACCGATACCGCTTACGGCATTCATGCCATCGCCGACGCGACGATGTTGCGCGCCTTGCGCGGCGTTTCGTCGGAGAAGGGCCAGGATCCGTCGAAATACGCGATGCTGGCGATTGGCGGCAACGGTCCGGTGCACGCTTGCACGCTCGCCGAGGCGGCGGGCATGACGCACATCATCGTGCCGCCCGCCGCCGGCTTGTTCAGCGCACTCGGCATGTTGTTTGCCGATGTCGCGCATCAATTGGTGGGGGCATTCTATCGTCGTGCATCGGATATCGACGAGGGCGCTCTGGACGCCGGTGCCGCGCCACTGTACGCGCGGGGCATCGAGATGCTGCATCACGAAGGCTTTACAAGCGACGAAAGTCGTCGCATGACGCTGTTCGCGGACCTGCGCTACGCGGGACAGACGGCGCCCCTGACCTTGCCGGTTCCACCGTCTGCCGATGACGCAGGCACGGGTTCGGCCGGGCGACTGGACACCTTGTATGCCGCGTTCCATGCGGAGCATCAACGCGTTTTCGGTTATGCCTCGCCGAAGGAACCGTTGCAATTCGTTGCCTTGAAACTGGTGGCGGAAGGTCTGGCCGCCGATGCGCGGATGCCGGCGCAAGTGCGGCGGGCGGCGGAAAAAGCGGTGGACAGCGGTACGCGACGCGCATATTTCGGCGACGCGTTCGGATGGATCGACACGCCTGTGCTGGCGCGTGCGGTATTGGATGCGCAAGGTGCGGACGGTCCGATGATCGTCGAGGAATACGACACGACCGTCGTCGTGCGGCCCGGCTGGCATGCTTCGCGTGACAGTTGGAACAATATCGTGCTGACGCGGTCGGTCGCGTGATCGGCATCCGCTTCGTCTGTAAGGCATACGCTCAGGGAGAGGGAAAGCAAGCATGAAGATCGATCCAATCAAGCGGGAATTGCTGAAGAACGCCTTGGTGACCACCGCGGATAATGCGCTGGTGATGTTGACGCGCACCGCGCGCACATCGAACGTCAAGAACAGCATGGACTTTTCGGCAGCCATTTGCGACGCCAAAGGGAATCTGGTGGCGCAAGGCCTCGCGGTGCCGGTCCATCTTGGTGTCGTGATGCCGGCGCTGGCGGCCTGCCTCGACTATTTCGGCGACGACATCCAGGAAGGGGATGTGCTGGCGAGCAACGATCCCTACTCCGGCTGCAGCCATCTGAACGATATCTTTACGTTCAAGCCGGTGTTCATCGACGGCAAGCGAGTCGCTTTCGTCAGCCTGATCCTGCATCACAGTGATCTCGGAGGCCGGGTTCCAGGGGGAAATGCAGCGGACAGCATGGAGATCTTCGAGGAAGGGCTGCGCATTCCGCCTTCCAAATTGGTAGAGACTGGCCAGATCGATACGACGTTGATGCGCATCGTCGAATATAACTCTCGGGTGCCGGACCGGGTGATCGGCGACCTGCGTGCGCAACTGGCCGCGCTGGATCAGGCGGCGGCCGAAGTGTCGAAGCTGGCGGCGGCGTGGGATCCCGATCTCTTCGCGTTCTATTTGTCCGACATGCTGGATTATGCGGAAACATTGACGCGCGCCAATCTGGCGAAGCTGCCCGATGGCGAAGTGGAATTCGAGGAATGGAATGACGATGATGGCGTTGGGCATGGACCCATCCGTATTCACCTGAAGCTGATCAAGCAGGGCAGCACGATTACCGCCGACTTCAGCGATACCGATCGTGACCAGGGCGGCGCCGTGCATTGCAATCGCGCCTTCACCGTGTCCTGCGCTTATGCGGCGATTCGAACGGTGCTGGATGCGCATATTCCGAATAACGCCGGCTTGTATCGTGCGATCGAGGTGAAGACGAAGCCGGGAAGCTTTGTCGATGTCGTGTTCCCGGCTGCGGTGGGCTCGCGCGGCCAAGTGGGTTTCCGTTTGCGGTCGATCGTGCTCGGCGCGTTGGCCAAGCTGATTCCGGGCAGTCTGCCGGCCTGTGCGGGAGGCTCCGAGTTTGCGATTGCTGCATCGGGTAAGGACCAGAACGGGCGCCGCTTTCTGCATCTCGAGTTTCACAACAACACGGGCCTGGGTGGCGGCCCGAACGCCGATGGCCAGGATGCCGGGCCGTACTGCATCGGCAATCTGGCGAACGTGCCGGTGGAGTTGATCGAGGCGGAACATCCATTACGGGTGGAGGAGTACGGCTTCATGCCGGATAGCGGTGGCGCGGGGCAGTATCGGGGCGCGCTGGGGATGGTGCGGCAGTATCGTTTCCTGGTGGACGACGTCCAGGTGCAGGTGCGATCGGATCGCTTCAAGTCCAAGCCGTGGGGTTTGTTCGGGGGTGGGCCTGGCGGCGGTGCGCGCACGCTGTTGAATCCGGGAACGCCGCAGCAGGAGGCCTTACCCTCCAAGTTCATTCGGCGCTTCAAGGCGGGCGATGTGCTGCGTGCGGAGATGGCAGGCGCGGGCGGCTATGGGCCAGCGGAGCAACGTGACAAGCAACGGATCGCCGACGATTTGCGTGAGGGTAAGCTGACGCCGGAGTATGCGAAGACGGTGTATGGGTACGGGGATTGAAACGGTCTACTGTGTTGAAACGTATGCGGTATCCACTGTAGGCTGACTGATACGCGCGACGGCATTGCACGCGTCGCGCCGCAAACCGCCGGCCTCGCCTCGCGTGCGAGGCGGGCCGTACCGCTTACTGCGAGCGTTGCACCTTCAGCGGACCCGGGCCCTGGCACGTCGGCATCATTTCGATTGCATTGATGTTGACGTGCTCCGGCAACGAGAGCAACCAGCTGACGGTGTTCGCGATATCTTCCGGGCTCAACGGCACCGTATCTTGATAGACCGCTGCTGCCTTGCCGTCGTCACCCTTGAAGCGCGTGTTCGAGAACTCGGTACCCCCGACGAGACCCGGCTCAATCGACGTCACCCGCACATTCTTGCCCACCAGATCCGAACGCAGATTCAACGTGAACTGGTGCACGAAGGCCTTGGTCGCACCATAGATATTGCCGCCGGGGTAAGGATACGTGCCTGCCGTCGAGCCCAGATTAATGATCCAGCCGGCGTTGCGCTCGACCATGGCCGGTAGCGCGGCGTGCGAGCAATAGACCAGGCCCTTGATGTTCGTATCGATCATCGTCTCCCAGTCGTCCAGATTCGCCTTGTCTGCGGTATCCAGTCCCAGCGCCAAGCCGGCGTTATTGATCACGGCGTCGAGCGCGCCCACCTTCTCGGCGGCCCACGCGAATGTTGCCTGGACGTCGGCGCGCTTCGTGACGTCGAGTACGCGCGGAATCAATTTGCTGCCCAGTTCGGCGGCCAGCGCGTCGAGACGCGACTGACGACGTCCCGTCGCGATGACGGTATGGCCTTCCTGAATCAAGCGGCGGGCAATGGCTTCACCAAATCCGGCGCTGGCGCCGGTGACGAGAATATTCATAGGGCGATTGGACGGTTCGCGGCGCGGTACAAATGACCGCTTGGTGGAAAACCCCTATCGTAACGCGTTCGCGCCACGCATGTGAGAGTTCGGCCTTGGGTCTGTAGACGTGAGCAGCCTTCGAACGGGGCGCCGCGCATCATTGCTTCGTCCGTCAGGCGACATTTTCCTCGACGCGCGGGCTCAACATCCTCGGTTCGTCGCCTTCCGAGTAGACGATCTGCGTCTTGCCGTGGGGTGCCGGCCGACCGTCGTCGCCCAGATTGACGAAGACGATTTCGTCGACGGTCAGGATGCTCTTCAGCGTGACCTTGTTGCGTACCTCGCAGCGCAGCGTGATCGAGGTCCTGCCGAACTTCGTCGCCGTCATGCCGAGTTCGATGATGTCGCCCTGACGCGCCGAGCTAACAAAATTGATCGCCGAAATCGCCTTCGTCACGACGCGCGGATTGCCTAACTGGCACATGGCGTAAATTGCCGCCTCTTCGTCGATCCAGCGCAGCAAGCTGCCGCCGAAAAGCGTGCCGTTCGGATTCAGGTCTTCCGGCTTGACCCATTTGCGTGTATGAAAATTCATCATGTCACCTCCTCGTTACCTGTAATTATGGGGTTAACCCTAGATTTTCAAGACACCCTAGGGCGATGAGGGTGTTTGATCTTTGTTGGATCGTCGATGATTGCCAACGCCACGTGCATCGATCATTCTGGAAAGACGCCACTGCTCACGCGTTTGTAGCCCTCACGCGCCGTTTTCCTTGCCCAGTCGGGACTGTGCTCCGAAAACTGTGTTCTTTTATTCTCGTTTCCCCTGTATATGCCGACAATATGTCGCAGGCATATGCTTCATGGGCACAAATAAAGTAGCGGAGCGGCACGATGTCAGACCCAAAGATCGAAACTTACAACAACCCGGCCGGTGGCTGGGGCGCGCTGAAATACGTGGCGATCAATATCTTCAAGGAAAAGATCGTCAGCAAGAGCATGCGCACGCTGCTGGCGCAGAATCAGCCGGACGGTTTCGATTGCCCGGGGTGTGCCTGGCCGGACCGGAATCATGCGTCGACCTTCGAGTTCTGCGAAAACGGCGTGAAGGCCGTCGCGGCCGAGGCCACGTCGAAGCGGGTCACACGGCAGTTCTTCGCCGACAATACCGTCACGAGCCTGCTCGAACAGTCCGACTACGAACTGGAACAGCACGGTCGCCTGACCGAGCCGATGGTGTATGACGCCGCCAGCGACAAGTACAAACCGATCGCTTGGGACGACGCTTTCGGGATGGTCGCCAAGCATCTTCGCGCGCTGCCGGACCCGAACCACGCGTCGTTCTACACGTCCGGTCGCGCCAGCAACGAAGCCGCCTTTCTTTTTCAGCTGTTCGTCCGCGAATACGGCACCAACAACTTCCCCGACTGCTCGAATATGTGTCACGAGCCCACCAGCAAGGGCTTGCCGCCTTCGGTCGGGATCGGTAAGGGCACGGTGACGCTGGACGACTTCGACGCGTGCGATACGCTGCTTATTTTCGGTCAAAATCCGGCAACCAATCACCCCCGGATGATGGGCGAGTTGCGAGAGTGCGCGAAGCGCGGCGCGACGATCGTGTCGATCAATCCGTTGCGGGAGCGCGGCCTGGAACGCTTTGCCAGCCCGCAGCACGTGCACGACATGCTGTCGACCACCGGCACGACGATCAGCTCGATGTTCATTCAGCCGACGCTGGGCGGCGATCTGGCGCTGATAAAGGGCTTGATCAAGCACGTCATCGAGCGTGACGACGCGGCGCTGGCAAGCGGCGCCGAGCGCATCGTCGATGTCGCTTTCCTTGCCGAGCACACGCACGGCTTCGACGCGCTGGCCGCCGATATCCGCGCCGAACGGTGGGACCTGATCGTGTCCGAGTCGGGCGTGCCGTACGACCAGATCGTGCAACTGGCCGAAGTTTATATCAAGGGCAAGGCAGTCATTTCCACGTGGGGCATGGGTCTGACGCAGCATAAGTACGCGGTCGGTACGATCCAGATGCTGACGAATCTGATGCTGTTGCGCGGCAATATCGGCCGTCTCGGCGCCGGTCTGTGCCCGGTGCGCGGGCACTCGAACGTGCAGGGCGATCGTACCGTCGGCATCGACGAAAGGCCGCCGGCAGCGATGCTCGATCGGATGGAAAAGGTCTACGGTTTCAAGGTGCCGCGTGAGCACGGCTTGGATGTCGTCGCGACGATTCAGGCGATGCTCGACAAACAGGTCAAGGTTTTCATCGCGCTCGGCGGCAATTTCTTGATGGCCTCGCCGGACACGCCGCGGGTCGCCGAAGCGCTCGAAGCGTGCGACCTCACCGTGCAGATCACGACCAAGCTGAACCGGAGCCATCTGGTTCATGGCCGCGACGCGCTGATCATGCCAACGCTGGGCCGCACCGAAATCGATACGCAGGCAGGCGTGGCGCAAGGCGTGACGGTCGAAGATTCCATGAGCATGGTCCATATCTCGTATGGCATTAACAAGCCGGCGTCGCCGGACCTGCTGTCCGAAATCGCGATCGTCGGACGGATGGCCGCGGCTACGTTGCCGGAGAGTACGGTCCCGTATCTTTGGTACATCGACGACTACGCGCGCATCCGCGACGCCATCGAGTCGATCTTCGATGCGTTCAAGGACTACAACGCCCGCGTCGCGAAACCCGGCGGGTTTCACCTGGGCGTGGCCTCGCGCGACCGCGTCTGGAAGACACCCAGCGGCAAGGCCGAGTTCAAGGTCCACGCCATTCCGACCGATTCCCCAATCCATCGGGCGCGGGCGCGTTTCGGCGACAAGCTGTTGACGCTGATGACCACGCGTTCGCACGATCAATACAACACGACGATTTATGGGATGGACGACCGCTATCGCGGCGTGTTCGGCCAGCGTCGGGTGATCTTCGCCTGTAAGGAAGATATCGAGCGCCTGGGCTTCAAGGCAGGCGAGCGGATCAATCTCGTCAGCGTCTGGGATGACGGCGTCACGCGGCGTGCGGACGATTTCCTGCTGGTCGAATACGACATTCCGGCCGGCTGTATCGCCGGCTATTACCCGGAGACGAATCCGCTGGTACCGTTGGACAGCTTCGCCGACGGCGCCCGCACGCCGACTTCCAAGTCCATCCCGGTATTGATGGAAAAGGTCACGGTACTGCATGCCAAAGGGTCGAAAACGGCACAGGCCCTGGAAGCAACGGTCGCGTGAGTTCGCATCCACTCGACGAGTCGGCCAGCGCGGCGCCCGATGAGGCTGTCGAAGGGGGCCGTGAGGCCGGCACCACAGCAAGCGGTGCCTCCGACAGCGACGGCTCCCTGGAGGAGCAACTGGCGCGCTTGCTGGCGGTTCTGGTCGATCCAAGCGCGGCGTCCGGTTTGTCGCTGGCACGTGTCAGCAAGCGCAGCGGCTTGCCGATGAGCACCTTGCGTCGGCTGCTGACCGTCCTGGCCGATGCCGACCTTGCCACATGGACGCTCGAGGAGAGCGGCAGGGGGAGCGCGTGCCTTACGCCTGCCGGCCGCGCCGCAATCGGCAATGTCCCAGGGCACGATACATCCTCGCCCATCTGATCGATCGCATTCAAAATGGTTCCGCGGTGTCGCTAATCGGCATCGCGGGATTGCCCCTATTTTGAAATCGCTTACCCCGACATTAGTGTTGGTTTGGCGCCGTGGCATATTGCCGCGCGCGCGTGCCGTCACTTTCTAAATGCCTTTCGACACTTTTTGGTAGAAAGCAATTCGTAATTTTTGCAAGAGGATCCAAATGTACTAAATGGTTAGTTCGTTTAGATTTTTCTCACGCCCATCCGATTGTTGTGGATACTGCAATTAGCAACGAAGATTCAGCAACATTCAAACTGTAAACAAGGCGTAATTCGGGGTTCGCTTTGCGTCGAAGACATTTGTATGATTGCGTCCGAATCGTCAGCCGCGACATACCGTCGCTCTGAATGCCATTGGAAGCTACCGCAATGATCGCGAGGGCCTCCGACGCGGGCCGGGCTCGGGCAGACGATGCAATTCATAAAGCATCCAGAGGGAAGACATGCGCAGACGGGGATTTCTCGTATCGATCGCGCTGCTGATTGGCAGTGTGACGGTTGCAAAAGCGAAAGTGATTTGGGGCGGCATGCCTTGGACCGGGAAGGCGTCACCGGCACCGACGCCGGTGGTCGCCGACGGCTGGAAGTTCTTCACCGCTGAGGAAGCGGCGTTGACCGAAGCCCTGTCCGACCGACTGATCCCGGCGGACGAGCTGAGCATTGGCGGCAAGGAAGCCGGCTGCGCGGTGTTCATCGATGCGCAACTGGCCGGCGCCTACGGCAAGGGCAGCTATCTCTACCTCGATGGCCCGTTGAAGCAAGGTCTGCCGCAGGCTGGCCCGCAGTTCAAGGAAGGTCCCGCAGCACGCTGGCGCGCCGGTCTGGCGGCTTTCGATGCCGCAGTGAAGACCAAGGGCGGCAAGTCGTTCGTCGACCTCGCGCCCGATGCGCAGGACGCAATGATCGGTCAGTGGGAATCCGGCACGTTGCCGTTGTCCAACGTCGACGCCAAACTGTTCTTCAACCTCGTGCTCTGGAACGTGCGCGAAGGTTTCTTTGCCGACCCGATCTACGGCGGCAACAAGGACATGGCGGGCTGGAAAATGGTGGGCTTCCCGGGCGCGCAATACGACTTCCGTGACTACATCGGCAAGCCGGGCCAGAAGTTGGACATCAAGCCTGTCAGCTTCATCCGCAAGCCGACCAAGACGACTTAAAGACCCAGACCTGCGTGTCCCGAACCGGTCATGAATGCGGTATCGCGTTCATGACACGGGGTCTCCACAAATACATAGCAAGGAGTATCCAACATGGCGCAAAAGCGGCCAAAAGTGGATGCCGTCATCGTAGGCCTGGGATGGGCCGGTTCGCTGATGGCGAACGAGTTGACGGAAGCAGGATTGAACGTCGTCGCCATCGAGCGCGGCTCGTGGCGCGATACCAGCACCGATTTCCCGACCAGCATCGATACCGACGAGTTGCGTTTCGCCCGTCGTCGCGAATTACTGCAACCGTTGAGCGTCGAGACGATGACGTTCCGTAATCGCCCGGACCAGGAAGCCCTGCCGCTGCGCGACATGAACACCTACCAGTTCGGCTGGGGCGTGGGCGGCGCCGGTTCGCACTGGAATGGCATGACCTGGCGTTTCCTGCCGAACGACTTCCAGACGTATTCGAATACGGTGCAGAAGTACGGCAAGAACAAGTTTGTCGAAGGTCTGCAAGTGCAGGATTGGGGCGTGACGTATGACGACCTCGAGCCCTACTACGACAAGTTCGAACGCATTGCCGGCACTTCGGGCAAGGCGGGCAACATCCAGGGCAAGAAGATCGAGGGTGGCAATATCTTCGAAGGCGCGCGTCAGCGCGACTATCCGCTGCCGCCGCTGGAACGCACGCAGGCTGCGCTGCTGTTCGACAAGGCGACGAAGGACCTCGGTTATCACCCGTTCGCCGTGCCGGCAGGCAATACGTCGGGCGCCTACACGAACACGCTCGGCGTGAAGATGGCCCCGTGTACGTACTGCGGCTATTGCGAATTCTTCGGTTGCGGCAACTGGTCGAAGAGCAGCCCGCAAGCCTGCGTCGTGCCGGCGCTGATGGCGCGCAAGAATTTCAGCCTGATCCCGGATTCGGAAGTGCTGCGCGTCAACCTGACGGCGGACAAGAAGATGGCCACGGGCGTCACCTTCATCGACAACGAGAATCAGGAATGGGAACAGCCGACGGATATCGTCGTGCTGTCGGCCTACCAGTTCGACAATGTCCGATTGATGCTGCTGTCGGGTATCGGCAAGCCGTACAACCGCGATACCGGCGAAGGCGTCGTGGGCCGGAACTACGCCTATCAGACAATCTCGGGCGCTTCCATCTGGTTGAAGGATCAGGAGCTGAATCCGTTTATCGGCGCCGGCGCATTGGCGCAGTCGATCGACGATTTCAACAGCGATAACTTCGATCACTCGAATCTCGATTTCATCGGTGGCGGCACCGCACTGATCCACTCGACCAACGGCCGTCCGATCGGGCTGTCCGGCGGCGTGCCGAAGGGTACGCCGACATGGGGTTCGAATTGGAAGAAGGCCTATAAGAAGGCCTATCAGAACTTCAATTCGATCTACGTCATGGGCAATAGCTATCCGCACCGCGACGTGTTCCTGGACCTGGATCCGGAGTACAAGGATCGCCACGGCCAGCCGTTGCTGCGCGTGACGTTCGACTGGAACGAAAACGACAAGCGCTCGGGCAAGTTCATGGCGGACAAGTCCGTCGAAATCGCGAAGGCGATGAATGCCGAAACGATCGAACGCTCGGAGCCGACCGCGGCACCGTACACGCCGATGACGAACCTGTCGTCGCACACGACCGGTGGTGCGTGCATGGGCGATGATCCGAAGACGAGCGCCGTGAACAAGTATCTGCAGAGCTGGGATGTGCCGAACACCTTCGTTTGCGGCGCTTCGGCGTTCGCGAACAACGGTGGCTACAACCCAACGGGTACCGTGGCTGCACTGACGCTGCATGCGGCGCAGGCGATCCGCGATCATTATCTGAAGGCGCCTGGCGCACTGGTGAAGGTCTAAACGATGGCGCACACTCCTACTCAACAGGCGCCGCGCCGCTCGGGCGCCAAACGCATCGTGATCGCGATCGTGGTGCTGATCATCCTCGCGATCGTCGTGCTGGCCGGCTTGATTGCCTGGCGTTCGCATCAGCGTGCAAACGCGCCGGTCGATACGGCCTTGCTGGATAAGATCACGCAGTACGGCAAGTCGGACGGCAGCGACGAAGCCGATCCGATCAAGCGTGGTCTGTATCTCGCGCAGGCTGGCGACTGTATCGCCTGTCACACGGCGAAAGGCGGCAAGCCGTTCGCGGGCGGCCTGGGCCTGAACACGCCGTTCGGTGTGATCGTCTCCAGCAACATCACGCCGGACAAGCAGTTCGGTATCGGTGATTGGACCGATGCGCAGTTCCTGCATGCGGTGAAGGACGGCGTTGCACCGCACGCGAAGCTGTTATATCCGGCCATGCCGTACAACCTGTATTCGCGCGTCAGCGACAAGGACCTGCTCGACGTCTTCGCTTACTTGAAGACGGTTGCGCCGGTTGCCGAAGCCCCGCCTGCTAACCAGTTGCCGTTCCCGTTCAACATTCGTCAGTCGCTGTTCTTCTGGAATCTGCTGTTCTTCAATCCGACACCGTTCACGCCGGATCCGAAGCAGTCGATCGAATGGAATCGCGGTGCCTACCTGGTCGACGGACTGGGTCACTGCACGGCGTGCCACAGCGGCAAGAACTTCCTGGGCGGCGATACGGATTATCTGCAAGGGTATGACCTGGAAGGCTGGCATGCGCCGGAAATCACGGGCAATACCTATACCGGTATCGGTAGCTGGAGCAATGCGGACGTCGTCGCCTATCTGCACACGGGCGGCAACCGCATCAGCGTGGCGGCCGGTTCGATGGGCGAGGCAGTGACGAACTCGACGCAGCACATGACCGAAGGCGATCTGAACGCGATTGCGACCTACTTGAAGAGCCTGCCGGGCTCGGACCGGAAGTTGCCGACGGCGTCGTCGCAAACCGATGCGATGATGGTACTGGGTCACGACATCTATCAAAGCAACTGCGCCGCATGCCATAAGACGAGTGGCGAGGGTGTGGATGCGATGGTGCCGTCCTTGGCGCACAATCCGGGCGTGCAAGCGCCGGGTGCGAACAACGTGATGCGTACGATCCTGATGGGTGGCCGCGGCGCGGCAACCGCCAGCAACCCGACCAGCGCCCAAATGCCGGCGTTCGCCTGGAAGCTGTCCGATGAGGAAGTGGCCGCAGTGTCGACGTATATCCGTAATAGCTGGGGGAATGCGGCGGACGCCATCGCGACGAGCGATGCGACCAAGATCCGTTCCAGTTTGAAGGCACAGCAACAGATCGGCGCACGCTGATTCTCGAGCGCCGATGGTAAGGTAATGCACAGGACGACACGTCGTTGCCCTGTGCATTTTTTTTGAATGAACGATTCCTCGAAGCATCCCGTTTCGCCGTCGCCCGCGCCATGGGAGAACCTGGTCGCGCCCGACTGGCAGAAGTGTTTATGGCGCACCGGCTTGCTGGCCTGGCCCGCCATCGCGCTGTGCCTGTCGGTTGGCGCGTTCCGGCAACAGATGGTGCCGATGCTGATTGTCGCGGGCGGCGCCTTCACCGTCGGCTTGGGCGCGCTGCAGCGTTTCACGCGGGTGTCGATCATGCCGATGGTCCTGGCCTGCCTCGGCATGATGTTGTCGGCGTGGATCGGATCGCGTATCGGCGCCTCTTTACCGGCCATGTTGCTTGCCAGCGCGATCTGGGCCGCGCTGGGCGGATGGGCGGCGATGCGCGGGCCGGGCCTGACCTGGATCTGCCAGCAATCGACGATTGCCTTGTTCGTGGCGGGCAGTTTCGCCGGCAGCGGCGGCAGCGGCAATGCCGGGACCGGCACGGTGGCGCCGCCCGTCGACGTCGGCCTGCTGCTGGCGGCAATACTGCCGCACGTGGATCACGTGATGCGGGATATCAACCACTTCGGCGCGTCGACGACGCATGCGGCGCAACGGGCCCTGCTGGTCGGCGCCGGTGGCGCGGTGCAAATCGTGTTGCTCGGCCTGGCGCTGGCCTGCTGGCGTCGGGCTATTCCGCCGACCTTGCCGTCGCAGGAATTGAGAAGCGATGCGCGGGGTGCCTGGGCGACCGCGTTACGGGCCGCGCTGGCCTGTACGCTAGCCGGCATCCTCGTACACGTCTTGAAACTCCAGCACAGCTATTGGGCGCCGATGACGGCCTTGGTCGTCTTGAAGCCGTCGTTGAAGGACGAGTTCCACAGTGTGTTGCAGCGCTGTATCGGCACGATCGGCGGCGCGACCTTGGCGACGCTTGCGATCTATTTGACCCATCCAGGAACGGCGATGCTGATCGTTGCGACCAGCGTGTTCGCCTTCGTCGCCTATACGCTGAACCGTGTCAGTTATCTGTTTTTCAGCGCGGCGTTGACGGCCTACATCGTCTGCATGCTCGGTCTGGTCGATCCCGGCCAGTTTGGCGCGGAAATCGCGCTGTATCGCGAGCGCATCGGGGCAACGCTGATCGGTTGCGGCATCGCGCTCGCCACCGACTATCTGCTCAAGGCCATCGGCTTGGACGCCAATCGACGGCCGGAAGCGACGGGCACGTAGCGCCCGCGCGTTACGGACTTACTCGCCGTCCCGCATCGTATTCTTCCCGCGGCAGAATACGACAGTCAGCAGCGACACCAGCGTCAGACCGACCGCCAACGCGGCCACGCCGGTCGAGCCCGCACCGCGCAGCATATAGATCGCGAGGATCGGCGTCAGGCCGCCGACGACGGCCGTCGACAGTTCACGGCCCAATGCCACGCCGCTGGCCCGCACTGCGGCGGGAAATTGTGCCGAGAACAGCGCGCCCTGAACCGCCAGCAAACCGTTCACGCCGATGCCGATCGTCAGCACCATCGCGAGATAGATCAACATCGGCGAGCGGGTTTCAGTCAGCGGAAAGTAGGCGATGCTGGCGGCAATCGAGAACAGCAGCGCGCCGATAAAGAAGCGCCGCACGCCGATCCGGTCGGCCAGCGCGCCGAACAGCGGCGCGGTCACGACGGCAACTGCCGCCGCGATCAAGGTGGCGTGCAGCGATACCGAACGCGGCATGCCGAGCGTCGTGGTGAGATAGTAGGACGTAAAGGTCAGGAACAGAAAGCCCAAGCCGGCCTGCGCGAACTGCGCCCCGATGACGATCAACACGCCGCGCCATTCGTCACGAAGCAGCGTGCGCACGGTGGTGCGTTTTTGTCGCTGCGTTTCGTGCGCGTTCTGCGCCGCTTGAAACGCTTGCGTCTCGCTCAGATTGCGCCGGATCCAGACGCCCGCGAGCAGTAACAGGCCGCTGAACAGGAAGGGGATCCGCCAGCCCCAATCGGCGAAGGCCGGACCGGTAAGCCAGGAAAAAATGCCCAGCGCGGCCGAGGCGAGTAGCATGCCCGCATAGACGCCGGTGGCCGGCAGTGCGCCCCGCACGCCACTGTGGCGCGCCGCACCGGTTTCCACCGCATAGACCGCAGCCACCGCGAATTCGGCACCCGCACCCACGCCTTGAATGATGCGTAAGACGAGCAGCAGCAACGGCGCGGCCAGACCGATCGAGGCATAGGTGGGCAGCAGACCGATCAGGCAACTGCTGCCGCCGGTCAGGAGCAGGATAAAGACAAGGATGCGTTTGCGCCCGAAGCGATCGGACAGGGCAGCGAGTAAGAGCCCGCCGAACGGACGCGCGACGAAGCCGACGGCAAACGTGGCATAGGCGGCAACGGTGCCGACGAACTTATCGGTCGATGGAAAAAAGCTCGCGGACATGACGCTGCCCACCAGCAAGGTGTACAGAAAGAAGTCGTACCATTCGAGCGCGCTGCCGATCACAACCGCCAGGGCCGATTGCCCGCGCTCCTTGCGCGATGGCATCGCCGCTGTCGTCCCCACGCCTTGCAGGGCTGCGACAGGCATGCCCAGGTCCGCTGTTTTTGATGTCGCGTTCCGCATCGAATCTCTAACTCACCGGTGTCTCGGCCAGCGCAAAAAAGCTGGCTAGTCCATGGGGCGCCGTTTGCAAGCGGCAGTCCCTGGCCGAGATTATAGTGAAATGGGGAGATGTAAGGAATCGGTATTGCGTGCTAGGTGTGGGTATATTGCACGATACCCATCAATAATTAGCAGTGAATGCGGGAAGTGCGTAAAAAATGGCGTGATTATGCGGAATCGATGCGATCAAGTCGCGACCGCATCGGGCCGAAGATAGGCCAGCACCGCCTCGACCAGCATCTGACGCTGCGCCGGACGCTGACTCGAGAGCAGCGGATCGCGACCGAACAGCGTGCCGAAGGTGTAGCGATTCAGCACGCGGTGAAACGAGAAGCTGCTCATCAGCATATGCAGATCGATGGCATCGACGTTTGCACGGAAGACGCCCGCGGCCACGCCGCGCTCCAGGATCTGCTCCAATAGCAGGATCGCCGTGGCGTTGCGCCCGCGGCTCGTTTTCGAGCGCTTGAGAAACGCTGCTTGCTGGAAGTTTTCGATGCTGACCAGACGCACGAAATCCGGATGCGCGTCGTGATAATCGAATGTCATGCCGACCAATGTGCGCATAGCCTCGACCGGCGGCAAGCCCAGCAGATGCAAGCGCTCTTCATTGTGCCGGATCCCGCCGTAAGCCTGGTCCAACACGGCTTGGTACAGCTCGTCCTTGCTGCCGAAGTAGTAGTAAATCATCCGCTTCGTGGTGCGCGTCTTAGCGGCGATCGCATCCACGCGCGCGCCCGCGAGCCCATTGCTCGCGAACTCCTCGGTTGCCACTTCCAGGATATTCTGCCGCGTCTGCTCGGGATCGTTCTTACGCTTCGGCCGGGATGGCGTCGATGCCGCCTCGGTCAGCAGCGCGGCTGGCTGAGACGGGAGCGTCGAGGCAACGCCGTCGGAGGCGGCGCGCTTGTCGACGGCCTGGGCGTCCAGGCCGTCCACTACTGAAAAAGGCGAAGCGTCGGGCATACCGGTTGTGCAGTGCGGCAAATCGAGAAGATAGGCACATTGTATGCGCATTTCTCGCGAACCGTCGCCCTGCCGAGCAGGAATCGCCACAACTGATTTACCCTAATGCGAGATTTTCTCGAGCGCGATGTCCCGCGTTTTGGGACCCATCAGTCCGATCACCAGCATGACGATCAGCATCGCGACCGCGATAAATACGAAAACGCCGACCACGCCGAAACCGTGCAGGATCGCCGAAATCGCGAACGCGGTGAAGATGGCGGAGAACCGGCTCCACGAATAGACGAAGCCGACTGCCTGCGCCCGAATCGCCGTCGGATATAGCTCGGTCTGATACGCGTGCAGGTTGAATGACATCATATTGCCGGCCAGCGTGATCAGCACGCCGGTCAGGATCAGCGGCATGCTGCTGGTCACCTGACTGAATAGCAGGCCGCAGACCATGGCGGCGCCCGCCATGAAGACGATCATGCTCTTGCGTTCGAAGCGATCGCCGAGCCACAGTCCGATCATCGGGCCGATTGGCGCCGCCACGGCGATGATGCTGGAATAACCGAGACTTTTGGTCACGGTGACGCCGTGCGAGATCAGCAGCGTCGGCAGCCAGTTTGCAAAACCGAAATAGCCGACGGTCTGGAACACGTGGCAGATCACCAGCATCGTCGTGCGCTTGCGATAAACGCCTTTCCAGATATCGCGGAACCGTTTGCGCTCGCCCACCGGCTCCGGCGGCAACGGCGGGGGCAGCGGCTTGCCGTACTCCGCTTCCACGCGTCGCTCCAAATCCGCGACGATGCGCTCCGCTTCTTCATGTCGCCCTTTCAGCGCGAGCCAACGCGGGCTTTCCGGCAAATGACGACGGATCCACCAGATGAAGAGCGCGCCATGGGCGCCGATCAGGACGACCCAGCGCCAGCCTTCCAGACCGAGAAAGCGAACATCGGACAGCAGATAGGTCAGGATGGCGGCGCAGGGCACCGCGGTGAATCCCACCGCTTGTTCACAGGCGAAGGCGCGGCCGCGAATCTGCTTCGGCACCAGTTCGGCGATATACGTGCCGATGGTCACAAGCTCCACGCCAATGCCGATGCCGGCGATAAAACGCCATAGGTTCAGGCCGAACGCGGTGTCCTGGAACGCCATGATGACGTTGGCCACCGTGTACCACAGCAGGGATCCAGTAAAGACCGCGCGCCGACCGAAACGATCAGCGAGGAAGCCGCAGGCGATCGTGCCGATGAAAAGCCCGGAAAACAGCGCGGCGATAAACCCCGCGACGCCGTTATTGCCGAACAGCCCTGGCGTGGTGGACGACAGCAGGCCGCTCTTGACGATGCCGGGGGCGATATAGCCGGTGAACAGCAGGTCGTACATCTCGAAAAAGAAGCCCAGACTGAGCAGAACGACGAACACCCAGATACTGCGCGTCGCGGGCAGGCGATCGAGGCGCGCCGATAGCAGGCTGGCGGCCAGCGCGGTCTGATGACCGTCATGGTCGGCACGCGGCGCGGACGACGTGGCGCGGGACGATGGGGCGCGCGTGGACGCGGCGCCGGGTGCGTGTTGCGCACCGGTAGGATGGTTGGGCGAACCCATGATGATTGGTGTCTCCGGGATGCGCGCGGGGCGGGGCCGGGGCTTATCCCTTCTGCCGTGTCGCCGTTTCGTCGGACGCATCCGCGATGCAATGAAGCACTGCGATTCCGACCCGATCTGACGCGATCGGGCACTCGATCTTGCCGTAGGTGGGCATCGGGTGGCCCGCCGAAGCGGGGCTCGGGCTAGTACGCGCGGCGGAACCCATCACGTTAGGTAAACCGTTCCTTCCGCACCGTACAATGGGCGATTCCGCCCCCGAACCGGTAAGGTTCGCGACGGGCGCCCCGTTGCACACCGATCCGGCGTGCAGCCGGCGAGTATAGCAGAGCGCAACCGCTCAATGCGCGGTGAACCAGACCAGGAGACCCACCAGTGGCAGGGCCCAGGCGAGGTGTCGGGCGACGCCTGGCAGATAGCGCACCAGCAGGACCAGCGCCTGCGCCGCGGCGGTCAAGATGCCCAACCAGGCAACGACGCCGATCGGACCGCCCCAATGCCAGATGCAGGCGGCTAAGGCGAGACAGAGCAGAATCGCCCCGGCTGCCTGAAGGCCCTTATTCGCGGGCGGACGGAGCGTGGTGCCGATCAGGGTTTCCTGATGGCGGCTCATGGCCATGCTCAATACGGCAAAGCCGCCCAGGGCAGGCGACAAGGCCAGGGCGAGTGCGACGGCATCGTTCATCGTGATTCATGTATGGAGGAAGCGGAGGCGTGACGATCGGCGTCGCGCGCCGATCGCTTATCTCCCGGAAGGGGCGCGACTGGCGCGCGTGCGGGACGCGGCGTGGCGGCCAGATAGCGCGCCATCGTCCCGAGCAGGATGGCCGCGGCCAGCAGCGCCAGATCGAAACCCGGCATCACCCAGCTACCGATGCTAAGCCGATCGACGATCGGCAACACGGCGAATGCCGCTGCACCGGCAACGGTCTGCTCGATCCAGCCACGTCGCCCGCTGCGCAGGGCGGCGTGTACCGCGGCAATCGCCCACACCACGAAGAAGGCTTGGACCTCCAGCGCGGCACGTTGCGGCTGTAGCGCGGGAATCAAACGGTTGGCGTAAAAATACGCTGCCATCGCGAGCGGCAACCCACCGATCGCCGCCAGATTCAGGCGTTCGACCAGCCACAGGCCGAAGTGGAAGCGGTCACCGTGGATTTTACGTTTCTGCCGCTGCTTGTTGGTCCAGATGATCAGCCCGCTCGCAACCATCAAGGTCCCTGCCAGGCCCGACAGGAAAAAGATCGCGCGGAGCAGGGGCGGTGCGAATCGCGCTTCGTGCAGGCCGTACATGACGCCCACCGTGCTTGCGGCGGCACCGTCCATGAGGCGTGTGGCGATGACCGTGCCGTGCGCATCGTAGGTCACGGACTCCGGCGCGACGGAGATCTTCGCATCGGTGCCGCGACTGAACTTGAGCTGCGCCGCGGCGTCACCCGGATTATCGACGGTGATCACTGCCGTCTCGTGATTGCCAAAGCGCGCTGTCGCATCGTGCAGCAACGGTAGCAAGGGCGGGAGCGGCAGCGGCTGCCCCGACGCTTTCCCGGGCAGTGCGAAGTCATAGGCCTCGCCGTAGAACGCCATCGCGCCGCCGTCGGGATAGCGCTCTTTCATGCCCCAGGGCATCAGCATCACCATCAGCGTCGCAAGGCCCGTATAGGTGATCATCAGATGGTAGGGCAGTGCGAGGACGGCACTGACATTGTGGGCATCGAGCCAGGAGCGCTGGCCTTTACGGGGCCTGAATGTGAAAAAGTCGACGAAGATGCGGCGATGCGTGACGATGCCGCTGATCAGTGCCACCAGCATGCTCATCGCGCAGGCGCTGATAATCCAGCGCGCGATCGGAATGGGCAGGTAACGCAGCTGGAAATGGAAGTTATAGAAAAAATCGCCGCCCTCGGTCGCGCGCGGCGTCAGACCGTTCGAACCGGGCAGAATCTGCGTTTGATAGCCATTGGCATCCTGCCAGGAGACGCTGGTGTTGGTCACGCCGCTGCCGGGCAGCGAGATCGTCCAGCGGCTGGCACCGGCGGCGTGCTGGGCAAGCCAGTCGGCGGCCTGCGTCGTGGCGCGCATTTGTCGGCGCACGCCCTCGGGAAAAGAGGGGACAGCCGGCGTGGCACGCGTCTCAGCGGACGGCTGCGTCGCGTGCCACGCGTCTGGCGATACCGAAATCAGCCGCTCCGGCTGCATCCAATCGGTCAGCGTCGTTCGGTAATACGAGACCGTGCCGAATGCGAAAACCATGAACAAAACCCAGCCCACCAGCAGGCCGGCCCAGGTATGCAGCCAAGCCATCGATTGCCGGAAACCGCGCGGTTTTTCGGCGCTGGCTTTCTCGGCGCCTGGTTGCGTGGCAGGCGTCGGCGTCCTCGTTGCTTTCACTGTCATCGCAGCGCACTCAACAGCGCGAACAGGGCCGCGGCCAATACGGCGACACTGATGCAGGCGCGCATCGCCGAGCGAGCGGCAAACACGCCGATCACGACACACACCATGACCGCAAAGCTCAACGCCATGCCAAGGCCGACGGCGTCGCCGCGGGCCGCACCGGGCCAGCGGGCGATGCACGTGGCCGCAAGCGCCGCGCAGCCATAACCGCCGCCCACCGCGGCGATCGTCCGAGCAAGGACCGCTACCCGATAACGCAGGGTCACGCCGCCCGGTCGCGAAGACGGGGCGGAACGTGGAGCGGGCGAAGGATTGACGGACACGGCGAGGGGGCTCCAGGTGCGCGGCGGCATCGCTCGCCGGCGCGCTTATTCGTGAAAATGAGAATTATTACTGTTTAAGTGGGCCCGATCAAGTAAAAGGCATCGGATTGGGACGGTCCCCGGCTTTGGGCACGCCGCCGCGCCACGGTACGGACCCGCGCGCACGAATCAGCCGGCGTCACTGCGGGCCTGGATGCTATAGCGTTTCAGCTTCTCGTATAGCGTGGCTTTCGGCAGTTGCAACGCGCCCGCGGTGGCGCTGACGGAGCCTTTGTGTTCGCGCAAGGTGTCGGCAATGACGGCGCTTTCGAACATTTCGGTGCGTTCCTTCAAGGACAGCGCGGCATCTTGCGCGCCGCCGGTGGCGGGCCCGTCGGGAATGCCGAGTACAAAGCGTTCCGCCGCATTGCGCAGTTCGCGGACATTGCCCGGCCAGTCGCGCTGAATCAAAGCGGCGCGGCGCTGTTCGGCCGACACGGGCACCGGACGTTGATATCGGACGGCGGCCTCGAGCACGAAAAAGTCGAACAAGGGCCCGATATCGTCGCGGCGCGCACTGAGCGGTGGCAGCGTGATCGTCACCACATTCAGACGATACAGCAGGTCGCTGCGAAACTTGCCGCTGGCGACAAGGCTCGCCATATCCCCTTTCGCCGCGGCGATGATGCGGCAGTCCACGCGCACCGGCTCGTTCGCTCCCAGCCGCTCGATCAGGCCGTCTTCGAGCACGCGCAGCAACTTGACCTGGGACGCGAGCGCCATGCTCTCGATTTCGTCGAGAAACAACGTACCTCCCGACGCATGTTCGAGCTTGCCGATCCGGCGCCGTACCGCGCCCTGGAAGGCCCCCGGCTCGTAACCGAACATTTCGTTCTCGAACAGCGCCTCGGGCAAGGCGCCGCAATTCAACGCGACGAAGGGCTTGTCTGCGCGCGGCGACAGGGCGTGCAAGCGGCGTGCGACGACCTCCTTTCCGGTGCCCGTGTCGCCGTGGACCAGCACCGGCACATCGGTATCGGCGACGTTGGCCACCAGCTCGCGCACCCTTGCCATCGCCACGCTTTGTCCCACCAGCCGTGCGCCGGCCGGGTCGCCGGCCATCAACTGTCGCCGCAGCGCCTGATTTTCCAGCCACAGGCGCCGGTGCGCGAGCGCGCGTCGGACCGTCTCCACCAGCCGTTCGGCGGAAAACGGTTTCTCGATAAAGTCGTAGGCGCCGTCACGCATCGCCTGGACGGCCATCGTGATGTCGCCATGGCCGGTGACCAGAATCACCGGCACATCGGGGGCGCGTTCGCGGCATAGGGCGAGCAAGTCCAGGCCGCTGAGGCCGGGCAATTTGACATCGCACACCACGATGCCGGGCAGTGCGGCGTCGATGTGCGCCAAGGCGCTTTCCGCATTGGCAAAACCGGTGACGTCGACGTCGGCCAGCTGCAGGCTCTGCATATTGGCGCGACGAACGAATTCGTCGTCTTCCACGAATAATACTGTCAGACCGTCTTGCATCATTTCTCTGGGTTCAGGGGAGCGCCGGTGACATCGACGACACGGCGCAACGTCAGCACGAAGCGTGCGCCGCTGTCGTGTGGCCGATTGGATGCATGCAGTGTGCCGCCATGCTCGGACGCGATGGCGGCGCAGATGGCCAGTCCCAGCCCCATGCCTTCGCCGTTCTCCTTTGTCGTATAGAACGGTTCGAACAAATGCGGCAGGTGTTCGTCGGGAATGCCGGGTCCATTATCCTGGATCACGATCCGCAGGTGTGCCGGCGTCATCGAGGCGACGATATCGATTCGCGGTTCGGGCCGACCTCGCAGCGCGTCCAGGGCATTGCCGATGACATTGATCAGCAACTGCTCCAGCCGCAACTGGTCACAGCGGGCGATCCAGTCCGGCGCGCCTTGCCGCGCTTCGCCGTGACGCGTATCCAGCGGCAACGGCAGCAGCCCGTCATGGATGACCGGCTCCCGCGTGCCACTGTCGTCGAGCCGACAGTCGGGATCGTACCAGACGCCGATTCGGACGGTTTGCAGGCGTGCCTCAAGGAGCATCAGCGCATTGGCGACGGCGCGTGGCAGAGGCGCCAGCGCATCGCGTGGTCGCGCTTTCGTGATGAATAATTTCAGCTGATTAGTGATACGCCCCATGCGTTCGGTCAGCGAGCCGATGGCGCTGAGGTTCTCCTGCGCGGCGTCGTACTGGCCGCGTTCGAGCAGAATCCGCGTATTGTCCGAGAACGTGCGCAAGGCCGCCAGAGGCTGATTCAGTTCGTGCGTGATGCCGGCCGCCATCTGACCCAGGGCGGCGAGCTTGCTCGTCTGCACCAGTTCCCGATGCGCGGCGCGCAGTTCCTGTTCGGCCCGGGTTCGCTCGGTGACTTCCGTCTGCAGGCGCGTGTTGGCCGAGGACAGGTCCGCAGTGCGGTCGGCAACGCGCTGGTTCAGTTCGGCATAGGCGGCGCGCAACAGCGTGCCGCTGCGGATCATGTCCCGCACGCGCGCACGGCGGGCGTTCAAATAAAAGCCGAGCAGATAAAGGCAGATGCCGCTGAATGCCGTGATCGCCGTGGCGGCGTTGGCGCTCGACACGACCGGTTCCAGCGACGTGAACGTCGTCAGTTGCCAATGCGGCTCGGCCAATTGGCTCGTATTGGCAAGATAGCGGGCGGTCGGCCCGATATGCACTAATTCCGTCGTCGGACTCAGAATCCGATCGACAATGACCGGCAGCGCCGGCAAGGGCTGCGCCGCGTACTGGCGCGACATCCGGATCGATTCGAGAATTGGGGTGCTCAGCGGTTGCAGCGTGTGGTATTTCCAATCGGGCTCCGACGACAGAAAGATCACGCCATGCTCATCGGTGGCGATCAACGGTTCCTGACTGTCCGTCTGTTCGAACCATTCGAGGTCCAGCTTCACCACCGCAACGCCGAGAATCGGATTCGGCGCCGTGTCCCGCTCCGACGCGCCGGAACGCGGCGACGTCCTGGACGCCTCGTTCACCGCCCGGGGGGCGCGGATCGGTTGGGAAACGTAGTAGCCCGGTTCGGCGTTACTGGTGCCGATGGCGAAGAAGCGTCCGGTGCGACCCGCCATGGCGTCGGTGAAATAGGGACGGAAGTTGTAATGCAGGCCGACGAAGCCGGTCGGCTGGTCCCAATTGCTGGCGGTGACGCAGACCCCGTTTGCATCGATGACATAGGTCGCGCTGGCATTCGCTTCGTGATTGACCCGCTTCAAAAAGGCATTCGCGCGTGCCACGGCTGCCTGCCGTGCCGGACTGCCGGGCGGGCTGTCGAGCAGCGTCTCGATATACGGGTGCGTGGAGACCAGATAGGGCAGCAAGGCATAGCGATCCAGCGTGGCTTTCAGGTTCGCATTGACCCGCTCTGCGCGGAACGTCGCGCGTTCACGCAGCGCGTCGATGCCGCGGTGCCAACTGATCGTCCAGGTCGCCGCGCAGGCCAAGGCCAGCATCAATAGCAGGGCCAGCAGCACGGCGCGACGGAAGGGATGGGGGGTGGCCGGGGGCCGGATGAAAGGCGCCGGCAGGCCGGCGCTTTCTGAGGAGGGGAACGGGCGCACGGCGATCGGCGTCAGAGGAGGGAATCCGCCGGATACCGGCGTCGCCCGCGCGCTCGCGCGCGCGGACTCGCCAGCAGGCGTCAGGCGCGTTGCGTCGCCGTCTCGTGCTTCAGTTCGCGATTCAACTTCTCGCGGTCCAGTTCCTTTTCCCATGACGACACGACGATCGTTGCCACACCGTTGCCGACAATATTCGTCAGCGCGCGGCATTCACTCATAAAGCGGTCGATACCCAGGATCAGGACCATGCCCGACAGCGGGATCGTCGGCACTACGGCCAGCGTGGCGGCCAAGGTCACGAAGCCTGCGCCGGTCACGCCGCTGGCGCCCTTCGACGTCAACATCGTTACGGCCAACAGCGTCAGTTGCTGCCCCCAGCTCAAATCGGTATTCGTCGCTTGGGCGATGAACAGCACGGCCATCGTCATGTAGATGTTGGTGCCGTCCAGGTTGAACGAATAGCCGGTAGGCACGACGAGACCGACCACCGAGCGCGAGCAGCCCAGGCGTTCGAGCTTCTGCATCAGTTGCGGCAAGGCGGCTTCCGACGAGCTCGTACCCAGCACGATCAGCATCTCTTCCTTGATATACGCAACGAAGCGTACCACGCTGAAGCCGGCGGCGCGTGCGATGGCGCCGAGGACGATCAGCACGAACAGGATCGACGTCAGGTAGAACGTGCCCATCAGCTTCAACATCGGGATCAGCGACGCCACGCCGTACTTTCCGATCGTGAAGGCCATCGCACCGAATGCACCAATCGGGGCGACCTTCGTGATGATGCGCACGATGCCGAAGAAGACCGCCGAGAACTTCTCGATCAGTTCCGTCACTGCATGGCCTTTCTCGCCGGCGGCGGCCAAAGCGCTACCGAACAGGATGGCGATCAACAGGATCTGCAGCACTTCACCCTGCGAAAACGCCGAGACCAGCGTATCCGGAATGATATGCAGGATGAAGTCCGTCGCGCTCTGACCATGCGCGGCCTTCGCGAACGACGCGACAGCGGCGCCGTCCAAGGTCTTCGGATCGACGTTGAAGCCGACGCCCGGGCGCAGGATATGCGTTGCCGCCAAGCCGAGCACCAGCGCGAATGTCGACACGACTTCGAAGTACAGCAGCGCCTTGCCGCCGACGCGGCCGACCTTCTTCATGTCGCGCATGCCGGCGATACCGGTCACCACGGTACAGAAGATCACCGGTCCGATGATCATCTTGATCAGTTTGATGAAGCCATCGCCGAGCGGCTTCATGTCGATCGCCAGTGCCGGATAGAAATGGCCGAGGAGGATGCCGATCACGATCGCGACCAGCACCTGAATGTAGAGAACTTTATAGAACGGTTGTTTCACGACAACTCCAATGAGGTCTATATGCGCTGAGCGGTATGGGCGTCGAAATCGTTCCTGCAATTGCCACGAAGCATCAAGCGCGGCCACCGGAGGGAAGTCTTCTTTAAGGCGTTTTCCCGAAAAAGCCCGGATTACCCGGTGGCGCGGCGCTATTTGAACAAACCTCGCGGTGTTTCACGAATCGGGCTAAACCCTTGTAGCATCTACGATTGCATGGCAAAAACAGTGAATTTGTACGGCTTTTCGGAATTCCATTCGTTGACCTGTCTGGAAAGCCGGAAAAGATGTCGGCGGGTGCGCAAAGGGGCGCCTGTCATAATATTCCGATCGTCCGGAAGTCAAACCCGGTTCAAACGGGTAAACTCCCTGTTCGTGTTGCTGTGCGTCCCCGTGCCGCCACGCAGCCATAGGTGCCTCGTTTATCGTTGCGCATCGTTGCCGCACCTCCCGCTACGTCTGTCTGCCGCATGCTCAAAGTCGTTCTCGGCCTTTTTGGCCTATCCGCCGTGTTTTTCCTGCCGTTCCTGTGGCACCTGGGTCGTTTCGTCCTGGGGGCGATGCGCGGCGACGCCCGCTATGGGGCGGGCACCATCTTGCGACTGGTGTTGACCCTGGTGCTGACCGTGCTTAGCGCCAGTGTTTTCGAGGGCTTGCTGCGAGGGCCCGCCGCGGGCTCGGTAGGGCAGGGCGGTGCGAGCGTACTGGCGGCGATGATCGGACGTCCCGGCGCGCTGGCCGGCAGTTTCGCGCTGTGGGTGGCGATGCTGCCCTGGTCGTTGGGCATCGGTTGGCGCCGCACGGTGGCGGGCGTGGTGCGCTTGATCGCGTCGCTGGGTGCCGGTGTGCCGGAGAGCGTGCGCGCCTGGGCCGACGACAGCGAGGACGACGCCGATCGTGACCGTGCGGCGTCGAACGCATCACGCGGCGGCGAGCGCGCCGCGCGTCGCCAGGCGTCGCGCAACCAGGCTGCCGGCGATGAGTCGGGGGCGAATGTCGGGTACGCGTCGGGGATGTTGTCGGACCTGTCGGATCGATCATGGCGCACGAGCCCCGGTCAGGCAGAGTCGCGTGGTGCCGGATGGGGCGGTACCGGCGCGAGTGGCATCGGTGCCGCTACCGGGGCGTCGGGCGCCGTGCCGGGCCTGTCGGTCGGATCCGCTTTATCCGGTGGGAAAGGCGCGGGCGGACTCGGCGTTGCCGCGACGCCGTCGCAAGCGGGGCGAATGAGCGCCTCGCCGGTCCCGCCTGGCGTCTACGACTGGCGCCGCGCCGCGCAACAGTCCGCGCGCGACAAGGAGGGCGTCGGTCGGCGTGGTGGCGCAGGCAAGCTGCAGCCTTGGACGCCGGGCGCCCATGCACGCGTTCAGGGGGACAAACGCGCCGGCCGAAACGGTATGCCGACGGCGTCCGTGGGCGCCGTTGGGCCAACCGTCGTGCATGCGGCCGCGACGCCTGCGCCGCAGCGTCAAGGTTTTGCCGCGCGCGGTGCGCAGTCGGGTGTCGCGCAGCCAACGCATGCGGCGGTGGCGACAGCGAAGTCGATGGTAGGCACGCCGACGACGTTGGCGAGCGTCGGTGCCGCGTCGCCGTATGCCGGCTTGTCCAGCGGCCGCCCGAGTGGCGGTCAGATCGATGCGACGCTGGGCGCGTCAGCCGCGGGCTCGGCCGCAATGACGATGCCGCCGGGATCCGTCTCCGGGGCCGCGACCGCATCGCGGCCCGGCTTGAGCGGCGGCGTGCCGCTACCGACCGAAGTGCGGCGCGAGCCGACCTGGCGGGCCCCGATCATGGTGCATCAGGATGGTGTCACCGCGTTCCGCAAGGGCACGATGACGGCAGCGACACTGTCAGCGTCAGGTGCGAGCACCAGCGAAGCGAGCGTATCAGGGCGAGTGGGTGGCGTGGCGGGTACGCCGTCGTCGACGCCTATCGACGCGACGAGCACGGCGCGTGTCGCGTCCGTGACTCAGGGCGCGAGCGTTGCGGGTGCGGGAAGCACTGCCTCGGGACGCGGCGCACCAACGTATCCCGATGAAAAGCGCGAACCGATGTTCGGCGGCTCGGCCGCGCGGGGTGCCGCGCCCGTGACATCCAGCGAGGATTCGGAAGCGCGCGTGCCGTATGTTTGGATCAGTCCGCCGGACGACGATGCGGCCGACACGCCTTCTACGATCGCACCGGCGCCGACGGCACCGGCACCGGCACCGACACCGACACCGACACCGACACCGACACCGACACCGACACCGACACCGACACCGACACCGACACCGACACCGACACCGCCGGCCGCGCGATCGGGTCGATCCGACGAAGACGAATCGACGGGCTGGGAAAATCCGCGCGAATCGGATGCGGTCACGCGGCCTTTGGCCAGCCCCGAACCGGTCGTGCAGGGAATGCAACAGGCAAGCGAGCGCGCCTCCCGGGCGGCGGACACGCAGCCGTCGCCGACGACGGACGTCCCGGCGAGCGTGGCGTCGAACCGTACGGAACGCGACGTGCAGGAAGAGGACGCGGCCGATGAAGTGAATCCGTCGCGCATTCTGTCCGATATCCCGCCATGGGAGGATTTGCCGGACGAAACCGTCGACGACGTACCGGCGCTGCCCACGGAGCATAGTGCTACCGTTGCACCGACGCCCGATTGGCGCGAACGGGTTGCCGCGGCGGCCCCTGGTATCGCACGGGTGGCCCGTCCCGACGCGGAAGCGAACGATGCCGACGACGCGGAAACCGACGCCGATGCAGCGGGCCACGCTACGCGGTCTGTCGCGGTCGCACGGCCGGGCTTGCCGGAAGCGGTCAATGCCGCGACCTACGATGCGCCGTCGGACGGCGGCCCCGTACGGGACGCGTCCACGCTCGGTGGGACGGTCGCGTTGAACTCGACGCCGCCGCAAAATGGACCGTCGACCTCGGAGACGGCACCGGCACCGCGCGCGGCGACGCTCGATGCGTTCTCGAGTCTATTGCCCGAGGCGCCCCTCGTCGAACTGCCGGGACTGGACTTACTGGAGGCGCCTGCCGCTGCCGTCGAGCAGGCGTCCGACGAAACCTTGCAGGAAACGGCGCAGCTGATCGAGCAACGTCTGCGCGAGTTCAAAGTACCGGTCACGGTGGTGGGCGCCTCGGCGGGACCGGTGATCACCCGTTTCGAAGTCGAGCCGGCCACGGGAGTCCGGGGCAGCCAGATCGTCAATCTGATGAAGGATTTGTCGCGCGGGCTCGGGATGACATCGATTCGCGTCGTCGAAACCATTCCCGGCAAGACCTGCATGGGCTTGGAGTTGCCGAACGCACAGCGGCAGATGATTCGTCTGTCCGAAATTTTGGCGGCGGACGTCTACAAGCGGCACGATTCGCCGTTGGCGATCGCGATGGGTAAGGACATTACCGGCGAGCCGGTGGTCGTCGATCTGGCGCGGGCACCGCATATGCTGGTGGCCGGTACGACCGGCTCCGGTAAGTCCGTGGCGGTCAACGCGATGATCCTGTCCTTGTTGTTCCGCGCGACGCCGGAAGAGCTGCGGATGATCATGATCGATCCGAAGATGCTCGAATTGTCGGTGTACGAGGGCATCCCGCATCTGCTGGCGCCGGTCGTGACCGATATGAAACTGGCGGCGAATGCCTTGAACTGGTGCGTCGGCGAAATGGAAAAGCGCTATCGGCTGATGTCGGCCGTGGGCGTGCGGAATCTGGCGGGGTATAACCAGAAGATTCGCGCCGGTATCGCGTCGGGCAACCGTGTGAAGAATCCTTTCTCGCTGACCCCGGATGCACCGGAGCCCTTGCCGCCGCTGCCGCTGATCGTCGTCATCATCGACGAGTTGGCGGATCTGATGATGGTCGCCGGCAAAAAGGTGGAGGAATTGATCGCGCGACTGGCGCAGAAGGCGCGGGCGTCGGGCATTCACCTGGTATTGGCGACGCAACGGCCTTCGGTCGATGTCATCACGGGCCTGATCAAGGCCAATATTCCGACGCGTGTCGCATTCCAGGTGTCATCGAAGATCGATTCGCGGACGATTCTCGATCAGATGGGTGCCGAGAGTCTGCTGGGGCAGGGCGATATGTTGTTCTTGCCGCCCGGCAGCGGCGACCCGCAGCGCGTGCACGGTGCCTTTGTCGCCGACGACGAAGTCCATCGCGTCGTCGAATATCTGAAACAGTTCGGCGAGGCTAATTACGAGGACAGCATCCTCGAAGGGCCGGGAACCGACGGCGCCGGCGAGGGCGAATCCGGCTCGGCGGACGCCGAAGCGGATCCCTTGTACGACGAGGCGGTTGCGTTTGTCGTGCGCTCGCGCAAGGCGTCGATCTCGGCGGTGCAGCGACAGCTTCGCATCGGGTATAACCGGGCGGCACGGCTGGTGGAGCAGATGGAGAGCGCCGGCATCGTCTCGTCGATGGGGCATAACGGTAGCCGCGACGTGCTGGTGCCGGAGGGGTCGGCGTGACGGCCTCGCGTCCGAGTGCGTGCGGGAGAAGGCGGTGAGTCTACGCTTCGATGAACTGGACGAGATCGATCGCGGCCTGCTGTCGCTGTTGCAGGCGAATGCCCGCGAATCTGCGGCGGATCTGGCGCGGACGCTCGGTATCGCGCGCACGACGGTATTGTCGCGCATCGCCCGGATGGAGCGTAACGGCATCATTGCGGGATACGGCGTGCGTTTGGGCAAAGACGTCGACGCCCATGCCTTGCATGCGCACGTCGGCATCGTGGTTCAGGCGAAATCGGGACGCGACGTCTTGAAGCGTCTAGAGCGCATGCCCGAGATCACGCTGCTATGCGCGGTCAGCGGCGAATTCGATTATGTCGCCTGGGTCCGCGCCGCTTCGCCCGAGCGGCTGGACGCGCTTTTGGACGCCATCGCCGAATTGGACGGCGTGGCGCGCACGACCACCTCGATCGTGTTGGCGCGGAAAATCGAACGCTGAGCGCGTTCGTGGAATTCGGACCAGTCTCCTTTCTTGCCCGATATGAGGCAAGCAGGAGAGGCAAATGAGTGGAAAAACGTGCGTCGTAGGTACGGAAAACGTGTTGATGGATCTTGGATTCGACGACGCGGCGGAGCTCTCAGCGAAGGCCGCGCTCGCTATCAAGTTTAATCAACTGATAGACAAGCGTGGTTTGAGTCAATCCGAGGCAGCCGATATCACAGGGCTGACGCAGCCCAAAGTGTCACAGATCCGGCGGTACAAATTATTAAATATCTCACTTGAGCGGTTAATGCGCGCACTCGTCTCGCTAGATCAGCGCGTTGAAATCATAGTACAGCCAGCACGTCGCGCGCAGGCGCCGGGCATTACCGTTGCCGCATAGGCAGGTCTTCCTTCGTGGTGCCGCGCGCTGTCCGTTTTGTGACTATGCTACGCTAGCGGAACGACGAAGGAGGGCGGAATGACCCCATTCGATGTAATCAGGATGTTCGAGCGCCGTTATGCCAATGACGAGGCGCCGGTCGTCGACGACGCCATTTCGGATCTAGCGAGCTGGCTCGCGGCCAATAGGGACAAACTGTCCCTGGAAGACGTCCAATGCCTATTGAACGTCGGCGCGACGCTTTTCGAGAAAGGCATGGAAGCGCGTCTGGAGCGCCCCGGCCCGGCATCCCGCGTGACGGCCGAACTCATCGAGCAACTGCGAACCAAGCGATAGCGTCGCGCGACCACCGTCTCAGCATCTGAGGCCGTCGCGCGTTTTATCGTGCTGTTACCCTTTCACGTAGGCCGCAATCTCGGCGTGCGTCGCGAACCAGACGTTCTTCGTCTTCATGTACGCGATCAATTCCGAGACGATCCAGAAACGCGAGCGCGGCGTGATGACGTGCGGATGCATCGTCAATTGGAACAAACCGCCGTCCTCGTAGGCGCCATCGAATTCGCGCTTGAAGATATCGAACACATCGGTCGGCGGCGTGTACGGGCGCAAGGAATTGAAACGATGCATGCTGAAATACACGGCATCGTCGCGGACCCATTCCACCGGCAGCTCGACAATGCCTGTCGGTTCGCCATGCAACATCAGCTCGTAGCAATCTTCATCGGCCATCAAGGACGAATCGTAGAGCAAGCCCAATTCTTTCTCGATCTGCAAGGTCGAGGGGCTGAAGTCCCATGACGGCGTCCTCAAGCCCACCGGCCTGACGCCGGTCACTTTTTCCAGGACGTCGACCGAGCGGAACAGCAGATCGCGCTCCGCCTCGTAAGGCAGCACCGAATTCAGCTCATGAATCCAGCCATGAATACCGATTTCGTGCCCTTCCGCCACCACGCGACGTTGTTCGTCTTCATGCAAGAGCGCCGTCACGGCCGGGACGTAAAACGTCGCCTTGATGTCGTGCTGATGCAGTAATTTCAGGATACGCGGTACGCCCACGCGGCTGCCGAATTCACCCCATGCGAGTCGGCCGATCGACTTTCCGCCATCTCGCAATTCATTGGTTTCGTGATCGCTGTCGAAAGACAGCGCGACCGCGCACTGCGCGCCGTTGGGCCAGACGGTGGGACGAAGCGATTTGCCCGCGCGGACTTGACCCACGAGTCGCCGCCACGTGGCTTCTTGCCACTGCCACGGTTGCAATGTCGACTCGTCGTCGCCGGTCTGCTTGGGTGCTGTATTCATTACGGTATTCCTTATAGTGTGCGGCACGGCTCAGCTTGCTTTTCCGCCATCGACGGAGAGCACCTGCCCGTTGACGAAACTCGACATATCCGACGCGAAGAACATCACCGCGTCGACGATATCGTCGACCTTCCCCAGGCGTTTCATCGAGATGGCGTCGAGCATCTGCGCCTGTTTGGCGGCGCCGTAGGCTGCCCATTGGCGCTCGGTTGCGGCATTGCTGATGATCAATCCGGGGGCGACCGAGTTCACGCGGATGCCGAATGCACCCAATTCATGCGCCAACTGGCGTGTCAATCCGAGCACGCCGTGCTTCGCCGCGCAATACGCCTGTATTCCGGTCAAGGAGGCGCGTAACGCGGCGGAAGAACTGATATTGACGATGGCCCCCTTGCCGGCCTGCTTCATTCCACCGACGGCGGCCCGGCTGACGGCAAAGGCCGCGCCCAGGTTCACATCGATGATGCGATTCCATTCTTCATCGCTGACCTGATCCAGCGGTTTGTTCGCCTGACCCGCAACGCCACCGGCGCAGTTGATCAGGATGCCGATCGGGCCGCCGCTGTGTTTTTCCACATCGCCGATCCAGCTGGCGGCAGCGGCGCGGTCGGTCAAATCGACGACGTGGCCCGTAAAGCCGGATTGCGTCGACTCGGTCAACGCTGCCGCATCGTAATCGCAGCCATAAACGCGGGCGCCGAGGGCGACGAATCGTGCGGCGATCGCACGGCCGATACCGATACCCGCGCCGGTAATGGCAACGGTTTGATTGTCAAAACGAATATGCATCGATACCCCTTTTTATCGCAGACGGCGATGTGCGGTTTCCTTCATCCTAAAAACAACCAGCGCCGTGACGATAGCCGAACCGATCAGATAGAGCGTCGGCGCAATCGGAGATCCGGTTTTCGCGATCAACCAGGTGGCGACGAAGGGCGCGAATCCGCCGAAGAGCGCGGTCGACAGGCTATAGCTGAACGACATCAACGCGGTGCGCGAGCGCGTGGGGAACATCTCGCAAATGGCAGCGGGACCCGCGCCCGAGAACATGGAAATCAGCAGATTCATGACGATTTGCGCGGCCAAAATCGTGATCCATGTTCCGTGATTGAGCAAGATGTGAAACAAGGGATAACCGAGAACGACGAAACCGAGACAACTGGCCAGCAATAAGGGCTTGCGGCCGATGCGATCCGACAGACGACCGAAGCACGGTACGGCGATGACGATGACCAGCAGCGCCACCGAGTTCGACAATAGGGCGCCGCTACCTGACAAGCCCGCATATTTCGCAAGGAAGGTGGGCATATAGGCCAGGATCACATAAAACGCGACCGTCCACAGGATCGTAAAGCCGAACGCGCGGCCCATCATGACGATCGGCCCTTCGTTCGTCGCGAGCGCTGCGTCCGTTTCCGGCGCCGCATGTGTCCGTTCGTAGGCCGGCGTCTCTTCCATATTGCGACGCATATAGAAGCCCACCGGCACCAGCAATGCGCCCAGCAGGAACGGGACGCGCCACGCCCACGCATCCATTTGCGCGGCGGTGAAACTGCTGTTCACGGCCAGCACGATCAGATTGCTGACGAGGATGGCGAGCGCCACCGACGACTGACCGAAACTGCCGAAGAAACCCCGACGGTCCGGCGGCGCCGATTCGACGATAAAGGCGGCGGATGTGCCCCATTCGCCGCCTGCCGCCAGGCCCTGGATCAGGCGCAATACCACGAGCAAAATCGGCGCGGTCAGGCCGATCGAGGCGTAGGTCGGTAATAGGCCGATCCCGACGGTGCCGATCGCCATGCCGACCACCGTCAGCAACATCGCGCTGCGGCGGCCGTGGGTGTCGGCAAAACGCCCGATAAGGGCGCCGCCCAGCGGGCGTGCCAGAAAACCTACGCCGAATGCGGCGAAGCTGGACAGCAAGGCCGCCATCTCGCTGCCGTAAAAGAATTTACGCGCCAGCGTTGCCGCCAGAAAAGCGTAGACCATGAAGTCGTAGAACTCGAACACATTGCCGATCAGCGCGGCGCGCAGCTGACGGCGTGCACGCGCCATGTCGAAGGGACCCGAGTAGGCCGCGGTGGAGGAATGCGTGCTCCCCGACCCCGCATTCGCAGGAATGGCCGACGTCGGTGGACTGATGCGGTCAACGGTACTCATCGTTCAATCCTTATTGGAGGGAGAGGGCAGTGCCGATGCAGTATTGAGAAAACGTTCTGCGAGGCGGGTCCAAAAGGCCGCGCCGATGGCGAGATTGGCGTCGTTGAAATCGTATGCGCTGTTGTGGAGCAGCGCGTTATCGGTGCCGTTGCCCAAGCGGATAAAGCAGCCGGGGCGATGCTGCAGATAGAAGGCGAAATCTTCGCTGCCGGTGATCTGCGGGAAGGGCGAGATCACGTTCTCTGCGCCGACCAGTTCTTCGGCAACGGCGCAGGCGAGCGCGGTTTCGTCGGGCGAGTTGACGACCACCGGATAGCCGCGTTGATAGTCGACTTCGACGCTGGCCCCATAGCTGGCAGCCTGTGCTTCGAGTAGTTCGCGAATACGCGTTTCCAGCAGCGTGCGAATTTTTTCGTCGAACGAGCGGACGCTCAATTCCATCGTCGCGGTATTCGGGATCACATTGGCCACGTGGCCGGCATGCAGTGTGCCAACGGTTACGACGGCCGTGTCGGTCGGCGGGACGTTGCGCGCGACGATCGTCTGCAGCGCCATGATCATGCTGCTGATGACGACGATCGGATCGATCGATTGATGCGGTCGCGCCGCATGGCCGCCGCGTCCATGCACCGTGACGCGCACCAGATCGCCTGCCGCCATCAACGCGCCCGGGCGGAAGCCGAAGGTGCCGCTGGCCACACCGGGATGATTGTGTATCCCAAATATCGCGTCGCAGGGGAAGCGATCGAAGAGGCCGTCGGCGATCATGCGTGCCGCGCCGCTATCGACCCCTACTTCTTCGGCCGGTTGAAAGACGAGGTGCACGGTGCCATCGAAGCGGCGCGTCTGCGCCAAGGCTTGCGCGGCACCCAGCACCATCGCCGTATGCCCGTCGTGTCCGCAGGCGTGCATTTTCCCGGCGTGACGACTTTGATACGGCAGCCCGGTGGTTTCGTGAATCGGCAGCGCATCCATGTCCGCGCGGATCATGATGCTGCGCGACCCGGTGCCGCACTTCAGCGTGGCAACCAGTCCGGTACCGCCGATGCCGCGGGTCAGTGCATAGCCCCATTCCTGCAGCAACGAAGCGACGTAATCCGATGTCTCGAATTCTTCATAGCCGAGTTCCGGATGGGCGTGGATATGCTGCCGGATCCCCGCTAATTGCCTGGCCGTATCGTCGGCGATATCGTCGAGCGCGAAGAATCGACCGTTCGGGGGACATGCACAGCGGGCTGAAACGGGGGTATCGCTCATGGTCGAATGCGTCGGGGAAGATTCGGGCAAGTATTTCTCGAAAAAAAACCGTAAAACAGACACAAGCTGACATTAAAATGTTGCCTTCAGGTCAACGGTTCGAGCCTTCAGAGAGCGAGACGATGAAGACGTATGGGGATCCGAGCAAGGCGCACGACGTGAAAGTGCATCCTGCCGCGGCGCTGGAGAACGAGGTCAGCGAGCGAGCCATGCGCTATCTGCACGCCGTGGCCTCGCAGGGCGGCGTGCGGAATGCCGCGGACTGGCTGGGCATCAATGCCTCGGTGGTGAGTCGGCAAATTGCGGCGTTGGAGCGTGAATTGCACGCGGCGGTGATCGAGCGTCAAGGGCGCAACGTCGTGTTGACGGAAATCGGCGACGTATTGGTCGAGTTCTATCGCGATCGCCAACGGCGTCAGCAGGACTTGGCCGTGCAATTGGAAGCGTTTCGTTCCTTGAAACGTGGGCGTCTGCGCATCGGTTTTGGCGAAGGCTTTTTGGAGGGGTTGCTGACGGTGGCGCTTCGAGACTTCAGCGCCACCTATCCTGATATCACGATCGAATTGCTGGCGGCATCGACACCGGACGTCATCAAGATGGTCCGGGACGACGTCGTCGATCTGGGCGTCTGCGTGCGCTCGGCCCATGATCCTGCGATCAACGGCCGGCTTTTTACCGTCGGCCCGCTGTGCGCGATTCTGCATCCCACGCATCGGCTGGCGCGACAGCCGCGCATCGCCGTCGACGCTCTGGCAAATGAACGCCTTATTTTCATGAGCGATCGATTTGGCGTGCAACGCTATCTACAGTCGATCCTCGACGAGCAGCGGCTGTCAGTCATTCCGGCGTATCGATGCGATATGTTTGCGACCGCGCAATCGCTGGTCGTCGCGGGATTGGGGATCGCTTTTATGTCGGCGCGTGCCGCGCAGGCCCGTATCGATAAGCACGAAGTCGTGGCGGTTCCGCTGGATCACGCCTACGCGCGTGATTTTTCGGGGGAGTTGGTGACCCGTGCCGGGCGGCGCCTGTCGCCTGCAGGGCAGCATCTGTGGAAGGTGCTGGCGAGTGTGCTGGAAGGGCGATAGCGCGCGAACGTTTCGATGGGCACACATCGTCGCCGATACCAGCGATCGGTCAGGCATGAAAGCGCGCCGACCAAGGGGCTCGTTCGACCAATTCGATGCCTGATGACGAAATGACGAAATAAGCTGTCTAAACGACGGATGAACGTCGTCTATTCGTCCGATTCAATCTTTTTTTCGTCAATCCCTCCCTTTAGAATGGATCGCATCCGCACATGACGTCGTGGCGATGCCGTGACGACCCGACATCTCACTTTCCATAGGAAACCACCATGAAGATCGCACTATTGGGCGCGGGCCATATCGGCGTGACGATCGCGCGCCTGTTGCAGAACTCGGGTGATTATCAGGTCACGGTGGCGGACCGCGATGCGGCGGCGCTCGCGTCGCTAACCGATACCGCCGTGAAGACGGTGACGCTGGATGTCGCGAATCGCGCCGCACTGACCGATTTCGCACGCGGCCACGATGCGGTCGTCAACGCTTTACCGTTTTCCCTCGCCATCGAGGCGGCGCACGCGGCGGCAGCAGCCGGTGCGCACTATTTCGACCTGACCGAGGATGTGCAGGCCACGCAGACGATTCGCGCCTTGGCACGCGATGCGAAGACGGCTTTCATGCCCCAATGCGGCCTGGCGCCGGGTTTCATCGGCATTGCGGCACATAGCCTGGCCCGGCGTTTCGATGTCGTGCACGATATCAAGATGCGGGTGGGCGCGCTGCCGCAATTCCCCACCAATGCGTTGAAATATAATCTGACCTGGAGCGTCGATGGCCTGATCAACGAGTATCGGCACCCGTGCGAGGCAATTCGTGACGGTGTGTTGACGCAGGCGGCACCAATGGAAGGCCTCGAGCATTTTTCGCTCGATGGCATCGAATACGAAGCCTTCAATACGTCCGGCGGTCTTGGGACCTTATGCGAGACCCTGGCCGGCAGTGTCCGGACCCTTGACTACAAGTCGGTGCGCTATCCGGGCCACTGCGCGTTGATGCGCTTCCTTCTCGACGATATGAAGCTGGCGCAGAAGCCGGAGGCATTGAAAGCGCTGCTGCGTGATGCCGTTCCCGCGACCGAACAAGATATTGTCCTGGTGTTCGTAGCGGTCAACGGCATGCGCAATGGACGTTATCTGGAACAGATCTTTACGCGCAAGATCGCCGCCCAACCGTTTCAGGGCGTCTCGGACGCCGGGAACGCGGAGGGGCAAACGATGAGCGCAATTCAGATCACCACCGCAGCCGGCATATGTGCGGCAGTCGATCTGTTTCGGCAGAAGCGGTTGCCGCAGTCGGGCTTTATCGCGCAGGAACAGGTTGCATTGGATGTGTTCCTCGCCAATCGCTTTGGTGCGGCTTACGATCTTGCAAACGAGGGAGCGGGTGCAGCGACGTCGATCGGCGTCGGCAGCCAGGTGACGTTCCGGCCGCCAGCTTTATCGGCCGGCACGCCGGCGTCCGCTGCCACGACGATTCCCTGCGCGGCCTGATCCTTAGTCTGGATAGACAGGTGCCGGCGTATCGTGCGTCGGCAAGGCGGCGACCGCTGCTTGGAGCATGCTCCGCAGCAGTGGCTGAAGCTGTTGCGCACGCGCCGGCGCATACGTGTACGGCGCTTCCTCATGCATATACGTGGACCAGCATTTCTCCAGCTGGACCGTATGCACGCCCTGTTCCGGCACGCCATAGTGGCGCGTGATATAGCCGCCCTTGAAGCGCCCGTTCAAAATCGACGTATACGCCTGCTCGGCGCTTGCAACGCCGAACACGGCCTCTGCAATGGCCGGTGCCGCGCTGTGGCCGTCGGCCGTGCCGAGATTCAGATCCCAGAGCTTCCCGTCGAACAGACGCGGCAACCGGCTCTTGATCGAGTGCGCTTCCCAGACGACGATATGCGGATGGCGCGCACGCAGGCGCATGATCTGCTGCGTTAATGTCTCGTGATACGGTTGCCAGTACTGCGCGACGCGCTGCGCTTTTTGTGCGGCGTCCGGTGCTTGGCCGGCCTGGTACACGTCCTCGCCAAGGAAGGTTTCGGTGGGACAGAGTCCGGTGGTGACCTTGCCAGGGTAGAGGCTTTCGTCGCTGCGAGGGCGGTTCAGATCGATCACATAACGCGAATACTCGGCGCAGAGAATCGTCGCGCCCAGCTCGCGCGCGAAATCATAGAGCCGATCGAGATGCCAGTCCGTGTCTTGCACGGTTAGGCCGGCAGCCGTATAAACGGGCCGCAGCGCGTCGGGAATCGTCGTGCCGACATGGGGAATCGAAATCAACAAAGGGCTGTCGCCCTGGTGCAATTTATAACCGGTCTTCATGTGGTTTCAGGCGAGATAGCATCGATAATGCGCATGGAGCATGATAACCCGCCCGCGTTCGCCAGCGGCATCCGACAAAATGGGCATTGCGAATTCCGCGTTTTGCGCGCTTCCCGTCCTGCTGCCGGGCCGCGAGGCGGATAGCGACGCGATTAGCATGACTCAGCCCTATACGTAAAAACAACGTAATCGGCAGGCCAATGCCGTAAAGCGTAGGCTTGTCACGATTTTGGCCGCTCCCGGCCAATGCGGTCGGCCCGCGCGTGCAAGCGCGAGGCGTCCTTTCGTCAAATGGATTAAGCAAGCGATGTCATCGTCCTCGAATTCCGGTCCGTCCTCCACGAACGTAGTGGCCGCCGAGACTGTCGCCTCGAGCCCGGCGTCTGCAGCGGTCCCGGTGCTGCCCACGCCGACCCCCGACATGGCGTTGGCGCGGCAATTGTTCGATATCTTGCGCGCGGACAGCTTCGACGGCGTCGGCGTGACGCGTGACAGTTACGGCACGGGCGAACAGCGAGCGCACGAGCAGATTCGCACGGCCGCCGAGGCGCTGGGCCTGTCCGTGCGCACCGACGCCGCGCTGAATCTCTACATCACGCTGCCCGGTCAGGAGCGGACGGCGCCGGCCCGCGTGACCGGTTCGCATCTCGACTCGGTACCGCGGGGCGGCAATTTCGACGGCGCGGCGGGCGTCATTGCGGGGCTCGCGGTAGTGGCGGGCTGTCGGGCCGCCGGTGTCACGCCGCCCGCGGACATCGTCGTAATCGGCATTCGCGCCGAGGAAAGCGCCTGGTTTCCGTTCTCTTATATCGGGAGCAAAGCGGCGCTCGGACAACTGCCGGAAGCCGCGCTGGCGGTCCGACGTGCGGACAATGGGCGGACTTTGGAAGAGAGCCTGATCGCGCTCGGTGGGGATACGGCGCCGCTGCGGCAACGGACGCCCGGCATCGATATCGCCCGCATTGCCCGTTTCGTCGAATTGCATATCGAACAAGGACCGGTCCTGGAAGAAGCCGGTGAGCCCGTCGGGGTGGTCACCGGCATCTGTGGCAGCGTGCGTTACCGTGAGGCCAGCGCGCTGGGCGCTTACAAGCACTCGGGGGCCACGCCCCGTTCGCATCGGCAGGATGCGGTGGTGGCCGTCGCCCGCCTGGTAAGCACCTTGCATGACGACTGGTGCGATCTGGAAGCGCAGGGCCATGAATTGACCTTTACCGTGGGCCGTTTCGAGACGGACCGGCGCCAGGCGGATTTCAGCAAAGTGCCGGGCCGGGTCGATTTCTGCATCGACGTGCGCTCCCGCAGTCACGCGACGATGCAGGCCATGGAAGCGCGGATCCTGGCCGCCACCGACGCCATCGCCCGTCAGTACGGCGTGGCCATCGATCTGGGGCCACGCACGAGCAGCGAGCCTGCCGCGATGGATGCGGCCTTGTGCGCGACGTTGACCGATGCCGCGCGTGCAGCCGGGTGGGCGTATCGCGAAATGCCGAGCGGTGCCGGTCATGATGCGGCGCTGTTCGCGACAGCCGGCGTCCCCACGGCGATGATTTTCGTGCGGAACCAGCACGGCAGTCACAATCCCCAGGAAGCGATGCAGTTCCCGGATTTCGAGAAAGGCACGCAGCTTCTTGCGCAGCTCCTGCTGCGTTAAAAAAGCGATTTTCGCGCCAGCGATTCAACCGTATCAAACGAGATAAGGAAGCGGTACCGATGCACAAGAAATGGTCATGCCTGATAACGCAGCCGGTGAAAGCCGAAGGTTGGGCCTTACTCGAAGCCGCTGGCATTACGGTGCGGCAGGCGCGCGCCACGACGATGGAAGGGTGGGCGCAGGAAATAGCGGATGCCGACGCCGTCATTACCCGTGACGGCGGTCTGACCGCTACCGTCATGGATGCGGCGCCGCGCTTGCAGGTCATCGGCAATCATGGCGCCGGCACCAACAAGATCGACGTCGCGCATGCGAGCCGTTGCGGCATCGCCGTGACGAATACGCCGGGCTCCAATATGCGCTCGGTCGCCGAACATGCGATGGCGCTGTTGCTCGCCGTGGCGCGTCGGGTCCCGGAAGCTCACCACGCCGTGCGCAGCGATAACTGGCGTTACCGCTTCTCCACCACAATGCACGAGTTGCACGGCAAGGTGCTGGGTATTGCCGGATATGGCGCCATCGGCAGTGCCTTCGCGACGATGGCACGGCTGGGTTTCGGCATGCAGGTCTGTGTCTGGTCGCCGAGCCTGGATGATGTGCGGCGTGCGCAACTGGCCGCCGACGGCATCGAATGCGTGCCGGACCTGCCTACGCTGCTGCAGCGCGCCGACGTGGTGAGTCTGCATCGTCCCGCCCGGCCCGATACCGTCCATATGATCGATGCCGCAGCGCTGGCCTTGATGAAGCCCTCAGCGATTCTGCTGAATACCTCGCGCGGACCGTTGATCGACGAAATGGCGCTGGCCGACGCACTGCGCGGCGGTCGTCTGTTCGGGGCGGGCCTCGATGTATTCGAACAGGAACCGCCCGCCCCCGATTCGCCGTTGCTGAGCCTGCCGCAGGAGACGAATCTGGTCTGTGCGCCGCACGTCGGCGGTTCCACGCAGGAAGCCTTGGTGTCGACGGTCACGATGGCCGCCGAGCAGGTGATCGCCGTATTGCGTGGCGAACGCCCGCCGCACCTTGTAAATCCCGAGGTTTGGGGGCATCGGCGGGGGACTCATGGTTTTCCCTTGTCATAAGCAAAAGGGATAGCCGGATAAAGACAAAGCACCGGCCCCTGGGGAGCGCTCCTGCATAATCGATTCGCATCATAAAAAAAGCGAGCCGGTTTTCCCGGAGGAGACGATGCGAATATTCAAGAAACTGTACGTCCAGGTACTGGTGGCGATCGCGATCGCAATCGTCTTCGGTCTGGTCGCGCCAAAGCAGGCTCTCGCCATGCAGCCGCTGGGCGACGGCTTTATCGCCATGCTGAAAATGATTCTGGGTCCGATCATTTTCTTCACGGTTGTCCACGGCGTCGGCCATATCAAGGACTTCCGACGGCTGGGCCGACTGGGCGTCAAGACCCTTGTCTATTTTGAGGTGGTCAGCACCTTGGCGATGGGCGTCGGTTGGACCATGGTCCATCTGATTCGCCCCGGCGAAGGACTGCATGCGATAAACCTCGCAGTGAACCCGGGCGCGCTGGCGGGCATCTCGAAAGCCGCGCACGCCGATTTCACCTTCACCCATTTCGCGCTGTCGATCATCCCGAAAACCCTCGGTGAAGCGTTTGTCGGCGGCGAGATCCTGCCGGTATTGTTCGTATCGCTGCTGGTGGGTTTCGCCTTGAGCAGCGTCGCCAAGCCGGATTGGGCGGTTTTCAAGCTGATCGACGAAGGACAGGCGATCATTTTCAAGATACTGGCCTTCATCATGCGTCTGTCGCCCATCGGGGCGTTCGGCGCGATGTCCAGTGCCGTCGGACATTACGGTCCCGGCACCTTGCTGTATCTGCTGCGCTATGTGCTGACCTATTACGCGAGCGCGCTGGTGTTCGTCGTGGTGGTGCTCGGTCTGGTGGCGGCGTGTGCGGGCCTGTCGATCTTCTCGATCCTGTCCTTGATCAAGGAAGAGGCCTTGCTGGCGATGGGCACGGCGGCGTCCGAAGTCGCGTTTCCACGCATGGTTACCAAGCTGAAACAGGCCGGCTGCGACGAACTGGTCGTCGGCTTCGTCTTGCCTGCGGGCTATTCCTTCAATATCGACGGCGCCTGCATCTACATGGCCTGCGGTCTGGGCTTCATCGCACAGGCGACCGATACGACGCTGTCCGCGTCGCAATGGATCAGCCTGCTGTTCGTGATGCTGCTGACGTCGAAAGGCGGCGCGGGCGCCGCGGGCGGCGCATTCGTCAAATTGGCCGGTACGGTCCAATCCACCGGCGCCTTGCCATTGACGGGCGTCGGTCTGTTGTTCGGCATCGATCGGATGTTGGCGGTCGCGACATCCACCGTCAACGTCATCGGTAATTGCGTCGCGACGCTGGTCATCGCGAAATCGGAGCGGATGCTCGACGAGGACGCCTATCGCGTGGCGCTGGGCCGAGGCAAGGCGACAGCGCGTCCCGCCAGCCTGCGGGAGTCGGCGGATCGCGCCGGCCGTCCTGAGCGGGACGACGAAGCGATGGGTGGCGCAACCCCTAACGGCCTATCGATTCCTTTGAGAGCGGGAGATAAATCATGAGCGAGCGTACCCAGACCGGGATCCTTCACGACGCGGCAGACGGTGCGCGGCACCGCATCGCGATCATCGGTTTCGGCGAAGTCGGTCCGATTTTCGCGGACGCCTGGCGCGACCGCGCCGATGTGACGGTGTTCGATATCAAGTTGCAGGATTCCGCCACGCGGGAAGCGATGGTGTCGCGTATCGCTAAAACCGGTGCGCGGGTGTGCGATTCCGTGGCCGCAGCAGTCGACGGTGCGCGCTACGTCTTGTCCGCGGTAACGGCGAGTCAGGCCGGCGCGGTTGCCGTGGAGGCGGCGCGCAGCATGCGCGCCGGGCAGTTATTTCTCGACTTGAATTCGGTATCGCCGCGCGTGAAGCAGGGAAATCGGGATGCGCTGGCGCAATGCGGTGCCGATTATGTCGAGGCCGCCGTCATGGCGCCGGTACCGCCGCAAGGCATTCGCGTGCCGATGCTGCTGGGCGGCGCCCGTGCCGAGGAAGCGTCGGCATTTTGCAATACGCTCGGCATGAAAACCGAGACGATCGCCGACGAGATCGGGCTCGCCTCCGCGGTCAAGCTGTGTCGCAGCATCATGATCAAGGGCAATGAAGCGCTCTGCGTGCAATCGATGCTGGCGGCGAGCCATTTCGGTGTCGATGCGCGTGTCTTGAAATCGCTGGCGGCGACCTTCCCTGGCGTCGGCTGGGACGACGGATACGAAGGCTATTTGATCGGTCGCGTCGTCGAGCACGGGCAGCGGCGCAGTGAGGAGATGCGCGAGGCCGCGGCAATGCTCCAGGAAATGGACATGGATCCGGCCTTGGCCAATGCGATTGCCGATGTCCAGCAACGCATTGCCGCCCTCGGCAAGACCCTGCTCGCGGATCTCGATAAAAAAGGCGCCTTGCCGGGATGGCGCGACCAGCGCCGCGCGCTCGGTGCCGCCTAGCAGGGTAAATAAAATTTACCCTCAGTGAATTTTGTCGTTGATTGCTTGATTCAATTCGTCGCCGCAAGATGAACCCGAATCAATTTAACCCACCTTGGGGAGCAATCGGTGACGACAGCAGGTTCCACTTCCGCATCTCTCGACGGCGCCGCCGCTCGGGTGCCATCCTCCCCATCCGTCTTCAAGTCGATCCGCGCCGGCGCGGACATCGGTGGCACATTCACCGATGTCGCGCTGGAGTGTGACGGCACGCTGTTTTCGGCAAAGGTCCTTACCGATTACGCCCGCCCCGAGCGCGCGATCATCGCCGGCTTGCTGCGCGCCGCATCGCTGGCCGGTATCGCACCCGGCGCCATTCAATCGGTGATCCACGGGACGACGCTCGCGACGAACGCGCTGATCGAGCGACGCGGTGCGCGGACCGCTTTCATCACCAGCGAAGGCTTTCGCGATGTGATCGAAATGCGCACCGAGAGTCGATTCGAACAGTATGACCTCGGCATCACGCTGCCCGCGCCGCTAGTGCCGCGCTCCGACCGCTTTACCGTGGCCGGCCGCATGGACGCGAAGGGCAATGAACTGGTGCCGCTTGATATGGCGGGGCTCGACCAGGTGATCGCGCAGATTGCCGAGCAGGGTTTCGAAAGCGTGGCCGTCGGGTTGATGCATAGCTATCGCCATTCGGGTCATGAACGCGCCGTGCGCGAGCGCATTCTGGCGGCATTGCCGCATGTCTCGGTGTCGCTGTCCTCTGAAGTCTCGCCGCAGATTCGCGAGTTCGAGCGTTTCAATACCGCTTGCGCGAATGCCTACGTGAAGCCTCTGATGGCGTCCTATCTGAATCGATTGGCGACCGCATTGCAGGAAGAGGGCATCGGCTGCCCGCTGTACATGATCCATTCCGGCGGCGGCTTGATGTCCCTGCGTAGCGCGGCGATGTTCCCGGTTCGCTTGCTCGAATCCGGTCCAGCCGGTGGCGCGATCTATGCGGCCGATGTCGCGGCGCGCTACGACCTGGATCATGTGCTGTCTTTCGACATGGGCGGGACGACGGCGAAGATTTGCCTGATCGAGCATCAGCGTCCCAAGACCGCACGTACTTTCGAAGTGGCGCGGACTTATCGTTTCAAGAAGGGCAGTGGCATGCCGATCTCGATCCCGGTCATCGAGATGGTTGAAATCGGTGCCGGTGGCGGTTCGATCGCGCACGTCGATGAAATGCGCCAGGTGCGGGTCGGGCCGGAGAGCGCCGGCTCGGAGCCGGGGCCGGCGTGCTATGGCCGCGGCGGTGAAAAGCCAACGGTGACCGATGCGGATCTGGTGTTGGGCAAGCTCGATCCAGCCCGTTTCGCGGGCGGCACGATGCCGCTCGATGCGCCAGCTGCAGGGCGCGCGATGGAAGACGCGATCGCGGCACAACTCGGCGGCGATGCGGTGCAATCGGCCTTCGCGGTCGCGGAAATGGTCGACGAGAACATGGCGAATGCCGCGCGCGTTCATGCGGTCGAGAACGGCTGCGAGTTGGCCGGCTATACGATGATCGCCTACGGCGGCGCGGCGCCGCTGCACGCAGGCCGTCTCTGTGAAAAGCTCGGCATGGACCGCTTGCTGGTGCCCCCGGGCGCCGGTGTGGGCTCGGCGATCGGCTTTTTGCGCGCACCGTTCGGGTATGAGTCCTTACGCAGTGCGGTGATGCGCCTCGGCGAGTTCGACGCGGTAATGGTCAATACGCTTATCGGCGAAATGGAAAGCGAGGTATCGGCTTTCGTCGAGGAAACCGGGCATAGCGGCGATACGGTACGCGAACTGCGCGCGTATATGCGCTACGCAGGGCAAGGCTGGGAAATTCCGGTCTCGGTCACGGCCGAGCGTTTTTCGACGAACGATGTCGCGGCGGATGTCGCCGCCTTGCGTGCCGCGTTTATCGAGGTCTACGTTCAGCTGTTCGGGCATGAGGTGGAAGGGCTCGATGTCGAGGTGGTGAGCTGGGCGCTTTCCTTGCGTACCGAAGTGCCGCCGCCAGCGCGTGTCACCGAAATCGCGGGCGTCGATCAAGACAGCGAGGGCGTCGCGGTGCCGCTCGAACGGCGTGCCGTCTTCGATGCGAAAAGCGGCAGCTTCCATGACTGCGCCATTCATCACCGCGATGCCTTGCGCGTCGGGCTGCGTGTGGCGGGGCCTGCCATCGTGCTCGAAAACGAGACTTCGACCTTAGTGCCCCCGGGTTTCAGCGTCACCTTGCAAAGCGACCGCTGTCTGCTGATCCAGCGCCAGCACTGAGCGGCATTTATCCATCCAGACAGCAGCGGCATAGGCGGAAGTGCGGCATCGAATGCGATCCGCGTTTCCTCTCTACAGCAGCGATAAAACGGCAACGGCATGACGAATCCACGACGCGCCATGCCGAGGAGCGTGACATGAACAATAGCGATACAAAACAGGCAGGACAGAGCGGCGGCGCCACGATCAAGGTGCGCGAGCAAATCATGTGGAATCGGCTGATTTCCGTCGTCGAGGAGCAGGCGATCACGCTGGTTCGCACGGCGTTCTGTACCAGCGTGCGAGAGGCCGGCGATCTGTCGGCCGGCGTGTTCGACGCGCAAGGGCGGATGGTGGCGCAGGCGGTGACCGGCACGCCCGGCCATGTGAATTCGATGGCGGAGGCGGTGGGTCATTTCTGCGAGCGCTTTCCGGTAGACAGTCTGTCGCCGGGCGATGTCCTGCTGACCAACGATCCCTGGATGGGCACCGGCCATCTGCACGACATCACCGTCGTCACCCCCGTCTTCCGCAACGCGCGTGGCGCCGCAGCGGACAGCGCGCCGACGTTGATCGGCTATTTCGCCTCGACGGCCCACGTTGTCGATATCGGCGGTCGCGGCTTCGGTCCCGATGCACGTGAAGTGTACGAGGAAGGCATCTGCTTTCCGCCGATGCGCTTGTTCCGCGCCGGGGAACTGAATCGGGATCTGATCGATATCCTGCGTGCCAATGTGCGGGAGCAGGATCAGGTCGTCGGCGATTTCTTCTCGCTGGCGGCCTGCAACGATACCGGCCGCAAGCGGCTGATGGGGATGATGGACGAGTTCGGCCTCGACGATATCGAAGGGCTGGCGGCCTTCATCTTCGAGAACAGCGAACGTGCAACGCGCGAGCGGATTGCCGCGTTGCCGCGAGGCGCGCATACGTACACCATGACCGTCGATGGCTATGACAAGCCGGTCGATCTGGTCGTGACGGTCCATGCCGACGGCGATACGATGCACGCGGACTACGCCGGTACGTCCGGTCCGAGCGCGTTCGGCATCAATGTGCCGCTGACCTATACCAAGGCCTACACCTGCTATGCGCTGAAATGTGCGATCGCTCCCGCGATTCCGAATAACTGGGCATCGTTGCGCCCCTTCGTGATCAGCGCACCGGCCGGTTGTATCCTGAATGCGCCACGCCCGCATGCAGTGGCGGTGCGACACGTGCTCGGTCATTTGTTGCCCGACGTCACGCTCGGCGCTTTGCAGGCGCTTGTGCCGGATCTGGTGCCGGCAGAAGGGGCGAGCGCATTGTGGAATCTGCAGATGAAGTTCGAGGGCGTGCGGCCTGAAACACGCCATCTGCGGCACGAGATGCTCGTCTTCAACAGCGGCGGCACCGGCGCCCGGCCGTCGAGCGATGGCTTGAGCGCCACCGCGTTCCCCAGCGGCGTGCAGACGATGTCGGTGGAAGTCACCGAAAGCATCGGGCCGATCGTCGTCTGGCGCAAGGAGTTGCGGCCCGATTCGGGCGGCGCGGGGCGGTGGCGCGGTGGCCTCGGTCAACGGATCGAGATTGGTGCCACGGAGGGCTTCGTCTTCAGCCTCAACGCCATGTTCGACCGTGTCGCGTATCCGGCGCGCGGACACAAGGGCGGCGCCTCGGGGGCGGCGGGCTCGGTGGCCCTCGACGACGGGACCGCGATGCGCGCCAAGGGCACGCAGCGGATCCCGGAAGGGCGGCGACTGGTGCTCGAATTGCCCGGCGGCGGGGGGTATGGCGATGCCACCACGCGCCCGGCCGCATCGGTCGAACGCGATATCGCGCACGGCTATCTGACGCGCGACAAAGCGGCGCAGGACTACCCACACGTTTTTTGACCATGCAATGCTGTAGGACAGCCTGACCCGTACGGGCCAGGTAGCAAACACGCTGGTTTTCTCCCGGTGCCGTGCTCCGCGGACGGATGTCGATCCGCCGTCCGGGCACGGCCACGCGCACCTTTGCCCGCTTCGCCCCATCCGGCCTAGCTTTCATGGAGCACGTCATGCAACACGGCAATCCCCCTGTCTCCGATGCGCCCATTCGCACCGATATCGACGGTGCCAACGCGTCCTCGAAAGGCGTGATAGCCCAGGCAGCCGGCGCCACCGGCCGCACCGCGGACGTCCGCGGTGCGCAACGTCGTGTCGGTCCGCGCGAGTTGCGACGCGTGATCATCGCCTCCGGCATCGGCAGTTTCGTCGAGTGGTTCGAGTTCTCGGTATATGGCTATCTGGCCGCCATCATGGGCCAGATTTTCTTTCCCGCGAGCGCGCCCTCGACGCAGTTGATCGCCTCGCTCGCGGCCTTCGGCATTGCTTTTTTCGCCCGTCCGTTCGGTGGCTTCGTGTTCGGCCCGATCGGCGACAAATTCGGCCGAAAGCGGGTGCTGACGACCACCTTGGTCCTGATGGCGCTGGCGACGTTCGCGATCGGCATCGTGCCCTCTTTTGCCTCGATCGGCGTGGCGGCGCCAATCATCCTCGTATTGCTGCGCTTGCTGCAGGGCCTGTCTGCCGGCGGTGAAGCGAGCGGCGCGTCGATCTATGTCGCCGAATACGCGGCCGATCATCGCCGGACCTTTCTGGTGAGCTGGCTGGAATTCGGCTGCATGTGCGGCTTCATGTTCGGCGCGGTGCTGACGGCCTTTCTGAAGGCAGTCTGCACACCGGCACAGATGCTCGATTGGGCATGGCGTATTCCATTCCTGTTGTCGCTGCCCTTGGGCGCGATCGGACTCTATATCCGCTACAAGCTGGAAGAGACGCCGGCCTTCGAAGCCGCCGAGCAACGCCCGCTTGGCAATGCGCTTGCCGCCGAGCGCGCGCCGCGTGCCGAGAAGTTCGATTGGCGCGGCCTGTTTTCCTCGCACTGGGCGGAACTGCTGCAGTCCGGTGGCGTGATCATCGTCACCAATGTGACGCTCTTCATCGTCGTCACCTATGTGCCCACCTATCTCGTCAGCACCTTGAAGCTGACCGCGACCGAGAGCCTGCAATTGACGTTATTCGGTCAGGCCTTGCTGATCGTGTCGATCCCGGTGCTGGGCTTTCTGGCGGACCGCATCGGTCGCCGGACGATGATGCTGATCGGCAGTGTCGGCATCGCCGCGCTGGCGGTGCCCTGTTTCCATATGCTGATCGACGGTTCGTTCGCGCAGAAGATGCTGTCGCTGGTGCTGATGAACCTCTGTCTGTCGTGTCTGCTTTCCTGCGTGCTGTCGAAGGTGCCGTCCCTGTTTTCGACGAAGGTGCGGTTCACCGGCATGGCGATCAGCTATAACGTCTGCGTGGCCTTATTCGCCGGAACGGCGCCGATGCTCAATGCTTGGTTGATCGACGTCACCGGCAGTCATATGGTGCCCGCCTACTATCTGATCGCCGGTGCGGCGGCAGGGGTGGTGGCCTTGCTCGCGAGCAGCGAACGGACCGGCCAACCGATGCCGGGCGACGCGGTCAACAGCATGTAAGCCTAGCGCCTGAATCTAGCGCCTGAGTTGAGCGCCTGAACCCAGCAGCCGAGGCGCGGTCCGGAAACGGCCGCGCCTTTTTGTTTTGCGTCGTGCCTCGCGCGTATCGCGTCAAGCGGTGTGCCGGGCAACGTTCTGGTTAACGACTTGCTGCAACCATTCGACGAAGGCCTGCATCACTTCCGATTGCAAGGTATCCCGTAATTGCACCAGCGTGAAACGCGGCATTTGATGGGCCGGCAATTGCTTCAGATAATCGAGCCCGAAGGGGGCCAGCAAGACGCCTTGCTCGACCAGGTCTTGCGCATCCGGATAAGAAAGCAAGCCGACGCCGGCACCGCTCACCGTTGCGTCGAGCATCGCGCTATGCGTGTGGATCTGCAGCAGATGTTTCGCGGGCGTGTCGTGCAGGTTCATCAAGGACAGCACGTGTTGCCAGAGGGACGTGTCGACGAGCGGGGAAATCAGCGTGTGCTCCAGCAGATCGGATGCGGTGCGGATCGGTTTGCGTGCGGCCAGCGTCGGACTATAGGCAATCACTTTCAAATCGTCGACCAGGTGCGTTTCGGTCAATGCCTCGCCGCCGCTCCGGGCGACCGTGGCCGCCACATCGCCATAGCCCCAGATGATCACGCCATCGAGTTCGGCGCGCTTCATGTCGCGCATTTCGACCTCGGTGGAGATGCGCAGGTCCAGATCCGGGAAGCGCTGCGTGAACGTGCTCAACGCCGGCATCAGATAATGCGAAGCGAAAAACGGGCTGACCTGGATCGAAAGCCGCTGCGCGCTGTCCATTCTCGCCAGCGCGAGCAGACCTTCGTCGATGCATTTCATCGCGGCGCCGACGTGTTGCTGCAGCACGCGTGCCGCGGTTGTCGGCGTGACGCTGCTGACGTGGCGCTCGAACAGCGTGCGCCCCAGCGTTTCCTCCAGGATTTTTATACGATGGCTGACAGCCTGCGGTGTCAGATCGAGTTCGAGTGCCGCCTGACGGATCGACCCGTGGCGCGTGACGGCTTCGAAAACCTTGAGGGATGTCAGCGAGGGCGTGGAAGGCATTGCGTCAGATACGTGATAGATGTTCGAGGCAGCGCGCCCGCAGAAAGTCCCGTAATTGTTGCACGGATGAGGCGGCGGCAGGGCGGTGCGCGGTGAGCAGGTTCAGCGGCGCAGGTTCGCACCACGCGCTCGGCACCAATTCGACCAGTCTTCCGGCGCGCAGATCGTCGACGACATCGATGCGCGACTTGTAGACGATACCGTGACCGTCGATCGCCCACCGACGGGCCACATCGCCATCGTCGGATATCCGATCGCCCCGCACCTCGACGACACGTTCGCCGGCACGCTCCGACGGCGGGAAAAAGCGCCAGCGTTCATGCACCTGATCGGCCCAGATGAAGCGCAGGCAATTGTGTCGTGTCAGGTCGTCGAGCTCGGTCGGCCGACCGTGGCGCGTAATATAGGACGGCGCGGCACAAAGCGTGCGACGGTTGTCCGGTGCCAGCGGCATCAGCACCAGTCCGGAGTCGGCGGGCGCGCCGTAGCGGATGGCGGCGTCCAGCGGCTGGGAGAAAAGATCGACCGCACGGTCGCTGAGCCGCAGTTCGATCGACACCGCCGGATGCTGTTTCTGGAAAGCATCGAGCCAAGGCGCGAGCAGATTTCGGCCGAAGTCGGACGGTGCGGACAGGCGCAGCGGACCCGCCACGGCGTCGCCTTCGCGCTGCAGCGCGTGCTGGCCCGCGGCAAGCGCGGCCAGCATCGCTCGCGCATGCGGCAGATAGCGCGTGCCGGTGTCGGTCAGATGCATCGTGCGCGTCGAGCGGACGAACAGCCGGGCGCCCAGCGCTTTTTCGAGGCGCTGCACGGCGCTGCTCGCCAAGCCCGGTGAGATGTGCATTTGCCGTGCGGCGAGGGAAAAGCTGCCGGAGTCTACCGTTTGCACGAAGATGGCGACGTCGTCGAGTCGAATCATTTGCTGCAAAATGCGGAAAGTGTTTACGTGTCGGGGCCGTATCTCAGCGCGTCGGTCTGCGCCATCATGGCGACAGTCGAAAGGTTGTTGCACTGCGGACGGTGCGACCCTCCCGCTTATCGAACACCGGTCGCGGCCGATATTGCCAAGCCGCGGCTTTACCAGGAGCATACGATGAAAGCAGTCGGTTTCTATCAACCCGGGTCGATCGATCGCGCCGATGCGCTGTTGGACCTGGAATTGCCCACGCCCGAATTGCGCGATTATGACCTACTTGTCGAGGTCAAGGCGGTCTCCGTCAATCCGGTCGATACGAAGGTCCGTCGCGGTTCCACGCCGCCCGAGGGCCAGGCGCGTATTCCGGGCTGGGACGCCGCCGGTATCGTTCGGGCGGTGGGACCACGCACGAGCCGTTTCAAGATCGGCGATCGGGTCTGGTACGCCGGCGATATCAACCGGCCTGGCAGCAACTCGGCCTTGCACGCGGTGGACGAGCGTATCGTCGGGCCGATGCCGACCTCGCTGAATTTCGCCGAGGCGGCCTCCTTGCCGCTGACCACGATCACCGCCTGGGAACTGCTGTTCGACCGCCTGGAAGTCCAGCGCGCCGATCCGACCGACGATAACGTGCTGTTGGTCGTGGGTGCTGCCGGTGGGGTGGGATCGATTCTGACGCAGTTGGCGCGTGCCCTGACCGGCTTGACCGTCATCGGCACCGCATCGCGTCCGCAAAGCCGGGAATGGGTGCTGGGGCGCGGCGCGCATCACACGATCGATCATCATCAGCCATGGGCGCCGCAGCTCGCGGCACTGGGTTTCAAACACGTGACGCATGTCGCTGGGTTGAATGAGAGTGCGCGCCATGTCCCGCAGATCGCCGAAGTGCTTTGTCCGGAAGGTCAGTTCGCACTGATCGACGACCCGGTCAATCTCGATATCGGACCGTTCAAATCGAAGTCGATCGCGATTCATTGGGAGTTGATGTACACGCGGCCGATCTATACGACGAAGACGATCGAGCGCCAGCACGCACTGCTGCGCCGCGCCGCGCAGCTGGTGGATCGCGGTGTCTTGCGTCACACCTTGACGCAACGCATCGACGGCATCGACGCCAGCACGCTGAAGCAGGCCCATGCGTTGGTCGAACGCGGCGATATGATCGGCAAGGTGGTGCTCGTCGCGCAGTAAGGGGCGGCGTAGCGGCGTGGTGATGGCGTGAGGCAAGGGCCATCGCCGCGCGGCGACGGGGAACATTTTCAAGCGCGAGGTGACTGAGCGGGATATCGACCCCATGCGTGCGACAGGATCCCGAGATGCAAGCCAGGCGACCCCACTCCTTCCTGAGACTCGTTCCGCAATCGGCGTTGCCGCTGATATCCGAAGGTGCGGCGCGGCACAGTCTTCATGCCGCAGCGCACGTCGCTGCGGTCACGGCGTCCGCGACGTTACCGGCGCGCGCGAGCGATACGACGTCGGCGGATCGCTTGGCCGAATGGCAGACGATTTGCGGGCGCCTCGCCGCGATGCCCCGCGCGCGCGACGACGGTTCGACGCCTGATTCGCAACAGGCCCGCGTGCTCGATCCGATTGTCGAGGAAGCACGCGGCACGATCGCGCGAATGAACCAATGGTGTCGTCAAGAGGTATCGCGTCTCGCCGGCTTGCGACAGCCGCATACGGCGATGCAAGTAATCGCCACTGCCATGGAAGCGGCCCGCGCGATGGATGCCGTGGCCCCGGAAGCGGCATCCGAATTCCACGCCGGCTTGTTCGTGCTGGCGGATACCATCTGGGACGATCGCCGAAATCAGGTGTCGACGGCGCTGTTGCTATAGCGTTCGGCCGCTACGCGAAAATGCTGGCGCATGGCCTCGCGTGCCGCTTCCGCATTCCGTGCCGTAATGGCCCCTTCGATCCGCGCGTGGACCTCGTCCAGCAAGAGGGCATAACGCGTATCGAGTGACGCGTGATGGTCGGGATGATCCACGGTCCGCGCGGCCCCGTGCAGATGGGCGCGCGGGATCGTCGACACGGTGCGGAGATAGGACAGGAACTGCGGATAGTGCGGATTCTGCGATGCACGCGCGATCGCCATATGAAAATCGGCATCGGCCTGCACACCCGACGCGCCGTTTTGCATTGCGTCGCGCATTGCGAGGCGGGCGGCACGGATGGCGTCCGCTTGCGCATCCGAACGGCGCAACGCCGCCAGACCGGCACACTCTACTTCGAGTCCTGCACGGAACTCCAGCAACGCAAGCGCATGAGGCAATGCGGCGAGATCTTCCGCGGCCAGCCTAAAAGGGGGCGTGGGGGGCAGCGCTGCAACGAAGACGCCTGCGCCCCGTCGACTCGTCAACATGCCTTGCGCGCGCAGCGCGGCAACCGCCTCGCGCAACACCGTGCGACTGACGCTCAGCGAGGCAATCAATTCATGTTCCGGCGGCAGGCGCGCTCCGGCCGCCAAACGGCCGTCGCGAATCATCGCTTCGATCTGACTCGCGACATCGGCGGTCAATGTGCGGGCAGGGACAACAGGAGCGAACATGACACCTCGATCAATCGATACGGCCTGACCTGCTTTACCGTCTCGATTATATCGGAATGCATCGCGCCCTCTCGCGGGGAAGGCACGGACGCCGCCAGGGGACTAGGACGCCGTGTCGGGGTTTTGCGCGGGATGCGGCGGTGTCGTCGCGCCGATGGCCTGGTACAAACCGATGAGGTCTTGCCACTGCGTGGCGCGGGCATCGATCAGATCGCGCGCCGCTGCCAGATCCTGTTGCTCGGCGGCACGCACGGCCGTTGCCGGAACGGCGCCCAGCGCGGCCCGTTCACGCTGACGCGCCGTGCTGCGTCGGGTACTTTCCCAGCGGGTCTGCAGTGCCGCGATGCGCGCTCGATCGGCGTCCAGCGCCGCGAGACGATCGGCCACTTCCTGAAAGGCCTGAAGGACCGTCTGCCGATATTGCGCCTTGCTTGCCTCGAATGTCGCCTGCGCGCCTTTGACCTGTTCGCGCAGAGCACCTCCATGAAATATCGGCGCCGTCAGTTGAGCGGCGGCGGCCCATATCCAAGCCGGTCCGGACAGCAGGGCCGGTTGCAGAAGACCGCCGCGTCCCAGTCCTGCCGTCAATTTCAGCGAGGGCAACATCGCGGCGCGTGCGACACCGACGGCGGCGGCACTGCCTTGCAGCGCGGCGGTGGCTGCCCGGATATCGGGGCGTTGCGCCAGCAGTTCCGAAGGGACGACCGTCGGAATGGTCGAGATCGCGCCGCGATCGGCGCTCGTTGCGTCGTTCGATGCGCCGGGTGTGCGCAGCGGATCGAACGGCGCCGCGGGGGGGGCCGCATCGGGCGTGCGTCCCAGCAGGGCCGCAAGTGCGTGGCGGGCGGTGGCGCGTTGCGTGTCGAGCGCCGCCACGGCGGCATGCGCCGAAGCGGCCTGCGCGCGTGTGGACAGCACCTGATCGTCATCGACCGCGCCCAATGCGGCGCGGTGCTGCAACGTATCGAGGTCCGCATCGGAGAGCGCGGCCGCGCGTTCGGCATCGACCCATTGCGCCTGCAGCGCCGAGACGGTGATCGTCGTCACGGCGACGCGGGAGGCCAGCGCGAGTCGCGCCGCATCGAGGCGTGCGGCTTCGGCATCGACCTGCTTGCGCCGGGTGTCGTTGTCGAGTCGCGTTGCACCGAACAGATCCACGTCATAGCTGGCGCGGACGAAGGTCGACCAGTTGTCGTAGAGCGTCGCGCCTGTGTTGCGCAACTGCACGTTGCCATCGGGCGAGGTCGACACGGCGGGAATGCCCGGCCCGCGAATGCGTGCCGCGGACGCGCCGACATCGATCGACGGCAAGATCGCATTGCTCACCGACGCTTGCAGGACATGGCGCGCCGCCGCCAATTGCTTCTCGGTGGCGGCCAGCCCGGGGTTCTGCGCCAGGGCCGCGTCCACGGTCGCACCCAGACCGGGTTGGCCGAGACGATGCCACCAGGGCAATGCGTCGGCCGTCGCCAGATCAGACGGCGCCAGACTGGTTGGCGCGGGCGTGACGGCCGCGGAGCTGTTTTGCGGTACGTCGATCCCGTCCGGGGTCGTCCTAAAAATACCGGCATCGTCGCGCGTCGTCACGCTAGGCGGCGTGGCATCGGGCACGAGGTGGGTGCAAGCCGTCATCGTCGAGAGAACAGCGACCGTCGTCAGCAGCCGCGCGAGGCGCACGGGGCGGGACGATCCATGCGTTGCCGCGACGGCCATATGGCGCGGGGAGAGGGGCGGGCGCATCATGACTGACTTCCTTGTGGCGGCCGCGTTTCGGCGGCCTTGACGCGGAACCATGCGGCATACAAGGCCGGCACGAACAGAATGGTCAATAAGGTCGCGACGGTGATGCCGCCCATCAGGGCCGTGGCCATCGGGCTGAAGAAACCGTTGCGCAGCAGCGGGATCAGCGCCAGAACGGCCGCGGCGGCGGTCAGCACGATGGGCCGGAAGCGGCGCACGGTGGCGTCGACGATGGCATCCAGGCGCGGGTGTCCGGCGGCGATATCGCGCTCGATCTGATCGACTAGAATCACCGAGTTACGCATGATGATGCCGAACATGGCGATCACGCCCAGCATGGCGACAAAGCCGAACGGCTGATGGAACAGCAGCAGCGCCGCCACGACGCCGATCAAGCCAAGCGGTGCGGTCAGCACGACCAGCAAGGTCCGCGAGAAACTCTGCAGTTGCATCATCAGCAACACCAGAACGACGATCCCGAGCAGCGGCAATTGCACGACGATGGAGCGCTGGGCCTTCGCGTTTTCCTCGATCGGGCCGCCCGCTTTGATCGCATAGCCGATCGGCAGGCCGGCGCGCAAGGGCGCCAGTTGTTTGTCGAGCGCGGCCATCACGTCCAAGCCCGCCACGCCATCCGAGACGTCGGCCTGCACGGTGATCACCGGTTGCCGATCCCGGGTCCAGATCACGCTGTAATCCATCGCCGGCACGAATGCGCCGAGCGCGTTCAGCGGCACTGGTCCTTGCGGTGTCGGCATCGACAGTTGCGCGAGTCGCGCCGGATCCCGTCGTTCCTGACGCGGACCACGCAAAACGATGGGTACAAGCCGGTCGTCCTCGCGCCATTGCGTGACCGGATAACCGTCCACCGTCAATGCCAGGAATTGCGCGATGTCCTGCGATGTGATGCCTGCCGCCCGTGCTTTGGCCTGGTCGACGTCGAAGGTCAGCGTGCGGCGGCCGGGTTCGTCCCAATCCAGCTGCACCCCGTGCGTGCGGGTATCGGTGCGGACGCTTGCGGCGACTTGATCCGCAATGCGTCGGACGGTGGCGATATCGTCGCCGCTGATGCGGAACTGCACCGGATAGCCGGTAGGCGGTCCATTCTCGAGGCGTGTCAGACGGGTGCGCAGGAAGCCGAAATCGTCGCGCAAAATGGGACGCAGCGCGGTCGCCAACGCTTCCCGATCGGCGACCGATTTCGCGGTGACGAGGAACTGCGCGAAATTCGGTTGCGCCAATTGCTGGTCCAGCGACAGGAAGAAGCGGGGCGCGCCCGTGCCGACAAACGCGGTGCTGTTATCGATGTGGGCAGCGATATCGGAGCGGTCGCGAATGATCGCTTCCATGCGCTTCACTTGTACCAGCGTGGCGTCGTACGATGCGTTGTCGGGAAGCCGAAGATCGATCAACAGTTCCGGCCGGTTCGAACTGGGAAAGAACTGCTGCGATACCAGACCGAAGCCGGCCAGGGACAAGACGAAGACGAGTCCGGTGGCCGCCAGCACGCGCCAGCGACGCGTGATGCACCATTCGATGACGTGCCGCAGGCGATGGTAGAAGCGCGAGTCGTAGACGCCCTCGTGATCGTCATGGGCGGTGTGATCGACGTGCGGGTCTTGCACGGGTGCATCGGCGGCATCGCCAGCGTGCGTTGTCGCTTTCGGCTTGAGCAGGTGATAGCCGAGCAAGGGCACGACGATCACCGCCGACAGCCAGGACAGCAGCAGGGCCAACGCCGATACTTCGAAAATCGAGCGCGTGTATTCGCCGGTGCCGGATCGCGCTAAGGCGATTGGCAGGAAGCCGGCCACGGTAACGAGCGTCCCGGTCAGCATCGGAAACGCGGTGCTGGTATAGGCGAAGGCGGCGGCCTTGCCGCGCTCCCACCCCTGCGCCAGTTTCACCGCCATCATCTCGACGGCGATGATGGCGTCGTCCACGAGCAGGCCCAATGCCAACACCAGCGTGCCCAGCGACACCTTGTGCAATCCGATGCCGAACATCGACATGCCGAGCGCGGTGGCGGCAAGCACCAACGGAATCGAAATCACGACGACCATGCCGGTGCGCCAGCCCAGCGAGACCAGGCTGACGGCCAGCACGATGACGACCGCTTCCGCTACCGAGTGGATGAAGTCCGATACCGAATCCGATACCGCATGCGGCATGTTGGTCACCGGCTGCAGCGACAGACCGACCGGCAACGTCGATTGCAATGTCTTCACGCGTGCATCGAGCGCATGGCCCAGCGCGATGACGTCGCCGTTTGCGGCCATCGTGATGCCGAGACCCAGGACCGTATGGCCGTCGAAGCGCATCGTTTGCGCGGGCGGATCCGCATAGCCACGGCGGATCGTCGCGATGTCGCCCAGGCGAAACGTCGCGCCGGCCGACGTGCTGCCCGCCGCGCGCGTCGCGCTGGCCGCCGGGGCGCGCAGCAGCACGTTGGCGAGCGCGGCGCGTGCCGTCGCATCCGGGTCATACGGCTGATGGGCGGGTGACGGGGCGCCCGGCGGGGCGTACGGTCCGAACTGTCCCGAGGGTCGGATGGTGATCCGATCCTGCGCGGTATCGATCGTGCCGGCGGCACTGACGGCATTCTGCGCACGGATGGCCGCGGCGATATCGCTTGGGGCGAGGCCTAACTGCGCGAGCCGGGCGTTGTCGATCTCGATATCGATTTCGGGATTTTGATCGCCGAAATAATCGACCTTCGCGACCCCCGGCACATGCAGCAACTGCGCGCGCAACGCGTCCGCATAGGCACGCAGTTCGTCCGGCGAGAAGCCGTCGCCGCGCAAGGCGTAGACGTTCGTGTAGACATCCCCGAACTCGTCGTTGAAGAAGGGACCCTGCACGCCATCCGGCAAGGTATAGGCCATATCGCCCACTCGCTTGCGCACTTGATACCAGGTGTCCGGTACGGCGCTCGACGGCGCACTGTCGAGGATCGTGAAAAACAGCGTGGATTCGCCCGGCCGGGAATAGGCGCGCAGAAAGTCCACATTCGGCGTCTGTTGCAGCGTGCGGCCGATCTTGTCGGTGACCAGCGACTGCACTTGTTCGGCGCTCGCACCTGGCCACAGGGTGCGTACCACCATCGTCTTGAACGTGAACGGGGGATCCTCGGATTGCGACAGCCGAGAATACGACAGTACGCCGAACAGCGAGACCAGGACCAATACGAAGATGACAAAGGACTGGTGCCGCAAGGTCCATGCGGACAGATTGCCGCGATCGCTTGGTTTCATCGTGCTGCACCCGAGGCCGGGGCGGACGCGGACGTCGCCGTGGGGGCGGACGCGGTTTCGGCCGCCGATGCCGGCGCGATCGGCACCGACAGTACGGCTCGGCCATCGTCGATATGCGGCGTCACCGTCATCCCTGGCGAAAGCACGGTGACGCCGCGCGCCACCACCTGCTCACCGGCACGCAGTCCGCCGCGTAGCGTCACATCGTGTGCACCGTATTGCGCGACATCGACCGGACGAAGCGTAACGGTGTGGGCGGTCGGATCCACGACCCAGACGGCGGGCGATTGCCGCTGATGGAACAACGCCGTTGCCGGCACCGCGATACGCGCTTCGCGTGGGCCGCCATCGCCCGATGCCTGAGCCGACGTGGCCAACAACGCCGTGCCGCTCATGCCGAGCAATACGGCGGGATCGACGCGGTCGAAAGCGAGTTTGATCCCGTACGTCTGGCTACGCGGATTCGCGGCGGCGGCGATTTCCCGAACATGCACCGGCAAGCGACGTCCGGGAAGCGCGTTCAATACAACGGTCGCCGGCATGCCGACTTTCAATGACGCGACGGTCGTGTCGGCAACCTGAGCGATGAAGTCGCGCGGTCCATCGATGGCGAAGCCGTAGATGGCCTGTCCCGCCGCGACGGTTTGACCCGGTTCCGCCCGAACGTCGGTGATGACGCCGTCTTGTTCGGCGATGATCTGTTGGTACCGCAGTTGGTTTCGCGCCGATGTGCGTTGTTGCTGAGCGCGCGCGTTATCGCCGGTCGCGGACAAGAATTGCTGTTGGCTGCGCTCGCGATCGGCGGCCGAGATCAGCCCGGCATCGGCCTGTTTTTGATCGCGATCGCGTTGAATGGTCGCAATGCGCAGATTGTCCGCGGCAGTGCGCGCCGCCGTGTCCGCGGCATCGGACTGTGCCCGCGCGTCGGCATCGTCGAGCCGCGCCAGCACGGCACCGCGTGCGACCCGTTGTCCCGCTTGGAATGGGCGCGACGTCATCAGGCCGGCGACGCGGAACGACAACTCCGTATCGGTACGCGCCGCCACCGCGCCGGAAAACGCCTGGTCGGTGACGCGAGCCGGTCCCGCCGCGTCGCTCGCGCCTCCGCCGCCGCTTTCCGGACGCGCGGCGCTGGTATCGATTGCGATCGCGGTGATCACGGTAGGCGCTACGACGGCGGGCGGCGCTGCTTTCTCGCATCCCGTCATGCCGCCCGCGGCAGCCAATACCAACACGCCAGGCAGCAGCGCGGACATCCGCCGATGGATCCGGGAACGCCTGATTTCAGGCGGACGGTGGTAAGGTTTGCTTCGGACGGACGGCACATCGATCTCCAGGGCTGACGGCGGTGCCTTTCAATACTAATACGGAACGACATTCAAATACAATGTGTATTTGAGTATGATGTGTCTTGAAGTTCATTCCGCGATATGATTGCGTCATGAACAAAAAACCCAATCCCAGATTGAGCCGGGAAGAAAGTCGCGCGGTGACGCGGGAGCGGCTATTGGCGGCTGCCGGGGTGCTGATCGAGCGCCAGGGACTTGCGTCGGCCTCGGTCGAGGATGTGGTGGCGGAGGCCGGCTATAGCCGGGGCGCGTTCTATTCGAATTTCGAGGACAAGGCGGCGCTGCTGCTAGCGCTTCTGGCGCTGGAGCAGCGTCGATTGATCGACGACTTGGGGGAGGTGTTCAGCGCCGATCTCGCGCCGTCGGACCTCGAGCAGGCCGTGCTCGCGTACTATCGCAATCTGCATCGGAATCGCATTTGTTTTTTGGCGGGGATGGAAGCCAAGCTGCTCGCCATCCGCGATCTGGCGTTTCGCGACAAGTTACGTGATCTGACAGCCGAGGGCCATGGCCTGATTGCCGGCTTCGTCGATGCGTACCGGCAGCGCGTGGGAATTCATCCATCGGGACGGATGAGCGATACCGCATCGGATGGTTTGACGCATCCCCACGGCGCGGCACCGGTCGCGGTACTACCTGCCGAGCAATTGGCGATCGGCCTGATCGCCATGTGCGAAGGCATTCATTTCACGCACCTTGCGGACCCCGAGAGCGTCGACGACGCGATGGTCACGGCCGTGCTGTCGCAATACTTCAACTCGCTGCTTGGGCGTCGTGCCGCGTGAAGGCGCGATAGGCGCTTGCCAATTTTTCGTCGTAGCGGTTTTTTCGATAAGCCGGGCCGTTATAGGCACGAGCGAATGCGGCCCAGTCCCGCGTGCGTAATGCGCGAAGCACGCGCGGATCGAGACGGAGAAAGCGGCCCAGTGCGTCGAAATGCGCCGCCTCATCGCGAAACATCGCTTCGACGAAGGCATCGATGCTCGCGTAGCGGAGCGCGCGCCAATGAAAGCCCATGATCTGAAACGCGCCCCAACTTGCCGACTCGCGCGCCGCGGCTTGGTGAATGCGCTCGGCGCGACGCAGCCGTTCATGCTGGCTGGCGGAAGTGCCATAGCCGCCGGGCGTCGTTGAAAGGAGCGTCGGCTCACGCAGTGCGTGCGAGCGCGGATCGATCTTGTGTACCACGAGCCGACGCCAGAAGATGTGTCGCTCGAAGAGGATCGACGGCTTGCCATCGTGCTGAAAAGACGCGCCGGCCGATTCCACTTGCCAGACCGCTTTCAGCGCGGCCGGTTCGACGTGCAGCATGTCGCTGAGTGCATCGATGGCGGCTTCGGGTGGCACGCGCGTAGGCGGTGAACGGGGCATCGTTGTCTGCGCGACCTCGGGCGGTGCCGCTCTCTCGCGAGAAGACGGCGCGATGGAAAATGGGCGTGACGGATGCATAGGCGTGGGGTCCTTCGCCTTTGGCTTGAGGATGGCGGCCGCGAGCGTCGAGAGGAAAGCAATACAGTAGCGATGAAGCGGGCGCGTCGACAAGGGTTCGCGACCGGATGGCAGCCATTCTGGCTATCCGGACTAGGCCCGCGTCGGCCGCTGTCCACTGGCTTCACCGCGTCCGCCCATGTCGTGACGCGAAGCGGGTCAGATCGGCCAAGCGGTCGACGTGACGCTCGGCGACATAGGGCGCATAGTGAACGCGCTCGATCTCATCACCGTGCCTGGCGGCTACCGAACGGCGGCAACATCGCGCCAGGCTGTATACTTCCCCTCCTCGCGGCCGCGCCCGATGCAACGCTTCTGCCTGTCGGCATGGGCGTGATGGGAGCGGCAGCGATGTCAGCAGGCGGAAAGGGACTCACATGCCACGATCAGTAGGAAATGCAGCAGCGCGCGACACGGAAACGAAGCCGGATGACGCGCTCCCATCCGTCGATGTCGATCTCGATAACGAAGCGCAGGAAGCGGAGGGCGACGGTGCCATTCGCGAAGCGCGCCTCTGGCAGGACGATGGTTGGACCGCGCAAGTCATCAAGAACGAAGACGATGAAGGCTGGGCGGTGTCCATGACCCTCGACGGCGAACCCGAACCGTCCTTGGTGGGACCGTGGACGATGGGGCGCGACAAGAAGAATCCCAAGCCGATGGATGCGAGCGCGTTCCAGGTGCTGGTCAAGACCGCTTCGGAGGTACGCCGGCGGCATGAACAGCATATGCATGCGATGCTGCACAAGAACGTGGATGTCGATCACGAATCCGGGCGCATTCGCGTCACGCTGGATATCGTTCCCGATGAATACGAACCGCACGCGATCCTGCGCGCGTTCGATGTGTATAACGATCTGCTCGCCGAAGTCACCGTCGAGCCGGACTACAAGCTCAACGTCCGCGGTGCCGAAAAGTGGATTGCGGACGGGTATGCACGCCCGCAGCGCGCCTAAGGCACGCTGCCTTCCCGCGTTCGACGTCGCCTTGCTACAGGGTCGCTTCTGACGCAAAATGGCAGCCACGATGATCCCCTCGGTGAAGACATTTTCGCGAGGGCGTCAGCGCATGCCCGCAGCATAGTCCGTTCGGGATCAACCTCCGCTACCGCGTTATAAAGCGCTCACGTCAATTGCCGATTTTCAAGTTCCCCTTCAAGCTGCCGACGACGGCCACCGCGCCGTTCTGTCCGTCCGAGGTGCGTGGCAGCGTCCAGATTGCGCCCGATGCGCCGTGGTTCTCTCGCTTGGCAAAATTCGCCGGTCCGGGCCTGCTCGTGTCGATTGGCTATATGGACCCGGGGAACTGGGCGACCGACATCGAGGCCGGCTCGAAATACGGCTATAGCCTGTTATTCGTCGTCGTGCTGTCGAGCGTGGTCGCGATGGTGCTGCAATGCCTGACGATGCGCCTAGGCGTGGCCACGGGGCGCGACCTCGCCGAGTTGTCGCGCGAGCGCTATCGTCCCGCGGTGGCATATGGTCAATGGGCCCTCGCCGAGATCGCGATCATCGCCTGCGATCTGGCCGAGGTATTGGGCGGCGCGTTGGCCTTCCATCTGTTGCTGCACATTCCGCTGGGCTGGGGTGTCGCACTGACGGCACTCGATACGCTGATCGTGCTCGGTCTAAAGGGGAAGAACTTTCGGCAACTGGAAGCGATCATGTTGGGTTTGATCGCGACCATCGGCATCGGCTTTATCGTCGAGCTGTTCTGGGTCAAGCCGCAGTGGCCTGCAGTGGCCGCCGGCCTGGTGCCGTCGTGGCAGACGCTGTCGTCGCAGGAACCGCTCTATCTCGCCATCGGGATTCTGGGCGCGACGGTGATGCCGCATAATCTGTATCTGCACTCGTCGATCGTTCAGACGCGCGTCGCCGGCAATGCCTTGCCGCAGAAGCGCGATGCCATCCGTCTGCTGCGGATCGATACGATTGGCTCGCTGGTTCTGGCGATGCTGATCAATGCCGCAATTCTGATCCTGGCGGGCGCCGCGTTTCATGCGACTGGTCATCAGGGCGTGACCGAGATCGAGGACGCCTACAAACTGCTGGCGCCAATCGTCGGTACCGGTCTGGCGGCGACCTTGTTCGCGTTGACGCTGCTGGCATCGGGGCAGAGTTCGACGTTCACCGGCACCGTGGCGGGACAGGTCGTGATGGAAGGGTTTCTGCGGCTGAAGATACCGTGCTGGCAGCGCCGCATCATCACGCGCGGCCTCGCATTGATCCCGGCCTTTATCGGCGTGGCCTGGGCCGGTGATCATGCGATCGGTATGTTGCTGGTGGCAAGCCAGGTGGTCCTGAGCCTGCAATTGCCGTTTGCGCTATGGCCGCTGATCCGGATGACCAATGACCGCACGTTGATGGGCGCCTTGGCGAACGGCTGGCTCACCAAGATGGTTGCGTGGGTCTTCTTCGTCGCGATTTCCCTGGCCAATATCTGGCTGGTCGTGCAGACCTTCCAGTCTCCTTAGACGTTTAGCGAATACTGCGTGATCCAACGCAGCGCCGCCAGGCTGATGCGGCCTGCATCTTCCGGCTCCATGCCGGGCATCCGCTCGCATGCGATCTCGATGCCTTCCGCTTCGCTGCGCTCGACGGCTTCCGCACAAGCGAGCAGGGCCCCCAACTTGCCCTGTCGTTCCGGGCCGATGGCTGCCGCGATGACGGGCGGAATGCGCAGTTCCTTCATCACGTCGATATTGGTCGAACCGAACATCGATTCGGCCATCGAGAACACGCCGGTCATAAACGCTTGATCGGCAAAGTCCTCTTCGCCCGGATAGAGGAATTCGGTCGTCAATTCCATGAAGCGCGCGCGCATCCCGATCATCTGGATCAGCGGGTCGGTCCGGATCGGATTGTCGGTACTGTTCGCATAGAGCAGCAACTGCGTCCAGCGTGAGATCTGTCGAATGCCGACGGCCAGCGTCGCTTCGCGCAACGAGGTCACCGGTCGCGCCAGGCTATGCGCACCGCTGTTCGCAAAACGCAGCAACTGCACGATGAGCTTGGGGATACGCTTGATTTCGGATTCGATCTGCGGCACGCCGGCGTCGCGTCCCAGCAGGCCGAGCAGGTTCAATAGCGGCACGCGGTCCGTCAGCAGGCGACGCGACGAAAGCACTTCAGGGCGGGAGAAGAAATAGCCCTGAAACAGATCGAAGCCGAGCGAGCGGGCGAGGTTATAGGCTTCCAGCGTTTCGACCTTCTCGGCCAGCGCGATACAGCCTGCGCGCTTGACCATCGCCAGCACCTTGGGCAAGTCCGTCTTCGAACAGCGGAAGAAGTCGACCTTGGCCACATCGACGTGCTGCAGATAGGCCAGCGCCTCGATGCTGTTGATCGAGACATCGTCGAATGCCAGACGGAAACCCAGCGAGCGCAATTCCTTGCAGCGCCGCAATAGCGCCTCGTCCAATTCGACGGACTCGAGAATCTCCAGCACGAACAGTCGCGGCGGCAACACCGAGAGCAGGTCACTGAACAGAATGTCGCGATTGACGTTGATATAGCCGATGTCGCTGCCCAGAACGGTGCCCATGCCGAACTCACCCAACATCGTCGCAATAACGTGCGACGTTGCCTGGGTATCGTCCGCGACCAGCGCGGCATTGCGCGAACTGCTGCGGTAGAGCAATTCGTAGCCGACCAATCCACCGTTACGGTCGATGATCGGTTGCCGGCCAAGGTAGACGTTCGCCGCGTCTCCGGCGCGGGCCGGGTCGATGTTCGTCATTATGGGATCTCGCATGCGATTCTTTTCAATGCGGCCAGGAACGCTTGCAGTTCTTTCGCCCACTTACTACTGTCTCTGTCAGAGTGCCGCCGCGCGGGCGCTTTCGCGCTCGCACCTGATCAAGCGTTGCTGGCAGAACGGAATATTAATTGGTTTGCACGCGCGGTGGTGTCTTCATTTTGATCGAGGTCCTCGCCCACCTCGCCCTGAGGGATCGATTAGAGCATCGCGTACGTGTTTCACCAAGCTGTGCTGTTTAGCGGCCACGGAGGGCACATTCTGAAGGGTGACCGTTCAAGTCTCTTGTAATTGATTTTTTTCGGTAAAATTGACTGTTCCTACAAAACAGGGGTGCTTGCGACTGTCGGTCGCAGATTGATTCAAACGCCCGTATTACGGGGGTTTCAGCGCTATTGTCGCAAAAAAACACCGGTCATCGTGGTGAATTTGCTACTTTCCGGAAGTATTTTCGGGCAGGTTTTACCGAATGGCAGCGCAGGTCGAAAAAATTTCTGCCTTACACCCTAAAGTCCTGCGCGCCCGGGCCGTTAGTGCCAAGAGCCGAGAACCAGTAAACACAGGGCTCCGCGTGGTTTTACCCGGGAAGTCGAAGTAAAATGTAGGAAATGTTCTTACAGCGTGTGAGAAAAACGCTGTACACGAATAGGCATCTTCTTCCGATATGCGGCGCCCTTCCGGTTGGCGACAATGCCTTCACTGCAGCACGAGACGCAACCACGGCGATGCCAAGTTACCGGCTGACCCAGAGCGACAGTGCGCTGATGACGGTCAACCTATCGCCCACCTGGGGACTGAACATGAGTTTCGGCAATTCCACACTCGATGAGCTCAGGGAAGTCAATCTGTCGTACCTGATGCTCTGCCAACGCCTGCTGCGTGATGACAAGGCGATGGGAATGTTCCGCCTGGGCGTCTCCGAGCAGATCGCCGACGTGCTCGTCAGCTTGACGTTGGCCCAGACCGTGCGTCTGGCGTCCTCCAATCAACTGCTCTGCCGCTTCCGCTTCGACGACCACGCATTACTGTCGTCGTTGACCCATACGACGAAGAGCGTGGACTCTGCTTCTTCGCACACCGCTATTCTGCTTGCAGGACAGCCTGCTGAGCAGCTCGGCTAACAAACTTTTACATTTGATACAGCCATGGCCAGCCGCAGTGTCGTCCTCGAAGCGCGCGAAATCACGTTGGCGATCGAATTGATCGAACTGGGTGCGCGACTGCAGGTGCTTGAAGCGGAAGTGGGTTTGAGCCGCGAGCGCCTCATCAAGCTCTACAAGGAAGTGCGCGGCGTGTCGCCGCCGAAGGGGATGCTGCCGTTCTCCACGGACTGGTTCATGACGTGGCAGCCGAACATCCACTCGTCGATGTTCTACAACACGTACCGCTTCATGGTCGACGAAGCCGGCTGCGAGCCGATCCAGGCAACGCTGCGTGCCTACCGTCTGTATCTGGAGCACGTGGCACTGCATGGTGGCGAAGCGGTGCTGGGTCTGACGCGTGCCTGGACGCTGTTGCGCTTCTTCGATAGCGGCATGTTGCAGTCGGCGCCGTGTTCGCGCTGCGGCGGTAAGTTCGTGGTCCATGCGCACGATCCGAAGCAGGGCATGGTCTGCGGTCTGTGCCAACCTCCGTCGCGTGCCGGCAAGACGCGCGCCGGCCGTATCGCGGCCGAAGAAGCGATGGCGGACGATGCGATCGCGACGGAAGACGTTGGTATGGAAGCGGCCTTTGCGGCCGTTGCCGACAGCGACGCGATCAGTATCGAGGCCTTGGTCGAGCAAAACGCGGTGATGGCGGCCCTGCTGCCGCACGACGAGCGCGATGACGCCGGCGCGGCAAAGCGTGGCGGGCTGGATAACGTCGCGAAAGTGTCGAAGGCGACGCGGGCGCAATCTCGCCGCGCGATGGACGCCAGCGTGGATGCGGCAATGCGGGCCGTCATCAACGCGGATGTCACGATGCCAGTGGACGCCGTGACGATGGCGGACCTCGCCCTCAACGCGGTGGCGGAGACCGCGCAAGTGCTGGCGCCGCTCTCGGCGTGAAGTCGACCCTTCAGAAATTCCCCTTTGCGGCCGTAACACCCTGCTAGACTCGGGCGCTTGACCATGATGGATGGCGGGCGCGGCGGTGTCGGACGCGTTCGGCGTCCGATGGCGGCACGCGCGGTGTCCGGTGGGATCCGATTTGGATCGCACTGTCTTGAAATAGCGGGAATTGCACCACAAGGGGAACGGTGTGCTGGTTTTTGTCGGTTATCTCGTCACGTTGGTTTCGGTGTTCGGCGGCTATGCGCTGGTCGGCGGCCATCTCGCCGCGCTGCTGCAGCCCGCGGAATTCTTGATGATCGCCGGTGCGGGATTGGGCGCCTTCATCGTCGGCAATAATGGCAAGTCGATTCGCGCGACCTTGCGCGTCCTGCCGACACTATTGCGACGTACCCATTACGACAAGCAGTTGTACATGGACCTGATGGCGATTCTCTATCGCCTCCTGGCAAAGGGTCGGAAGGAAGGGCTGATGAAGCTCGAATCCGATATCGAGAACCCCGAAGCCAGTCCGATCTTCAAAGCCTATCCGCGGATCACCAGTAATCCTGTCATTCGCGATTTCCTGGTCGATTATTTCCGCTTAATGGTCAGCGGCAGCATGAACGCCTTCGAACTCGAAAATCTGATGGACGAGGAAATCGAGACGCATCACGCCGAAGGCGAGGTGCCGGCGCAGTGTCTGCATAAAACCGCCGATGGCCTTCCGGCATTCGGTATCGTTGCCGCCGTCATGGGCGTGGTCCATACGATGGCGTCGGCGAATCTGCCGCCCGCACAATTGGGCGTGCTGCTGGCCCAGGCGCTCGTCGGGACTTTCCTCGGGATTCTGCTGGCCTATGGTTTCGTGGCGCCGTTGGCGTCCTTGGTCGAGCAGCGCGTCGATGAGTCGACGAAAGTACTGCAGTGCATCAAGGTCGGCATCCTCGCGAACTTGAACGGCTATCAGCCGTCCGTCGCCGTGGAGTTCAGCCGCAAGGTGCTGTTCAGCAGCGAGCGCCCGACGTTCGCCGAGCTGGAAGCGCACGTCAGGGAAGTCAAGGAAGAAGTGAGGTCGCGCTGATGGAAACGCGCCCCGAACGTCCGATCGTCATTCGCCGCGGCGGCCCCGTACGCGCCAAGTCGCACGGTGGCGGCTGGAAGCTCGCGTATGCGGACTTCATGACGGCGCTGATGGCGTTCTTTCTGTTGATGTGGCTGCTGGGCTCCGTGAATGGCGCGAAGCTGGAAGGCATCGCCGACTATTTCAAGCAGCCGTTGAAGGTCTCTCTCCTCGGCGGCGATCGTGCCGCCGACGGGCGCAGCGTATTGAAGGGCGGCGGTACCGATATCACGCGTCGCGACGGCGAGCAGCGCAAGGTGGATGGGGCGCGTTCGACCAGCGACACCACGTCCAACGACAATGCCGGCAAGCCGGTATCGGCGCCGGGCATCGCCCCCGATCCGACGTCCTCGCCGGACACGGTGATCCAGAAGGATGCCGAGGACGACAATTTGCGCAGCTTGCAGACGCGTATTCAAAACGCCTTGGACAACAATGCCGCGCTGAAGGCGTTCCGCAACCAGATCGTGCTGGACGTCACCCGTGACGGCTTGCGCATCCAGATCGTCGACTCGAAGAACCGTCCGATGTTCGCCAATGCGAGCGCCGAAGTCGAACCGTATATGCGGGCGATCCTGCGCGAATTGGGGCCGGTGCTGAATCAGGTGCCGAATCGCCTCGTCCTTGAAGGGCATACCGATGCGACGCCTTATGCCGGTGGCGCCAATGGTTATACCAACTGGGAATTGTCGGCGGATCGCGCGAATGCGTCGCGTCGGGAATTGATTTCAGGCGGCATGTCGCAGGATCGGGTGCTCCGCGTCATCGGGCTGGCGGATACGAATCCCTTCAATCCCGACGATGCCGTCGATCCACGCAACCGCCGTATCAGTATTCTCGTATTGAACCGGCGGTCGGAGCGACAGTTGATGAATGATCGTGCCCGACCGGCGGTGCTCGACAACGCCCGCAGCGCGCAGGCGCAGTCGACGTCGATTGGCGCACCCAATAGTCAAGCCGCCTCCCCAGCCGCGCCCTGAGGCGCCAAACAAGCAGATCACGAGTAAATCATGAACCAAGACAGCACGACGAAACCCACCGTACTGGCCGTCGACGACTCCCCGGCGATGCGTCTGATCCTCGATGCCACGCTGGCCGCGGCCGGCTATGCGGTGACGTTGGCGGAAGACGGTCGGCAAGGGCTGGAGAAGGCCGTCGCCGCCACGGCCGCCGGTGGCCGCATTTTCGATCTGGTGCTGACCGACCACAATATGCCGGGGCTGACCGGGCTCGAATTGATCGCCGGTCTGCGCCATCTGGCGCCGTACGCCGAGACGCCGATCCTGTTGCTAACCACCGAGGATGGCGACGACTTCAAGGCCGCCGCGCGCGAAGCCGGCGCCAGCGGCTGGTTGTTGAAGCCGTTGGATCCGCAAGTGCTGACCGAGGTCCTGGTCAGCGTACGCGGCAGCATCGCTTCCTGATTTCGCGACAGATTCGTCTTGCGCCGCGAAAATTTTCGCAAAGCGATTGAAGTTTAGGCCTAGTCGTGCCGTTACCCGTGGTAAGCGCCAACGCTGAGGAGCGTCCGAGGGGTTTCGGGCAAGGCTCTTCGCGTGGCAAAACCCGGTGCGGGAAACCCGCGCAGGCGAAACAAACAGTTTTTCAGCCGGAAGATCCAACGGTCATGTCTCTCGATATCACCCAGTTTTACGAGACGTTCTTTGACGAAGCGGACGAGTTGCTCACTGAAATGGAGCGCTTGCTGCTCGGCATCGACGTCCAGCATCCGGATTCGGAACAGTTGAACGCGATTTTCCGCGCGGCCCACTCGATCAAAGGCGGCGCCGCCACCTTCGGCTTCAGCGTCCTCGCCGAAACCACGCACGTGCTCGAATCCGTGCTGGACCAGGCGCGTACCGGTGAGCTGGCGCTGCGCACGGACATGGTCGATGTGTTCCTTGAGTCGAAGGACGTACTGGAAGTCCAGCTTCGCGCCTACCGCGAGTCGGGCGGCACCATCGAGCCGGACCGCGCGCTCGGCCTCGCACTCGGCGAAAAATTGAAAGCCGTCAGCCAGGCGCCGGTCGGCGCGCCGGCAGTGGCGGCCGCTCCGGCGGCAGCAGCAGTGGTGCCGGCTGCGCCGGTCCCGGACCCGTACCATACGACCGATCCCGCTGCCGCTCCGGGACATGTGATTCGTCAGTTGCAGGAAATCGCCGGGGTCGACGTGCCGGCCATCGCCGCATCCGCGGAGGCGTCGGTTGCCGCGGCGGCGCCTGCGGCCGCGCCGGCCGCGGCACCGGCTGGCGGCGGTGACCACGGCAATCTGAAAGTGCGGTTGATCGACGTCAAGGAAGGCGACCAGTCGCTGCTCGTCGATGAACTGGCAAACCTCGGCACCGTTACGGCGCGCGTCCAGACCGGCAATGTGTTGAGCGTCTGGCTGAAGAGCGATTGCTCGCCGGACGACATCATCGCCGTGTGCTGTTTCGTCATCGACGAAGACCAGATCGAAGTCAGTTATGACCACGGCGGCGCTGCCGCGGCGGCCGCCTCGGCGCAAGTCGAGACCAGCGGAGAGGCGCAAGCCGCCGCCGAGGCCGCGGCCCATGCCGCCGAGAGCGCGGACGCCGCCGAAGTCTCGGCACAGACCGATACGGCACCGTCGATGTCACCGGTGCCGGCCGTGGCCGTGCAGGCAGCGGTCACCGCGCCTGCCGCTGCGGGCGCGCCGCAGGCGACGGCCGCGACCGTCACGCCGCGCAATGCGCCGAGCGGCGGCGCGCCGCAGGAAGGCAGCTCGATTCGCGTCGGCGTGGAAAAGGTCGACCAACTGATCAATCTGGTCGGCGAACTGGTGATTACCCAGGCGATGCTGGCGCAGACCGCCTCGAAGTTCGACCCGGTCCTGCATGATCGCCTGTTCAACGGCATGGCGCTGCTCGAGCGCAATGCCCGCGATCTGCAGGAAGCGGTCATGTCCATCCGGATGATGCCGATGGATTATGTGTTCAGTCGCTTCCCGCGTCTGGTCCGTGATCTGGCGTCGAAGCTGGGCAAGAAGGTCGATCTGGTCACGTTCGGTCAAGCCACCGAATTGGACAAGAGCCTGATCGAACGCATCATCGATCCGCTGACCCATTTGGTGCGGAACAGCTTGGATCACGGCATCGAGACGCCGGACGTGCGTCTGGCCGCCGGCAAGGAAGCGGCAGGCGAATTGGTGCTGTCCGCGGAACACCAGGGCGGCAATATCGTCATCGAAGTGTCCGACGACGGTGCCGGCCTGAATCGCCAGCGGATTCTCGCGAAGGCGCAGAAGCAAGGCCTGGCCGTCAGCGACGCCATGACCGACGACGAAGTCGCCCAGCTGATTTTCATGCCGGGCTTCTCGACGGCCGAGCAGGTGACGGACATCTCCGGGCGCGGTGTGGGCATGGATGTCGTGAAGCGTAACATCCAGTCGATGGGCGGCCACGTCGAGATCCAGACCCGTCAGGGCAACGGTACGACGACGCGCATCGTGCTGCCGCTGACGCTGGCGATCCTCGATGGCATGTCCGTCAAGGTGGGCGGCGAGACCTTCATCGTGCCGCTGAATTCGGTCATGGAGTCGATGCAGCCGACCGATAACGAGATCTTCACGATCGCGGGTCAGGGCGAGAACGGCCGGGTGCTGCGCGTGCGCGGCGAATATCTGCCGATCGTCGCATTGCACAAGGTGTTCGGCGTCGACGATGCGCGCACCGATCCGACGAAGGCCATCGTTGTCATCGTGCAGGCCGAGGGCAAGCGTTTTGCGATGATGGTCGACGAATTGCTCGGTCAGCATCAGGTGGTGGTGAAGAATCTGGAAACCAATTACCGGAAGGTGTTCGGTATTTCCGCCGCGACGATCCTGGGTGACGGCAGCGTCGCGCTGATTTTGGACGTGCCCGCATTGAACCGCGCAGGCAAGGACGATTTGTTGAGCCTGCCCGTAGCGGAATAAAGCGAACGCGGAGGACGGGCGCGGAATTTCGCGCCGTCATTCAAGTTTCAGGCAGGTGATGCCGCTAATGCATATGACGCCTCGTGCGCAAAGCAATGTGGGGGCACCGCGTAACGCGGGCGCGACCGACGGTCGCATTGCGGTAAGTGCGTAATTTTCAATCGATATGACAGTGCGTGGCATATTAAACGTCACGCGATCCAGGGAAAGGAAGACATATGAGCACCGAACTCGTCCAGTCCAGCCAACGCGGCGCGGCGCCGCTCGCGGTCATCGAGCACCACCTGAAAGGCGACGGCGTCGCGCAGGAATTTCTTGCGTTCACGTTGGGTGGCGAGGAATACGGTATCGATATCCTGAAAGTCCAGGAAATCCGCGGCTATGAAGTGGTGACGCGCATCGCCAACACACCCAATTTCATCAAGGGCGTGATCAATCTGCGCGGCGTCATCGTGCCGATCGTCGATATGCGGATCAAGTTCGATCTCGGCACGGTCGAATACGATCACCAGACCGTGGTCATCATCCTGAACGTCGCGCAGCGCGTGGTGGGCATGGTGGTGGACGGTGTGTCCGACGTGTTGACGCTGTCGAATGCACAGATCAAGCCGGCGCCGGAATTCGGTTCGGTGCTGAATACCGAATATCTGACGGGCCTCGGCACGATCGACGATCGTCTGTTGATTCTGATGGACATCGAACGCCTGATGACCAGCGATGAAATGGCGCTGATGGACAACGTCGCGGCCTGATCGCACGGAAGCAGATTGAAAGGCAGTGGAAAAGCCCCTCTGTTCGAGGCTTTGTCCACTGCCGGTGTCAGTAAGCTGTCGGTATGGCATTACAGGTCGCGCCCCGTAGTTGGGCGCGACGCCGAAGGGTAGTAGAACCGGTTTTGATCGGAGCACGGACCAGAGATGAAACAGTTGACGATCCGGGCCACCTTGCAGGCGGTGGTGGGTATTTTCGTGTTGATGCTGGTGTGCGGCAGTGCGGTCGGCTATTTCGCCTTGCGTGCGGCAACGGGCGCGATCGAGACGATGGCGCAGAACGTGTCGGTCGCCGCCGGCCAGATGGGCAGTGCCGGTGCGACATTGCAGGCCTCCACCAACGAGATGCTGAGCGCCGCGCATGACCGTTTATCGATGCTCGATGTCGCCATCGTCGTCGCGCTGATCGTGGCGGTGGGATTCGGACTGGCCACGCTGTGGTTGCTGCGCCGTCAGGTCATTGCGCCGCTGGATGCCGCGACGGGTTTATTCCACCGGATCGCGGCCGGCGACTTGTCGCAGCGCGTCGACAATACGTATGGCGATGGCTCGCGTAATGAGATGGGCCGGGTTTTCGAAGCGATCGATGCGATGCAGCACGGTCTGTCGAGCACGCTGCGCACGGTGACGTCGAGCGCCAACAGTATCGGTGTCGGCGCGCGCGAAATCGCCGCGGGTAATACGGACCTCTCGTCGCGTACCGAACAGCAGGCGGCGTCGTTGCAGCAGACCGCGTCGAGCATGGATCAGTTGACGACGACGGTTCGCCAGAACACCGACAACGCGCGGCAGGCCAGCCAATTGGCGGCCAACGCGTCGGAAATCGCGTCGCGCGGCGGTGAGGTGGTGGGCGAAGTCGTCGTGACGATGCAGGGCATCACGGCCAGCTCGGACAAGGTCGTCGACATCATCGGCGTCATCGAAGGCATCGCGTTCCAGACGAATATTCTGGCGCTGAACGCCGCGGTGGAAGCGGCTCGTGCCGGTGAGCAAGGGCGTGGTTTCGCGGTGGTTGCGGGCGAAGTGCGCAGTCTGGCGCAGCGCAGCGCGGCGGCGGCGAAGGAAATCAAGGCGCTGATCGGTGATTCGGCGCAGAAAGTACACAGCGGTTCCGAATTGGTGGCGCGTGCCGGCGCCACGATGAACGAGATCGTGCAGGCGGTGCGGCGTGTGACGGACATCATGGGCGAAATCAGCGCCGCGTCCGAAGAGCAGCGCGGCGGCATCGAGCAAGTGAATCAAGCCGTGACGCAGATGGATGGCGTGACGCAGCAGAACGCTGCCTTGGTGGAAGAGGCGGCGGCCGCGGCCGCATCGCTGGAAGAGCAGACGCGGCAATTGAATACGGCCCTCGGCCACTATCGTTTGGATCAGCTGGGGTCGACGCCGGCTACGGCCGCGGCTGCGGCACGATCGACTGCGGCCCGCGTGGCGCCGACGATGGCGCCGGTCGTGATCGCGAAGCCGGTTGGTGGCGCAGCATCGAAGCCGAAGTTGAAGAGTCGGGTGGCAAATCGTATCGCCGATCGTGCCGGATCGTCGGCGGGTAGCGCGAAGGCCGCGGCCAGCACTGCATCGGCGGCAGCCGCGGTATCGACCGCCGCGAGCAGCAAGCGTGCGTCGACGGCAACGTCGGCACCCGCGGCGGCCGCCGAACAGGCGTCCGCGCCGATCGGCAGCAGCACGCGCGCGTTCAAGGCGAGCACGGCGGAAGGTGAGTGGGAGTCGTTTTAATAAGCGTCACCTCGTATCACGGACCGTTCAGGAACATCGACGGGATCATCCACGCCGGCCAATGAGCGTGATCGGTCCCGCAGTGAAGCGCACCGGCGCATGCACGAAGGAGCTGGGGCTGGGCGCGAGGCGCGCTGCGGTGAGTGGGCCGTGGGCCGCTCGAAGATGTGTCCGGTTGGCGGCGCGGCGCGAAGATGCCGCAACGAGCCGCCAGTCCGGGCCGGTTAAACGGTTGTCTTGAATTGATGCGTTGACATGACTGCGTTCCGCACTGCGCCCAGCTCGCTGTCGCCTTCGTCCCGTACGAATGCACAGTCCTCCCCTACGTCCTCGGGCCACGGCTTGTCCGGCGGTTCCGCCGTGACCGGAATCTCTAGCAGCGACCTTGAAGCGGCGCGCGATTTCCCGTTCACCGCTGATGACTTCACCCGTATTCGCGCGTTGATCTACCGGGAAGCGGGGATTTCCCTGTCGGACCAGAAGCGTGACATGGTCTACAACCGGCTCGCGCGCCGCCTGCGCGTGCTGGGGATTCCATCGTTCTCGACCTATCTCGATAATCTGGAGCGCAGCCGCGATCCTCAGGAGTGGGAAGCGTTCACCAATGCGCTGACGACGAACCTGACCGCGTTTTTCCGTGAAGGACACCATTTCCCGATTCTCTCCGAATTCGCCGCCAAGCATACGTCGCCGCTGAATGTATGGTGCTGCGCCGCGTCGACCGGTGAGGAGCCGTACTCGATCGCGATGACGCTGGCCGAAGCGGCGGGACGTCAGGGTCAGGCGAAGGTGCTCGCCACCGATATCGATACGCAGGCGCTGGCGACGGCATCGGCCGGTATCTACACGGCGGACCAGGTCAAGGGTCTTCCCACCGGGCGGCTGCAACGCTTTTTCCTGCGTGGCACCGGCTCGCGCGAAGGTCGTGTGCGCGTCAACGATGCGCTGCGCGCGATGGTCTCGTTCGAGCAGTGCAATCTGATTGCACCGCCGTGGCAGCAGGTGCAGCGCCAGGGCCCGTTCGATGTGATCTTCTGTCGCAATGTGATGATCTATTTCGACAAGCCGACGCAGGCGCGCATCCTGGAAACGTTCGCGCCGCTGATCAAGCCGGGCGGTCTGTTGTTCGCTGGACACTCGGAGAACTTCTCGTATATGACCTCGGCGTTCCGCTTGAAGGGACAGACGGTCTACGAGCGGACGTCGGAGCCGGCTGCCTCGTCGAATCTGCTTGCCGCCGGCGACAGTCGTGCCGCTGCGCTTGCGGGTAACCGTCGATGAGTGCGCTGCCGCAAGCCAACCATTTCTATCAGGATATGGATTTCGGCAAGCCGGGCGTCAAGCTGTTGATGAATGAATTCTTCGTCACCAGCGACGATATGGTGCTGACGACGGTGCTGGGTTCCTGCGTGTCCGCCTGTATTCGCGATCCTTATTCGGGATTGGGCGGCATGAACCATTTCATGCTGCCGGACGGCGGCGGCGATCCGTCGCGCGCCTTGTCCGACGCGATGCGTTACGGCTCCTTCTTGATGGAAGTGCTGATCAACGAATTGATCAAGCGCGGCGCGCGCCGTGCCTCGCTCGAAGCGAAGGTGTTCGGCGGCGCCGCGGTGCTCAAGCGGATGCACACCTTGAATATCGGCGACGACAATTCGCGCTTTGTCCGCCGTTATCTGGCGCTCGAAGGCATTCGGATCGTCGCCGAGGATCTACAAGGGGAGCACCCGCGCAAGGTTGCCTATATGCCGACGAGCGGGCGCGCCATGGTGCGCAAGCTGCCGCTGGACGTGCGCGTGACCGATCCGGTCAGCCGCACCGCGGAGATCGAGCTGGCGCAACGTGAAAAGGCAATGGCCGAAGAAATGGGTGCGATGCGCGACCGGCATGCGCGCCGCGCCCCGGAAACGATGCAGCTGTTCGGGGCCGCCGCGCGCGGCACCGCGCCGCGTCCGGCCGCAGCCACCTCCGGCGTGACGTCGACGAAAACCGCGGCCGTGGCGGGCGCGACGGCCACGGCGTCGGCGGTCACTTCGGGGGCCGCGCCCGCGCCGAAGTCGAGGGTCGAACTTTTTATCCGGCGCCCGGCGCCCGCGACGCCGCCGGCTTCGCCAACAACAAAAACCATTACTGAGACGATGTGATGTCTACCCCGAAGATTCGCGTCCTTTGCATCGATGATTCCGCGTTGGTACGCAGCCTGATGACGGAAATCATCTCGAGCCAGCCCGACATGATGGTGTGCGCCACGGCGCCGGACCCCCTCGTCGCACGGGAACTGATCAAGCAGCACAATCCGGACGTCTTGACGCTGGACGTCGAAATGCCGCGGATGGACGGTCTCGATTTTCTCGAACGACTGATGCGTTTGCGCCCGACGCCGGTCGTCATGGTGTCGTCGCTGACGGAGCGCGGCTCGGAAATCACGATGCGCGCGCTGGAACTCGGTGCCGTCGACTTCGTGTCGAAGCCGAAGGTCGGCATCCGCGACGGCCTGCTGGACTACACGCAGATCATTGCGGACAAGATCCGCGCCGCATCGCGCGCCAAGGTGCGGCCTCTCGCCGCACGTGCGCCCGCAGCCGCTGGCGCCGCGGCGCCAGCCGGCGCGCCGGCAGCGGTGTCGCCGCTGCGCAATATGCTGGTATCGACGGAAAAGCTGATCGCGATCGGCGCGTCCACCGGCGGTACCGAAGCGATCAAGGAAGTGCTGATGCCGATGCCGTCGGACGCTCCGGCGGTGTTGATCACGCAGCATATGCCTGCCGGCTTTACGAAGTCCTTTGCCAAACGCCTGGATTCCTTGTGCCGGATCGCCGTGAAGGAAGCGGAGCACGGCGAGCGGCTGCTACCGGGCCATGCGTATATCGCACCGGGCGATTTCCACCTGTCGTTGGCGCGCAGTGGCGCCAACTACGTGGCGGCCTTGAGCGATGCGGCGCCGGTCAATCGGCACCGCCCTTCGGTCGACGTGTTATTCAATTCCGTGGCGGAGTTTGCCGGCAAGAACGCGATCGGCGTTATCTTGACGGGAATGGGCAAGGACGGCGCGGTGGGAATGGGTGCGATGCGTCGCGCCGGCGCCTACACTTTTGCGCAGGACGAGGCCAGCTGCGTGGTGTACGGGATGCCGCGAGAAGCGGTGCTGATCGGTGCCGCGTGTGAGTCGGTGTCGGTCCAGCAAATGACGCACCACGTCATGCAGAAATTGCTGTCGATGGGCGAGCGCGCACATCGCGTATAGTACGCGATTGAGTGCAATCTGCCCTCAAGATCATGCGGATTCATGCCGATATCCTATGAAACGGCGTTAGACGGGTGGGTCTGCGAGAGACCGATGTGTTTCTCGCGGCGCATCCGGCGGACGGCAGGATAGGGCGCTCACTAATTTGAGATTAAGTACAGGTTTTCAGAGGCGCAAACGATGGATACTTCGATAAAGATTCTTGTGGTGGACGATTTTCCGACGATCCGTCGCATCGTGCGGAACCTCCTCAAGGAATTGGGTTATAGCAACGTCGATGAAGCCGAAGACGGCGCGATGGGGCTGGCTAAGCTGAAGGCGGGGTCGTACGAATTCGTTATTTCCGACTGGAATATGCCGAATATGGACGGGCTGCAGATGCTGACGGCGATCCGTGCCGATCCGGCGCTGGCACATTTGCCGGTGTTGATGGTCACGGCGGAAGCGAAGAAGGAAAATATTATCGCCGCGGCGCAAGCCGGGGCGAGTGGCTATGTGGTAAAGCCGTTCACCGCCGCGATTCTCGACGAAAAGATCTCCAAGATCCGCGAGAAGATGGCGAAGGCTGGGGCGTGAGATGACTAAGCGCGAGGATGCGGTCGTGGATATCGATGACGAACTGTTCGGGGCGCCGCCCGCCAAAGGCGAAGTAAAGACCGACATGCAGGTGGCACCCGTTGCCGACGCGGCCGATCAGCCAGCTTCGACGGCATCCGTCGCGTCTGCTGCTGCGGGCCATGAATCCGGTACCGGTGTGGATTCCGCCGATCCGGCGGAGCGGATGACGGCCCGCATCGGACAACTGATGCGCATGCTGCGCGACAGCATGCGCGAATTGGGCCTCGACAAGCAGGTCGAGCAGGCGGCCGAAGTCATCCCGGATGCACGGGATCGACTGACGTATATCGCGGCGATGACGGAGCAGGCTGCCGAGCGCGCGTTGAACGCGACCGACGTGGCGATGCCGCTGGCGGACAAGTTGAACAAGGAAGCCAATGCGCTGGATGGGCGTTGGCAGAAATGGTATGACGCGCCCCAGGACATCGACGCCTCGCGCACGCTGGTCAACGAAACGCGTGCTTTCTTGCAAACGACGTCGGCACAGTCGGCAACGATCAATGCCCAGTTGCTCGAAATCATGATGGCGCAGGATTTCCAGGATCTGACCGGCCAGGTGATCAAGAAGGTGATGGACGTCGTCCATCACATCGAACAGCAACTGCTGGGCGTGCTGCTGGAAAACATCTCGCCCGAACGGCGTGCCGAGTTGATCAAGATCGTCAGCGGCGTCAAGGCCGAAGACAAGGAACCGTCCTTGCTGAACGGTCCGCAGATCAATCCGGAAGGCCGTGCCGACATCGTCACCGACCAAAGTCAGGTCGACGATCTGTTGACGGAACTCGGATTCTGATCGATCGTTCGATCTGTCTCGTTGATCCGCATCGGCGGCCCGGCGTTTCCGATGCTGCTTTACCGCCGACCTGGCGCGACCACTCCCTGCGGGCAGTGCACGCGACAGGCGGCTGATACCGGTCTCACTCCAACGGCGCATGGCCCGATTTCGGGAAATGCGCCGTCTTTTTTTGTCTGATCGTCGGATGGGCGTTGCGTACGACACCCGATAATGCCTTCTGTCGACAACCCCGTCCCGTTCGGACGGGCGGGGTTCGGCAGGAAGTGTCAGGACAGGAAAGGGGCGGAGACAGCGCGGCCATCGGGGCCGACGTCCGCCCGCTGCGGAGCGCGCGTGGCAGAAGATAGCGATCTCGAAAAAACCGAGTCAGCCTCACCCCGGCGGCTGGAGCAGGCGCGCGAGGACGGGCAGGTTGCGCGTTCGCGCGAACTGTCGACGTTTGCGCTGTTGGCCGTGGGCTTCGGTGGCGTTTATATGATGAGCGGGTCGCTGCTCGGTCAGTTCTCGCAGCTGTTTCGGCACGCCTTTATCTTCGATCGCGCGGCAAGCCAGGATCCGACGCAGATGCTGCATCGGGCCAGCGATGCCCTGACGCTGGCGGCGATGGCGATCAGCCCGATCCTGATCGCGATCACGCTCGCGGCGCTGTTGTCGCCGTTGGCGCTGGGCGGCTGGTTGCTGACGACCAAGCCGCTGGCGCCGAATTTCGGCCGACTGAACCCCATTTCCGGGCTCGGCAAGATGTTCTCGACCCACGCTCTCGCGCAGCTCGGCATGGGCATCGCAAAGTGCGTGCTGGTTGGCACCGTGGCCACCTTGGTGGCGCTCCATTACAAGGACGATGTGATCGGTCTGCTGACCGAGCCGGTGCGCGTGGCGCTGCCGCACGCGGCGAATATGGTCGGCGTCGTCTGTGCCGCCACGGTCGGTGCGATGCTGCTGCTAGTGGCGGCGGACGTCCCTTATCAGCTGTGGTCGCACGCGAAGAAGCTGCGCATGACCAAGGAAGAGGTCAAGCGCGAGTACAAGGAAAACGAAGGCGATCCGCATATCAAGGGCAAGATCCGCGAGCAGCAGCGCGCGATGGCACGCCGCCGGATGATGTCGCAGATTCCCACCGCGGACGTCATCATCACGAACCCGACCCACTTCGCGGTGGCCTTGCGCTACGCCGACAACGGCATGCGGGCCCCGCGCGTGGTGGCGAAGGGCGCCGATCTGGTGGCGGCGCGCATCAAGGAAATCGCCAAGGAAAACGGCATACCCGTGCTGGAAGCGCCGCCGTTGGCGCGTTCGCTCTACAAGCACGTGCAGTTGAACCGGGAAATTCCCGCGCAGCTGTACGGTGCGGTCGCCGAAGTGCTGGCCTGGGTATTCCAGTTGCGTCGCTGGCACGCCGAGGGCGGACAATATCCGGATCGCCCCGGAGACGTCCTCGTCCCGGACGAATTGGCCGTCAGCGCGCAGTCGTTGTCGGGAAGCGACGGCGATTTAGACGACGCGGCACTCGATGCGGCGGCCGCCGACGCCGCCGAGGCCAAAGCCGCCGCCGGTGGCGGAACGCGCGGCGGCCCGGCCGGTATGGCCGACGAGGCCGTCAGCGACGTCGATCCGTCGAGCATCCGCGAGACCGGCGCGCCTTGACGCGCCCGGCCGGCGCCCGCCGCGGGCGCCGATCTGCAGAAGTAAGGGGATTTCCGCCACCTTATCGTTCGATCGCCGCTGGCGTCCTCCCGTAATAATGCATTCCGTCGGAGTGCGTCTGTAGCGCCGCAGTCGAATGCGGCACACCGCGGTTGTCGCGGAACGCGCCCTCCCCAGAATCCCAGCGGAGAGTCCCCAGTGCGCCATTCCAGCCCAAGCGATGCCGATCGGACGCCCCAAGGCGCCCGTGACGCACGTGCGCACGCCGTCTCCGCACGCGATGCCGCGCGGATGATCGCAAGGAGCGTCGCATGAATCGCCTGACTGCGATGCTCGGCATGCCTGCCGGCGCCAACGGCGCCGGACTGCGGGGGATGTCCGGTCCGATTCTGATCATCATGATCCTCGGGATGATGATCCTGCCGCTGCCGGCCTTCATCCTCGATCTGTTGTTCACGTTCAACATCGCGCTGTCGGTGATGGTGTTGCTCGTCAGCCTCTACACGCAAAAGCCGCTCGATTTCTCCGCCTTCCCGAGCGTGTTGCTGTTCTCGACGTTGTTGCGCCTGTCGCTGAACGTCGCCTCCACGCGGATCGTGCTGATGGAGGGCCATACCGGCCCGGACGCGGCGGGTAAGGTGGTCGAGGCATTCGGCCATTTCCTTGTCGGCGGCAACTACGCGGTCGGCATCATCGTTTTCGCCATCCTCGTCATCATCAACTTCATGGTGATCACGAAGGGCGCGGGTCGGATCGCCGAAGTGTCCGCGCGCTTCACGCTGGATGCGATGCCCGGCAAGCAGATGGCCATCGACGCCGATCTGAACGCCGGCTTGATCAATGAAACGGACGCCCGCAAGCGTCGCGTCGCCGTGGCGCAGGAAGCCGAGTTCTACGGTTCGATGGACGGTGCGTCGAAGTTCGTCCGCGGCGATGCCGTGGCCGGGCTGATGATCATGGCGATCAATATCGTCGGTGGCCTGATCATCGGCGTCGTCCAGCACCATATGGCTGTCGGCGACGCGGCCTCGAACTACACTTTGCTGACGATCGGTGACGGCCTGGTGGGGCAGATCCCCGCCCTGGTGATCTCGACCGCGGCCGGTGTGATCGTCTCCCGCGTCGCGACGGACGAGGACGTCGGCACGCAGATCACCGGTCAGCTGTTCACGAACCCGAAGGTCCTGGCGATCACCGGCGGTATCCTGGCCGGCATGGGCCTGATCCCCGGCATGCCGCATCTGGCGTTTGGTCTGCTGGGTGGCGGTCTGTTTTTCTTGGCACGCAAGATGCGCCAGTTGGCGGAGCGTCGCGCCACCGAGGCGGCCGCGCCGAAGCCGATCCTCGAAAACGCCGTCAATCCCGAAAACACCGAAGCGAGCTGGGATGATGTGCAGTTGGTCGATCCGCTGGGACTTGAAATCGGTTATCGGATGATTCCGCTGGTCGATGCTGCGCAGGAAGGCGAGCTGTTGAAGCGGATCAAGGGCATTCGCAAGAAATTCGCGCAGGAAATCGGTTTCCTGGCGCCGGTGGTGCATATCCGCGACAATCTGGAGTTGCGGCCGAATGCGTACCGGATTACGTTGAATGGTGTGGAAGTGGGTACCGGCGATGCGTTCCCGGGCCAGTGGTTGGCGATCAATCCGGGACAGGTCAGTGGTCCGCTGCAAGGCGCGCCCACGCGGGATCCAGCGTTTGGTCTGCCGGCGGTCTGGATCGATATCGGCATGCGCGAACAGGCTCAGTTGTTGGGCTATACGGTAGTTGACGCGGGCACGGTGGTGGCCACGCACTTGAACCATCTGATCACGTCGCACGCATCGGAATTGCTGAGTCGCCAGGAAGTGCAGCAGTTGCTGGATCGGATCTCGCGCGATGCGCCGAAGCTGGTCGAGGATCTGGTGCCGAAGGTGGTCTCGCTGACGACGCTGCAGAAGGTGCTGCAGGGGCTGCTCGACGAAGGCGTGCCGATTCGCGATATGCGTACTATCCTCGATGTACTGGCCGAACATGCGCCGAAGGTCGGCGATCCGTACGAATTGACGGCAATGGTGCGCTTGGCGTTGGGTCGCGCGATCACGCAGCAAGTCGCGCCGGGCAATGGCGAAATGTATGTAATTGGTCTGGAGCCGGGTTTGGAGCGTATCCTGTCGCAAGCGTTGTCTAACGGCAACGGCGGCGGTCTGGAGCCGGGGCTGGCGAATACACTGCTGCAGCAGGCGCAGGACGCGCTGATGCAGCAACAGAATCAAGGCTTCCCGCCGGTGATGCTGGTACAGCACGGGTTGCGGTCCCTGCTTGCCCGCTTCCTGCGTCGGAGCATGCCGCAATTGAAGGTCCTGAGCTATGCGGAAGTGCCGGATAGCCGCACGATCCGCGTGACGACTACGATCGGAGGTCAGGTTTGAAAGTCCGTAAATTCTTCGCTCCCTCGTCGCGTGAAGCACTGAAACTGGTGCGCGCGGAATTGGGCGCCGACGCGGTCGTCTTGTCGAACCGGGTGGTTGACGGTGGCGTGGAACTGGTCGCGTTGACGGAAGATTCGCTGAGCGGCATCGTCGAAGATCCATCGGCGCTGTCGTCCGCCGCCGCTTCGGTGCCGCCGTCGCCGCCCGCGGACGCACCGACTCGTGTCGAGCCGGCGTTGCGTAGTGCGCCGTCGATGCCGATGGAAGCCGATCCGTTCGACGATGTCGAGCCGTTCGAAGGGTATGGACCGAGCGCCTTCGGTGCGCCCTCGCAGCCGTCGCCGATGCAGCAAAACCAGCCGAATCAATCGAACCCCTTTGGTTTCACGGGCCGTGGTCGTCCGTTCGAACCCGCGCGGACGCCGGCTTCGACGGCAGGCGGTGCGGGCGGCGGAATGGGTCAAGCGCGCCCGGGTCGTCCGGCGGACGAGGCCGACGATCTTCCAGGCGGTTTTGCGCGTCGGGCCTTTCCGACGCTGCAGCCGGGTTTCGATGGCCCGACAAGTGCGCAACAAGGTCGGCGTTTCACGCCACGCGATGAAGCCCCGCTTGCCGAGCGCTCCGATCGCGATCGGCGCCTGGCACAACCGGTCGAGACGCGCGACGACGCGCTGCGGGCCCAGGCGGAAGAAGCGCTGCGCGCGCCGACGCCGTATCGTCCCGTGCCGGGACTGCATAGCCCCATGACGCATTTGGACAATGCAAACGGGCAGGACCGTACGCGCGCCTTGCCCGGCGTGCTGGCGGCGAAGGCGGTGGGCGACGATGGCGCTTCGGCGCTGGCTTACGTCCATCGCGCGACCCAGACAGCCTATTTGCAGCAACGTCGCGCGCGGGAAGAGGCGGAAGCCGCGGCGGCCGCACTGCGGGGAAGCCCGGCGGCGTCTGCAGCGGGTGGGATTCCGGGACAGCCGGGGGCCGATGGATTGGCTGACGCCGGCTGGACCGGCGAAGCGAGGTCACCCAGGCAAGGCGGAGACCGAGACACCCAGCAAAGCGAATTTGGCGGCCAAGCTCGCCCGTCAGCTGTTGAGGCCGATGCGCGGCCGGGCAGCGCGGCGGCGATGAACGACGCAGCCCGTCAGGCGTACGGCCAGGATCAGCACGCGGAGCGCGATGCGTTCGGCCATGCTGCCACCTACGGCGACGTCGAATACGGCAATGACGACATGCACAGCGAGGATGACCGCGACGACGCGGCGCATCTGCATCCGGACTATTTTCTCGACGAACCGGCCGTGCCGTTCGCGCGCGCGGCGGAACGCGGACAGTCGTTGTCCGGCGTCGCGGGTCTGGCGCGCCCGGAACGCGACGACGAAACCGCGGCGCAAGCCCATGTACTCGGCTTGGCCCGGGCGGAACGAGGCATTCCCGAGGTTCAGACGCTCGCACGTTTGGCTCGTGATGCGGCCGGACTGCAAGCGCACACGAGCGCACCGGCACCGATGACCGCGAGCGAAGCCGTCGCGCGCGGACTCGGCACCGCGGGCGAAGTGATCGTGCGTCCGGCAACGATGCCGCGCGAGGAACAGGACAGCGCGCCTTTGCCCGAGGCGGCACTGATGGATGTCGAGACGCCGTCGGACACGGCGGACACGGCGATCCCGTCGGCGCCCACCTTGGCCGATCCCGCCGCGCAAGCGGACGTGACGGCGGCCGCACCGCACAGCCGGCAAACGTCGACTGCGCCGGCTGCGGTCTTGTCGGCGCGCGAATACGGTTCGACGCGTTATGCCGCGACGACCCGCGTCAAGGCGTCGTTCGCAACCTTCCCCGGCTCGCATCCCGCCATCGGCAATCCGACGGCCAGCCTGCGCGCCATGCAGCCGATGTCGCAGATGGCCGTCGATGCGGCGCTGCAGGCGGATGGCGCACACACAAGCGCCCCGTCGGCGGCAGCGGCAGAAGCGACCGTAGCGGCACCGATCGCCAGCGACGCCGCGCAGACGGATGCGGGCACATCGACCGATAGCGCCGGGAATGCGCCGCTGGATGCGCGCGTGGCGCCTGGTGCGCAGTCAAACGTCGCCGCCGCGCCAGCGGATGCGAGCGCGTCGCTGCTGAACGATGCATTCGGCGTCGATGCGGACGCCGGCAACGTTCCGGCACCGTCCCCGATTAACAAGACAGTTGCCGACGCATTCGAGGCGGCCGCACCGGCGGCGGACGCGGTCCCTCCCGCGGCATCGGCATCGGCATCGGCATCGGCATCGGCATCGGCATCGGCATCGGCATCGGCATCGGCATCGGCCAATGGCAGTGACACCGCCACAAGCCCGCGCAGTGCCAGCGCCGTGCTGGACGAGATGCGCAATCTCTGTGGTGCCTTGGGCTTGCAGTTGGAAGCGATCGATCAGAGCGAGCGGATCCGTCGCGACCCGGTACGCAATGGCGTGACGCAGATGATGCTGGCGTGCGGTTTCTCGGCGCAGCTGGTGCGCTTGATGCTCGACAAGCTGCCCGCGGTCGGCACGGCGGAAGAAGGTCTTGCCTGGGTCAGGGCGACCTTCGAGCGCAATCTGCCGGTGCTGGACAACGAAGACGCGTTGATGGAGCGCGGCGGGGTGTTCGCGCTGATGGGGCCGACCGGTGTCGGCAAGACGACCACCACGGCGAAGCTTGCGGCCCGCGCGGTCATGCGCCACGGTGCCGATCGGGTGGCGTTGCTGACGACGGACTCGTATCGGATCGGCGCGCATGAACAATTGCGCATCTACGGTCGGATCCTCGGCGTGGCGGTGCATGCGGTGAAGGATGCATCGGACCTGAGCCTGGTGCTTTCCGAGCTGCGCAACAAGCATATGGTGCTGATCGATACGATCGGCATGAGCCAGCGTGACCGTGCGGTATCGGAGCAGGTGGCCATGCTGCGCGGTGCGCAGATGCCGGTCAAGCGGCTGCTGCTGTTGAACGCGACGAGTCATGGCGACACGCTGAACGAAGTCGTCCGCGCTTACGGTTCGGCGATCAATGCGGCGGGTGGCGGCAATGCCGGCGAGTCCGAAAGTGGCTTGAGCGGCTGCATCATCACGAAGGTGGACGAATCGAACGGCATCGGTGCCGCGCTGGACACGGTCATGCGTCATCGCCTGCCCGTGCACTATGTGTCGAACGGCCAAAAGGTTCCGGAGGATCTGCGAGTGGCTCGTCGGGGATATTTGATCGACAATGCCTTCAGCGATCCGCACCGGGTCTCGCCGTTCCAGCCCGATGCCGAGGCCTTGGCGATGCTGTTCGCTGGTGAAGACCAACGTATCGCCCAGTCGGCGCTGCAGGCATCGACCAATCCGGGTACCGTCGGCACGCAGCCGGCGTCCGGCGAGGCACATTACGGAAGTTCGCATGGATAAGTTCGTTATCGACCAAGCCGAAGGATTGCGCCGCCTGGTGGCGCGCCGTCCCCTGCGTATCGTGACCGTTCTGGGCCCGGCAGCGGCGTCCGGCGCGACCACGGCGGCACGGAACCTGGCGGCGGCGCTGCGGTTTCACGGGAAGCGCGCCTTGGTGATCGACGAGCACGCCGGGCAGGGTCAGTATCCGGCGTCGTTGGCGGACATCGTGGAAAAGCGCATTGCTTTGGATGACGTACTGTCGCCGTTCGACGACGAGATGCAACGCGGCGTGCCGACGCTCGGCGCGCCGGCACCGTTGGACGATCAGGCCGATCTGTTGCGTCACTGGCGCGGCGACGAACAGGCGGCGGCGATGAACGGTGCGCTCGACGTGGTGCTGGTGGATGCGCGTGTTGGAGAGACCGGTGCGTTGACGCCGTTGGCAGCGCAGGCGCACGACGTTTTGATCGTCCTCGATGCGGATCCGGCAGCGATGCCGGCCACCTACGGTTTGATCAAGCGCTTGCATTTCGCGCAAGGCATCCAGCAGTTCCGCCTGCTGTTCAACCGCGTGGCGCAGCCGATCGATGCGCAGACCGCTTATCAGAATCTGAAAGGCGTCGCGATGCGCTATCTGGGCATATCGCTGTCGCCGGCGGGCGTGATCTCCCGCGATGCGGTGCGTCTGGCGCGCGCCGATGCCTTGGGTGGATGCGTCGTGACGGCGTATCCGACGGCCCCGGCGGCGATCGATTATCGCCGAGTGGGCGCGGAGATCGTGCATTGGCCGTGGCGTCCGCTGGCGGGCGTGGGCCATCCGCAGGGTGGGGGCGATGGCGGCGGCTCTGGCGGTCGTGCGGAGGGGCAGTCAGGAATGTCGGGGCAGGCAGCAACGGGTGGCACGGTTGGGATGGACTCGGCGGCACTGCGTATGGCGCAGTCGGCAGCATCGAGTGGCATGACGGCTCGCCGTCAGGAATACAGGAATGGTCCGCAGGCGATGGCCGCGGCGATGCAACGGCACGCAGTGCCGGCGCATTTTGCGTGACGAAGGAGTCGCGGATGTACACTGCCCAAGGCAAATTGACGCAAAACGAACAGTCGATGCACGATACAGCGATGCGCTACGCGCCGCTCGTGCGTCGGATTGCGTTGCATATCGTCGCCAAGCTGCCGTCCAGCGTCGACCTGGACGATCTGATCCAGGCCGGCATGATCGGATTGCTCGATGCCGCCAACCGCTACAAGGGCGAACTCGGCGCGCAATTCGAGACCTATGCGAGCCAACGGATCCGCGGTGCGATTCTCGATCAGCTGCGCGAGAACGACTGGTTGCCGCGTAGTCTGCGGCGCTCGTCGCGCCAGGTGGAAAAAGCCGTGCACGAGGTCGAGCAACGCAAGGGCGGCTCGGCGACCGAATCGGAAGTCGCGGAGCACCTGCAACTGCCGCTGGACGAGTACCAGTCGATGCTGCAGGACCTGCACGGCAGCCAGCTGTTCTACTACGAAGATTTCGAACGCGAAGGCGGTGACGAATCGTTCCTGGACCGGCACTGCGTGGACAAGACCGACCCGCTCGCGACGCTGATGGATGGCGCGTTTCGCGGGGCCTTGATCGAGGCGATCGAGCGTCTGCCGGATCGGGAAAAGCTGTTGCTGAGCTTGTACTACGAGCAGGGCCTGAATCTGCGCGAAATCGGCGCCGTGATGGAAGTCAGCGAATCGCGCGTCTGCCAATTGCACAGCCAGGCCGTGGGCCGGCTGCGCGCCAAAATGCGCGAGTTCGCGCCGGCAATGTCTTAAAGGGCGGCAACGAAGGGGCACTGTGTCGCCCTACGCCCTGCCGCCGTCGCATTCCGAGTAGGTGACGGCGCGCTCACTCTGTCTTTTCTTTCCGCACGACTCACGGCCCGGCACCGGTCACGGCGCACCGGGCAAGCGACACGTGCATCCCCTGTCCTCACCATCCTCGACCACGCTTCGTGTCGCCCATCACGCCCGTCTCGAACCCTACATGCAACTCTACTTGGAACACTACATAAATTCTGAATTAGTGTTTTAATATAAAGACTTGTGGCGTTTATTGGTGTACAAAGAACTCTACATTTATCTGGACGACCAGCATGGCTAGCAGCGTGGTGTCTTTCGAGCCGCTCTATCCCGAAGATCGAATGCTTGAGCCACTCCTTGAACGTGCCTCTCGTTTGATTGAACTGTCTCAGAAATTGATTCCGATGACAGAAACGCCAATGGCGCGGGCGTTGATCCCGCAATTGCGCGCGATGAATTCGTACTACACGAATAAGATCGAAGGGCAACATACGACGCCAGCTAAGATCGAAGCGGCCTTGAACCGGCATTATGCTGTCGACGATGCGGAGCGAAAAAAGCAGCTCTTTGCGATGGCGCATATCGAAGCCGAATCGACTCTGGAGCAGGACTGGGCCGGGCTGACCGTCAGCGCGTTGTTCGAGCCTGAACGAATTTCTGTTTTACACGATCGTTTCTTCGCGTTTTTGCCTGCAGAGGATCGCTTCACCGGCGAAGGGGAGGCGATCCTCCCAGGAGAGATACGGCAGAGTGACGTTACCGTAGGACGCCATCTGGCACCGCGACCCGAGCTCATTGAACCCTTACTCAATGCGTGGGCAACAAGATATGCACGCATTCGTGGAAGGGAGTACCAATTAATCGGTATCGCGTGTTCGCATCATCGCCTGACATGGATTCATCCCTTTGTCGACGGTAACGGGCGCGTTGCCCGTCTGCATTCGCACCTTGCTTTGCGGGCTGCTGCGTTGACCCACGGATTATGGTCTCCGCTACGAGGACTTGCACGCTCACACGCAGAGTACTATGCAAGGCTGAGTGCGGCAGACCAATCACGTCGTAATGATCTGGATGGGCGCGGCAACCTTTCGCAGGAGGGCCTTGTTCAATTTGTCGAATTCTTTCTGGATTGCTGCATCGATCAGGCCGAGTTTATGGTTCGGATGACCGATTTCGACGGAATTACAGAGCGGACGAAAGATCTTTTACATTATCTCGAGGCTCATCCTTGGGCGCTTGGATCAGAAAAATCCGTTATAAAAGCAGACGCTGCCGTGCTCCCGATGGAGTTTGTGATGCGCACGCGTGCCGCCACGCGTGCCGAATTCGGGCAAATGTTGGGCAATGTCAGTGACGTCAACAAACGCCGAATCGTTCGTTCCTTGCAGGATTTTGGTCTACTCGATGCCCCGACGCACCGCGGCGATTTGACGTTCAGCCTACCGCTCCGTAGCCTGCGCTTCCTGTTTCCTAAGCTCTGGCCAGAGGTCGATCAAGAGTAGCGGCATGCGATAAATCGTTCTCGGTGCGCTTGGCATTGCGCCGCAAAGCATCGTACGCGTTCCCGGTCAATCAGGCTCCGCCATCAGCGCGAGAAGCGCGAACGTTGCCAGCCAATGCTCGCCCATGTAGTCGCCCTCGACCTGCGCCAGGGCCTGCGTCAAATGCACATGCGCCGTGTTCGCCAGCAATGCGCGCCGTGCGTCGTTTTCCGGTAGCGCCTGCGCGATCTGCCGCAGGCACCAGGCACGGCTCAGATTCAAACCGTCGAGATGCGCCAGCTTGCCGTCGCTGCGATCGCTTACCGTCGCCGGAACGAACATCGCCGCTGGCTGCCCTTTCAGCAGATCCGGCAGAAACGCATCGAACCAGGACAGGAAGGTGTCGGCCGGCAGGACGCGCCGCATCAGGTCGGCCTCCATCCAGCCCGGGGACAGGAACTCGTCCCCAGCCGGTTCCCAGCCCTGATAACCGCGGTCCTCGCTATACCACCGCACGGCGGTATCGTTGAGCAGTGCCGCAAACGGCGCGTTGCCGACATCTCGCGCGTAGTCGAGCGCCAGCGCCAACGCAAACGCGGTGTTGAAGTGGGTGCCGACGCGCAACGGGTAGGTGCACTTCGGCAGGAATTCGGTGAAGCGTGCGACCAGCAGATCCGCAAGCGGGCGCAAGGCGTCGTGCCAGCGGCGTGCATCGGTATCGCCCGACTCGGCCATGCGATGCAATTGGCCTTGTAACGCCAGCAGCCAGGCCCAGCCATAAGGCCGCTCATAGCCCCGTGCGGTAGGCCGTTCAAAATACGCGACCTCACCGGCCAACCGTTCCGGCGTCAAATGGGCATCGAACGTCGTGCGGATCGTTTCGCGTTGCGGGACTGAGGGGAAGTGCTCGAGCAGCGAGGCCAGCAGCCAGTAGCCGTGCACGCAGGAGTGCCAATCGTAACTGCCGTAGAACACCGGATGCAGTTGGCGCGGCGTGACGGCATCGTTGTCATCGGCCAGGACGTGCAGCAGGCTATTCGGATATTCGCGGGTCAGATGACGAAGCGCGATGGAAGCGAATTGAGAAGCGACGTCAGCAGTTAGCATCAGGGCACGAAGGCGCACACGGCGCGCAAGTTCACAGAGTCCCACTATACCGCCGAGTGCCGCAGACGATAAGAGAAGATAGGGCGTGCCAGATAAAATAATGCATAGTGCGCGCGATCGACGTGATTCCGCTCGACGACGATCCGACGACGTGTCGACACACATCCCGCCAACGGCGGGCACGTGCTCCGGCGCCAGACAGCCCGCTTAGTTGGGCATCTGGATCAGCTCCTGTGTCGTCACCAGCAGACCGTCCGCGATCTTCGCGGCGTCGATGCGCAGCGTACCGTTGGCGATCGCCGAACGCAGTTCGTCCACACGTGGCACGTCGATGTCGTTGCTCGGATCGCTGGCGGCAGCTAGCAATGCTGCCGTCATCGGCGAAAACGACACACTGCCGCTGGCAATGGTGGTGTTGGCAAGAATGGCAGGCGTCAGCGGTGACGCCGAGGCGCCTGCCTGGTTGCCAACGGTCGGCTTTTGCAAGGCCGCGGGCGTTTGACCCGGTAAGGATGGATTCAATTTCACAGCAGTTCCCCGAGGGAGGTTTCCTGCCTTAACGGCCTACCCCAGGGGAACTTTAGAAATTTCCTCGGTATAAATGCAACAAGCTGTTAATCGTTCGGATATTTCGTCACATAACAGTTGACGAACAGTCGCTTGATTATTTACTAAATCGAACATGCGGCGGATGGTCGCAGTCTATAAAATCGTTTTCATCGGGCGACAGTGCCGACGTCACCCCATCCGTCCGTCTGCGCCGTAGGTCGACAATGTCGTCGCGCCGCTTGCAACGCGGATCGCGTCGAGCGCCGACCGGTTGTACACCATACGTGTCCGGACTAGTCGACCATTCGTTTCGTTACTGGCGCGTGCGCTCCGTGCAAGTCCCAACAGCGTTTCCCATTTCGCCGCGATTTCTTGCGTGACAGCGGGATCCGATTGACGGGTGCGCTCCAATAACGATTGCATCCCCGACAATGCCGCGCTGACAAACCACGAAGTCCGCTGCCGGCCCAAATCGCTCAATTGTCTATACAGTTCGGTCTTGCGCGTCACGATATCGGGCAACGTCGACACATCGGTGCTGCGCGCCAGCAGTTGCTGCTCTTCCTGCAAGGTCGTCACGAATAGTCGCAAGGCGGCAATTTCATGGTCGAGCAAGGTCAGCAATACGGCGTAATTGAGCGAGAGGGTCGGTGTCATCACGGAAGTTCCAGCGAAGCGCAAGACGGCAGCCGCCTGTCACCCGGTTTGGACGCGGGAAGCGGAGGCAGCGCGAAAACAACAAAGCGACCCAGCGGCGTGAAACGCGGCTGGGTGATGTCAGAGAAACAGGGGATAACGCTCAGATCGCGCCGTTCGGCGACATCAGTTCGCGCGAGCCACGGAGCATGCCGTCGGCGATCCGCGAAGAATCGATCTGATAGGAGCCATTGGCCAGCGCCGCCTTGATCGCGGCGACACGATTCATGTCGACGTCGTGACTGGGATCGTTTGCCGCGGCCATCAATTGCGACGTGCGATGCGAGACGCGAGCGTCTCCGCCAATACGTTGGGACGCGTTGGCGCCGCTCGCATCGTACGGCGACGCAATCTGTTGCTGCCCCGATACATTGGTGGCGCCAGCAGCCGCCTCCGCGTTCGGATTCGGCCGCGTCCGTGCGGCTTGTCGTTGCAACGTGTCTTGTCGCACCGACGCGTCGTTTGGATTCGCGTTGAGTTTCACGGTCTGTCCCGTCAGCGTGGTCTGCAGGGCCGAAAAGCGCCGACGCAGAAGACATGACAGTCGACCGCATCCGCGCATTCGGCGAAGAGTGCATTCCTATATGCGCTTCCAGTGTAGCAGGAAAGCCGCATTCGCCAAAGAAACCCCGCGCAAAATCGCCGTAACCGTACGCGCGTGTCCAGCCCCCGGCCGTGGCGCGGCCTACCGTGCGCTCGCGTCCGGCGCGGGTCGGGCACGATGACGACGTCAGGGGGGCGGAAAGGGCGGACATGCGCGGTCGCGGAGGCATTACAACGGGATGTTGACGGACGAGTCGGATTGGGCGATGCCACTGACGATCGCGCCGTTCGACGTGCGAACGCGGACCTGTTGGCCCGCCGAGGCATTCGCCAGGGCGCTGCCCTCGGACGAAATCGCAAACCCGTTACCCTGCGCGATCAGCTTCACGATCTGGCCGAAACGAATCGCGACGGCGGCGCGCACCGAATCGGTCCGCAACGGCATGCCGGCCATGACGGCGCCCATCGTCGTGGTGCCGATGATCTGCGTCGGATCAGTGACGATCACGGCGGGCAGGGTGGTCAGATCACCGTTCTGTGCCATCAAATCGTTTGGTCCGATCACCGTGTTAGGGCTCAGACCGTGCGAGGCCACATAGTAATTGCCGATGACGCCGACGCGCGCTTGCAGATACAGCGTCCACGGCCGTTCTCCGACGCACCGCACGCCGACCGTCGCCTGTCCCCAAAGCCGTACGCCCGGCGGCAGGAAGGCTTCCAGGGATTGGCAGGCAGCCAGTCCCTGCGGTTGCGGCGGCGTCACCGCGATGGTGACGCGGCCCGGCACCCCTTCCGTTTGCTGCACCAGGAAACGCTCGGCCGCCTGAACGATGCGCGCCGGATCCTCGTTGTTGCCCTGCGCGTGCGCCGGTGCCACCACGGTGATCAGCGAGGCCGCAACCAAGCCCAGGACGGCGGCGGTTGCCAGCGCGTCGCGCTTTGACAACGGCGATGACGACAAACGTCGCACGCGCGGTGCCCCGCGTTGTTGCGCAGTGGCGCGCATGCTGTTGCGTGCGGCCGACACACGTACCGCACCGCGTGCCGCCGACGCGTCCTGCGTCGCCGCCGTGGCGCGTGCCATCGGCGTCGAAGGCACGCCAAACAAGGCGCGAACGGTCTGTAGCCACAATCGGATAGGGGTAGCGGCGCGCATGGGCTGCTCCGGTTTTTCAGTTAGAGCGGATTGTAGGGAGTGGCTGCAACGCGCTATCTGCCGAAATGAAGCGCCAATTACCCCTTTATCCTCGAATTGCCGTGGACCGCTTCCCCGTACGATGCGTCCCATACCTGAAAAGGAAAGGGGCGGTTCGTGGACAAACTCGACGCGGAATTCAATTTCGGGCGCCAGGCGCTGGATGTACGCGCTTATCGCCAGCAGTTGCTGTCGGGCAATATCGCCAACGCCGACACGCCGGGCTACAAGGCGCGTGACGTCGATTTCGCCAAGACGCTGCGCAGTGCGCTGGGGTCGGATGCGGCGGCGAAGCCGGGCCCGGTGTGGGACAGCGGCAGCGTCTCGCGCACCGGCTATCTGGCGATGGCCCGCCCGGAAGGCGATGCCGGCATGGGGGCAGCGAGCGGCAACGGCAGCTTGTCGATGGACGCAACGCATCCTGGGCATCTCGCCGGTGTCGCCGGCGCGGCGGCCGCGGCGAGCGCTGCTTACGGTACGCCGGCCTACCGGACGCCGTACCAGTCGGCGATGGACGGCAACACGGTGGAACTGGATAACGAGCGCGTCAATTTTGCCGACAACGCGCTGCATTACGAAACGGGCCTGAACATCGTCAATCAGCAGATGAAGACGATGTTGACGGCGGTAAGCGGCGGTAGCGGTAGTTAAGTGATCGGGCGGCCGCCGCGGTAACGGGGCGGAAGGGATGCGGGTGACGGTGCGACGCCGGCCTGGCACGAAGCGGACGAACGGTGAGGGTGGTGCGATGTCTTCGATGATGAACATCTTCCGGGTGGCCGGTTCGGCGATGAATGCCGAATCCCAGCGCCTGAACACGACGGCCAGTAATTTGGCCAACGTCGACAGCGTGGCCGGTCCGGACGGCAAGCCGTATGTGGCCAAGCAGGTTGTGTTTCAGGTGGATCCGCTCGGGCATGGCCAGGGCGTTCCGGGAAATCCGGCAGGCGACATCGGCGGCGTGAAGGTCAGCAAGATTGTGGATGATCCGTCGCCGATGAAGGTGGTGTATGACCCTTCGAATGCGGCGGCCGATGCGAATGGCTATGTGACGATGCCGAACGTCGACCCGGTACGCGAGATGGTAAATATGATTTCCGCCTCGCGCTCCTACCAGGCCAACGTCGAGACGATGAACACCGCCAAGTCGCTGATGTTGAAGACGTTGACCCTCGGTCAGTAAGGAAAGCACGGATGAACACGATTTCGAACGCGGCTTCGGCTGCAGGCGGCGGTCTCTCGCAGCAGATGCTCGATGCGGTCAACGGTCCCGGCCGTCGCGCGCCGGGCGAAGCGGCCGGTGCGCCGGGGGCGCCCGGCGCGGCAGGCGCGTCGGCCACGAGTAGTGCGGCGGGCGGCGAAGCGAAGGCGTTGGGCGCGGGCAAGACCGGCGCGGAGATGCAAGACACGTTCATGCGCCTGCTGGTTACGGAAATGAAGAATCAGGATCCGACCAATCCGATGGACAGCTCGCAGATGACGTCGCAGCTGGCACAGATCAACACGGTATCGGGCATTGCCGGGTTGAACGCGACGATGACCTCGCTCGCCAAGCAGTTGAACGCGGGGCAGCAGGTACAGGCGAGCAATCTGATCGGCAAGAGCGTGATCTCGAACGGTCATGACATCGCGTTGAGCAAGGGCCATGCGAGCGCCTTCGGCGTGAACCTGGATGCGGCCGCGAAGGACGTGCAGGTCAAGATCTCGGACGAAAACGGCAAGGTGGTGCGTTCGATGAAGGTGGCGGGCGATCAAAGCGGCGTCAACACGCTGTCGTGGGACGGGAAGAACGATGCCGGTGTCGCCGTGCCGGACGGTAAGTACTCGTTCAAGGTCAGCGCGTCGAATGGCGACGATCCGGTCTCGGCGCAGGCCTTGTCGCAGGCCAAGGTCGAAAGCGTGATCGCGCAGCCGAACGGTTCCGCGGGCCTGAAGTTGAACAATGGCAGCGTCACCAGCCTGTCGAGCGTTTCGCAGATTCTGTAGCAAGACTCAGCAGCATCGTATGACCCCGTCGTAACGCAATACCTCTGATTTCCCGGTCGTATGCCGACACCTGCGCGAAGTAAAGACAGTCGCGCCGCACGCATCGGTCCGGCTTTGTTCAACTTGCACTAACTACGTATCCAGGACGGCAGTCATGGCTTACTCCCAGGCCCTTAGCGGTTTGTCCGCAGCCTCGCAAGACCTCGATGTGATCGGCAACAACATCTCGAACGCGAACACCGTCGGCTATAAGCAGAGCCAGGCGCAATTCGCCGAGATGTATGCGAATGCCATGAACACCAGCACGAACAACCAGGCCGGCATCGGCACCAGCGTGGCGAAGATCGGACAGAACTTCACGCAGGGTACGATCACCGAAACCGGTCAGACGCTGGACATGGCGATCAACGGCAATGGCTTCTTCACGCTGTCGAACAACGGTGCGGCGCAATACTCGCGTAACGGGCAGTTCACGCTCGACAAGGACGGCAATATCGTCAACGCGCAAGGCTCCAAGCTGATGGGCTATGCGGCGGACAAGAAGGGCACGCTGAATACGTCCACGCCGGTAGCGTTGACGATTCCCAGTGGATCGGTCGATCCGAAGATGAGCACGAAGGTGACCGCCGAGGCGAACCTGAACTCGGCATCGCATGTGCCGAAGAATATGCAGTTCGACCCTTCGGACACGAGCTCGTACAACAACGCCACGACGGCGCAGGTGTTCGACTCGCTGGGCAATGTGCATACGCTGAATATGTACTACCAGAAGACGTCGAACGAGGCATCCACCTGGAACGTGTACGCGACGATGGACGGCAAGGCCGTTGGCGGCACGAACACGGCCGGCCTGCCGAAGCCGGTCGATCATCTGGCGTTCGATACGAGCGGTGCGCTGGTCTCGGGCAAGGATGCCAACGTGAAGCTGCAATTGGAAAACGGCGCAACGGCGACGCAACCGCTGAAGCTGGATTTCTCGAAGATGACGCAGTTCGGCGCCGACTTCGTCGCCACGTCGGTGACCAGCGACGGCTATGCGGCCGGCTCGCTGTCCTCGTTCGGCGTCGACAACGCCGGCAAGCTGACGGGCACTTATTCGAACGGCCAGAGCATGGTGCTGGGCCAAGTCGCCCTGACCAGCTTCGCCAACGCGGAAGGCCTGCAGAACCTCGGCAACAACATGTTCGCGCAAAGCTCGACGTCGGGCCAGCCGCAAACGGGCGTCGCCGGCACGGGGCCGCTCGGTAATTTGAAGTCGGGTGCGACGGAAGCGGCCAACGTGGATCTGACCTCGTCGCTGGTCGAACTGATCACCGCGCAACGCTACTACCAGGCGAATGCGCAAACGATCAAGACGCAGCAGGCGGTCGATCAGACGCTGATGAATCTGTAAATCGACATAGCGTCTGAATGATGTGATGGATGCCGCGGTCCTTGCGGCGCCCCAGCGTAGCACCCACCCGGATTCGCAAAGATGGACAGACTGATCTACGTGACGATGAGCGGCGCCTCGCAAGCGCTGGACCAACAGGCGACGATCGCGAATAACCTCGCGAACGCCTCCACGACGGGTTTTCGTTCGCAGTTGTCGGCCTACCGGTCCGTACCGGTGGAAACGGCGACGTCGGGCGGCGCAGTGACGCGGACCTATGCCCTGACGACGAATCCGGGCACCGACTTCACGCCGGGTCCGATTCAACGCACGGGCAATCCGACCGATGTGGCGATTTCGGGCAGCGGCTGGCTGGCGGTGCAGACGGCCGACGGCAGCGAAGCCTACACGCGTGCCGGCAATATGCACGTAAACAGCGCCGGCCAGCTGGTGGACAGTTCAAACCGTTCGGTCTTGGGCCGGACCGGTCCGATCGCGATTCCGCCCGGTGCGAAGCTGGAAATCGCCAAGGACGGCACGATTTCCGCGCTGCCGCCCGGTGGCGACGCGACGGCGGTTCAGGTCGTCGACAAACTGCGTCTGGTCAATCCGCAGGGGCAGGAATTGAAGCGCGGCGATGACGGCCTGTTTCGCACGGCAAATAATCAGCCGCTGACACCGGATGCAACGGTGCAAGTGGTTCCGGAGGCGGTGGAAGGCAGCAACGTCAATCCGGTGACGGCGATGGTCCAGATGATCGACAACGCCCGCAGTTTCCAGATGCACATGAAGATGTTGGACATGGCATCGACGAACGAACAGCAGGCCAATCAGCTGTTGAATTTCAGTAACGGTTGATCGATGTGATCGGTGGCGGCGGATAAAGCCTGCACCTGAGCCTTGTGTTGCGCGGACCGTATCCGCGTCCCGAACGAATCGAATAGTTACGCGGCTTGCCGCGAGGAAGTTTCAGCATGAATCGCTCTCTGTATATTGCCGCAACCGGGATGAACGCCCAGCAATCGCAGATGGACACCATCTCGAATAATCTGGCCAACGTCAGCACGACCGGTTTCAAGGGATCGCGCGCGGTATTCAGCGATCTTTTGTACCAAACCGTGCGTCAACCGGGTGCGGCGTCGAGCGCGGATTCCACCGTGCCGTCGGGCCTGCAAATGGGTACCGGCGTGCACCAGATCGCCAGCGAGCGTCTTTATACGCAGGGCAATCTGCAGCAGACCGGCAACTCCCGCGATATGGCGATTCAGGGTCAGGGCTTCTTCCAGGTTCAGATGCCGGACGGCTCGACCGGCTATACGCGTGACGGCTCGTTCCAGACGAATCAAAACGGCCAGTTGGTCACGGCCGACGGCTATCCGGTGATTCCGGCCATCACGATTCCGCAGACGGCGGTGTCGTTCACGGTGGCGAAGGACGGCAGCGTGACGGTGACCAACCAAGGGTCGGCCGCCACCGCGCAGGTCGGCCAGATGCAGTTGGCCACGTTCATCAATCCGGCCGGCCTGCAGGCGAACGGCGGCAATCTGTTCTCGGAAACCGCGTCGTCGGGCGCGCCGCAGGTGGGTCAGCCTGGGGCGAATGGTGTCGGCACGCTGCAACAAGGCTATGTTGAAGCCTCCAACGTCAACGTGGTGGAAGAGCTGGTCAATATGATACAGACCCAACGCGCGTATGAAATCAACAGCAAGGCGGTGACGACATCGGATCAGATGTTGCAGACGCTGAGCCAAATGCAAATCTGACGGCGGGCCACGATCATGTCGCGTTTCGACCTTTCCTCGTTTTCGATCTCCGGTCTCGTCCGGTGCGCCGGGCGCTGCGCCACGCGCGCGCTGGTGCTGGCCTCAGCATCGGCGGCGCTGCTGTCGCTGTCCGTTGCGCCGGCGCACGCCGAACGTGTCCGCGATCTGGCGACGGTTCAGGGCGTACGCGACAACCCGCTGATCGGTTATGGCCTGGTGGTCGGCTTGGATGGTACGGGCGACCAGACGATGCAGACGCCGTTCACGACGCAAAGCTTGTCGAGCATGCTGACGCAGCTCGGCGTGACGGTGCCGGCTGGCACCAATATGCAGCTGCGTAACGTGGCCGCGGTGATGGTCACGGCGGCCTTGCCCTCCTTCGCACGGCCTGGGCAGGCGATCGATATTACGGTGTCGTCGATGGGCACGGCCAAGAGCCTGCGCGGCGGCACGCTGATCATGACGCCGCTGAAGGGCGCGGACGGTCAGGTCTACGCGGTGGCGCAGGGCAATATGCTGGTGGGCGGTGCCGGTGGCGGCGCCAACGGCAGCAGCGTGCAGATCAACCAGCTGGCCGTCGGCAAGATCAGCGGCGGTGCGATCGTGGAACGCGGCGTACCGACGATGCTGGCCGCGGACGGCACGATGCGGATGGAATTGAACGACACGAACTTCGAGAATGTGATGAAGGTCGTGAACGCGGTAAACGGTCGTTTTGGCGCGAATACCGCCTATCCGCTGGACGGACGCACGATCGGTCTGCATGCACCGATGGATTCGTCGCAGCAGGTCGCGTTTATCGCCGGCATTCAGGATCTGGAAATCACGCCGAACGCCGGTATCGCGAAGATCGTCTTGAACGCGCGCACCGGCTCGATCGTGATGAACCGCCTCGTGACGTTGCAGAGTTGTGCGGTGACCCACGGCAATCTGTCGGTTGTCATTAATACAACCCCGGCGGTCAGCCAACCGAACGCTTTCGGGCAAGGCAGCACCGTAACGACGCAACAATCCAACGTTCAGGTGAAGCAGGAAGGCGGCGCATTGCGAATCGTCGGTGCGGGCGCTAATCTGGCGGATGTGGTGCGTGGTTTGAATGCGCTGGGCGCGACCCCGGCGGACCTGATGTCGATACTGCAGGCGATGAAGGCAGCCGGTGCGCTGAACGCCGATCTGGAGATCATCTGATGAACGATATGAAGTCGTCGGGCGTGCTCGGTGGCGCGGGCGGAATGGGATCGATGAATACCATGGGCCCGGCCGGTGGCGGCGACCTGTCGCAACGTTTCTCACTCGATGTCCAGGGTTTCGATGCCTTGCGCCGTACCGCGCATGACGATCCGGCTGCCGTCGAAAAGACTGTCGCCAAACAGGTGGATGCCTCGTTCCTGTCGATGATGCTGAAGAGCATGCGCGATGCCACGCCGCAGAACGGTTTGATGGACAGCCAGGACGGTAAAACCTACCAATCGATGCTCGACGGGCAGATCACGCAGGAGCTGTCGAACAAGGGCGTCGGCCTGGCAGACACGCTGCTGAAGCAACTGAGCAAGCAGGGTCACGGCGCGCCGGAGCGCGGCGGTGCCGGACTGAAGGGCGCCGATGCCTTCGATGCGCACAGTGTACGCGGTGCCGGTGCCCTCGGCGCGGCAGCCGGCGTGCAGTCGGCACAGGCGCCGACGCAAGCCCGCAACGCCACTCTCGCACAGCGCGGCAACGACGCCCAAGCGGCGCCACGTCCCGAGCAAGCCGGTAAGGCGTCCGTTGCCAGCGGTGCCGCCGGTGTGGCCGCCGCCGCGGCGCGCGCGATGCAGGCCGCCGCGATGGCGAATGCCGCCTATGAAGGCAGCAACGCCGGTGGCGAACAAGGCATGGCCGGCATGGGCAATATGGGCGGCGGCATGGCGGCGATGGGCGGCATGGGCCTGAGCGCGGCCACCGCCCTGAATATGCAGGGCGCGGGTCCGGGCGTGGCCATGATGAATCCGGCTGCCAATCCCGCCATCGCCGCGCGTATGGCCGATATGAATATGTACGATCGTTCGAAGCTGACCACGCAGGAACGTGTGGCGGCGGTCGAAGCGGCGGCCATCCAGGCCGGCTGGCGTCCGTCGCACACGGAAGTGAGCCCGCTGGCGGCCGGGTCGCAGGGGTATGGCCAGGTCGCGCAACGCGGTTCGCTCGACAATGCCCGCGCATTCGGCGCCGGTGCGCCCGCGGGCATGAGCGCCGAGGAAAGCAAGCCGATTCAAATCCGCAACGGTTCGGACCGGATGAACGCCTTCCTGGAGCGTCTGACGCCAGCGGCGGAAGCGGCCAGCCGCGAAACCGGCATCCCCTCGCATTTCATTCTGTCGCAGATCGCGCTGGAATCGGGTTGGGGCAAGAGCGAGATTCGCGGCGCGGGCGGCGAGCGCACGCACAATGTGCTGGGCGTGAAGGCCGGCGACGATTGGAAAGGGCCGACGACGGTGGCCACGACGACCGAATACGTCAATGGTCATCCCCAGAAGATGCACGAACGTTTCCGCGTGTACGGCTCGTACAAGGAAGCATTGAAGGATTACGCCGACGTGCTGACCGGCAATGCCCGTTACGCGCAGGCACTGCGCGGCTCGCAGACGGCGAGCGGTTTCGCGCACGGCATGCAGCGCGCCGGATACGCGACGGACCCGAACTACGCGCGCAAGTTAATGGCCATCATCAAGCAGATGGTCTGACGAAAATTTCCCTCAAGTTCGGCTCGCCACCGCCGATAACAGTGGTGAGCCCGTCGAGTCGTCAGTCTTCGTCACGGGCGTCACGCGTTTCGGCGCGAAAGCGACAGCAGGGACGAAAAACACGACAGGGCCGGGAGGCATCCGACGGTCACACAACGGCGATGCCCTTGCCATCCAGGACGGATGCGGGAGGGCGGCGAAGGACAACGAAGGACGGCGCACGGCGGCGCGGCGGATGGATAGGCAGCGGAACGTGGAACGGAGCGGTAGCGGGATAGCCCGCCACCGGGTTCCGGGATGCGGCGACAGTACTATCCGAAGGCGGCGCGGGACGGATCGATGAGTAATTCACTCTCCAATATCGGATTGAGCGGCATTGATGCCGCGCAATACGGCCTGACCACGACGGGTCAGAACATCAGCAATGCCTCCACGCCGGGATACAGCCGGCAGCAGGTGTTGCTGAAGCCGTCGTTCAGCATCTACACGGGTGGCGGATTCGTCGGTACCGGGGTCGACGTCGAGACCGTCAAACGGAATTACAGTGACGCGCTGTCGTCACGTCTGGACGCCGCGCAATCTCAAAGCAGCGCGTTGGAAACGTACAACACCGAGGCGAAGTCGCTGAATGCGCTGGTCGGCGATCCGTCGAACGGTATCTCGAATACGATGAGCGGCTTCTTCGCCTCGGCGCAGGCGCTGTCCGGCAGTCCGTCCGATACCGCGCTGCGCAGCGCGATGATGGGCAGTGCGCAGGCGGTCGTGAATGCCGTGCATCAGACCGCGGAGCAGATGGACGTCCAGCGGGCGAGTGTCAATTCGCAGATCGACGACACTGTGTCGCAGATCAACCGCGCCGCGTCGTCCATCGCCACGCTGAACCGGCAGATCACCGCCGAAAGCGCGAAAGGCCAGCCGCCGAACTCGCTGCTGGATGAGCGCGACAAGCAGTTTGCCAACCTCGGCAAGCTGGTCAACGTGAACATGACCACGCAGTCCGACGGTTCCTACAGCATTTTCACGGGCACTGGTCAGCCGCTGGTGCTGGGTTCGCAAACCTTCGCACTGTCGGCGGTGCGATCGCCAACGGACGTATCGGAACTGACGATCGGCTATCGTGGCGCGGTCGGCGCGGATAACGAAGGCGGCAAACCCGGCTATCTCAATGAAAGCACGCTGACCGGCGGGAAGCTGGGCGGTTTGTTGACGTTCCGTTCGCAGATGCTGGACCCGGCGCAGAGCCAGTTGGGCCGGGTTGCGACCGCGTTCGCGGGGGGCATCAATCAACAGAATGCCCAGGGCGTCGATATGACCGGCCATCCGGGCCGCGCGTTGTTCGATCTGAACAAGCCGACGGTGACCGCGAACGAGCACAACCACAGCGCGGCCACGTTGGATGCGGCGTTCGGCGACACCAGCAAACTGACCGGTGACGACTATATCTTGTCGTACGACGGCCGCGATTACACCTTGAGCAACGTCCGCACCGGGACGCAGACGCAGGTCAGTAATTGGCCGGCGACGGTGGATGGCGTCGAATACAAGTTGCACGGACCGATGGCGGCCGGCGATTCGTTCAAGATCGTGCCGACCCGTTCGTCCGGCACGCAGTTGCAAATGGCGACCACGGAAGGCAGCGCGATTGCGGCGGGGCAATCGGTGGTGACATCGGCGGCCACGGGCAACCGTGGGACCGGTGCGATCGCCTTGAAGGGCCTCGAGGGGCTCAACGGTCGTCCGGCGCCCGACGTCAAGCTGACGGTGGATGCCAAAACGGACCCGCGGACCGGGGCCAGTGTCGCCACGTTGTCCGGCTTTCCGAAGGACGCCGATGTCACGGTGACGGTGCCCGGCGGTGCCGGTAGCACGGACCAAAAGCGGACGTTCAAGGCACCGGCGGACAATGTGCCGTTCGTGCCGGGCTCGGTACTGGATTTCGGTGGCATGCAGATGCAGGTGAACGGCACGCCGCGCGCCGGCGACACGTTCAGCGTGAACCGTAATTCGGCGCTCAGTGGCGATGGCAGCAATATCGTCAAGATGGGCAATTTGCAGAATGCGAATCTGGTCAATGGCGATACCTTGACGCGCGGGTATGCCGACTATGTCGGTCAGGTCGGTTCGCTGGCATCGCAGACGTCGATCGCCCATACGACGCAGGAAACATTGGTGACGCAGTTGAAGTCGCAGCAGCAGGAAGTATCGGGCGTAAACCTCGACGAGGAAGCGGCCAACCTGATGCAGTATCAGCAGATGTACCAGGCGAACAGCAAAGTGATCTCGACATCGGAGACGCTGTTCCAGACGATCCTGGATCTGGCGCGCTAAGGGGCCGGCACGCCGCCCCGAAGCACGCGGTAACGGAACGATTTTGATCGCAAGCAAGCCCGCGATGGCGGGCAGTGAGAACCAACCATGCGTATCGCGACGAACACGCTGTATTCGAACAGCCTCGACACGATCGACAATCAACAGAAGTCGCTGACGGATCTGCAACGGCAGATCTCCAGCGGCAAGCGCGTTGCCACGGCCGCGGACGATCCGGTGGCCGCGGCATCGGCGGTACGCATGACGGAATCGACGGCAAAGCTGTCGCAATATGCAGGCAATCTGGAAACGGCGAAGTCGCAGTTGCAGCTGGAAGACAACACGCTCAGCAATGTGACGACGCTGGTGCAGCAAGCGCAGACCATTCTGATCAACGCCGGCGATACGACGTTGGACAAGACGTCCCGCGGCGCTTTGGCGACCCAGCTCGAATCGGTGCGTGACCAGTTGTTGGGTGCGGCGAATACGACGGACAGCCAGGGCAATTTTTTGTTTGGCGGGTATAACACCGGCTCGGCACCGTTTGTGACGGACGCGCATGGGGCCGGCGTCTATATGGGCAGTCAGGGGCAGCGTGCGGTGCAGGTGACCGATACGCGCCAGATCGCCATCGGCAATATCGGTAGCAATATTTTCCAGCGCGTAGGCGTGGGCGCGTCGCGCGTCATCTCGGCGCCGGCGGAGAACACCGGCAATGCACTGGTGTCGCCGATTTCGTCGCGCAATATGAACGATCCGTCGTATAACGACGACTTCACGATCGGTTTCGCGAAGAGCAAGGACGGCGGCCTGCACTATACGATTCACGACGACACGACGAACGCGGATATTGCAAAGGACCAGCCTTTCGAGACCGGTACGGCGCTCGTGTTCGGCGGACAGAGCGTGACGATCAACGGCACGCCGAATCCGGGCGACAAGGTGCATCTGCAAAGCCCGCAGGCGGCGGGCATGGATCTCTTCGGCACCTTGACGCAAATGGCGAAGACGATTCGGAGTGCGACGCCGGGCTCGGAAGGGAATGCGCGGCTGGCGAACGCCTTGACCACGGCCAACGAGAAGATGTCGAACGCGCTCGACAATGTGCTGACGATCCAGGCCGGAGTAGGCGCGCGCGAGCAGGAAGTCTCGACGCTCAGCACGCAGAATTCCGATAGCAATACCCAATACCAGACGCAGTTGAACGACCTGACCGGTTCGGATTTCGTCTCGACCTACAGCAAGTTCAGCGAGCTGCAGAACTCGCTGACGGCGGCGGAGAAGACGTTCATGCAGGTGCAGAATCTGTCGCTGTTCGATCTGATCAAATAAGGGCGGATAGGTGCGGCGAATAGTTTGCCGCGCTGCTTCGCCTTATGACGCGTCACCAATTTGTCTCTCAAGGGCTACAAAAATGACCTATATGGCATATTTTGTAGCCCGAGGGACACAAAATATATGTTTCTCGATTGAGGTGCCACTCTGTCCTTGAGGTCCGACTGCCCCCGGGGCTACCGGCCCGTTCAGCGTCCCCTAAGCCACGTTGCGCTACGATGCACGCTGTGAGAGGCGAGGTCGGGAGAAGTCGCAATGCGTTTGTTGCTGGTGGAAGATGACGAGATGATTGCGGAGTCCGTGCAACGGGCGATGGCGCAGCATGGCTATGCCGTGGACAACGTGCGCAATGCGCGCGATGCGAAATTATCGGTTGCCACGCACGAATACGATCTGGTGTTGCTGGATCTCGGCCTCCCGGACGGCGACGGCCTGGCCTTATTGCAGTCGTGGCGCCGCGACGGTTTCGGCGGCGCCGTAATCATCCTCACAGCGCGCGACGCGGTGGAAGACCGCATTCTCGGCCTTGACTCCGGCGCCGACGACTATCTGCTGAAGCCGTTCGATCTGAACGAATTGGGTGCCCGTGTGCGCGCCTTGCTGCGGCGGCGTACCGGGCAGAGCCAGCCGCTTTATCAGCACGGCAGCCTGGTCCTCGACCCGGCGGCGCACGAAGTCCGCTTGTCCGACAAGATCGTCGCGCTGGTGCCACGCGAGTTTGCCTTGCTCCATGCCTTGATCGAAGAGCCCACCCGCGTGTTTCGCCGCGATCAGCTCGAGGAAAAACTGTACGGTTGGGGCAAGGAGATCGGCAGCAATGCCATCGAGGTCCACGTCCACTCCCTCAGGCGCAAGCTCGGTGCCGATCAGATCGTCACGGTCCGGGGCGTCGGCTATCGTTTGAAGGCGCTCACGTGACGTCCATTCGACGTTGGTTGCTGACTGCGCTCGTGATCGGCTTGACATTGAGCTGCGGCGGCGCGGCGTACGGGATCTTTTTCGCGCTGCGGGAGGAAGCCGCCGAGCTGTTCGACTACGAATTGCAGACCGTGGCCACGTCCTTGCCCGTTCGCAGTCTTAGCGACACGGCTGGCCCCATTGCCGAACTGCCGGCGCAAGATATGGGCGGCATTTCCGACGATGCGATCGTCATACAGGCCTGGGATGCGCAGGGCCGCGCCATGTACGCGCCCAGCCCCAATGGCGCGCTACCGCGTCTGGCGGCCGGTTTCCACCAGATCGAGCGTGAGGAGCGGCATTGGCGGGTGTTCGGACTCGACGAAATGAACGGGCCGGCGAAGCGTTTCGTTCAGGTCGCGCAGCCTATCGAAGTTCGTGACCGCCTGGCTTTGCACCTGGCATTGCGCTCGTCCTGGCCGATTCTGCTGTGGTTCCCCTTCACGATCATCTTGATTCTCGTGATCGTACGCCGCGGCCTGCTGCCGCTTGCTGCCGTGTCCGAAGCGCTGGCGCAGCGTTCGCTGACGTCCTTGAAGCCCCTTGGTGCGCCCCACGACGACCTTCAGGTGCCAATGGAAGTCCGACCGATGGTGGATGCGCTGAATGCCCTTTTCAAGCGACTGGACGAGGCGTCGGCCGCGCAGCGGGTGTTTGTCGCCGATGCCGCCCATGAGCTGCGCACGCCGCTGACCGCTTTGAAAGTCGAGATGCAACGCGCGATCGGCGAATTCACCGATAAGGCGCTGCGTGCTGCTCCGACGCCGCAGGATCAAGCCACGCGCGCACTGCTGCAAGGACTGGAGGCGCGCCTGAACCGGATCATCCATGTGGCGCAGCAATTACTGTCGATGGCCCGCGAGGATGCGATTTCGCCGGTGCCCTCACGCGTATTCGATTTGCGCGACGTGGCGGAACAGGTGGTCGCCGATCTATCGGTGCTGGCGGAAGGGCGGGGCATCGATCTCGGTTTGATCGCGTTGCAGGACGACGGATTGGCCGCGACGCTGGATGGCGACCGGCATGGCCTGGCGATGTTGCTGACCAATTTGATCGACAATGCGATTCGTCATACGGACGTCGGCGGCGAGGTGGACGTGATCGTCGCGCTCGCCGCCGACGGCACGAATGGGGTGACATTGACGGTACGCGATACCGGGCCCGGCGTGCCCGAGGCGGAGCTTCCCCGGATTTTCGACCGCTTCTATCGTGGCCGCACGACACGTGCGCAAGGCAGCGGGCTCGGCTTGGCCATCGTTCAGCATATCGCCGCGCGTCATCAGGCGAGCGTCAATGCCTACAATCGCGCCGATCGTTCGGGCTTCGTCGTGACCGTCCGGTTTCCGCTGGCCGTCACTGCATCCCTTCCGCGCCCGTCAGATGGCTGATCGTTCCCATCCCCATGTTGAAAAGCCGTAGGATGAACGGCGCCGCATTCGGCAAAATCAGCTGCAACACCAGAAAACCGGTCGTCAGCGTGATGGCGAAGCCGACCTGGTAGATCCCGATCTGCGGCGCTGCGCGGTTCAAGATGCCGAGCGCGATATTGGCGATCAGTAGCGCCGCGACGATCGGCAACGACAACATCAGGCCGGCCCAGAAGACGACGCTGCCCCATTCGGCGAGAATACGCCAGTGCGACGCCGTGGCGAGCAGCCCGACGCTGTTGGCGCGGATCGGCAGCGTCTGGAACGTGTCGGCCAGCGTGGCGATCAGTTGCAGATGCCCATTGATCGACAGGAACACCAGCATCGCGATGATGTCGAGCAGGCGCGACAACGCCAGCGTCGAGCCGTCGGATCCGGGCGCGATCAGCTGTGCAAAAGACAAGCCCATTTGCAAACCGGCGAATTCCCCGGCGGCCTGTACCGACGCAAACACGATGCGCATCGCCATGCCGATCGAACCGCCGATGATGATCTGCTCGCCCAAGGTCCATAAGCCGGCGCCGCTGCCGATGGGCACTTGCGGCAGCGGCCCGAGCGTCGGTGCCACCAGGATGGCCAGTAAGCCGGCCAACGCCACTTTGACGCGCACGGGGATGACGTTGTCGCTGAGAACCGGCGCCGTGGTGATCAGCGCCAGAAAACGTGCGAACGGCCAGATGAACATGCCCATCCACGCTTGCAACTGCGCGTACGTGACGGTGATCATCAGCCGATCATGCCGGGGATGCCGGTCAGAATCGAACGCATGTAGTCCAGCATCGTATTCAGCATCCAGGGACCGGCGATCACGAGGGCGACGAAGACGGCAAGTAGCTTCGGGATGAAGGACAGCGTCGATTCATTGATCTGTGTGGCCGCCTGAAACAGGCTGACGACGAGACCGACGACGAGCGCGACCAGCAGCAGTGGCGCGGCCAGCAGCAGCGCAATCTGCATTGCCTGGTGCGCCATCGTCATCACGGTTTCCGGGGTCATCGCGGTGCACTCCGGTTCAGGTCAGGAAGCTCTGTGCCAGCGAGCCGATCAGTAGGTTCCAGCCGTCCACCAATACGAACAGCATCAACTTGAACGGCAGCGAAATCGTCGCCGGCGAAACCATCATCATCCCCATCGACATCAGCACGCTGGCGACGACGAGGTCGATGATCAGGAAAGGAATGAAGATCGTGAAACCGATCTGAAAGCCCGTCTTGATTTCGCTCGTCGCGTAAGCCGGCAGCAATAGACGCATCGGCACGTCGTCGGGACCGTTCATCGGCGGCGCCTTTGCAATCTTGGCAAAGAGGGCGAGGTCGGTTTCGCGCGTTTGTCGCAGCATAAACTGCTTGAACGGTGCCTCGCCGCGCTGCAAGGCCTGATCGAAGGTGATCTGGTTTGCCGAAAACGGTTGATAGGCGTCCTGGTAGGCGCGGTCCAGCACCGGGGACATTACGAAGAAGGTCAGGAACAACGCCAGTCCCAAAAGTACCTGATTAGGCGGCGTGGTCGTCGTGCCGATGGCTTGGCGTAGCAGCGAGAGCACGATGATGATCCGCGTGAAACTGGTCATCATCAGCAGCATCGCCGGCAGGAACGACAGCATCGTCAGAACCAGCAGCGTCTGCACCGACAGCGAGTACGTCGTGTTGCCGTTCGCGCCAGGCGTGCTATTCAATGCCGGCAGCGTGGCCGTCTGCGCCTGCGCATGGGTGGCGACGCCGAGCAATATCAGCACGATCGCAAATACGAGCCAGGCCGCGGGGTTGCGCGGCAGACAGCGTCGCGTCTGCCGTGCCGGCGGCGCCTCGTCCCGCGCGGTGTCGTCGAACGCGCGCGCATCGACTGACGGCGATGTCGGACAAAGGCTTGGCATGCGTTGCAGCACACTGCGGAAAAACAAACTTGCGGACATGTTCAATCCTTGCCGCCAGGGTTGCCGGTGCGGCCGAAGCCGTGCAGGCGGTCTTTCAGTTGGCGGGCAAACGCCGTTTGAAAAGAAGGGGGCGCATCGTGTGTCGCGTCCGCGTCCGCCGCAGTCGAGACAACCGTGCCCTCACGGAGCGGCGTGACGCCCGATTCGCTGCCAGCGGCAGCGCCCGTTTCATCGCCCCCATGGCGGTCGACATCGGCGGCGGGCATCGTATGCAGCCGCCGCACATTGCCGGCCGCAACGCCGAGAACGAGCCAGGTATCGCGTACCTCGACGACGACGACCCGTTCGCGCGCGCCGAGCGCCGCCGAGCCGATCACCTTGACGATGCCGCCGCGCCGCATCGACGGCTTGAGGCCGAGTCGGCGGGCGACCCAGCCGCAGGCGAAGACCAGGGCGATGACGACGGCCAGACCGAAGACCGCCTGGAGCATCGCCCCGGCCCCCATCGAGGGTACCGCACTGCCGATGACGACGCTCGAGGCCGTGCCACTGCTGACCGGTAGGGCCGGTGCGCCCAGATGCGTATGCGAGGCGCTGACCGGGCCTATGACGCCGGGCACGGCCGGAACGCTGCCGGAAGCCTCCGTTACGGCTCCGGCGGTGAGATTCGATGCCGGAGCCGAGCCGGCATCGGCCGACGACGCGGGCGCGGCGGTGGCCACGCCGTTGGTGCCGGATGACGTGGATGCGGCGCCAGTCGCCGCATCGGTCGTCATCGATTCAGTTTCCGGATGCGCTCCGACGGCGTGATCACGTCGGTCAGGCGGATACCGAACTTATCGTTGACGACGACCACTTCGCCTTGCGCGATCAGGCAGCCGTTCACCAGCACGTCCATCGGTTCGCCGGCCATGCCGTCGAGTTCGACGACCGAGCCCTGTGCCAGTTGGAGCAGGTTCTTGATCGCGATCTTCGTGCGACCCAGCTCGACCGTCAACTGCACCGGGATATCGAGAATCATCTCGATATCGTTCGGCGGCGTGCCGCCGAGATTGGTGCCCGTCAGCGGTTGGAATACGCCACCCGCACTGGCCGCAGTCGTCGCCGATGCCGCTGCCGCTGTGCTTTGCTGCTGTTCGGCCAGGGCGCTCGCCCAGTCGTCCATCTGATCGATATCACTCATCTCAACCCTCGTCTTGCCCGTCGCCACCGCCATCGCGGGACGAATCACTGGCTCGGATCATCTTCGACACGCGGAGTGCGTGTTGCCCGTTGAAGATCCCATAAGCGCATTCCATGACCGGCACGCCGTCGACCTTCGCTATCACTTCGTCCGGCATGTCGAGCGGGATCACATCGCCCGCACGCATCGCCAGGATGTCGCGGAACGTACTGTCCATCGTGGCCAGATCGACACACAGTTCCACGTCCGCCGATTGCACCTGTTGCGACAGCAGGCGCACCCACCGCTTGTCCACCTCGAGCGCTTCGCCCTGCAGCGGGCTGCTCAGCATATCCCGCAGCGGCTCGATCATCGAGTAGGGCGTGCAGATATGCAGCTGGCCGCCCCCGGGTCCGAGTTCGATCGTGAAGGTCGTAGTGACGACCACTTCGTTCGGCGTGGCGACGTTCGCGAACTGCGTATGTACTTCGGCGCGAACGTATTGGAATTCGACCGGAAAGACCGGCTTCCACGATGCGCCGTAATGTTCCAGCACCAGATCCAGCAGCTTCTGGATGATTCGTTGCTCGGTCGGCGTAAAGTCCCGACCTTCGATCCGCGTATGGAAGCGCCCGTCGCCGCCGAACAGATTGTCCACGATCAGGAAGATCAACTGCGGGTCGCAGATGAACAGCGCCGTGCCGCGCAGCGGCTTGATGTGGACCAGGTTCAGATTGGTCGGAACCGGCAGGTTACGGATGAACTCGCCGTACTTCTGCACCTTGACCTGGCCGACCGAGATTTCCGCGCTACGGCGCATGAAGTTGAACAGGCCGCCGCGGAACAGACGTGCAAAACGCTCATTGATGATTTCGAGCGTCGGCATCCGGCCGCGCACGATGCGTTCCTGCGTGCCGATGTCATACGTGCGTATGCCGGTGGCATCGCCGCTATCGGGCGCAGCATCGGATTCGCCGTTGACGCCTTTCAGCAGCGCATCGACTTCTTCCTGTGACAGAAACTCTTCGGTCGACATGGCCTTTGGATTACTGAATCACAAAGTCGGTCAGCAATACGCCGGATACCTTCGGCCCGTTGCTCTCGTGTTCAAACGTTTTTGCGATCGTCGCGCGCAGCTCGTCGGACAGCTTTTGCTTGCCCGCCACCGTCGCCAGGTCGGACGGCTTCTTCGACGATAGCAGCAATAGGATATGGCTGCGGATTTCCGGCAGATATTCCGTGAGCTTGTGCTCCTCGGCGGCGCTGCCGATCTTCAAAGTCAGGCCCAGGTGCAGGTAGTGGTCGCCGCTGTCGCTATCGCTGTCCGGGTCGTTCGCGAGATTGACCGTGAACGGATCCAGGGCAAAAAAGACCGGGGGCGGTACAACCGCCACGGCCGGTTGGCTCGAACGCTTGTACAGGAAATAGCCACCACCGCCGCCACCTGCCAGCAATAATAGGATGACGACGAGCAGGATGGGAACCAGCTTGCTTTTGCCGGCTTTGGCTTCCTTCCCACCCTGCGCTGCGGATGCACTCATAATCTTGACCTCGACGACTGTCTCGCAAACACGCCCGTCGCGTGATGCGCAATCTTCAAGTTGGCATGATGCCTGAGACACAGCAAGATGCAACGTGCGAACAGACAGGCATTGCCGGGTCAGTTTGACGTTTTGTGAGAAGAGGCCGGGCGATTTCCCTTCGATCGCGGCCGTATGTCGCTGGTTCGCGGCATGAAACACGCACGCCCACGCCACGCGGAATCATTCCGCGGCGTGGGCGCGCGCATGAGCTCCGGACGCGCGCGGCGCCCGGTTGAATCGAAAAATCAGGCGAACATGTCGACGCCGGACAAGGTGCCGGTGCTGCGCGGCGTACCGCTCGGCGCGCTTGCCGTATTGCCCCATGCGTTGGCCACGGTACCGCGCGAAGCCCCGCCGATACGGCCTGACTGACCGATGGCCGGGCGTTCGCCACCGCGCTGTCCATTGCTTTGCGCACCGCCGGAGCCGGCATTGGCGAGACTGTTCGCCATCGCCTGTGCATCACCATTGGTCTGCGCGATGTTGGTCTGCAACTGCATGCCGTTCTCGGCGAACCGTTCGCGCAAGGCCGGCATCGCCGCCTCGATCGCTTCACGGACGTGCGCGTGCTGCGAGACGAAGGTCGCTTGCGCATCCGAGCCGACGACGTTCAAGACGACTTGCACCGGACCCAGATCCGGCGGGTTCAGCGTCAATTCGGCGCGCTGTTCGTTGCCTGGACGCGACATCGTCATCACGTTCTGATTGAATGCGTCGGCCCAGCGCGCATCGACGAAGGGCGTATCCAGATTGTGCGGCACGAAGGACGGCGCCTGTTGCGTGGCTGCTTGTTGCTGCGCCTGATTTTGCAGCGGCCCTTGCGGCGTCGGATTGCCGGCCGCCGTCGTCGCTGCCGTCAGCGACGGATCCGGCGTGGTATTGGCTTGCTGCGCGTTCGCCGCGGAGGCATCCGCCGTCATATTTTGAGACATGCCGGCATCGGCACCACCGACTTCGGTACCGCGGCCCGTCAGCGACGCCAGCATTTTATCGTCGCGGGACTTCATGCCATCGTCGATGCCGGCGGGTGCATTCGTGCGCCCGGCCGCGCCGGTGGTATCGCCGGTGCTCGCCGACGCGGCGTTCGTGGCGCCGGCAGCGCTAAAGGCATTGCCGAGCGTGAATTTCCCGGCCGTGTCGCTGTCCGCCGTCGCACCGGTGCCGGTGGCGTTTCCAGGCGCGGCACTCAGGCCGGCGCCGCTTGAGGCATCACTGCCGCCCGCTTGCGCTTGCGCCGATGCATCGGTGGAGGCCAGCGTCGACGCGCCGCCATTGGCGGCGGCGCTCGCATCGCTCGCGGTCGCGCCGTCGGTGGACGTCGCGGCGCTGGCGTCGGTGTTGCTGCCGGCAGCTGCGGCACCGACGCCTCCGGCGATCGCGGTGTCACCGTCCTGCGAAGCGGCATCGCGTGCGCTGGCAGCCGCCGTTCCGGCCTGAGTGCTGTTCTGTTGTTGTGCCGCGGCGCCTGCTGCCGCTGCGGCTTGCGCATTGGCGGCGCTGGTGTCGGCCTGTTGTGCTTGTTGCGCGACGTCCTTTGCCTCGGCCGACTGCGTCTCGGCGCTATCTTGCGCCGCATCGGTCGCGTTGCTGCGCGCCTCGGTCGATTGCTGCGTCTGTTGCTGCGCACTCCGCGCACGGGCTTCCTGCGCCTGCCAGGCCGTGGTGTCGGCGATATGCTGTTGCAACCGTGCATTTTGCGCGGCGGTCTGTTGCGTGGTTTGCGCCTGCCGTGCCGCATCGTTCGCGTGCGCCTGCGTTTCGCGCGCGTCGCGACGGTCCTGATCGGCCGCGCGTTTCTGCGCATCCAGGGCGTCGCGGAAGCGTTCGCCCGACCGTGCGATGGCGCGATCGTCGGACGAATTGACGAGGCTGCTCGGCACTGGCTGGGTGGCCAGCGGCGAGACCATGGACTGCGAGGCGGCGTTATCGGAGCGCATCTGACTTTTCCTTCACTAAACCGGCGAGGTCGGCATCGTGCCTTGTCGTACCGGTCGAACAAGTTCAACCCATCGGCAGGCCGGATGTCCGGCCGCTTCGCGCTTGCGCGCGTTTATCTCATGCTGTACTTAGAAGCCGTGTTGCGCCTCGCGCGCCCGGCGCGCGGCGAATTCATCGGTCATGCGTTGCTCGTACTTGGCAGTGCGTTGTTCCTGCACCTGCCGCGCCCGGGTTTCGAGTGTCTCGAACGAATTCAGCTTCTGTTTCTTTTGCTGCCATTGCATCCGCGCGACGGCAATCTTACGGTCCAGCATCTCGACCTGTACCTGCTGCTGATCGATGGCGGTGCCCAAGGTGCCGAGAAACGCCTGGTAATTGCGCCGTTGTCCCATTGTCATGCCTTCACGCGCCGCCTGGGCCAGTTGCTGCTCGTATTCGGCACGATAGCCGTCGAGGTTCTGGCGCTTGCCGGACATCTCGTCGCGTTGCCGCTGCAGCGTACCCAGCGCCTGCGCCGCGGCATCGACTTCCTGCTGCGCCAGATCGATCAACGTGGTGAAGGGCAGCGCTTGCTTCATGACAGCAAGTGATCCAGTTGCGCAACAGCGTCCGCGTGGTCACACCGCTCGCGCACACGCTGCTGCAGAAATCCTTCCATTCGCGGATACAAGGCGATGGCGCGGTCCAACATCGGATCGCGTCCGCTTTGATAGGCGCCCACGTTGATCAGATCGCGATTGCGCTGGTAGCGCGACAGCATCTGCTTGAATTTTCGGACCTTGTCGAATTCGTCTTCGCCGACCAGGGCGTTCATTACGCGGCTGATCGACTGCTCGATATCGATGGCCGGATAGTGCCCTGATTCGGCCAGCGTCCGCGACAACACGATGTGCCCGTCGAGGATGGCCCGCGCCGAGTCGGCGATCGGGTCCTGCTGATCGTCGCCTTCGGTCAGCACCGTATAGAAGGCCGTGATCGAACCGCCACCGGGCGGCCCGTTGCCAGTCCGTTCCACCAGCGCCGGCAACTTTGCGAATACCGATGCCGGATAGCCCTTGGTGGCCGGTGCCTCGCCGATCGACAGCGCGATTTCACGCTGTGCCATCGCATAGCGCGTGAGCGAGTCCATGATCAGCAACACATCGAGACCCTGATCTCGAAAATACTCGGCCAAGGACGTTGCGTAGGCCGCACCCTGCAGGCGCAGCAGCGGCGAAACATCGGCCGGTGCCGCCACCACGACGGCGCGTGCCAAACCGTCCTCGCCCAGGATCTCTTCGATGAATTCCTTGACTTCGCGGCCCCGTTCGCCGATCAAACCGACGACGATGACCTGCGCGCTCGTGAAGCGCGCCATCATGCCCAGCAGCATCGACTTACCGACACCGGAGCCGGCGAACAGTCCCATCCGCTGGCCACGGCCAACGGTCAGCAGCGAGTTGATCGCGCGCACGCCGACGTCCAGCACTTCATGGATCGGTTCGCGTTGCAGCGGGTTGATCACGTCGCCTGTTAGCGGCGCGGTGGCTTCGTTGTTTAGCGGCCCCTTGTCGTCCAGCACATTGCCGGCCGCATCGACGACGCGACCAAGCATGCCCATGCCGACAGGCAGGCGCTTGGCATTCAACTGGGCGCCGATGACCGGCGCCGATTCCATCGGAAATACGCGCGCGCCCGGCGTCAGGCCGGACATATCGCTGGTCGGCATCAGGAACAGACGGTCGCCCTGGAAACCGACGACTTCGGCCTCCGCGCGCGCACCGGCGCGCATGCCTGGCAGTTCGATCGTGCAGTTCGCGCCGATCGGCAGCCGCAGACCGGTCGCTTCCAGCACGAGGCCGGCCGACCGAACCACCTTGCCGCAGGCGCGCAGCGGCAGCGCTTCGGCGCTGCGCGACTGCGCGGATTCCAGCGACATGCGCCAACGCGTCAAATGGCCTTCGAGATGCGGCGCCGACAATTCCGCCGCGGACGCGGCGAGCGGGGCCTTGGCCAGTGCTTGCGGGGTGGGGAAGGGTGCCGGTTTCATCGACCGTTCTCCGCCCAGGTTTGCTCGCGACCAAGGGAGGCCGCCACGCGCGACCAACGCGTCGCCAGCGTCGCATCGATCTCGCCGCTGACGGCCTTGGCGCGGCAGCCGCCGCGTTCGATACTGGAATCCGCACGGACAGACCAGCCGGCCGCCGCGAGATCGCCTGCCAGATAGGCATCGATCAGCGGTTGATCGGCGGGATTGACCAGGAGCACCGGGGCGCCGACCAGCGGCGGATCCGAACTCAAGACTTCGCGCACGGCGCCGAGCATCGCGGTCGGATCGAGGTCGACCGTCTGGCGCACGACGGTCTTGGCGACTTCGAGCGCCAGCGTCAGCAGCGATTCGGCCATCTGCGCGTCCAGTGCGTCGATCGAGCCGGAGAAGGCCGATACCAGGCCGGCCAATTGCGCGGCATGCGCGCGTGCATCGGCCAGGCCTTGTTCGAAGCCTTCACCGCGACCGGTCTCGAAGCCGGCGCGATGGCCTTCTTCGTGACCGGCCGCATAGCCTTCCAGGCGCGCGGCGGCGCGAGGGGCTTCGAGCGGATCCTCGACCGGTTCCGGCACCGGATCGAACGATGCCATTTCCCAGCGTTGGTACGCGCTCAGACGTTCCTTCGGAATCAGTCCATCAGACATATGCGTCGTCCGCCTTGCCGCCCAGCATGATGGCACCCGAGTCCGCCAGGCGCTTCACGGTTTGCAGAACACGCTTTTGCTCGGTTTCCACGTCCGACACCCGGACCGGGCCACGCGTCTCGAAATCTTCGCGGAACAGGTCCGCCGCCCGTTGCGACATATTGCGCAGGAATTTCTCGCGCAGTTCCGTCGGCGCGCCCTTCAACGCGACGATCAGCGCTTCGGACTCGACTTCCTTCAGGATGGCCTGGATGCCGCGATCGTCGATTTCCATCAGGTTCTCGAACAGGAACATCTGGTCGACGATCTTCTGTGCCAGATCCGCGTCGTACTTCTTCACGTTCTCGATCACCGATTCTTCGTTGACCCCGCCCATGAAGTTCAGGATTTCCGCCGCGGTCTTCGCGCCGCCCAACGGGCTACGCTTGATGTTCTCGCTGCCGGAGAGCAGCTTGGTCAGAACGTCGTTCAACTCGCGCAGCGCTTGCGGCTGAATCCCGTCCAGCGTGGCGATGCGCAGCACGACGTCGTTACGCAGGCGCTCGGTGAAGCATTCCAGTACTTCGGAGGCCTGGTCGCGGTCCAAGTGCACGAGAATGGTGGCGATGATCTGCGGATGCTCGTTGCGGATCAGCTCGGCCACCGCGGCCGAGTCCATCCATTTCAAGCCTTCGATACCGCTGGTGTCGCCGCCTTCGAGGATCCGTTCGATCAGCCCGGCGGCCTTGTCGTTGCCCAGTGCCTTGGTCAGCACGGCGCGAATATAGGAACCCGAGTCGAGGCTCAGGGCGGTGTGCTGTTGTGCGGATTCGACGAAGTCGCCCAGCACCTTGCCGATGTCGTCGCGCGACACCGCTTTGAGCGAGGCCATGGCGGCGCCCAGGCGTTGTACTTCGCGCGGGGCGAGGAAACGGAAGACCTCTGCGGCCTCGTCCTCGCCCAACGACATCAGCAGTACGGCGCTACGTTGAAGTCCTTCAGCGTTCATCGCTTATCCAGCTCTTGACGACGGTTGCCACCACCTTCGGATCGGAGCGCGCGATCTGGCGGGCAAACTCCAAGTCGCGTTCGTATGCATTCACATTGCTGTTCTGATCTATCGCCACGCGGGCGTCCGGACCATCGCCGGTCGTCACGTCGGCGGTCAACGCGCCGCCAGCCGAGGCCGCTCCGGCACCTTCCAGCGCTGCAACAGGCGCCGGCGGCGGTTCCGGACGGAACAGCTTGCGCATCGACGGCCGCAACACACCGAAGAACAGGTACAGCGCAACCAGACCACCCAATCCGTACTTGCCGATCTGCAGGCCCAGGTCGATCATGCCCGGCTGCTTCCACAGCGGTACCGCCGCCGCGGCAGGACTGTCCGAACCATCGAATGCCGCGTTCACAACGTTGACGCTGTCGCCCCGCTTGGCATCGAAACCCATCGCGTCCTTGACCAAGGCCGTCGTTTGCGTGATTTGATCCGCACTGGCCGGCTGCAGCGACTTCACACCCTTCGCGTCGACCTTGCTGACGTAGTTCACGACAACGGCAGCCGACATCCGAATAATACCGCCCATCGCCTGATCTGAATGACGAACCGTCTTGTCCAGTTCGTAATTCGTGGTCGAATCGCGACGTACATTCGTTGGACCAACAGCATTTGCCTGACTCGTCGTCGTGGTTACCGCGCTGGCGCCTTGCGCGGCCGCACCGTTCGGCCCGGCATTAGTGATCGGCGTGGTCGGGTTGGCCGGCGGCTCGTTCGACAGCGCGCCCGGCACGCCGCCATTGCCCGCGCCATTGCTGCCGTCGCTCGACATACTGGTTTGCTGGCTGCGGATCGAGGCATCGGACGCCGGGTTCGGACGGTATGTTTCAGACGTTTGTTCGCTTTGCGAGAAATCGACGTCGGCGCTGACCTGTGCGTGGACATTTCCCGCGCCGTAGATCGGTGCCAGGATCGCTTCGATCCGCTTACGCGCGTCGTCCTGAACCTGTTGCACATATTTCAACTGCCGCCCGTCCAGACCTTGTGACGATTGCGAGCCCGTCAACAGGTTGCCGTTCTGGTCGACGACGGTGATGTTCGCCGTCGGCATGTCCGGCACCGCGCTCGACACCAGGTGGACGATCGCGCTGGTCTGCGCGTCGCTGAGGGCGCGGCCCGGATACAGATTCAGCAGCACCGACGCCGACGGCTTTTGCTGGTCGCGCACGAAGACCGACGCCTTCGGCATCGCCAGATGCACCCGCGCGCTTTGAATCGCGGAGATGGCGCCGATGGTGCGTTCCAGCTCGCCTTCCAAAGAACGCTGATAGTTGACCTGTTCGACGAATTGACTGATGCCGAACTTCTCGTTGTCCATCAGTTCGAAGCCGACCGAGCCGCCTTTCGGCAGGCCTTGCTGTGCCAGGCGCAGACGAACGTCATTGACCGATTCGGACGGGACCAGAATGGCGCCACCGCCTTCGGCGAACTTGTACGGCACCTGCATCTGCTGCAGCGACTGGATGATGGCGCCGCCGTCCCGATCCGACAGATTGCTGAACAGCACGCGGTAGTCCGGGGCGCGCATCCACATATAGAGCGCGGCCAGCATCGCGACCGCGAACGCTGCCGAGATGATCAACGGAATCTTTGGGTTCGCGCGCAGGCGATCGATCAGCGGCTGTTGCACCGGTTGAACGTCGACCATTTGGCCTGGACGCCCTGCGGCGGCCACGGTTTGCGGCAAGGATCCCGCTCCGGCGGCGACGGGCGGCGTGCTCATCGCGCGAAAGCGCCGGTCGATGCCGGGCTGCGGTGGGGGAAGTCAGGATGCAAGGCCATGGATGACGATCGGGTCGAGCACTGCGGGTTCATGGTCCGGGCCGATGACGTTGCCGCTAAACGGCATCATGCGTCCGGAGCCCATACTGGGTCGTTGCCGGTCTTTACGAAGGCGCGCTGGGGATTCCCCTGGCGCCTGACGGACCGATTTCGACATGGGGCAGATTATGGCGGGGGGGCGCAAGCGTCTATCAGTCGATAAGCGGGGGTTTTTGGTCTCAATTGTCCGATTCGAGCGGTGTAGGGGGCAGGTAAGATGCCGGTCATTGGTGGAAAAGGCGTTGCGGAACGATTCCGCGGGGCTGCCACCCGACCGGGCCAGCGGCGCTGCCCCGGGTGACGAAACAGGGAGCAAGGCGATGGCGGCACCACTGACGGGACTGAACGGCGTGACAGGCGGCCTGTATGGCAGCAGCGGCGTGGGCGGCGCGCGCGGTGGGGCGGCAATGGCCGATCAGCTCGGCCAACTGCGCGCGATGGCGAATCAGGCGGCCGGCAAGGTATCGCTGGACGGCGCGTCGGCGGTAGAAGGCGGTGCCCCCTCGGTCGATGGTGGCAGTTTTGCAACAGCGTTGCAGTCGGCGCTCCAGAAGGTCAGCACGGATCAGACCAAATCGGTGAATCAGGCGCACGCCTTCGAGACCGGTGCCACGGACGCCAGCCTGAGCGACGTGATGATCGATATGCAAAAAGCCAACATCCAGTTCCAGGAAGCGGTGCAGGTGCGCAACAAGCTCGTGGCCGCGTATAACGACGTCATGCAGATGCAGGTATAAAGCGCGCCGGTCCGGATTGCGCGACGTCTCAAATTTGAGACGGGCGACAGACCGCCGACGTCTGTGCCGCAATGGCCGCCACCGAGCCGCTACGCATGCTCAGGGCAATAGACCGACCGGGTGAAGACTTTGTACGATGAGGGTGATGTTCCGAGTGCAGGTTGCTGCGAGCCTGCCGGATCCCCTCGCTGAAGGCGGTGTCTGCCGACGGCCGTTGCAGGAGTCTTACTATGGAAACCCAGCGTGCCCATGTCGACGTTTTTACGATGACCTCTTCAACGACTTCGGCCCGGACAGCCCAACCCCGTTAGCGGTCGCCGAGCGGGTGACGCGTGGCGGCGGTTTAGTCGATGCCTCACGCGTCCTTACCGAAATCACGCCGTCCACGGCATCGACGCCATCGACGCCGCGGCTCGAGCCCACGCTGTTCTGGCGCGGCGTCCAACACGATCTCCACCCCATGGTCGATGCACCTCGGATAACGGCGAAGCTGTAGACCTCGCCGTCGTAGGAGTTGGCTATGCACAATATGGGTCTGAGCCCGGATACGGTGTGGGAAGTCGATAGGCTCGCCGTCGCGAAGGATGTCGATCTTTTTCGTGTCGAGAAACTGGCGTGGTCACGGCTGGACGACAGCGATGCGGAAGTGCTGCGGACGCCTTTTCTATGAATATGCCCGTACGAATCCAATGGGCAGGCCGCAGCGGTGGTCCGAGTGGTTGATGGAACCAACAGTCGTTTGACGCTGAGGCATGCGGCGCGGCGACATACCGATGGAGGCCCTTTCCCGCACTGCCTTCAATGACCTTCCGGGGCGAATCGCTTTCCGAGATGCGCCGGCAGCGACTTTTTATCCGCCGCGCCGGTAGCGGCTTCCAGGCGATAGAGCCAGGACAGCAGCTCGGCGATCGCCTGATAGAGCGCGGGCGGGATTTCCCGATCCAGGGCCACGTTCATCAGCATCGACACCATTTCCGGTGCTTGATGGACGTAGAGCCCTTCGGCACGCGCGCGGGCAATGATCGTATCGGCGATCAGGCCATAGCCCTTGGCAACGACGCGTGGCGCGCCATTGCCGCCGCGGTCGTACGACAGCGCGACGGCGCTTCGGCGCGGGTCCGGCCCGTCCTCGGCGGCGACATAGGTGGGTCCGCCCGCACCGGGCGGCAGGCCGCTGGGGCCGTATTCGCTCGGGCTCGCTACCGACTGGCTCGGCGCAGGGCGACCCGGACGGGTCGTCTCGCTGCGGACTTGATAATCGGTATCGATGGCTTCCGACGGCCGTTTGACCGGCTGCGGCTCGGCACTGCCATCGGCCGTCCAGGGATTGTGCGGATCGTTCATGACGCGATTCCCGCCTGGTGATCGCCGCTCATGCCGCCGCCGGCCTCGGGCGACGCATTGCGCTCACGCACGGCGAACCCCTTCAGCTCCAGGCCCGTGTTGGCAATGCGTTCGCGGAAGTGGTCGCTGTCGTGTAGCAGCGCGGCGGCACATTCGGGCGCCGCTTTCAGGCGCGTGATCAGCCGGTCGCCCACTAATTGCAGTTCGGCGTCGACCTGACCGAGTTGCGGCAGATCCAAGGTGATATGCATCCGCCATGACGGCTCGGCTGGTCCGTCGGGCGCGGACGGCCCGTTTTGCTCTTCGCGTCGCTCGATTTCCCATGCCATCTGCGTGCCCGGCCAAGCCTCGCCGGTCCAACGCAGTGTCGGATTCTGCAACAACTCCATTTGCTGCCGAACGGTCGGCAAGGCGTCCGGATGCACAGCATGCGCCAGCGAATTCGGCATGCCGTTTGCATCGAGCGCATTGGGATCGAGCCCCGCAGCCGAGAAATGCGTCGCGGCACCGTTGCCCGGATTCGCTTGTCCGGCTGCCGCGCTCGATGCGTTCGCATGGCTGGAAAACGGTGACAAATGCGACAGCGCCTCAAGCAGCGGCGACGCCATGTTCGCCAGGCCGCCTTGCGTATGCGCCGTATTGCCGCCGTTTGCACCGGGCTGGCCGTCGCCGGCACTATTTTGAGACGCACCGTTGCCGTGCGCATTGGCGCTGTTGCCGCTCAAAGTGTTCTGCAACACATCGGCGACGCGCGAAAACCAATCGCCTGCCGGCGCCGGCGTGCTGCCTGCCAGCGCACCGGCATTCGATTGGAATGCCGTCAGGGCGTTGGCGATCAGCTCGTCGTGCGCGGGCAGCGCCTCCTGTGGCGCTTGCGCACCGGTGTTCGGCATCGGTGCGAGCCGTGCCTGGGGCTCGCGTTCGAGCGACGCCAACGGCCGCTGGCCGCTGGCCCATTGGGCGAGATGCGATTCGTAGAAGAGCCCGCTATTTTCGAGCGACTGGACCAGCGCCTTGGCCAGCAAGGACGTGAAATGATTGCCGACGTTAGGGGCGTCGCCTGCCTGTCCGGTATTGCTCGTGGGCGGTACCGGGCACAGCGGCTTATCGGACAGGATCAGCGGTTCTTCGCTGGGGAGGCGGGCGAGGGCGTCCAGGACGCGCGCATCGCTACTGACGGTGGCATAGGTCGAGGTCACCGCAGCGGGGGAAGGCGGCAGGCGCACGCCGGCTTGCAGATTCGGGCTGCCCGCTGCCACGCCGGTTTGCTGCTGAGCGACCGAGCCGGTGCCGGGCCCCGAGGCTCTTGCCCCCATTCCGCCGGTAGCGCCGGTCACCATCGTGTCGACGCGAAGCGGGACCGGGTTTTGTCCGATACGATCGAGCGCGTTCATGATTGGGTTCACCGGCGCCATCGTGGCGCGTTTCAAACGGGAGACCGGAGGTCCGGGGGCATCCCGCTAAACGTTGAAACAAACAGCTGCGCCGCCTCTCATTCCGCCATGCGGCCGTAGGCGCCTTGCAGCGCACGGGCCTGGCGGCCACTGGCCAGCAACGCCGACAGGCGCGCGAGCCGCGGTTCGAGACGGGCGCGGATGCGCGCATCGTCATCAAGGATACGTCGAATCAGATCGAACTTGCGCGCGCGCTGCTGGGCATCCAGCGGGGCCTGCGCATCGCTCGATTCCAACAAATCGACCAGCCGCGAGTATTCTTCCTGCATCGTCAGCAGGTCATCCCAATTTTCCGAGGACGCCGCGTCGCGCATTTCGCGCGTGACGCGGGCGATTTCCTCGTAATGCTCGATCAACTGGTCGAAACCACGCATCTCACACTCCTACGGCCTCTGCGACCGCCTGTCCGTTCATCTGCGCTACCGGCATCCCGTCCATCGGTGCCTTGCGCCAAGCCTCTTCAAGCGCCGCCAGCATCTGATCCACTTCCAGCAGCAACGATTCGTTATTCTGGAGATTCGCTTGCGTCAGCCGGGACAGCATCGCGTCGTAATGCCCCGCGAGCCGAACCGCCAATGCGCCACCACGATCCATGTCCAAGCCGTCCTTCAAGCCGCCGCCGATGATCTTGACGGCCTTGCTGATCGCTTCGCCTTTTTCCGCCATCCGACCCGCGCGAATATGCAGGCGGGCCTGGACGATGGCTGCACGGCTGGCTTCGAACATCATCACCGCCAAACGCTGCGGGCTGGCACCGAAGATCCCGGTCTGCGCACCCACGCGGGCATAAGCATTGGCACCGAACTGGCTCGTGGAAAACATGTTGCGTCTCTCCTTCAGAAACCTGACTGTCTGAAACTGGCTCTGCGGCTCGGGATTTCGGCGAGGATGCGCGCTAAATGCACGCCGTTTCGCTTTGTTTCCTTCGTTGCCGCCTACATTTAGGTAAACGGCCAACAGCGCCGCGACTTTACCCCTGTTTTGCAGCCGGTTTCAGTTTCAGGCACATTTTCTGTACCCGGCCCGGATTCCGATGGGTCCTGCCTTTACCGCTTTCCTGCCGACTACATTTACTGCCTCGCCACTGGCGCCGCGTTGCCGCCGCGCTTAGTGACTGCTGGTCCAGTTGAACTGGGCGTTCAGCATGTCCGACGCGGTTTTCATCTTTACCGACAACTGATTCAGCTTCGAAAACTGTTGCTGGTAGTTCGATTGGACATCGTCCAGGTGCGACTGAAACTTCGTGATCTGCTTGTCGATTCCGGACACGCGACTGTCGAGTGCCTTCGTCGCCGTCGACAACGATCCGGTCATGCTCGTCACGTCGTCGACAAAGCTATTCAAGCGCGCGGCGAAGCCTACCGAATACGACACGGAACCCCGTGCGCCATGCCCCGAGCCTTGCACCTGCAGCGCGACGCCGTCGATCGGCGTACCGGCCTGACCGGTCAGCGTCTGACCGCTGCCGGTGGCCTTGAAGCCGCCGACGGTCCCGGCGACATCCTTGCCGGGCGTGCCCTTGACGGCTTCCTTGCCAAACAAGGCCACCGTGCCATTGCCGCTGATCGCGACATTGGAACTTTTGCCATAATTCGTCGAGGTCACCGTCAGCTTGCCGTCGTCGTCCGCATTGACATTGACGCTGGCGCCGCTGGCGGTAAAGGCCGAATTTTCGTTGATCGCTTTCTGTAACGCGCTGGCCAGATCCTTCGGCGTCGCGTAAACACCCTTGGCCAGCGTCACGTTCTGCGCGCTGCCGTTGACGGTGACCGTCAGATCGAGCGCGGCCTTCGAGGCAGCGTTGAGATCGGCTTTCGCTTCCCCCTTCGCTTCGCCTTGCGTGGCCGGCTGCGTGATGATGACGTCATACTTTCCGGCCTGCGCCTTGGTACCGGCAACGAGGAAGTTGACGCCGCTATCCGAGGTCGTGCCATTGGTCGCGAACAGGGAAGCGAAGGCCGGCAAATTCTTGCTCAGCGCATCTTTCAACTTCTGCTGATTCAGCGCAAGCGTGCCATCGGCATTGAACGTGATGCCGACATCGGCCATCGTGTTGTAGCCGTTGCCACCCTCCAGCGAGCTGGAGACCATCCGTTGTAGCGACCCTTTGATGTTCGACGCGGTCGAGTCGCCGAGCAAGGGGCCGTTCTTCGACGCATCCGTCGAATCGTAATTGGTCAAACTCGATACGGAGCCGATCAGCGCGTTGTAGCCGTCGACGAAATTCCCGATATTCGTTTCGATCGCGCTGGTGTCGTTGCTGACCGACAAGGTGGTTTTGCCGGTATTCGCCAAACGCATCGTGAAGCCGTTCAACGCACCGCTGACCTTGTTGGTCGGGCTCGTCAGCGAAATGCCATTGACCGACAACTTGGCATCCTGCGCGGTCGTCGATTGCGTCATCGCCTGCGCATCGGTCTTCGTCGGATCGAACGACAGCAGCTTGCCGACGGCGTCGTCGCCGCTCGACGTGATCTGCATGGCTTGCGCCGCGCCGGTCTTGTCGTTGCTCAGCACGAGCCGGTAAGGGTTGTCCGCGCCGTCGTTGACGATCGATGCGGTTACACCCATCCGTGCATTGTTGATCGCGTCGCGAATCCCGCCCAGCGTATTGTTGCCGGCGTTGATCGTGATCGTTTTCGAGGAGCCCGTCGACTGCGTGAAGGTCGTGCCGTCGCCGTAATGGCCGGATGCATCGGGCGTACCGCCGCTGGTCGTCGGCGCCGCGCTATCGTCGGCGTCGTCGCTGGCTTTGTCGGTCCCGCCGATCGTCCCGAAATTGAACGTCAGCGTTGTCGGCGTTCCCGAGCCGATCGCCGAGTTGACGCTGGCCTGGCCGCCGGTGACCAGCGTCTGGGCCTGTGCCAACTGGGAGACATCGACGTTATAGTTGCCGGGTTGCGCGCCGGTGAAGACATCGGCTTCGGCAACGTTCTTGTCCGAAGACGTCGAATTCAGCGTCTTGAAATTAGCCGCCAACGTCAGATTGCCGAGCGAGGACTGGAACGTCGTCAGCGAATTCTTCAGTTGTGCGAAGGCCGATAATTCGGTCTTCACACCATCCTGCTGGCGATGATATTGCGAGAGGGGAATGCTCGCGACCTGCATCAGGCCGGTCAGCAACGACGACAAAGACAACGATGTGCCCACGCCGAGCGTCGAGATGACCGCGGACGCATCGCGTTTTTCGTTGTTGGTGTTATTGGAGGACGAGTTGGTGTTGTTGCCGTTTCCATTGTTGGCATTGGAAGCGGACACACCGTTCCCGGAGGCGTTCGCGCCTCCGGTGTTGCCGCTAGCTCTCGCCGAATTCGCCGCACTCGACGTACTGCTCATCGTCGAGGTATTGGCGTTGGAAATGGTTACCATTGCTCAATCCGCCGCCTCACCGTTTCGCGACAAGAGAGGGCGCCGACACTGCGGCCCATTCCTGTCGTCAAACGGCATTTGCGTTTCCACCTTAGACGACGCGGCGCCCGATATCGGGCGCCGCGTCGTCGCTTACCGCTGGACCCTGATTAGCCCGTCACGAGCTTCAGGATTTCCTGCGGGATTTGGTTGGCCTTGCTGACCATCGACACGCCTGCTTGTTGCAGCACGTCAGCGGTCGACAGCGTGGAGGCCACCGAGGAGTAATCCGCATCGGTGATCGTCGATTGCGCCGACTTCACGTTTTGCGTCACCGAGTTCAAGTTCGAGATCGTCGAGTCGAATCGGTTTTGGATTGCGCCCACGCTACCTTGCAGCGTCGACACCGTCGACAGTGCCGAGTCCAGCGATTGCAGTGCCTTCACAGCGCCGTCGGCCGTCGACAGGTCCAGCTTAGCCAGCGTGTTCGAGCCCAGACCGATCTTCGACGCGCCGCCGTCGATCGATGCCGCACCCGTACCGCCCAGGTTGATTTCGCTCGAAGCCGACAGCGACACCGTGCCTTGCAGCGCTTCACCGAGGTGACGGCCATTGCCGCTGTGCTCGTTGATGACGTCCTTGCCGCCGGTTTGCGAGACGGTGATGTTACGGCCGTCGGTTGCAGTCATCTGCAGCGTGCCATCCTTGTTCAGCGAAGCCGATACACCCGTTTGGCCCGACACCGAGTTGATCTGGCTGACCAGATCGCCCGAGGACAGACGGTTGTCGTTGGCGGTACCGAACGTGTAGCCCGAATCGCCGAACACCTTCACGCCGTTCACGGTCATGTTGATCGTGTCGCCGGCGCTGCCCTTCAGCGCGCCGTTGGCTTCGCCGTTCAGCTTGAACATTTGCGTGTTCGTTGCCGTTGCGGTCAGACCCGAAATGTTCGCGCCGTTGATCGCGGTGACAGCAGCGAATGCGCTGTTTGCGTCTTGACCGGCTTGGTCGCCGCCCACTGCCGAACCCACTTCGTACGTACGACCTTGACCGACTTGCACCGTCAGCGTCTTGCCTGCCAGGCCTTGACCCGTGATGTTGTTCGTCGCTGCGGCGGTTTGACCGATTTGCGAGGTCTTCACGCCTTGGTTCAGGTTGACCGTCGACGTTTGGCCAGCGTTCGCGCCGGTTTGGAACACGGCGGTACCGAAGCTACCATCCAGTAGCGTTTGGCCGTTGTACTGCGTCTGCGTTGCAACCGTGTTGACCTGCGTCAGCAGCTGTTGTGCTTGCTGGTTCAGCGATGCACGGTCCGAAGCCGAGTACGTCGAGTTGGCGGACTGCACAGCCAGCGTACGAACTTGTTGCAGGTTCGACGTGATCTGCGACAATGCCGAGTCAGCCGTTTGTGCCAGTGCGATACCGTCGTTCGAGTTGGCGATAGCTTGCGTGCTACCGTTGATCTGCGACTGCATCCGACCCGAAATGGCCAGGCCTGCGGAGTTGTCTGCGGCGGTCGCTACCTTCTTGCCCGAAGACAATTGGTTGATCGCGTGGGAGTACGTCGACGAAGCCTTGTTCAGGTTCGTTTGTGCAACCATCGAGGCCGAGTTGCTGCTGATGATCTGGGGCATGAGAGGCTCCTAATAATTCCGAAATTTGGACCGTTGGGCGGGTTTGCCGCATCCGGGTAGGCAGTACCGGTAATCGTTGTTTTGCCGATCAGCGCCGCCGTTGTATTGGTTATCGGACCCCATTTGGAAAGCTTGAGGGTTGCGGCGCAATTTTCTTGACATTCCTGCACGCCCCATCCCGCCTGACCTGCAAACGACTGTTTAATCCGGTACGACTATCCGGGTCCAGCGAACCCGCTTGTTCCTGCCAAATTGGCCGCCCACCCTCTGGTCGCTTCAAGGTGCCATCGCGCACACCGTGCGACGCAGGAGCACATCGGCCAACGATCACGCATCTGTGCCGTCACTGCCGAATCATACCGACGCGCCTGTAAGGCAATAGCGGGAATAACGGGGGAAGTTCACCCTAATTGCGATGATGCAATGGATGGGGGGCGAGACGGGACTGGGCAGCGAAACGCGAGTGGCGGGACAGGACGCCGCGCACGGGGGTGCGACGTACGGTCGGAGAGGCGGGTGCGCTGTCGGCAAGGCGCCGACGGCGGGACAGTACGTTCTAGAGGACTCAGGCGGCGTTGGTGCGGTTCGCGCCGAGATCGACCAACTGATTACGCATTACATAATAGGTCAGCTCGGCATTGTTTGCTAAGCCAAGCTTCTCCAGCAAACGAGCGCGGTAGACGCTGACGGTCTTGACCGAGAGGGAGAGCACTTCGGCGACGTCGGTCAGGCGCTTGCCGGATCCGAGCATGCAGAGCGTCTGATACTCGCGGTTCGACAACTTTTCATGGGGCATTTGCGCCGCATCGGCCGAGACATACTCCGCGAGCGCTTCGGCAAGGGAGGCGCTCACGTACTTCCGACCCGCACAGATCTGCTGCAGCGCCGACGTCAGTTCCTGGGCGTTCGCCGTTTTCGACAGGTAGCCCGAGGCGCCGGCCTTCAATGCGCGAACGGCGTATTGGTCCTCGCGGTACATCGAAAAAATCAGAACCGGCAGGGAAGGCGAAAGCCGTTTGATCCGCCGCAATACCTCGACGCCGCTCATATCGGGCAAGGAGATATCCAGCAACACCATGGCCCAGGGCCCGCGTTCGGCCAGTGCCAGCGCCTCTGCACCGGTGGAAGCCTCCACCGCTTCCGTAAACAGATTGCGGGCCAGCAGCAACTGGGCAATCCCCTGTCTGATCGCGGAATGATCGTCGATCAACAGAATCCGTGACATGCCTTACTCCCCGTGGAGTGTGTGGTTTGGTTCGACGCATCGTCCGGACGGCTTCATCGATGGCCATCCTGAAAATAATCCAAGCTGCGCTGCCGACGGCTACAAGCGGCCGGCGCGCTACTGCGGCGCAATCGCCATGCCGACAGCAGCAGGCGCAAAAATATCACACCGTCCTACCTTATACGTACCACGCCGTAAAAAAGACCACACGCGCTGTCAGAAAAACACCGTCTGCGGCTTCCTGGGCTGGGTATCGCGGCATTGTCAACGCGAGTGAGCGAAACGATGCTCTCTCGCCTTGGTCCAGGCCGCTCAGCGCGGCGACCGACGCTCCCGCGGTTGGGGCCCGTTCCATGGCAGCTTGGCATCCACCACGGTGCCTGCTTGGGCCGACGCATCGCCTGCCGGGATGCCTGACACGCAGGTCCCATGCGGCGGTGCCTCGGCAATATCGATCAGATCGATCAAGTCGAAACGGCCCCCCAAGGCTTCGCAACGCTGGCGCATGCTTTCCAGGCCGACGCCATCGCGGACGTGCCGTGCCGGCGCGGCGTTCGGCGAGGGGCGATACGTCTGGCCCTGGCTTTCGTGGTCGTTTTCGTCCCATGCGTCATCCATCGCGTCCTGGGCCGCGCGCACGGCACGGGCACGGCGGGCCGCGGCGATGCCGCGTCCGTCATCGGCGATCACGACGCGTACGCCGGTGGCCAGTATCGTCAGGGATACGGTCGCACTGGATGCCTGCGCATGCTTGACGACGTTATGCAGCGCTTCCTGACAGATGCGCCACACGGCCGTGGCCGTGGACTCATCCATCGACGCCAGTCGCGGGTCCGTCTTGCAATCGAAGGCGATGTGCAGGCCACTGCGTTGACTGAAGCTCTCCACCCATTCCCGCAGGCGAACCACCAGATCCGTCGCTGGCGGCAGCGCGTGCCGGTCGTCGATCAGCCGACGCATGGCGGCAAAGGCTGCCTCCAGTGCCGTTTCGGCATCGGCCAAGGCACGCGCTGCGGGTGACGCGACATTGAATCCCTCCGAGATAGCCACACGACTCAATGAGAGCCGGAGCGCCGTCAGCTCCGCGCCCAAGTCATCGTGGATATCGCGCGCCAGGCGAACACGCTCCTCGTCGCGCATCGCCACGCCCATCATGCCGAGGGGGACCGTCGTGCCGGAGAGTGTCCCTTCTGCGTCATCGGAAGCGAGTAACTTAGCGCGCAATGAACCCGCCATTCGGTAATTTTTCGAAGACAACACGATCGATGCGTCTGCCACGTGATCCTTACGGTTCGAGCCAGCAGATATCGGTGAGCGGCGCGCGGACGATCGAGGGTTTCCCTCGAATCGATCATTTCGGCCGGTGAAGGGGCGAGATGATCCGCTGCCCATTCAGCGAGGTCGTTCACCGATGAATGCCGTTTTTTTATAAGATACCGCATTCAGTCGCCGAGGCGTGTAGGAAAAAATCTAACTTTCTCTTCCTGAAATTCCGACTGCAGACCGGATCATAACGTATTTCGAGACCCAATATGGGCGGATATCCGCGTCATTCAATCGCGTTGTGCGGAACACGCAACATTGCGTGCCCAGGCCCGTTGGATAAGCCGATACCCTCATTTTTGACACTCTCGCGTCATTTTATCAAGTGCGAAAGCGGGCCAATTGGACGCGTCCGTTGTATTTTGAAATGGCAGTGCGGTGCCGCTGATCGCCTTAAATGCGATCGATTAATACAGTCGTTTTGTCAGAATTATTCTCATCTCGAAAGTCGCGCGACGTGCCGCCTCTATAATGATTATGAGACGCGAAAAGGTAATGCACGATGATCGTTTACGGCACGAATACTGGAGATCGTGCAGGATCGTGGTACGAGGAGCGATCGCTGATAACGTGCATTCAACGTGCAGCCGATCGAAATCACGCGCGTCTGTAGCGCCGTTTCCCCGAGGGCAAGCGCGCCCGTAAAGCAGCGCACTTCCTATGCTTTGGCGCTGCAACCCTGCCGTCGATCCGGTATTGTCACGGCTTGAACCTGATGCCGAGAGTATCGCAATGCTTCCCGATCTATCCGTGCTGCCACTGCCGTTGCTGACGTCCGAATGGCGCGCGCCGCCGACGGCAGCCGACGCGCCGCACGTAGTCAATCGGCTTTCGGCGGCGCGCGGGTGCCTGGTTTCCGCGCTCGCTGACGTTTCTGCCGATCGCGGCGCGAACCCGCGCATCGACGGCACCGAAGGCATCGACAACATTCAGGGGCCGGGGCGCGCCAGGTATAGCGTGGCCGACGCGTTGCTGCGTCTGGCGCTGTCCTACGGCGCGGCAGGCGCGTTTGCCGACGGGATAGCGTACTGCGGGCTCGCGGCGGCCTTGATGCGCGACGCGGCCGCGGCAGGCGCCGGATCGGCGGGCAGCATGCATCCCGATGGGCTGTCGGGGGCCGCCTCCGCGGACGGTGCATGGTATGAAACGGTGGCGAAGCGGGCGGATTGTCTGCGCGCTTGCTTGATGGCGGAGGCAGAACGTTTCGAGGAAGCGATCGATCTTTTCGCGAACGTCATGACCCCGTCGTCCGATGCCGTCGAGTGCGCGGATCGTGGCGAGTGCGTCGAGGCGCTGCGCTGGCGCGTGGAGGCCGGGATCGGCGCCGCGCTGTGTCTCGCAACATTGGGGCGCGGTCTCGAGGCGCGAAGGACCTTGGACGCGCTCATGTCGTCGTTGCAGGACTGGGTCGCCACAGCGCAAGATCACGCCGTCGCGTCGGACGCCCGTCGCGCGATGGTGCGGTTCGCCTTTGCGCAAGTGCGCGCCTTGCTTGCGCTGCATCAGCCGATGGATGCGCTGGGGGCGCTGACGCAGGTCGACGCCATGGGCGCCGCCGAGGATCCGCAGACGGCGCTGCTGCGTGCAGCCGCCTATTTGTCCTTGGGTCGTCCGATGCAGGCGGTGGCGCCGCTCGACGCGGTGTTGGCCGTTCGCGCCGACGATCCCGCGGCCCTGGTCCTCTATGGTCAAGCGATGGCGGGCTTGGGCGAGTATGCGTTCGCGGTCGACCGTTTCGATGCCGCGCTTCGGGCGATGCCGCGTTTTGCGCCGGCTTATCGTTATATGGCCAGTGCCCTGGCGATGCAAAAAAGCGATGATGCCGCGTTGGCGTGTTTGCGCGCGGCGCGGGACATTCGTCCCGACTTTCCGGAGGTCTGGCTCGACGAGGCCGGCATCCGGCTGCGGCGCGGCGAATTGCGGCGGGGCTTTGCGGCGTATGAACAGCGTGATGGCGCGCGACTGGCCGCCCGTCGTAGCGATCAATACTGGAACGGCGACGATACGCTGGCGGGGCGCTCGTTGTTGGTCGTGGCGGAACAGGGCTTGGGCGACACGGTCCAGTTCCTCCGATATATCCCGTTGGTGCGCGCACTGGCGCGCGAGGTCGTGGTCGAGGTGCAGCCGCCGCTTTGGCGCCTGGCCGCCGAGCGCGCGCAGGCGTGGGGCGTTCGTGTCATTCCGCGCGGCTCGCCGCTACCGGAGTGTGACCGCTTCACGATGCTGATGAGTTTGCCGTATGCGCTGCAGACGACGATGGCGACGATTCCCGCGGGTGCGCCGTATTTGTTCGCGGCACCGGCACTGCGCTTGGCGCTGCCCGATCAGGCGCTCGACATCGACGCTGCGCGTGACGACGGCATCGAACATGACAGCGAAACCCGCTCGCGCCATGGCGACACTGTTCCGCGCGGCCCGAGCGCGGGCCTGGGCACAGGCCAAAAGGCACCGTTGCGAATCGGCTTGGTCGTCTCGGGAAATCCGGCGTATCGCAACGATGCCCTTCGTTCGATGCCATTATCGGCGTGCGCGCCATTGTTCGAATTGGCAGACGTGGAGTGCGTCATGTTGCAGCCCACGCTACGCGACGCGGACCGCCAATGGATCGATGCGCAACGGGCGGCCGGCAAGGCGCCAAACTGGCGGCCCGGTTTGATCGATACGGCGCAAGGCGATTTCGCCGACACGGCGGGGGTGATTGAATCGCTCGATGTCGTCATTAGCGTCGACACGGCGATCGCGCATTTGAGCGGTGCGCTGGGCAAGCCGGTGTGGATCATGTTGCCCTACGTCGCCGATTGGCGCTGGCTCAGCGACCGGAGCGATAGCCCCTGGTATCCAAGCGCGCGATTGTTTCGACAGCAGGCGATGCAGGATTGGACGACGGTGATATCGGAAATCAGCGCTGCGCTGACGCAGCGCGTGGCGAATCAGACCTTCTGACTCAATCCTTTGCCGGTCTTTCCTGTAGCAACAGCGCCACCAGGCTCGTCCAGCCGCTTTGATGCGCCGCGCCGAGTCCGCGACCGTTGTCGCCATGGAAGTACTCATGGAACAACACCAAATCGGCAGCACGGGGATCCACGCACAGCAGCGGATAGGCCTGCATCACCGGCCGTAATCCCGCCTGATCCTTGCGGAACAAGCGACAGAGCCGCTCGGCCAGTGCATTCGCGATCTCGCGGAGTGACAGCATCTTGCCGGACCCGGTCGGATATTCCACACGGAAATCCTCGCCGTAATAGCGATGAAACTCGTATAGCGATTCCACCAGCAGGTAATTCACCGGCATCCAGATCGGTCCGCGCCAGTTGGAATTGCCGCCGAACGTTCGCGTGACCGATTCCGCCGGCGTGTATTCGATGCCGAACGATTCGCCGTTATGATCGAGCGCGAACGGCGCGTGCTCATGGAAGCGCGAGAGCGAACGAATGCCATAGTCGGAGAGAAACTCGGTTTCATCGAGCATCCGCACCAGCAGCCGTTTCATCCGATGGCCGCGCAGCAGAGACAGCAGCAGCGTATTGCCGCGTCCCGGTTCGTACCAGCGCGACACCAGGTTCGCCAGATCAGGCCGATGCCGCAGGAACCAACGCAAGCGCTCCTCCAGTCGCGGCAGCTTGTTCACTGTCAGTGCGTCGAGCACATGCACGGCAAACAGCGGGCTGAGCCCGACGATCGAGCGCACGCGCAAGGGCAGGGACTTCCCGTCGGGTAGTTTCAGCGCATCGTAGAAGAACTCGTCGCGATCGTCCCACAAGCTGATATGGCCGCCACTGGCGCCGTTGATTGCCTCCGAAATGTACAGGAAGTGTTCGAAGAATTTGACCGAGATATCGACGTACGCTTCGTTCGTCGTCGCCAATTCCAAACCGATGCGCATCATGTCGAGCGCATAGGCGGCCATCCACGCGGTGCCGTCCGACTGATCGATGCGGCCGCCCGTCGGCAAGGGCGCGGAGCGATCGAAGATCTGGATATTATCGAGACCGAGAAAGCCCCCCTGAAACAGATTGTGTCCCTCCGCGTCTTTCCGGTTCACCCACCAGCCGAAATTCAGCAGCAGTTTGTGGAACGTCCGTTCGAGAAACAAGCGGTCGGGCCGTCCGGTCAGTTTCATGTCCATTTGATAGACGCGCCATGTCGCCCATGCGTGGACGGGCGGATTGGCATCGCCGAATGCCCATTCATAGGCGGGCAACTGACCGTTCGGGTGCATGAAGCGGTCTTGCGTCAACAGGATCAATTGCTTTTTTGCAAAATCCGGATCGACGACGGCGAAGGCCACCGCCTGAAACGCCAGGTCCCATGAGGCATACCAGGGGTACTCCCAGGTATCGGGCATCGAGATGATGTCGGCATTCGACAAGTGCCGCCAGTCGCTGTTCCGTCCATGCTGGCGCGCCTCCGGCGGCGTCGGCTGCGACGCATCGCCATTCAGCCAGCGTTTCACGTCGAAGTGATAGAACTGCTTCGACCAGATCAAGCCGGCCAAAGCCTGGCGATGAATCAGCTTGCCGTCGGCATCCGATACATTGCTTTGCAGCGCATTGTAGAAAGCGTCGGCCTCGGCGATACGCTGCGCGAACACCTCGTCGAACGCCTGTGCCGGCGCGAAACTATTCGTTTCCCGCTTTAGCCGCATGCCGATCGTGCGCTTGCCGTGGCCGGGCATTTCGATGCGCCAGTGCGACGCCACCTTGGTGCCGGACGCATCTGCGCCCCGACGCACCGCCTGCGTCTTGCCGTCGATCAGGAAGTCGTTGATGCCATCCTTATACGGTCCCTCGCCGGCGTCGCCGAAAAGGCGTTCGACGTTGGTCTCGTTTTCGCAGAACAGCCATTGCGGCGGCGCGCCGGCCGCGCTGTCTTTCTGCGGCTGGACCGTCCAGCGATAGCGATGCGGCAACTCGGGATTGCTTGCCAGCACCGAGTCCCCATCGCGACGCATCTCGGGCTTGGCGCGCGCCGTATCCCATGACCACGTGTTGCGCGCCCAGAAGTGCGGCAGCAAATGGATCAGCGCCGGTTGCGGGCTGCGGTTCTCCACGGTCACGCGCATCAGGATATCTTCGGGCGTGGCCTTCGCATACTCGATGACGACGTCGAAATAGGCGTCGTCGTCGAACACGCCGGTGTCCAGCACTTCATATTCCGGCTGTTTCGGGCCGCGCCGCCGGTTTTCATCGACCAGATCCGCATAGGGAAAAGCCGCGTGCGGATACTTGTACAACATCTTCATGTACGAGTGCGTCGGCGTTCCGTCGAGGAAAAAGTACAGTTCCTTGACGTCCTCGCCGTGATTCCCTTGTTCGTTGGTCAAGCCGAACAAGCGCTCCTTGATGATCGTATCCTGACCGTTCCATAGCCCCAGGGAAAGACACCAGTTCATCTGTTCGTCGGCAAATCCGCCGATGCCATCCTCGCCCCATCGGTAGGCGCGGCTTCGCGCATGATCGTGCGGGAAACTGTCCCACGCGGTGCCGCCCGGGCTGTAGTCCTCTCGGACCGTGCCCCATTGGCGTTCACTGAGATAGGGGCCCCAACGACGCCAGGTCGCAGGCGACGCGGCGTGCAGACGTTGTCCTTCGGTGGTATCGAGTACGGTCTGCGGTGCAGCGGACATCTTCACTCCTCAGGCAAGAATAGCGAATTAGATGAACGGAACGGTGGCGGCGGATTCCGGATAGCGCAGCAGCACTTCCATCCGCAGGCGCTCGGCAAGCGACCATGCCTGGAACGGCGCGCCCCGTGGCGTATGGGGCGCGTCGCCGTCGGCGATCTCGCTGATATGTCCGATACCGGCCGAGGCCAGATGCGCATCCAACGGCGCGATGAAGCGCCGTCGTGCCTCGGCCGCCACCCTGTCCAGATCCGCCGGCGCGCGACCATGCGCATGCACCCTTAGCCAGGCCTCGACAAACGGGCCGAGCAACCACGGCCATACCGTGCCTTGATGGTACGCGTTGTCGCGTCGATCCGGCGAGCCTTCATAACGGCCGATGTAGCGCGGATCGGACGGCGCCAAGGTCCGCAAGCCCATCGGTGTCCACAAATGCCGCTCGACGTGCGCGACAATCGCCCGCGCCGTCGGCAAATCGACGACGGGATAGGGCAGGCCGCCCACCGCGAAAATTTGATTAGGACGCAGACTGGCATCGATTCGTCCCGGCTCGCCGTCTGCGTCCACGTTATCGTGAAGTCCGTGTTCATGCACGTCGCCAAAAATGCCGTTGGCGGGCGCGTCCTGGTCGTGATCGGCAGTGGCTTGCCCCGCGCCGTCCTGAATGAAACGTCGCGTAAAGCTCGCCTGCGCCTGATCGGCGAGGTCGCGCCATTTCGGCACCCAGGCGCCGACGATGCGTAGCGCGTTGATCCATAAAGCCTGCACTTCCACCGGCTTGCCGATGCGCGGCGTGACTGGGCGGATGCCCACGCGGGCATCCATCCACGTCAATTGCGATTCTGGAACGCCCGCGAACAGCAGACCATCGACATCGGCGTGGATGCCGTACCGTGTGCCGCCGGCATAGCCCTCGACGATGGCTTCCATGGCCCGATGCAGGATCGGTTGCAGCGGATGCGTGCCGACGCCGATCGACGCGGCGGGTCCGGAACCTGCCTCCGCGGCGCCGATGCTGGCGCCCGGCGCGGCATTGCCGTCCTCTGCCGATACGCCGCGTTCCAGACCGTCTTGTGCACCGGTATCTGGCGCGTGCCCGAGAAAGGCGTGCGCCGCGACGACAAACCACAATGATGCATCCACCGCGTTGTATTCCGCCGGGGCATCCGGATTCGCATCATCGGTAAAGCGGTTGGGCAGCATGCCCTGATCGACCACCGACGCCCATTCCTGCAAAATCGCGCCCGCGAGCGCAATGTTTCCGCTGGACAAGGCAATGCCTCGCAGCGCGATGAATGTGTCGCGGCCCCAGTCGGTGAACCAGGGATAGCCGGCAATCACCGTCGCGCCGGCACCGCGCTCGACGATATAACTGTGCACCGCACGGCCGAGGACCGCCAAGGTGTCCGCCGATGGGGGCGGCGTGTCGGCCGCGGCGATGGCTGCGACGCTCGATCGCGCGGGGTGGCGCAGCGCCGCCGCGATATGCGCACTGCGCGCCGCGCGTGTCGTCATTGCGTGTTGCAAGGCCTGGTGGACATAATCGCGTACGCGGATATCGCGGCTGTCGCCGGCACGGAGCACCATCATCGCCTGATCGCCCGGATCACCGAAGGCAAACGTAAAGATACCCGGCGATGCAAGGTCCTCCGTGTCGTCGAGGCCGCGCATCGTCTCTTCTTGGTAACGGAATCGATCGAACCATTCCGGGTCGTGACGATAAGTGCCATTGCTGAGTACCGACACGGCGATACGGTCCGCATAAGGGCGCCAACTGATGCGCCCGCCCTGGCCCGATGGCGTGAAGTCGAAGCGATCGTTGCGCTTATGCAGCGAGTGATAATCGCGCACGCTCAACAGCGGGCGCACGCGCAATCGCGCGCCGGCTAGCGCACCGGTCCGATCCTGTGCCGACCATCGCAGGATGACATCGCCGCCTTGCGCGGCATTACAGATCTCGAAGGTGACGCTGTCGCCGCCATCGTCCGCATCGGGAGTGGCGGCCAGCGTGTAGCGCCATGTCGGCCAGGGCGTGGCGGAAAAGGCCCGCAGGCGACGCCAGCCATCGGGGTGCAAGGTGTCGGGGGCGTAGGCCTGCGTCGTCAAGGCGATAACATCGCCCTGCGCCGTTTCTACCCAGGCCTCCACGCCATTGATCAACACGAGCCGACCGGATGGTGGGACCGACGCGCTCAACAGCAATGCATGATAGCGCCGCGTGCGAATGCCATACCGCGTGCCGGAGGCAAATCCGCCCAGACCATCCGCTTCCAGCCATTCGTCCGCGTTGGTGCGCGGATCGCCGGCATCCGGCGTCAACGTTTCCCACGACGGTGCCACGCTCTGCGCGCCTGTCGCGATATCGGGGCTGCCAGTCGTCACGCTGCCAACTGTCGCGCTTGCCGTTGCAAGCTCGGCGCTGGCCGCCGCCGGGGCGACGGTCCGCGACTTGGCGCGTGCTCTCGTACGTTGGGGGGGCACTGCCTCTGTTTTCATTAGCCGATCCTGTCCACGTCATCTCAGACCACAGCATAGCCGAGCTCGGCGGGTCCTGCCGCACGTCGGTTCGAACGATTGAGTGAACACATCGGTACCGCGCAACGGCACAATGGCATTGCGTATCCTACATTCGTCCAAGCCCCACTGACTTTTCTCATGTCGGCATGACAATATGACAACGCGTGAGGCGTTGGGACACGCTTTTATCGCAATGACATTAGCGAATAACCGCTTGCTGCAAACAACGAGACGGGACGACGGGCAACCTTGCATTACGGCTTGGCCTGTAAGCATCTAATGAATCATCAGAAAAGCAAAATGCAGTCGATGGAAACGATCGTTTGTACAAGAAAGCCGCAGTTGCGTGGCACGGTATATGCACGAATCTTTCGATCGATTTAATTGTTTGCGTGACAGCGTCCAGGAGGGTCGAAACGGTGCGTATTGCGGGATGGTGAGGAGTGGCGCACTATGTGGAAAGGAACGTCTACAACTCATGATCGCGCGATAATGATTTAATCCAGAGGCAAAACGGGCTGCGTCGAGGACGTGTGCGTGCTGCTCGCTTTTTGCGGTTGGCGCGAGACGGCAAGTCGAATCTCTTATAACGCGAATCTGCTTGCAGGATTTCCGATGGTCTATCCGACACCTGATGACGAAGATGCGCGATTGGCGGCGTTACAGGAGTATGGACTTCTGGATACGCCCGATGAGGAAGCGTTCGACCGCATTACACGGCTTACCGCGCGCATCTTCAACACCTCGACAGCGCTCATTACGCTAGTCGACGCGCACCGGCAATTTTTAAAAGCGCGTACCGGATTCACGGTGACGGAAACGACACGTGACATGTCGTTTTGCGCTTATGCCCTGATGGAACCGGGCATGTTGGTCATTTCCGATACGCTCGAAGACCCTTTATTCAAGCAACATCCGCTCGTCACACAAAACGCGCCGTTTACGAAAGCGGCGCCCGTGCGGTTTTATGCGGGGATTCCGTTGCGCACGCCTGCTGGCCATGTGCTCGGCACGCTCTGCGTGCTCGACACGCAGCCGCGTGGCCCCTTGTCGGATCTGGAGCAGGGCGTGTTGCGCGATCTGGCTAGCCTCGTCATGGATGAGTGCGAGCTGCGTCGCCTGCAATGTGCCGCATTGGAAGGGGCGTCGGTGTTCTCCGAGCGCGCCGCAAGCTCTTCGCACGCGGTGCTGATCCTCGATATGCATGGCAACGTCATCGACGCGAATGCTCGGAGCGCGGTGAAATTCGGCTGCCCGCTCGAGCGACTGCGCGGCAAACCCATCGATAGTGTCATCGCTCACGGCTGGCAGGCTGTCATGGTGCAGCGGATGGACAGCACGCACGATGGCGAAATGGCGGCGGCAGTCCCGCCGACGGCCAGTGGCGATCTACGCGCGACGCGGGCCGACGGTACGTCATTGGCGGTCGAGATGTTCGTCGCCTCGCTTCCCGTTCATACGGTGCCTTTGCACGGGCCGCATATCGCGATTAGCGGCGATGAGGTGCGTGACACCGGGGCAGTGAACGGCAATATCGTCGACGAGGGGAATGGCCGCGAGGGCTATGGGATTGCAACCGTTCAAACGACGGGAGAGATTCCCCGGTTCGATGGTTATGGCATTGTGATACGCGATCCATCGCGTCGGCGAAAGATCGAAACGGACCTCTACCGCCTGGCGCGGCTCGATCGCCTGACTGAAATGGCCAATCGTGAAGCCTTCCTCGAGCGGCTGAACGACATTATTTCGGAGCGTCGCGCGCCCAGTGACCTGCTGTTGATCGATCTGCACGAGTTTCGCATGGTGGCCGATTCCTGGGGACCGACTAGTGGCGATCAACTGTTGCAGGTCATCGCCAACCGCGTGCGCGAAATCACCGAGAATCCGGATGCCGTCGGGCGCGCACACTGTATCACGGGGAGAGTGGGCGAAAACGCGTTTGGTATTCTGTTGTGGCCAGTCGTCGAGGTGCAGTGCGCGCCCGACTCGGATCGCGCGCATGCCGCAACCCTCTCGCCGACGACCTTGGTCCAGACCCGTATAGGCCCGTTGTGCGAACGCTTGATCGCCGCGATTGGGCGGCCGGTGCAAGTGCAAGGGCGTACGGTATCCGTTAGCGCTTGCATCGGTTCGGCCTCGTATCCGGCCGATGCGAACGATGCCGCCGAGTTGCTTGCCAACGCCGATCTCGCCTTGTTTCAGGCTAAGGCCTCCGATCCGGCGACGTATCGCTTCTTTGTTCCGTCGCTTCGCGAGGCGGTATTGCAGCGGCGGATTCTGGAGTACGAACTCGGCGAGGCAGTCGAGAACGGCCAGTTGGAATTGTTCTATCAGCCGCAGGTCGATTTGGCGACGGGTGCCGTCCTGGGCGCGGAAGCGTTGCTGCGTTGGCGTCATCCGTCGAGAGGCTTGCTGGCGCCGGCCGCTTTTCTGGACGTACTCGAATCGAGTGTGCTGGCCGGCGCCGCTGGCGAGCGCATCATCGCGATCGCGTGTGAACAAGCAGCGCGCTGGCGCAAAGCCGAATACGCGCATTTCCAGATGAGCGTCAATTTGTTCGGGCGGCAGGTAGCCAGCGGGAATCTGGTGGCGCAAGTGATGGAGCCGCTCACTCGCTTCAATCTCCCGCCCGAGGCGATCGAAATCGAGTTGACCGAGTCGACGATTCTACGGCGTGACAGCATTACGCTCGAACCGCTTCGCCAGTTGTGCGAGGCCGGCGTGCGGATCGCCTTTGACGATTACGGTACCGGGTATGCGTCACTGAGCCTGCTGAAAGATTTCCCCTTGACGCGGCTGAAAATCGATCGGGCTTTCGTGACCAATTTGGTTCACGACGCTGCCGATGCCGCCGTCGTGCAGGCGATCATCTTTTTGGCGAAGCACTTCGGCTTGCACGTCATTGCCGAAGGCGTGGAGACAGAGGCACAGGCAATGCGCTTACGGCAGTTCGACTGTCCGCAGGCGCAAGGCTATTTGTACGGCAAGCCTGTCAGCGCGCAGGAATTCGAGGCGCGCTATCTGCGCTTCGCGCCCGCGACACCGATCGATACGCGACGCGTGCTGACCGTTTGATCGGCGTCACTGCGCGCTTACGTGCCAACGGGCGCATGGCTCGCGTCGGGCGCGGCGACCTCGCGCCGATATTGATACAGTCCGACCTCGATCGCGCCGGCGGAAAAGCCCCCTTCGCAATAGGCCAGATAGTATTCCCATAGGCGGCGAAAGCGTTCGTCGAAGCCCATCGCGCGGATGTCGGGCCAACGAAGCAGGAAGCGTCTGCGCCACTCGGCCAGCGTCGCCGCATAGCTAAGTCCAAAAAGACGCTCGCGCAGAAGCGGCAGGGATACGGCGTTGCCGAGGGAGCGCAAATGGGAGGGCGCCGGGAGCATGCCGCCCGGAAAGACGTAGCGCTGGATAAAATCGACGTCTTTGCGATAGGCATCGAAACGCGACTCGTCGATGGTGATGACCTGCAATACCGCCACGCCGCCCGGGCGCAAACAGGCCGAGAGTTTTTGGTAATAGGTCGACCAGTACGTTTCCCCGACGGCTTCGAACATCTCGATCGAGACGATCCGATCGAATGTGCCTTCGACGTCCCGATAATCCTCCATCCGCACCGTGACGCGATCGCTCAGACCCGCCGCGGCAACGCGCGCCACCGTTTCGTCGTGTTGGGCTTGCGATAGCGTCAAGGCAAGGACCTGGCATCCGCGCGCGGCCAGTCGAATCGCGAGCGCGCCCCATCCGCACCCTATTTCAAGGACGGTCTCGCCACCTTGGAGCATCAACAGTCGCTCGATTTCATCGAGCTTGCGCGCTTGCGACGCTTCGAGCGTGGCAGGCCACGCGACGTCATTCGGTTGCGCCGGCATATCGCATGGAAACAGCCCCGACGAATAGCACATGGACGCATCGAGCCATTCACGATAGAACGCATTGCCGAGATCGTAATGGTCGGCAATGTTCCGACGGCTGCCGCCGCGGGTGTTCTCGCGCTGTTTATGAGAGCGATGATCGGCCAGGCGGCGCCACCAGGTTCCCGAAAGGGTGGCATCCAGGGCAGCCCGATTGCGCGCCGCCAAGGCGATCAACGCCGCCAGATCCGGGCTGGACCAGTCGCCGTCCATATAGCTTTCCGCAAAGCCGATATCCCCGTCGCGCAGCAGACGCAGCAGCATCCGCCAGCGATGCATGACCAGCGTTGCATGCGCGCCAGCGGGAGGCGTCTGCGCATCGTCGTCGCCGCTGCCGGTTGTTCGATCCGATAGGGCCTCATGCGCGACGATCATGCCCTCGGGCGTCACCACCCGAAGGTTGCCCCATTCCAGCCGTACCAGCAGTCGTTGCAGTATCGCGGTCCCGATGCGCTGCAAGGGGCCGCGCGCGCGAGGCAGTGGAAGGGTGCCGCTCTCGTCTCGATAGAGCGTGACCGGGCGAGGGTCCAGTGATTTATATCGCGTTGCGCACATAGTGACAGGGAATGGAGTTCGGCTAGGGAGAAATGTCGGAGACGTCGCGTGTCGTGCCATCGGCGGCCACGAGACTCAACGGGGCCGGCAGGCCGGGCGTGCGATGAAAGGTTGCCCCCTTGCGCCAGATGAACAAGGCCTCCCAATGGATGCCTAGCGTGACTTTCAATGTCAGCAGCGGATGCGAAACGAAAGCGCGCAATAGTGCGCCATCGTTCAATGCATGGCGCTCGGCGACATATGCCGCGTCCAACATCGATTTACCCTCGGTCCGCTGGCCGTCGCGTCCTTGCAGGCGCGTGTCGATAGCGACCGACAGGCGGGGCCCCGGCGGTGCCACGCGGAATATATAGCGCATGGACAGCGGCAGAAACGGCGAGACGTGGAAGCGCTTGTCGCAGGTCTGTCGGATGATGCGATTCGCTTCCTGCCTATGCGATACATCGACGGGAATGACATAGGTGTGGCGCTGTCCAAAGGTATTGTTCACCTCGTAGACGATCGCGATCACGCTGTCGTTACGGTCGTAGCAGTAGTAGATGGACAAGGGATTGAAGGCATAGCCGAGCACTCTCGGCATGCACAGTAGCGCGACGCGGCGGATGTCGCGCGCGGTATCCGGGTGTGCCAGCGCGACGCGATCTACCGTCTGTTGGCGTAACGGCGCGGCGCTGCCGTCGCCATGGTCACGATCGTGGAATGCAAACAGATTGAATCGATTGCGCGAGAACACGCGGCAGCGGCGCGCGGTCTCGTCGATGCGATCGAGATCGAGCAGGATCGAATAGATCCGATAGCGCAGTGCGTGCACCTTCGGTGCATGTCTATGGTGCGTGACCACGCCGGTATAGAGCACCGCGTCGTCGTTCATGAGATCACCGCATCGACGACGCCGACGGCCGCCGGGACCGCAGCGGGAACGGCGGCGTGGTCCGTCGGCCATTGCCGGCCGGATTTTGGGATGGGTCCGAGTTGAATCCGGCCGGATTCGTTTGCGACGATCCAGGGGCGCCGCATCCTGCCGAGTTGCTCGGCGAGCGCCAGACCCGCCTGCAAGCCGTCTTCATGAAAGCCCGCGCCGAAGTAGGCACCGCAATACCACGTGCCGCGTAGCCCTTGCAGCGACCATAATTGCGATTGCGCGCGCGCGGTCGCTTGATTGAATATCGGGTGACTGAATTGGCGTTCGTGATAAATCAGCGCGTCGCGCGGACCGCGTTGCGGATTCAACGTGACGAACAGCGGATGCGTCGGGTCCAGATGCTGTAAGCGATTCATCCAATAGGTCAGGCTGACCGTTTGCGGCTGATCGATGTCCGCGGGGTCTGCGCCTATGCGTGCCCGGCGTCCGAGATAATTCCAGCTCGACCAGATGGCCCGCCGTTTCGGCATCAGCGCCTGATCGCCGTGCAGGACGACCCGATTCTGCGCATAGCCGAAGGCGCCGAGTTGCCGGCTTTCCGCGTCGTCGGGATCGTCCAGCAGCGCAAGAGACTCGTCGGCATGCGCTGCCATGACGACCGCATCGTAGGCGGCATTCTGCCCGTCACTCCCTTGCACCCAGACTTTCCCCGTGCGAGCAAAATCATGCCGGGACACGCGCACCGCCGCGCCGCGCAGCGCAATGCGGTTCCCGTACGCGGCAGTCAGCCGTTTGACATACTCGCGGCTTCCGCCGCGAACGGTGCGCCATTGCGGACGATCGCGGAGCTGCAGCAAGCCATGATTTTCGCAAAAGGTGACGAAAGCCTGTGCGGGATAATCGAGCAACTGCGCAGCCGGCGCGGACCAAATCGCGGCGGCCATCGGCAACAAATGATGATGCAAGAACGCGTTACCGTAGCCCTGTGTGCGCAGCCATTCGCCGATGCTCATCTCGGCGAAGCGTCCCAGATGGCGGGGCGCCTCGCGGTAGAATCGCATCAAGTCACGCAGCATCGACCAGAAGCTTGGCGACAACAGATTGCGCCGTTGCGCGAAAAGGGTATTGATCGTGTCTCCGCCGTATTCGAGCGCGCCGTCGTCGAACGACACGGACAGCGACATATCGCTTGCCTGTGTCGGCACGTCGAGGTGCTGGAACAGCGCGGTTAAATTGGGATAGCACGGTTCGTTGTAGACGATGAAACCCATGTCGACCGGCAAGTCGGCCGTCCCTCGGGACGGGGTCCCTGCGGCGGATGCGGAGGCGACATCGACCGTATGGCTATGCCCGCCGATGTTGGCGGCTTCGAAGACGGTGACCTGATGTTTCTGGGAGAGCAGCCAGGCGGCGCTCATGCCACTGATTCCTGTCCCGATGACGGCGATCTGAAGCGGGCTCCGCGAAATCCTATCCCATGAGGATGGTATTTCGGCGGCGCGGCTGATGGACGATGTTACATTCGGCTCGACATGTGGCACGTGACGTTCTCGCTGGACCCTGTCACTATCTTACATAAACGGTAAGCTTGACGTGGGGCGGGTAAATTTGACCACTCGGCCTGCGATCCTCCACCGGCGCGGCCCACCGCGCGGTAGAAGTCGATATCCAGGCCGCCGCATGCCGGCGGCGGGCCGCAGCCGCTCCTTGCGGGGCGGGCCACTTTTCGTACTTGATGTATCAGGTATACGCGGCGTTGGTGGGGACGGATCACTCACTGAAAAAAAACATCGGGCTGGTGATCCAGCCGAATGTTCACAACGTAGAAGAAGCAGACTATGCAATATCAGCGTGCGCAATTTCCGCTGCGGGTAGTGGACCGCGCCGTGGTGCGGGCCGGTTGCATTGCATGCTTGCGCGGTCGTCCGGAGCAAGGCCAGGGCGCAGGCATGCGTGGCCGTGCGGCGCGCGAACGCGCGGTTGCCTTCGTGCCTGAGAAGAGGTGCCGGGCGGCAGCGCCAGAAGGTTTAGTGGAGGAGGTGCGCCGTGAATGAGGCGTTGACCCTTCACGCCCTGGCGGCGTCTGCCGGCTCGCCGGAGCGGCATGCATTTTTGATCGTGCGCATTGCCGAGAGTGCCGACAAGGCGGCATTTGCCGAGCTCTTTGCCTATTTCGCGCCGCGGTTGAAAGGGTTCTTGATGCGGGGTGGCAGTCCTGCCGATAACGCCGAGGATCTGAGCCAGGAAGCGATGTTGATGGTATGGCGCAAGGCGGCGCAGTTCGATCCGGCACGGGCCGGCGCGTCGACCTGGATCTACACGATTGCGCGTAATTTGCGGATCGATGCGGGCCGGCGCGGAGTATTGGAAACGATCAGCGACGATGCGCTGGAATCGGGTGAGCGCGCCTTGTCCGAGGACGGCGCTGACGATACGAGCGCGTGGGTGGAGGCGAGCCAGCGGGACGCGCGCGTACGGGAAGCGGTGCAGCGTCTCCCCGACGAGCAGTCGAAGGTCGTGATGATGGCTTTTTTTCATGGTCTGGCGCATGCCGACGTGGCGCGTGAGCTGTCGTTGCCCCTCGGGACGGTGAAGTCCCGGTTGCGGCTGGCGACGCAAAAACTGCGCAGTATGTTGGACGCGTGGGGCAGTTGACCGGAAGGGTTGGCGAGGGTTGCGAGCGCCGCACGCTTGCGGCTTCGATTGTGGTATTTCATGTGCATCTTTTTAAATAGGCGATTTTGTCAGAGGATGAGACGATGATCGAGCATCATCCAGCCGACGAGACACTGGCGCGGCTATCCGCCGGCGATTTGGAGACGGGTCCGTCCCTGGTCGTCGCGGCGCATATCGCGCAGTGCGAGCATTGCCGCAAGGTGATGCGTGTGCTCGAAGGCGTGGGCGGGGCGGCAATTGAACAGGCGGCGCCGGTCTCGTTCAACGCGGACGTCGCCGCCTTGCTGGCGGATCCGGATGCGGCGCTTCTCCAGCGCGAGCCGGTCGGGGCGGGCGCTGCCGGTCATGCCGTTCGGTTCGCCGAGCGTGCTGACCGTTTGACAGAGCGTGGGCTGGTGTTGCGGCGGCCTGGAGTGGGCGCGTCGTGGCGTGCCGGTATCGCCGGGGCCTGGCGCGGCAGCGCCGTCTCGCGTCGCAAGAGTGCCTGGGACGGCCTGACGTTGCCATCCCCGCTGTCGGCGTATGAAGCCAGTCCCTGGCGCATGGTGGGTCCGGGTATTCATTGGGCGCGCGTGCTGATCCCGGAGGATCCTGCGGCAAAAGTTTTGCTGCTCAAGGCCGTCCCCGGGACGGGTTTGCCGCCGCATACGCACTCGGGGGTCGAATACACCTGCATCCTGCAAGGGTCGTTTCAAGATGGCGAACGACATATGCAGATCGGCGATCTGTCGGAATGCGATGAGAACGAGCATCATCGACCGATGGTGAATTCGACGGAGGCCTGTGTATGCGTGCTGTCGATCGACGGTACGTTAGTGATGGAAGGATGGCTGGCGCGGCTCGCGCAACGTATCGTCGGCTTGTAGCGCGAGAGCCAGACCGGCCGCGCGGCGCGGTCGCTGGTGGGTTCGGCTGAACGCCGCTCGCAGCAACCGTTGCGCATCGCAACCGTCATTCGCGGATCAAGAAATGCCAATAATAAGGAGTGCGATATGATGACCGGGGCCCAGATCGGCGCGAATGCGCTGATGATTTGGATCGTGCTGGCCTGTGTCATGCTGGCGGCATGGGGGGCGGCACTGCGCACCGGCAACCATGGCTGGATCGATGTGTTCTGGTCGTACGGGATCGGTATCGCCGCCGTGGGTGCCGCGTTCGAGCCGGTTTTGTTCGGCGCGGCGGACATGAGCCCGGCAACGAGCGGGTGGCCACGTGCGGCGTTGTCGGCGGTCATGGTGGCGGCGTGGGCGATTCGGCTTGGTACTCACATCGCTCAGCGTTCCTTGCGCGGCAAAGACGATCCACGCTATGCCCAATTGCGTGCGGAATGGGGCGCCAGCTATCGCGGACGGCTGCTCGTCTTCCTGCAGATTCAGGCGCTGGCAGGTTTGCCTTTGGTCCTGGCGGTGATGTTGACGGCTGCTCGCCCTGTTCCGTTCGGTGATTGGCGCGACGCGCTCGGGATCCTGGTGTTTATCGTCGCGTGGCGCGGGGAGGCCGTCGCGGATCGGCAGTTGCGCCAATTCGGTCATGACGCGTCGGCGCGGAGCGGGGTTTGCGATATCGGGCTCTGGCAGTGGTCTCGGCATCCGAATTACTTTTTCGAATGTTTATCATGGTGTGTGTGGCCGTTGATCGCTTTTGCGCCGCTCAACGCGCCGTGGTCGGCATTGACGTTGCTCGCACCTCTGCTGATGTATGGGCTTCTTGTACACGTCTCGGGGATTCCGCCGCTCGAGGCGCATATGGCGCGTTCGCGTGGGAAGGCATGGCAGGCCTACGTGGCGCGTACGTCGGCGTTTTGGCCGCGTCCGCCAGCGCCCTAGGCCGATATCGACGCGGGGACGCGAGCTAGGGTTGCTGCGGATGGGGTGTGGCGCAGGGGCACGTTACAGTCGCCTCGAGCCCTAGCCCTTTCCGGGTCCGTGTCCGCGTCTAGCCGATCGATCTTCCGATTGTCTTTTGTCTCGCAAAAAGCAAGGAAATGTATGAATCCTATCGCATCGTTGATCAATGTCGCTGAGCGCCTGCCGTTGCCGGATACCTTGACGCTGGCCGGTATTGCTTATCTGGTCGACAAGACGGCCCGCAAGACCGCGGATCAGTTGATCGATCCCGCCGAGCGCGATGCCGCATTCGCCGCCGATATGCAACGCTTCCCGATCGCGGTGCACACGGACGCGTCACGAGAACAGCATTATGAGATTCCCGCGGCGTTTTTTGCGTTGATGCTCGGTCCGCGCCGAAAGTACTCCTGTGGTTATTACGTTTTGCCGAAGGCGACGCACGCGCCGATGCACGCCGACAGATTCGCCGGTACGCCACTCACGGCAGCGGACAGCAAGGCCGCGCCCGATGGCCAAAACGCGGCGCTGGCCGAATCGTCCGCTTTGGCGCAGGCGGAAGAGGACGCGTTGGCGCGCAGTTGCGCCCATGCCGAGCTGCGAGATGGCCAGCGTATTCTCGAGTTGGGATGTGGCTGGGGCTCGCTGACGATCTGGATGGCGCAACATTACCCGGCGGCGCGCATCACGGCCGTGTCGCATTCCGCTTCACAGCGCGCCTATATCGAATCCGTTCTCGCAGCGCAGGGATTGCGTAATGTCGAGGTCATCACCGCCGACATGAACGATTTCCGGATCGCCGACACCGCAGCGCGCTTCGATCGTGCGGTGTCGATCGAAATGTTCGAGCACATGGCGAACTGGCGTGGCTTGCTGGAAAGGGTACGCCAATGGCTGGTGCCCGGCGGCAAGCTTTTTCTCCATGTTTTCTCGAATCAAGGCGCGCCTTACCGCTTCGATCACACCGATCCGACCGATTGGATCGCGCAGCATTTCTTCACCGGCGGCATCATGCCCAGCCATACGATGATCGCGCAGTTCGACGACTTGTTCGCGCTGGAAAAACAGTGGCGCTGGGACGGAACGCACTACGAGCGCACGGCGCAGGACTGGCTGTCGAATTTCGACCGGAATAGCGAGGCGATAGACGAGATCTTGCGGGACGTCTACGGTGCCGACGCCAGCCTGTGGAAGCGTCGTTGGCGGTTGTTCCTGCTGTCGACGATCGGCCTGTTCGGCCATCGCAACGGCGCGCAGTGGGGCGTCTCGCATTATCGTCTGGTGCGGCGCGACGACGTCACCTTGGGCTAAGCGTCAGGGTTCGGCGAGCGCGGCACGCCGTCACGACTTGTCCCCGGCTTTTGGTTGGGGACGAGACAATGGCCAGGCCTTGCTCAGTCGTCGATCGTAGCGCCCGAGCGGTCCAGCGAAAGGTCACCGAGCACTGCGCCTGCCTGACCCTCGATTTTCAGTGACAGCAAAGCATCGGCGCGCGTGTGCCCCACATTCAAGGCGGCAAGCGGGATGCCGCGTTCGGCGGCCGCTAGCGCAAAGCGATAGCCGGAATAGACCATCAACGACGAGCCGACGATCAGCAGGGCGTCCGAGGCCTCGATCGCCGCTTTGGCCCGTTCGACACGCTCAGGGGGAACGCGCTCCCCAAAAAACACGACGTCGGGTTTCAGCATCCCCCCGCAACCGGCGTGATCGGGGACATCGAAATCGGCGAAGGCCGCGTGTTCCAGGTCCGCGTCGCCATCCGGCGCGCTGGGCGCATCCAGTGTGGCGAAGTGCGGATTGCGTCGGGCGAGTTCCGCCTGTACGTCGGTCCGCGGCATGCGGACGCCGCACTTCAGGCAGACCACGCCATCGAGACGACCGTGCAGATCGACCACGTCGTGGCTGCCCGCCGCCTGATGCAAGCCGTCCACGTTCTGCGTGACCAGCAGGGACAGGCGTCCGGCTTTTTCCCATGACGCCAAGGTGCGGTGCGTTGCGTTTGGCGTCGCGCGCGCAAGGTGACGCCAACCCACCATCGCCCGTGCCCAATAGCGTCGTCGTGTGGCCGCCTCCGCCGTGAAGGCCTGGAACGTGATCGGCATCGGTCGCTTCCAGGCGCCTTGTCGGTCGCGGTAGTCGGCAATGCCGGACTCTGTACTGCAGCCGGCGCCGGTGATCACGAATACCCGCCGATGGGCCAGCATGAAGTCGCGCAGCCGTTCGCGCATCGACGCCAGATCCGCCGTCGTCGGCGCCTCGGGCGCAAGCGGCGCCGACGACGGCGTGCCGATCGGCGGCGTATCAGTCATTGCGCATCCTTGCCTGCGCGATATTGCTGTTCTCCGGCACCGAATGCGTGAGCCAGACGTTCCCGCCGATCGTCGAGTTTCGGCCGATGGTGATACGTCCGAGGATCGTCGCGCCGGCATAGATCACGACGCCATCCTCGACGATCGGATGACGCGGTATGCCCTTTATCAACGCGCCGTTCTCGTCTTCCGGGAAGCGCTTTGCGCCCAGCGTCACTTGCTGATAGAGGCGAACATGTTCGCCGATGATCGCCGTCTGACCAATTACCACGCCCGTGCCGTGGTCGATAAAGAAGCTGCCACGGATCTGGGCACCCGGGTGGATATCGATCCCGGTTGTCGAATGCGATATCCGGGAAATCAGGCGCGCGATGAAATAAGCGCCGAGGTTCCATAGCGCGTGGGCGATGCGATGGTAGATGATCGCGATCGTGCCCGGATAACACAGCAACACCTCGGACATGCTGGCCGCCGCGGGGTCGCCCGCGTACGCGGCGCGTACGTCGCTTACCAGCAACGCCCGGATCGGCACCAATTGCTGGGCAAACGTCACTGTGATTTCATCGGCTCGTAGTCGGCTGACCTCGGCATCTTGCGGCGCGTCTTCGGCGAACAGCAGGCCCCGTCGAATCTGCTCGTTCAAGACGCGCAGCGCATTGCTCAAGGTACTGCCGACAAAGAAATCGATGTCCCGGTCGGTAAGATCGGTGCGACCGTAATGCGTCGGAAATAGCGCCGCTGCCAATGCTTCCATCGTATCGGCGATCGCGGTGCGCGACGGCAATTCGCGCACGCTGCCGCGATGCCGCACATTGTGGGTAGACTCCCGGGAGTCCCGCAATGCCGCGACGATGTCGTCGAGCGGCAGCTGGTCGCCACCGGGAAGCGGTGCGCTCTTTGTCGCCGCGCCCGGACCTGCGCCGGCCGCGGCGTGCGTGGTATCGAATGAGGCAGCGGCGGTTTTCACACTATCGTTCATGCGCATTGGAGTCAGGAGAAGCGTCGTGCCTTCCGCACGAAAAGCCGTGATGCTGAAGGTCTGGGGCGGCAAACAGTGCGTCGTCGTCCGGAAACGGCGTGGGTGTTCGTCAAGCGTCCCTGCATTTTACCGCCGCCCGCGTTAGGCCGCCGAATACCGGCCAGCAGATCGTCTTGCATCGATTGCCGCCGCAGCGGAATACGTCGGCCGCGAACGTGGCGCTCCGCGTGATGCAGCCCCTTCGCGCTCTGCACCACATTGGGGCGCTTTAAGCGTTAAGCCGACGCCCGTTCGTCTGATTTACCCGAAAGGGTCGATGCGGCAGATCGACGCATCGACGACGCATTTTTAGCGAGGCCGGACGCGACGCGCGATCGATTTCCTTTAAAGTAATCATATCGTTATGAACGTGTGCCGCTGTCTAGGCAACTAGTTTGTACTGGTAAGCGTAACGTTGCATGCGGCGGCCTGTCGCGTCGTCTTGGTGCATCGCATCTGGGATGATGGCGTCAGTCTCCCCACGCCAGAAAAAACAGCAGACGTGTAGCGGGAGCCGCGGTTCACGGTCAGGCAGTCCGGGCGTCATTGGCGCGCGACCCGCCGACGGATGAAACTGGGGTTTCCCGTACAACAAACGGATGTATCTCACGAGGGGTTGCCGATTGTCAGTGACAGGCCCTAAGGACGTAACATGTCGGTCAATATAAGTGCAGTCGATCTGGCCCGGTTCCAGTTCGCATTCACCGTTTCATTCCACATCATCTTTCCCGCGCTTAGTATCGGTCTCGCGAGTTTCCTCGCGGTGCTCGAAGGCGTGTGGCTGAAAACCCGCAACCCGATCTACAAGGACATGTTTATGTTCTGGTCGAAGGTGTTCGCGGTGGGCTTCGGCATGGGGGTGGTGTCCGGGGTCGTGATGAGTTATCAGTTCGGCACGAACTGGGGCGGATTCTCGACGTTCGCGGGGCCGGTCACGGGGCCGCTGCTCAGCTATGAAGTGCTGACCGCGTTCTTCCTCGAAGCGGGCTTCCTCGGCGTGATGCTGTTCGGCTGGCACAAGGTGGGCCCGAAGGCGCACTACGGCGCGACATTGATGGTGGCCATCGGCACGCTGATCTCGACGTTCTGGATTCTCGCATCCAACAGCTGGATGCAGACGCCGCAAGGCTTCGAGATCGTCAATGGCCGCGTGATGCCGACGGACTGGTTCAAGATCGTCTTCAACCCGTCCTTCCCGTACCGTCTGTTCCATATGGCCATCGCCGCGTTTATCGTCGCGGGCTTTGTGGTGGCGGCCAGCGCCGCCTGGCATATGCTGCGCGGACGCAAGGATCCGGCAATCCGCAAGTCGTTCTCGATGGCGCTGTGGCTGTTGTTGATCCTGACGCCGATTCAGGCTGTCGTCGGGGACGCGCACGGTTTGAACACGCGCAAGTATCAGCCGGCCAAGATCGCCGCGATCGAAGGGATCTGGGACACCGAGAAGGGCGTCGCATTGAACCTGTTCGGTATTCCGGACATGGAGAACGAAGAGACCAAGTACCGCATCTCGGTGCCGCATCTGGGCAGCCTGATCCTGACGCATGAATGGAATGGCGAGATCCGCGGTTTGAAGAGTTTCCCGAAGGAAGATCGTCCGAACTCGACGTTGATCTTCTGGACCTTCCGCATCATGGCCGGTCTCGGCATGCTGATGATCCTGATGTCGATCGTCGGTCTGGCCATGCGTAAGGGCGGCAAGATTTACGAGGCGCGTTGGTTCCAGCGCTGGGTGCTGTTGATGGGCCCGAGCGGCTTCCTGGCGCTGCTGGGCGGTTGGATCACGACCGAAGCCGGTCGTCAGCCGTGGGTGGTGTATGGCGTGATGCGCACCATTGATGCGGCCTCGCCGAACAACACGCAAGCGATGGGCATCTCGCTGATGATGTTCGTGATCGTGTATTTCCTGGTCTTCGGCACCGGTATCTACTACATCCTGAAGCTGATCCGGACGGGTCCGGCGCTGCCGATGGCGAGCGATCGCGAGAAGTCGCACCAATGGGGCGATGATGGTCGCGGCGATCATGCACAGACCGCCCGCCGTCCGCTGTCCGGCTCGAACGAGTCGATTGAATCGCACTGATCGCAGCCCTCGCGAATAAAGAGCAAGCAAATGGATATCACCTTTATTTGGGCGGCGATCATCGCGCTCGGCGTGTTCATGTACGTGGTGCTGGATGGGTTCGATCTGGGGATCGGCATCCTGTTCCCGTTCTTTCCGGAGCACCATGATCGCGACGTGTTGATGAACACGGTCGCGCCGGTGTGGGACGGCAACGAGACCTGGCTGGTGCTGGGCGGCGCGGGCCTCTTCGCGGCCTTCCCGGAAGCGTATTCGGGGATCCTGTCGGCGCTGTATCTGCCGCTGATCTTCATGCTGATCTGCCTTATTTTCCGTGGCGTGGCATTCGAACTGCGGGCCAAGTCGCGCCGCACGCGGAACCTGTGGGATCTGGCGTTCATTCTGGGTTCGGCTGGCGCGACCTTCTTCCAGGGCATCGCACTGGGTGGCTATCTGTCGGGCATCAAGATGGAGAACCACGCGTTCGCCGGCGGCCCGCTGGATTGGTTCACGCCGTTCAGCATGTTCTGCGGCTTTGCCTTGCTGATCGCGTACTCCGTCCTGGGTTGTGCCTGGTTGATCGCCAAGACGGACGGCGATCTGCAACGCAAGATGTATCGGCTGATGTGGCCGCTGACCGTGCTGCTGCTGGGCGCGATCCTCATCGTGAGTATCTGGACGCCGCTGGGCAACGATCTGATCGCCAGCCGATGGTTTGCAATGCCGACGCTGATGTATTTCTCGCCGGTGCCGATTCTGACGCTGCTGTGCGTGTGGCTGATGCGCCGTTCGGTTCGGAAGCAACATGACCGCCTGCCGTTCGTCTGGGGCCTGTCCTTGGTGTTCCTGTGCTACACCGGTTTCATCTTGAGCCTCTGGCCGAACATCATTCCGCCGTCGGTCTCGATCTGGGATGCGGCATCCCCGCACTCCAGTCAGCTGTTCGCCTTGATCGGTGTGGTCATCGTGTTGCCGATCATCTTGATCTACACGACGATGGGTTACTGGGTGTTCCGCGGCAAGGTTCGTCACGACGACCCGGGCTACCACTGATCCAGACGTGACACGGGGCAGGGCAGTAAGCGCCCCGTGTATCGCTTCAGCTTCGTTCCAAATCACTGACAGGTGACGTCATGAACCTCAATGCACCTTGGCTTGCCGCCATTCGCAAGCCGTTTCAAGCGGACGTCGGCACGCGTGGTCCGCGCGCGGCCGATGGGCAAGCACCGCGCGCCAAGCACCCGATGTTGTGGTTCGTGATGTTGTACGGCGGTGGCGTGGGCGTGACGCTGTTGGTCGCGATGATTTTCCATATCCTGGTGTTTTCCGCGCGTTGATCGCGACGGGCGTGCCGGCTTCACACCGCGCGCCAATCCGATCGCCCGCTGCTCGGCGGGGTTGTGTCGACCAGCCCCGCCTAGGGCCGGAGCGTTACCGCACTGATCCTCCGCACCCTCGTTCGAGGCGCGCGCACCCCGCATGACCGGTGTCCCCGCCGGTATCTGTTGTCCTGTTCCCTCCCCTAGCCGCTACACGCAACGACACTTGCCGATATGATCGAAAGACGACCGTCGCAGCGGCAGCGCGCGCGGTCGCATCGTTCAACACGGCGACATCGGAGAGACGCAATGGCAGCAGTAATAAGCGAGGGGACGCTCAGCGGGATCCTTTTACGTGGCGTGATCGCCTATATCGGCACCGCGGTGGTATTCCTGCTGATGGACGCGCTCTATCTGCGCTTTGTTGGCGGGGCCCTGTATCGTGCGGCATTGGGGGATTACCTGGCGGAGCCGGTACGCATCGGCCCGGCAGCCGCTTTCTACGTGATTTACGTGCTCGGCCTGGTGTACTTCGCCGTGCTACCGGGTATCGCGTCGGGGCACTGGAGCGCGGCGCTCTGGCGGGGTGCGGCTTTGGGCTTTTTCGGCTATGCCACGTACGAATTGACGAACTACGCGACGCTGGCGCGGTGGACGCCGGTTCTGGTTGCGGCGGATCTGCTGTGGGGGACGATCGTCAGCGCGGTGGGTGCCACCGCGGGGTACGCGGCGTTGCGGCTGTTCCTGCGCTGAACGATCCGTCGGGTAGCGCTTATGCGCGAACCGGCTGAAGCGTGCGCGCCGCTTCGGCCGCAATCTCGAACGAGCGCAAACGCGCCGTGTGATCGAAGATCTGTCCGGCCAGCATCAATTCATTGGCACCGGTGCGGGCCAAAATGCCTTGGAGCGCGGTATGGACCTGTTCCGGGTTGCCCACCGCGGCACACCCCAGCGCGCGCTCGACATTGGCCTTCTCGCTTTCGTGCCACAGGCCTTCCATCGAGTCGACCGGCGGCTTCAAGCGTCCCGGATTATTTCGACGCAAGGCGAGGAATTGCTGTTGCGCCGAGGTCATGATCCGACGCGCGTCGGTTTCCGTGTCAGCCGCGAAGACATTGACGCCCACCATGGCGTACGGCGCCGCCAACGTGGGAGAAGCCTCGAAGTGATGGCGGTAAGTGTCGAGCGCGGCGTCGAGCAGGTCCGGCGCGAAATGCGACGCAAAGGCGAAGGGCATGCCGAGCGCCGCGGCCAGGCGCGCGCTGAACAGACTCGAGCCAAGCAACCAAATCGGCACCTCGGTGCCGACGCCCGGTACGGCCAGTACGCGCTGGCCCGGAGCGGCCGGTGCGAAATAGTCGCGCAGCTCGAGCACGTCTTCCGGGAAACGCTCGGCGCTATCCTGCAATGTTCGACGCAAGGCACGGGCGGTCAATTGATCCGAGCCCGGCGCACGCCCGAGCCCGAGTTCGATCCGGCCGGGGAATAAGGTTGCCAGTGTGCCGAATTGTTCCGCGATCACGAGGGGGGCGTGGTTCGGCAACATGATGCCGCCCGAGCCGACGGTAATGTGTTTCGTCGCAGCGGCCACCTGTCCGATCAAGATCGACGTCGCCGAGCTGGCGATGCCCGGCATATTGTGGTGTTCCGCGAGCCAGTAGCGATTGAAACCCCACCGCTCGGCATGCTGGGCAAGATCGACGGTGCAGCGGAACGATTGCGCGGCGCTACCGCCCTCGACGATCGGCGACAGGTCGAGCAGCGATAAAGGCACTGGAAAAGCGGGGGATGGCATTGTCGCTTGTTCCGACGAAGCCGGATCGGAAGAGGGCGCGTAGGCGGACGTGCTGGCATACGTGCCGGCGGCGGTAGACTGCGACTCGGACATGATCGGGCGGCGCTCCGGGGAACGCGAAAGGAAAACGCCATGATAGGTCGTTCGCGATTCCGCTGCAGCGGAGGGGTATTTTTCGGGCGTTTCGATACGGGCGAACACCGCGCGTGACTGCCGTGCGGGGCGCGGAGACGCCCCTCGTCGTGGCGCGCGGCTGGCCGCGTTAACGCGGACCGGCCGACCTCAACGCAAACGCGCTGTCGCTTTCCAATCCGTCGAGGGCCTTTTACCCACGCAGACGGGGAATAGGCTGGGTGGAAATCAGCGATTGATCAGGCAGCGCGCCAGGACGTTCTCAGCTTGCGCGAACGCACCTGCTTTGGAAAAGCCACTCGCCAATGATTCGGATCGCGTTGTCGATGCCTGTTGGAAACAGGTTTTGCCGCCTTCCGCAGTGCCCGCGTGGGCATGCTGGATGGCCTTGTTCACCACCAGAAAGCCGAGCATCAGGATCACCAATATGGTGATGGCATGTCTCATGTAGTGATGGGTCACGGGCTGTCTCCTCCGTTAGCTATTCAACACGCCGTCGGCACAATAGACCGTTGCGCTTTTCGTGATGACGCTATCGAAAATGCGCCACATTTTGGGTTGACCGAGCGGCGGCCGCCCCGCGCATAACACCGTCCAGGTCTTGCTGTACCGGGCATTTGTAACGGTAGAGTAAGGCGGAAATAGGGGATACGTTAGCTAGGTCTTTCCCGCTCGGGTTAACGGCAAGTACCGCAGTCTCATCCGGAAGTCAACGCATCATGCGTCGTATCGGCACAGCGGCGTTTTGGCGCAATATATTTCATTTGGTTGTATGATCACATCGGGTCATCCCTAGGTGACATTTTAGAGCGCCGGGGCCTCTCTCTTCACTTACAAGCCAGTTCATCGTGTCAGACAAAAACGGTTTCAACGATGCGCAGCGGGCCGATGCCGCGGATGCTTCCGACGGCGCCCCGGTGAGTTCGAACCGCCGCCGCTTCCTGCGCGGTTCCGCCGTCATCCCGGTCATTCCGGTTGTCGCGGGCGCCAGTGCGCCGCTGATCCAGTCCGCCTTTGCGGAAGCGCCGCCCGCCCCGCCACTCGACCAATACCAGCCCAAGTTCTTCAATGCATCGGAGTGGTCCTTCATCAAGGCGCTGACTGATCGTCTGATCCCTGCGAACAGCGACGGGCCGGGTGCCTTGGAAGCGAACGTGCCTGTCTTTATCGATAGCGAATTGTCCGGTGGCTATGGCGCTGCCGAAGACTGGTATATGGAAGGGCCGTTCGACGTCAACGCCGATCCCATTTTTGGCTATCAGCTGCCGTATTCGCCGCGCGAAGTGTACCAAAAGGGTATTGCCGCGACGCAGAAGTACTGCCAGCAGACGTATCAGAAGGGCTTCGAGGCACTCGACGAGAAGACCCGCGATACGGTTCTGACCGCGCTGGAAAAGAACCAGGTGGACTTCAAGAATTTTGGTGAAACGCAGTTGCGTTCGGCGCAATTCTTCAGCGCAGTCTTGGGTAACACGCAAGAAGGCTATCTGTCGGATCCGATCCATGGCGGTAATCGCGATATGGGGTCGTGGAAGATGATGGGCTTCCCGGGCGTGCGCGCCAGCTATACGGAATGGATCGACCAGCACAACGTGCCCTATCCGCTGGGTCCCGTCGATCTGGCGGGCCGACGCGGCTAATTTGTCGCTCGCCCCAGACGAAGGCCTCGTCGGGTCCCGCGAAAGCTATTTGCCCCCTCGTCCCGCGTATCCAGCGACGACGTTTAATGGTCGGTTTCGAGCGCGATGTTATAGGACGACGTATAACACGGCGACGCCGAAAATCTATGTCGTCGGCAAGGGTATTCGCGGGGCAGGGCGAAGTCGGCGGGGCGGTGTCGGACCTTACAAAAGATGACATAGCGCGATTCAGTAAGTCATTACGTGAATGCAAGGCGGCACGGCGAGTCCGTGCGGCGCAAAAAAACAGGACAGATGATGGCTATCACAAAGGATCCGGTCGACGTCGTTGTCGTCGGCTTGGGATGGACTGGTTCGATCATGAGTATCGAATTGGCAAAGCAAGGGCTGACGGTGTTGGCGCTGGAGCGCGGCGGCGACCGTAAGAATGCCGAGTTCGCTTATCCGAAAGCCGCGGACGAATTGATGTACGGGAAGCGTCACAAGCTGATGATGCGGCCGAAGCAGGCTGCCATCACGGTGCGCCAGAACATCAATCAAACCGCCTTGCCAAACCGCGTGCTCGGACCCTTCCTGCCGGGCGACGGGGTAGGCGGTGCCGGTTTGCATTGGACCGGGCAGTTGATGCGCTCCACGGCGACCGATCTCAAAATGGCGTCTTTCGCCAAAGAGCATTACGCCAAGGGTCAGTTGCCGGACGACATGCGTTTGCAGGATTTCCCGGTTTCGTACGACGAGCTGGAACCGCATTTCGACTTTTTCGAGAAAGTCTGCGGCCTGTCCGGTCAGGCCGGCAACGTGCGCGGTCAGCTTTTCGATGGCGGCGATGCGTTTGAAAGCCCGCGCTCGAACCCCTATCCGCTGCCCCCGCTGAAAGACAGCTTGAGCAGTTCGATGTTCGACAAGGCGGCGCGTAATCTCGGCTATCACCCGTTCCCGAATCCGTCGGCGGCCGTGTCGCGTCCGTGGACGAACCCGTATGGCATGCAGCTCGGGCCGTGTAATTACTGCGGCTTCTGCAGTTTCTATGCGTGCGTGAATTTTTCGAAGGCCTCGCCGGAAACGACGATTCTCGACGCGGTACGCCGCATGCCGAATTTCTCGTATCGGACGAACAGCAATGTGATCCGAGTCGACTTGAACGCGGACAAAAAGACCGCCAAGGGCGTGACCTATGTCGACGAGAATAACAACGAGGTGTTCCAGCCCGCGAAGCTGGTGATCCTGTCGTCGTTCTCGCTGAACAATGTGCGTCTGATGCTGTTGTCCGGTATCGGCAAGCCGTACGATCCGGTGACCGAACAGGGTCAGGTCGGGAAGAATTACGCATGGCAGATGGGCACCAGCTTGCAGATGTTCTTCAAGGACTTGCACTTCAATCCGTTCGCCTCGGCGGGCACCACCGGCAAGATGTTCAACGACTTCTCGCCGGGAACGTACGACGCGGCGAAGCTTGGCTTTATCGGTGGCGCGAAGCTGCATGGTTCGCAACCCACTGGCACGCCGATGTCGACGACCTTGCCGGCCGGCACGAAGAAGTGGGGCGCCGATTACAAGACGGCGCTGAAAAACTACTACGGCCATCACATGAAGTTGTCGATGTCGCTGACGAATATGTCGTATCGCGGCGTCTATCTGGATCTGGATCCCACGTACAAGGATCCGTACGGCCAGCCCTTGCTGCGTATGACGTACGACTACAAGGACAACGAGATCAATGTCGCGCAGTATCTGGGCGGCAAGCTGCGTGAAATCGCCGCCGAGCTGAAGCCCGATCGGATGGACGACACGATCATCAAGCCGGGTACGCATGTGAAGATGGTGGGTTATGTGTCCACGCACAATGTCGGCGGCGCCATCATGGGTGACAGTCCGAATAACTCGGCGTTGAACAAGTTCATGCAGAGCTGGGACGTACACAATGTGTTCGTGCCGGGCGGCAATGCGTTCCCGCAGAACTTCCAGAACAACCCCACCGGGACGATCGGTGCACTGACGTACTTCTCCGTGAAGGCGATCATCGATCAGTACTTGAAGAATCCGGGCCCGCTGGTTCAGGCATAAGGCGCATATTGGGATGAAAAACAAGATGAAGGTCTCTACACCTCGCGCGGCGTGGCAGCGTCCGGCTGTTCGCGCGTTGCGCACCGGCGTGTTGGTCGGTGCATTCGGACTGGCCGCCTGGCTGCAACCGTCCGCTGCGGTTGCAGCGCCGGATGCCACGGCATCGTCGCCGCTGGCCGCATCGGCGACGGGCGCCGACGACGCGTCGATCCGGCACGGTGCCTATCTGGCACGTGTCGGCGACTGTATCGCCTGCCACACCGCCGCCGCGACGAGCAAGAACCCGGCCGGTCAGCCGTTTGCCGGCGGACTGCCGATCAAGAGCCCGCTCGGCACGATCTATTCGACGAATATCACGCCGGACGCGGACCACGGTATCGGTCAATACACGGAAGCGCAATTTGCCGCGGCGTTGCGCGATGGCAAGCGTGCCGACGGATCGAATCTGTACCCGGCCATGCCCTATCCCTCGTATAGCAAGCTGACGGACGCGGACGTGCATGATCTGTACGTGTACTTCATGAAAGGCGTGAAGCCGGTGGCAGTCACGCCGCCCCAGACCGCGTTGTCGTTTCCGTTCAACCTGCGCTTTGGTCTGAGCCTGTGGAACTGGGCCTTTACGCAACCGGGGGCTTTCAAGCCGGACCCGAAGTTGAGTGTCGATCAGAATCGCGGTGCCTATTTGGTGGAAGGTTTAGGTCACTGCGGTAGCTGCCATACGGCACGCGGTGTCGCGATGCAAGAAAAGGCGCTCGACGGCAGCGGCAGCGACTATCTCGGTGGCGCTGGCCTGAACGGTTGGTGGGCGCCGCAACTGCGCGCCGGCGGGCAGGCAGGCGGCGTGGCAAGCTGGACCGCGGACGAAGTGGTCGACTACCTGTCATCGGGTCGCAATGCGCACACGACGGTGGGCGGCGAGATGAAGTCGGTTGTCGAGCACAGTACGTCGCATATGAGCGATGCCGATCTGCACGCAGTGGCCGATTACCTGAAGACGCTGAGCGTCAATCAGGCGACGGCGACACCTGCGGTGGACGAAATCGCGCGGGCCGCAACGCAGGCACATCTGACGGCGGCAAAGCAGCTGACGTTGGGCGAGCGTCTGTATCTCGATAACTGCGCGGGCTGCCATACGGTCACCGGTAACGGCGCATCGCGTGTGTTCCCGGCCACGGCGGGCAATTCGATGGTCAATGCCAAGGATCCGACTGGCTTGATCGAGACGATCCTGCGTGGCGCCGAAGCGCCGTCGACGGACAAGGCGCCCGAACGTTTGCCGATGCCCCCGTTCGCGGGTCGGATGAACGACGATGAAGTTGCGCAGTTGGCCACGTTTGTCCGTTCGGGTTGGGGCAATAAGGGTGCGAGTGTTTCCGCATCGCAAGTGGCGAAGGTAAGAGCGCAACTGGCTAGCGACGAGAAAAACTAAACGCCGCACGACTCGGCGTGCACGTGACGTTGGCACGGCATGCCGAGTGGCCCCTGCGCAGGGCTAGGTGTCGCATTTGAAATAATCTATCAATTCTGCTCTGCCGCGCGTTTCCTGCAGTAGATAGAAGAAAGCGTCCGCGTCGTCGAAACCCGCTTCGCGCAGCCGCGATCGGAGGACCGATTTGACGAGGAAGTCGCGCGGCGCGATGTTGTCGGCAATGCCGTCCAGGATGATTTCTCGCATCGCGTTTCTATCCGATTGCAAAATACCCATCCGATTGCAGAAGCAGTCGAACTTGCTGAGAGGGCCCTCGCGCTTATCGGGCATCATCGGGAAGTTGACCGCGGCGATTTTGCATAATTGTCGGGAAAAGATCGTCTCGGAATGATGGCTTCGCGACGTTGGATTGAGCAAGAACGCCTCGGTCAACCGGACCAGGCACGTTTTGCTAATCAAACGCTTACTGCGTGACAGCAGAAACGCGCGCGCATTTGCCGGAAACGTCGACAAGTCGAATCGATTGGATGACTGCCACATATAAGATAGCAACACGCCCCATGACCACGACGGCGTCGAATCAACCACTTGCTGCGTCAGCGCGGCAATCTCGTTGAAGCGCGCTTCGCTGAGGGGGAGATCGCTACTGCGTAACAAGGCCTGAATCTCAGCGACGTAGCTATGTACGATGGCGAACGGCTGGTCGCGTTTCGTGAACTTCTCGACGACTTCACGTCGCCATGTCTCAAAACGCCGGTAGGGCTCGCCGTTTGTTTCCTTGGTCAGACCGTTCGCCAACCGTTCCATCAGTAACGGCTGAACACGGAGAGGCGCGGATTGTATTTTTTCAAATAGCGCGTCGAACTGCGCGTGGAGCTGCGCCTTGAACCGTGGGCCGAGCAGCGCGAGATAGGCCTCCTCGAAGACCGCCAGATCGTAGAGCTTCACACAGTTGACCACCGTCCTTTGCCGCAGCTTCCGGGCATCCGGACAGGTTGCCGGATCCGCTTCCTTGCGTTCCTGAGCATGGATTTTGGCAAACCGCGCGATATGACCGTCGAAATTTTCCATGCTGCCAAAGTCGCGTAGACGGATGGGCGCCCCTGATTTCCCAGGCTGCACATCCGCTTCGACAGCCGCGCGCGTACTGGGCAAGACCTCGAGTTTTTTGTCCGATACGATCGCGGCGCGTATGTGCGCGGTAGCGCCAAACACGTCGGGTTCCAGCCTCTGAAAGAAGCGATAGGCATGATCGAGCCAATCGTGTCGCATCGCGCCGGCATGGCATTTGAACGTGCGCAGCCATTTGTTATGGCTATGTCGCAACGCTGGCAGGAAGGACTGCATGTGCAGATCTTCCGTTAGCGTCATAAAAGCGAGGTCATCACCCGACCACACTGCGCAATGGGCTTTGTAGGGGTAGTTGCGCCCCTTCATTTTTGCCGCGATATCGCCTGCAATGATCGGATCCAGCAATGCGTGGCGCTGAGCGTACGTGATACCAAAACGCAGCTGAAGGGCCTCGGCGATATTCGTGATCCCGGCGTCGATGTCGCGATCGAGGCCGACTGTTCGAGCGAGGCCGATGGCGAGTCGGTCCGACACCCTCGGAAAAGGTCGACCGCCGTCCTTGATCAGCGTCCAGACGATCGACGACGCTATGGCACCGCATGTCGCGAAAATCGCATCGAGGGCACCCGACCATTCAGAGGAAGACATGTCCCGGTGGCGATCGACGAATTCGCTGGTATACGCTTCATATCGAGACGAACGCAAGGGGCAATTGGCGTACCATTCGGCAATACGGAGATCGACCAGCCAGGGTGTGATTGCAAGGGACGGGGCGTCCAGGCGCAGCACATGCAATGCGTGCCGGGCGATGTCGATGCTGTCGTTCATCGCCGTGTGAATCGGGTTCGAGGCGTGGCGGGCCAGGCCGCGCCGGCGAGTGGCAAGCATATAAAGCAGGACCGGGCGCACCGTGGCGGGCGCAGTATCGATATGCGCCAACGCGTCCAATAACGTGTCGTTCGTGACCATATCGGACAAGGCCGATGAAATAACCTTGACCCATCGTGTGCCGGGAAGTTGGTCAGTCTTGTAGTAATGCCACAGTGTCTTATTGGTGCCGTGTAACGTCGCAATATCCTCAAAACAGAGGGCACCAGCGATCTGTTCCAAAATAGGGGGGCAAAGCGTCGTGAACATGTCATGCGACGTGGCGAGTCTGTCGATGTTCATCAATCGCTCCGTTTCGGTTGAAGCCGACGACTCCCGACAGTGGCGACGACGGCAGCTTTTGATATTAGCGATTCGCCCAGTGCGGAAATCCAAACTCTTCGGTTCAACAGCGTTATCTTCGTTGCGTTGACAGGTCAATTTCGCTGGATTTACAGTGCGGCGCGTAACGGTTACGAGACGGAATCTTTTTGTGATAGGTGGGTGGGGCCGCGTCGTTTCGTCCTGGCGGACCGAATTATGATACTGTACGGATACACAGCCTTTACGAGTCGAGGGCACGTAAAGGCGTAACGTCGCGACTGCCCGAATCATCGCTCACACGATGCCTGCCTCCCATCCCGATTCACCGATCGATTCAGTCGAGCCGCCTGTCCGGCGCATCGCGCATTTGGATATGGACGCTTTCTATGCGTCCGTCGAATTGCTGCGCTATCCCGAATTGAAGGGCCAGGCGGTCGTGATCGGTGGCGGTCGGCAGGCTGCGCCTACGGAGCGCCCGGACGGCAGTCGCCAATTCGCGCGTCTGCGCGACTATGCGGGTCGGGGTGTCGTCACCACGTCGACGTATGAGGCACGTGCATTGGGTGTCTTCTCGGCGATGGGCATGATGAAGGCGGCGCAATTGGCGCCGGATGCCTTTCTGCTGCCAACGGACTTCGACGCGTACCGACACTATTCGAGACTTTTCAAGGCAGCCGTCCGCACGTTTACCGATTGCGTGGAAGATCGCGGCATCGACGAAATCTACATCGATCTGACGACGTTGGCCGCGGACTTACGGATTGGGATGACGGAATTAGGGACCCGGATCAAGGATGCCGTCACGCAGGCGACCGGCTTGACCTGTTCGATCTGTATCGCCCCGAACAAGCTGCTGGCGAAAATCGGTTCCGAACTCGACAAGCCGAACGGCTTGACGCTGCTGACGATGGCCGATCTTGAGACGCGCATCTGGCCGCTGGCGGCGAAAAAAGTCAATGGCATCGGCCCGAAGGCAAGCGAGAAACTGGCCGGCCTCGGACTGCATACGGTCGGCGACTTGGCGCGGGCCGACCCGGCCGTGCTGCAAGAAAACTTCGGCCGCAGCTATGCCGCATGGTTGGGCTTGGTCGCCCATGGGCAAGACGAACGCGAGGTCGTCGTCAGCTCCGAGCCGAAATCGATGAGTCGCGAGACGACGTTCGAGCGTGATCTGCACGTCAAACACGATCGGCCGGCGTTGACCGCGGCGTTCACGGCCTTGTGCGAGCGGGTAGCGGACGACCTGAGACGCAAGGGGTACGTCGGGCATACGATCGGCATCAAACTGCGCTACGACGATTTCAAGACGGTCACGCGCGACTTCACGCGTCAGGTGCCGACGGCGGATGCCGCGGAAATCCGCCGCGCGGCGGGCGAGTGTTTGAAGCGTGTGCCGCTTGAGCGAAAGCTGCGCTTGCTGGGGGTGCGCGTGGGCGGATTGGTCGATGCCGAGTCGGCCTTGGCTGGGCACGAATGGGTGCAGCACGATTTGTTCGGATAAAGGTCAGCTCGCGCTATCATAAACGTTGCAGGTCTAGCCCAATAGGCATTTCCCCGGCGCGGTTGGCGAAGTCGTCATGCTGGTGCGCGATGTCTGGCTGCAGGCCATCTACAGCCCGGTGCTGGACCAGGAAGGTCGGCCCTTCAAGATCATCAAATAGGCCACCGTGGTGACGCGCGAGAAACTTCGCCAGGCAGACCATCAGGGCCAGATCGCGGCGATCCATAAGTCGCAGAGCGTCGTTTCGTTCGACATGGATGGCAAGATGCTGGAGGCGAATGACAACTTCCTCACCCTGATGGGCTATACGCTCGCTCAGGTTGTCGGCAGCATCATCGGATTTTCGTCGACAAGAAAACGGCTGCGCATGCCGGTTTCGCGCTTGATGCGTCGATCTTGCTTGATTTACAGTGAATCCTCCTCCTATTTGGACGCAGGTCAGATGAGACGCGCATTAGATGGATCCGCCGTTGCGACAATGGTCGTGCTTTGCTGCACGTGGGCCTTGCAACAAATCGCCATCAAGGCGATCGCGGACACGGTTTCCCCCTTCTTTCAGGTTGCGCTGCGATCCGGCGTGACGTTGACGTTCGCGGGCATTGCCGTCGCCTTGCTGATGGAGATGCCGGGCGCGCGGACCGGGCATGCGTTGTTCGGCGATTTTCTCGCGCTTTGCGGGGGCGTGGTGTGGGGCGCGACGACAGTGGCCGTGCGTATCAGCCGCCTTAGTGAAGCGCCGCCAACACAGACCTTGTTTTATCAGTTGCTCGGCGCGTTCGTTCTGCTGTTGCCGGTGTCGCTGGCCACCGGGCAGGTCCATGGGCTGTCCGGGCTGCTCGTATGGGCCAGCTTGGCATTTCAGACGCTCATCGTCTCCGTTGTCAGTTTCCTCATCTGGTTCGGATTACTAAGGCGGTATGTTGCGGCCCCCCTGGGCATTTTGTGCCTGATGACTCCGCTGATCGGTGTCGTTTTGGGATCGATGATTTTGAAGGAGCGGCTTACGACGCCCTTTATAAGCGGTACCGTGTTGGCGTTGACTGGTTTGCTTATTGTCAGTGGCAGTGCGATCGCCAGGCGACAGCTTGCCGCATCACGGCTCAAGGGCTAGGGCCAATAGCAAAATGCACGATGCGGCGATGGTGATCCTAAAAGGTCAGGAGCTTGCCGCGGAGGGATTTTTCCCTTTGTCGCCGCGTGCTCCGACGATCGAAAGCCAGTGCCGCAGCGCACGGACGCCGGCGTTGTCGGCGCGCTCGGTGCGTACGTAGGTAAAGTATCGCCAAGCGGGCAATGCCGGTCCATCGAAGGGACAGATCAACCGTCCTTCGGCAATATCGTCAGCAACCAATGCGGTGGGACCCATCGCGACACCCAGGCCATCTACGGCACCTTGCAGCGTCATATAAAAATGTTCGAGCGTCAGCCCCTGTTGCGGCAGGAGATCGGCGTTGCCGCTCGCGGCCAACCAATCGGGCCACATTCTGGGATAGGTGGCCGCGTGCAGCAGCGTGAACCGGGCGAGGTCGGAAGGCTTCTCCAGCGGCCTGCCTTGCAGTAGCTTGGGTGAGCAGACCGGCAGACGTCGCTCCGCAAGAAATTCCTCCGCCTCGAAGCCATCGACTGTTTGCGGGCCCCCTCGAATCACGACATCGATATCCGGCGACACTTTGTCGATGGGCTCGTTCGAGCTCGACAGACGGACTTCGATGGCCGGTTGCGCAGCCTGGAACGACGACAGGCGCGGAATAAGCCAGCGCAATGCAAACGTGGCGGGCGCGTTCACGCGCAAAACCGTTTGCCCGTCCGTTTGTGTTTGCTGTGCGGTGGCCTCGGCGATGCGATCGAATGCCGCGGTGATCTCGCCGACATAGCGCTGGCCCGCCGCAGTCAGGGCGACACGGCGATTGTAGCGGTCGAACAGGGCATGTCCCAGCCAGCTTTCCAGTTGCTGGATATGGCGGCTGATCGCGCCGTGCGTGACGCAAAGTTCGTCCGCCGCAGCGGAGAAGCTGCCGAGCCGCGCGGCGGCTTCGAAAGCGCGCAGCGCGTTCAACGGGGGAAGGCGTCGGGCCATGTGAATACGCGATGTTCGGGTGACTTTAAGTCACACGATACGTCAAGATTAATGGTTTGTGGCGATTTCCGTTCGGCATTTATAGTGACGTCGGATCGCGTGTTGGCGCGGGTGGCAGAGGAAATAGACCGAGGAGCAAGGCGTGTCGCAAGTAATAAACGTTGTCGCAACCGAGACGCCGTCCCCGGCGAAGCGCGCGGAAGGCGCAAATGTGGTGGTCGTCGGCGCGCAGTGGGGCGACGAAGGAAAGGGACGCCTCGTCGATTGGTTGGCACGCGACGCCGACATCGTTGTGCGGTATAACGGCGGCCATAACGCCGGTCATACGCTGGTGGTCGACGACAAGATCTACAAGCTCGCGTTGTTGCCGAGCGGTCTGGTTCGGGGCAAGCGCGGCGTTATCGGCAACGGGGTGGCACTCGACCCCGAGGCACTCCTCGCCGAGATCGACCGGGTGGCCGCGCAAGGACTGCAGGTTACACCCGAGAATCTCGCTATCTCGGAAAACGCGACATTGGTATTGCCGTTGCATCGGGACATCGACCGCGCGCAAGAGCAATTGCGTCGCTCGCCTATTGGCACGACACTGCGCGGCATCGGGCCGGCCTATGAGGATAAGGTGGGGCGCCGTGGCTTGCGCGTCTGTGATCTGGGGGATCCGGCAAGCCTCGCGGCGAAACTCGACGAACTCGTTGTCTATCACAATGCCTGGTTTCGGGGCTTGTCCTTGCCCGAGGCGAACAGTGCGACGATCTTGGCCGGTTTATTGGCACTGGCGCCAAGGGTGCTTCCTTTCGTTCGCCCGGTCTGGTCCGACCTGCAGGCGGCGCAGGCAAGCGGCCAGAAGATGTTGTTCGAAGGCTCGCAGGCGGTGATGCTAGACATCGATTGGGGGAGCTATCCCTATGTCACGTCCTCGAATACGGTGGCTTCTGCTGCCGCCACCGGGTCGGGTATCGGCGCCAAGTCTCTGGGACATGTAGTCGGCGTCACGAAAGCCTACGCGACGCGCGTGGGAGAGGGACCGTTCGTTACCGAGTTGCACGATGCGATGGGCGAGCGGCTGCGAGCCACCGGACGCGAATTCGGCGTGAATACGGGGCGGCCCCGGCGATGCGGCTGGCTCGATATGGTGCAACTCCGGCAGAGCGTTCAGGTCTCCGGTATCGATTCCCTCGCGCTTACGAAAATCGATGTGCTGGATGGTCTGGATCGTATATCGCTGTGCGTCGCTTACACGCTCGACGGCGAGCGCCTGGATTACCTCCCGGCGAGTCTGGCGACGCAAGCGCGGCTTACGCCGGTCTATGAACACTTCGAGGGTTGGTCGCAGCCGGTGCAGGGCATGCGTGATCTGGCATCGTTACCGGCGCAAGCGCGTGCCTTTATCGACCGCGTCGCGTCGTTGGCAGGCGTTCCGATTTCGATCGTCACCACAGGACCGGAGCGCCAGGACACGATCGTGATTCGCGATCCTTATCAAACGGCGCATTGATAGCTTCCCCCTAGCCCTCGCCGTTGCCGCGGGATGATGGCGGCTTGCGTGCTTCGCCGTCCATCATCGCCGACCGCGCAGTGTAGAGAAGCGCGATCGCGCCTCTCCTCGTCATAGGGATCAGCGCAGTTTATGAACGGCTTGTGCCGTCGTCGTCGCGCCGTTACCGAACTGCTTCGTGACGTAATTGACGAGTAATGCCACTTCGTCATCGGTCAGCTCGGTCCCGAATTGCGGCATCGCGACATCCCCGTGGTTGGTCTCGCGGTTGACACCGTGGAGCACGACCATTGTCAGATTGCCCGGATTCGTGCTGCCGACGACGCTATTGTGCAGCAGACTCGGGTAGTTGCCCAGCGCGTCGCCGCCTATGCCACCGCCTGTGACCGAGTGACAACTCGCACAGTTGGCAACGAACAAGGTCTTGCCATCCGTCGGCAGACCGGCCACTGGGACCGCAGGCACTCTGCCGCGAATGTCCGTCACGCCGGCCAACGGCGTACCGGCGCCGAAGCGAGACACCTCGCCATTGCCACCGCGCGCGGGGACCGTCTTCAAATACGTAGCCAATGCGTGAAGATCGGCATCGCTCATGAAGCGCGTGCTGTTTTCCACGACTTCTGCCATCGGGCCGGCGGCGTTCGCCTTGCCCGGGGCCGCGCCGTCACGCAGATAGTGCGCGATTTCCTCAGGGCTCCAGCTGCCGATGCCGGCGGTGGCATCCGGCGTGATGTTGAACGCCGTCCAATTGCCCAATTGCGCGCCCGCGAGATCCTTGCTGCTCAGACCCTCCATGACGTTACGCGGCGTGTGGCATTCCTGGCAATGGCCCAGCGCCGTGGCCAGATACGCGCCGCGATTCCATTCGGCACTCTTGGTCGCGTCCGGCTTGAAGCGACCGTCATTGAAGTTGAGGATATTCCAAAAGCCCAAGGTCCAACGCTGATTGAATGGGAAGGGCAGCGTATTTGCCGGAGGCGAACTGGCGATCGGCTTGACCGTTTTGAGATAGGCGCGGATCGCGAGGATATCGTCGTCGGTCAGCTTCGTGTAGGACGTATAGGGCATGGCCGGATACAGCCGCTTGCCACCCTTCGACACGCCTTCGCGTACCGCACTGATAAAGTCCTGATCCGAGAACGTGCCGATGCCGTGCGCCTCGTCGGGCGTGATGTTTGTCGAATACACGGTGCCGAACGGCGTCGGAAAGCCCACGCCGCCGGCATACGGACTGGCCTTGTTCGCGGTATGGCACGCGATACAGTCCGCTGCCTTCGTCAGATAGGCGCCCCGTGCGACGAGGTCTGCATTGGCAGCAGGCGTATCGGCGGCATAGGCATTCGGCAACGTGATGGCGCCTAGCAGTAGCGTCGCGCCCAAGCGGGAAATTGCACGACCGGTGCGGCCCATCGAACGGGGCCATGCAGGTAGGGGAAATCGCATTCTATTTTTCTCACGCATGCTGTGCATCGTTGATCAGGGTGTCTGCCAGACGCATGGCCAAGGCGGACAGCGTCAACGTGCAATTGACCGTGCCGGCGCTGACCATCACACCGCTGGATGCGATATAGAGATTCGGGTGATCGTGGGAACGCAAATCCTTGTCGACGACCGAGTTTCGCGGATCGTTCCCCATGATCAGCGTGCCCATGATGTGATTGTTATTGAAGTAGGTGTCGTCGAAGAAGACATCGGTGCCACCGAACAGATCGGCGATACGCGCATAGTGGCCGCGTGCCACTTTCGCCGCACGATTCACGTAGTCATGAATGCGGTAATGCACTTCGGGGCGCGGTATGCCCAGCGCGTCCTTGAATTCGGTACTTGCCGTGATGCGGTTATCCGGATCGGGCAGGATGTCGAAGAAGCTGTTGACGACGACCCAGCGCGAGGCGGTGTCGCGAACCTGCGCGTCGAACTCGGCACCATAGACGCCTTTCGCCAATAGGTAACTCGAGACGGCGCCCATCGGCGAATAGTTGCCGACGTTGATCTTCATCGCGGCGTGATCCGAGCGGAAGTCGCCATCGCGCAGGTTATTGATGCAGCTCAGACGCATCGGCCCGCGACCCGGCCACATCGGTTCCTTGGAGAGGAAGCGCACGGTCGTACCCGGATGGTCCATCAGGTTTCGCCCTACCTGATCGGAGCGATTGCCGATCCCGTTCTTGAAGCGATCGGACACCGAGTTCAGCATCAGCTTAGGCGTCTCGATCGCATTTGCGGCGAGCACGAACAACTTGCCGGTGACGCGATGGGTCTGGCCATTGGCGTCGAAGTAATGCACGGCCGTGATCTTGTCGCTTGCATCGTGCTCGACGCGATAGACGACGGCGTCCGTCAGCAAGCGGGCCTTTGCAGCCTCGGCCTTGCGCAGTGCCGTCTCGCCGGTGTACTGCGCCTCGATCGGGCAAATCGGCATGCAGTTGCTATTGCCGCAGCATGACGGCCGTCCGTCGAACGGTGCGGTATTGCGCGCACAGGGCTCTGTGACGTGTTGATAACCATCCTTTTCGACGACCTCCTTGAAGCGCCGGTCGAAATCGGACAAGGGCTGGGCCGGATGCGGATAGGGCTTCGAGCGCGGCGAGCCGAGACCTTCGTCCGGACCGCCCACGCCCATCTCGACTTCCGCTTCGTAGTAGTAGGGCTCGAGGTCGTCATAACTGATCGGCCAGTCGCGGCCGACGCCATACGCCGATTGCAGGCGCATATCGTTCGGCAGCAGTCGCCATGCCTGCGCCGACCAGTGCCAGGTCGTGCCACCGGCAACGCGCAAATACCCGGCCTTGTAGTTTTCCGGGCCGCGTTGGATCAGATAGTCGTTATTCGGCGAGTACTGCGGATGCGGGGCGTGTGCGGTCGGTGGATAGGGCGACTGAAAGTCGTTCTTGTAGGCGCTGTTGCGGTAGTTCTCGACCACGCGCCAGCGTTCGATGCGCGGGCCCGCTTCCAGCATCAATACATCGATGCCTTGCTTGGCGAGTTTCTGTGAAATTTGAGATGCGGCAATGCCGGAGCCGACGATGACGACGTCGGCGTGGAGAGAATCTGTCATGGTGTGATATCAGCGTGGGTCAGCGAGGGCGGACGGCGTCCGGCGCGGCATGCAGCAGGACGGCGGGCGGGTCGGCCCAATAGCCGGGGATGCCGCGTGCGAACGTCGGCATGACGACGACGTCGGCGATAGGCGGATACATCAGGGCCTGTTCGTAGGCCACGGCGCGGGCATTTTTCCCGGTGCCGACGGTACCGAGATACCACGCGGTCATGACCTTTCGGGGCACATCCGCGAGCGGGTCCTTGACGGTGTCCAGCACGCTTTGAATCGTGCGGGCCTCGGCCTTGTTCGCTGCGATGAAGTGGTTTGTTTGCGCGACGCGATCGGCGAAGCCCGCTTGCGTTTCGTTGAAGGCCGCCTCGATCGCCGCGGCGAGCGTGCGATCCAGTTGCGGCTTGCCCGTCAGAAACTGCGAGAGCTGCAGAAAGTCCGTCGAGGGCAAGGCGTCGGTGTCACCGCTCGGCTCCGCGGCGACGGCGCTATCGCCACCGAAGAGATAGCGTGCGGGCACGGATAAGGCGCCGGCCGCGGCCGCTGCGGCGGACGTCATGAGAAAGCGGCGACGCGATCGAAGTGCGGGCGGCCACGGGGAGGTATCAGGAGTTTTCATTTTCTTTGTTAGCGCGGTGTCAGCGATCAACTCGCTGCCACCGACCGGCGCATCAGATAATTGCGTCGGCCTGACGGTGGCATGCAGCGCGTAACTTAAGGGAAAACCCGAAATACTGCGGCGGTAGGACGCATCTTTTGTGCGTTTATCGCGCAAATTTCGCGATAATCATCCTTGGTTGGGGTTAACCCTAATCTATTTTAGGATGGCTGAGGTGCCGGCTCGACCGGCTCTCCCAGCGATAGCATCAAGCGATTCGCCCAATTGAAGAAAGCGGCCCCGTTGATGACATCGGCGATCGCCAGGTCGTCGAGGCCCACACGCTGCAATTGTCGGATATGCGGCGCACCGAACGACGAGGGGGTTTCCGTCAGTGCCACCGACGCCGCGATGATGGCATTCCAGCGGGCATCGATATCGACATCGACGCCCCCTTCCAGCAGACGCATCAAATCGTCTTCACGCTTCGCATGCGCGATGGCGAAACGGGCATGCACGGAGGCGCAGTAGACGCAGCCATTAAATCGCGAGACCGCGGTGGCGGCCAGTTCGCGCTCGGCACGCGGCAGGCCGCCGTCCGGATTGTAGAAGATGTCCTTGTCGGTCTTCGTGCGTGCTGCGAGAATCGCCGGCGCGCGTACCAGCAGGCGGAAGTAAGCCGATTTTGCACGGGCCGGATCGACCAATGCCGCCCATTGGGTCTCGTTTAATGCCGCGACGTCCAGCGGTGCCAACCAGGGCAACCAGGGCACGATGGCAAGCGTGAAGCCGGACGGATGCGTGCTGTCGTTATATCGCAGAACGTGCTCGGTCATGCCAGTGCCTCCGCGCACACGGTGTCAGTCCGCATGGCGGCCAGGACCGACAAGCCGTGGACGATCCGAATCTGAAACGTCAGAAACGCGACCATCTGACTGAGCACGATCACATCGTCGCTCGACCAACCGCTGTCCAGCAGCGACTGTAGCGCGCTCGCGGATGCATCTCTCGGATGGTAGACCAGCAGGTGCGCATGGTCGAACGCCGCGGCCAATCGTGCGCCGAGTTGTGCACGGCGTCGGCCGTCGACGGCCCAGACGGGGCCTGGCCGGTCCTCGATGGACAAGGCGCCGGGCGGAAAATTGCCGTACGGTCCCTGGCATGCGGCATCGTCACCCAAGGCGCAGACCAATCTCGCAAAGTCGGTGTCGGCAGTCGCGCAGCGATTGCTTTCGGGCCGCGCTCCGAGCGCTGCCTGCGCTGCCTCGAGTGCCGCGCGATAGAATCGGCTGGCATCGTCCTGCCGATGCAAATGGCTGATAAACAGGGCCAGCGCAAAGCGTTCGTCCACGCTGAACCGGACCGTCGCAAGGGGGGCGATACCAAAAAGCGCGTCATAGCTTTGTTGCGCATTGATTCTCGCCATCCCGCGTCGCTCGCGTAAGGGCGCGACGTTGGCCGCCCGGTCAGGGCCCAGCATCGTATCGATGACATCATGCTGCATGTGTGCGATCTGCTCGCCTGTAATCTGCATACCCATCCGTTGATTGCTCGCGTTGTACCGTGGCAAAGCGCGACTCAGGCGCCCCGCACTGCTCGTCCCGTCGCCGGCACCCATTCGTCGCCGAGCAATTCGGGATCGTCGTACGCCTGCATCGCCGCGTAGTAGGCAGGGATGTCCTCGCCGTACAACGTGGCAGCCAGCGCGCGCGACAGGCGTTGCGCGCCGGCACTGATCGCCGGAATATCGCCCGAGATGGCGCCGTGACTCAACATCGCGGGCGAGCAGAAGCAGTGAATGCGCGACAGACCCGGGCAGGCGCCGGGCGTTTTTTCGAGAAACTCGAAACCGTCGCCCAGGTCCGGCGCCGTCGCCAGTTCGGGGTCGGCGTCGCCATCGGCCGGTTCGAAACGGTCGCGCCACATTTTGATATGCGGAGCAAAGGCAGCGAACTCCGGGCGGCTGGCCCAATCGACTTTGAAGCCGGTGGCGACAATCAGGAAATCGACGACGAAATGGCCTTGTGCGGTATCGATTAGCAAGGTGCCGTCACGACGGTGCGCAACACTGCGGATCGGACAGTTGAAGTTGAAGAAGGCATTCGGATGTCGCGACACCCGCATCGTGCTGCCACGGGGTGGCGGCGGGCGGGTCGCATTGATGTAGTGCCGGATTTTCCACTTCCAGTCATCCGGCAAGGTGCGATGACCGTTTGTCAGCCCCGGATTCCCGGCGCCCTTGCTCTTATTGATGCGTTGGAAATCGCCTCGTCGGATCAAAATGTCGACGCTGGCGGCGCCCGCTTCGAGCGCCGTCGCGGCACCGTCCATCGTCGAGGCGCCGGCACCGACGACGGCAACGCGCTGACCGCGCAGCGTCTCATAATTCATCTCGTCCGACGAGTGAGCCCATTTATCGCGCGGCAGGGCGGCCACGAACGGCGGCAGCGACGGGCCGCCCAGGCCGTCGCGTCCCGTCGCGAGAACGACGTGACGGGCATAGACGATAGTGGTGTGGCTGGCGGCGCCCATCGCATCGGCCTGACCCGCTGACGGTGCACGGATCGTTAAGGCAACGAGGCCGTCGTCGCGGGGAACGATGGCTTCCACCGTATGTTGATTACGGATATCGACGGCCATCACGCGCCGATACCAGCGCAAATAGTCCATCCATTGAAGACGGGGAATTTTGTCGAGCGCTGCCCATGCCGCCAGGCCGAATTGGGCTTCGTACCAGGCGCGGAAGGTCAGCGACGGCAGACCCAAGGCCGGTCCGATCAACTGCTTCGGCGAACGCAGCGTTTCCATTCGGGCGGTCGTTGCCCAGGGGCCTTCGAAGCCTTCCGGTGCCCGATCGAAGATCGTCGCACGCATGCCGAGATGGTGAATCGACGTTGCCGCGGCCAGGCCGGCCATGCCGCCGCCGATGATCGCGACATCGAGTACCGTCTGGCCATCATGCTCGTACGGCACGACCCAGTGCTTGGCCGGCAATTCGAGCCGCGATAGATCTTCGGCCAAGCGTGCCTCCAACGCGGGAAGACCACAGGCATCCGCAGCGAGAGTCGCGCCGATTTCGTCGGAGGGTGTCAAGGAAGTCATGATCAGGCTGAGGTTAGCGATTCGGGTGAGGCGGGGCTTGTGTGCCCCTATTTCTGGGATACCGTATGTGGCGTTTAGCGCGGCGCCGCGCCGTCGTAAAGACGCGCAGCGGGCAGTCGCGTTGCCGCGACGTCGATGGCCGTCTGCCATGCACGTTCGTCCATCGGAACGAAGGGCAATCGCGGCGCGATCGCGCGGTCGAAGGCATAGACCGATAAATCGGGTGACGACCATCCGCCCCCATCCAGCAGGACAATACCGCCTGTCGCCAAGGGCGTATAGGATGCGCGGAAATGTGCCGACGTTTTCAGTGCGATGACGCCCATCTCCGTCAAATCGATGCCTTGACTGATAAAAGCGTTCACGTCATAGGCCTGTATGCGCTCGGTCGTGACGACGACGATGCCGTTCGGAACCGCCAGGACCGCACCGAGTCCGCCGTCGAGCCGCGCACCTTGCATCATCGGCCCGGTGTTGCAGTAGCTGATGTCGCCACTTTTCAGCACGCGCGCCTCGACGGACAACACCGGATTGCGCGCATATTGTCGGGTCGTGCCGAATGTGAAGCGTGCCGTGTTGCCGACGCCGACCTCCGCGGCCGCTAACGCCACCGTGGGATCGACGTGAAATCCGGAAACGAAGCGGACGTCAGGCACCGGATGGTCGATCAACTGGCGCAGCAGCGCCACCTCGTCACCGGTGCCGCCGGCGCCCGGGCCGTCGGCCACATCGGCGATAACGACGCGTCCGCGTGCGGCCGCGTCGAGGACATCGGCCCAGCCCGTCTCGAGCGGCCGGATCGGCTTTAAAAAGGACGCGCGCAGCGTCGACACGATTGTCGCGACGTCGCGAAAGGCCGCTGCTGCCGCTGAATGCGAAGCCGACACGATCAGCACGCTCATCCCCATGTAATCGGCGTTGCCATAGGCAAAGCCGCCGGCGACGGCGATATCCGGCACACCATGCGTGCGTTCGATTTCCGATACGGCACGCAAGAGGTGCGCGCCCGGTTCATCGGCGACCGTCGATTGGCTCGGCAAGGGCACCACCAATGGCAAGGGAAAGACAAACGTCTGCAAGGACGCGTCTTGCGCACGTAGCGCCAACTCGACGGCCTTGCGCCCCCGCGCATAGGTATCGACGTGCGGATAATCCTGTCCGACGACGATGATCTGCGCGTAGTCGGGAAGGCGCGGATTCACATTCGCATGGAAGTCGAGCGTGATCGCGATGACGACGTCGGGCCCGACGATGGCGCGCATGGCTGCGGCGATATCGGATTCAGGCTCGTCGACGCCTTCGACGACCAGTGCGCCATGCAAAGCCAGCATCAGCAGATCGGGCGCGCCCGCCGCGACGATGGCACGCATCTCCGCGCACATATGCGCCAGTATCGCATCGAAGCTGGCGCGCTCGACAACGCCTCCTGGCAAGCAGCCGGCACACAGGCCGATCGCCGTCTCCGCACCGGCTGCGTCGAGGCCGTCGAGGATGCCGGTGAGCCAGTCGCGATCGGTACTGAAGCGCGTCCGAACGGCATCGCCGCTCAGATAGTGGCGACGTTTGAAGTCGTCGATGGTGATCGGCAACGGTGCAAAAGCATTCGCTTCATGAAAGCATTGCGTAACGGCGACGCGCATCGACGGACTCCTGTTGGCAATCGAGTTAAGAACCAATGCCGCTTATTGCGAGATCACTTCCCGCTTGATTCGGGTGATCCAGGGCGTGTAGCGATCCGTGACCCAGGCCCAGTCCACCGGGATCAGGTTTTTAGCGGCTTCGGCGCTGCCGTTGACCCGCGCTTCCAACGCCGGATCCAGCTTGACGGTCGTATTCGTCGGACCGTAGAAGCTCGCTTTGGCAAACGCCGCCTGCGAATCCGCGCTCAACGCATAGTTGATGAATGCCTGCGCTTCGGCATTGTGCGTGGAATTGCCGACCAGATTGATCGTATTGATCTGCGCGACCGAGCCTTCCTTCGGCAACGCCACCGCGACTACGCCGCCCGATTGGTCATGCAGGTATTGGCCGCGCGCGTTGTATCCGAGACCGATGGCGATCGAGCCCGATTGTACCGCTTCATACACGGCCGGCTGCGGATCCCAAGTCTGTACGGAAGGCGCCAGGCGCTTCAAATCGGCAATGGCCGGCTCGATCGTCTTCTTGTAATCGGCGCCGTCCATCTTAGAAAGAATCGGGATCAAGCAGACGCCACGGGTATCTGCAATGGGAAAGCCCAGCTTGCCTTTATAGGTCGGCTGCCAGATGTCCTTCCAGCTGGTCAGCGGCGTCTTGACCTGTTGCGTGTTGTAGATGAGCGCCAGATTGTCATGCGTCAGCGCCGCCCCGTAATTGCCCGGGAACCGTCCCCACGGCGCGATCTGTTGCAAGTTCGGCACCAGGGTATCGCTCAACGGGCCGAACAGTTTTTCACGGTTTGCAAGCGTCGCCACGGAGATGTCGACGATCGCGATATCCAGCATCGGGCGATTGCGTTGCAAGCGCAGCGACGCCATGGCTTCAGCCGAATTTTTTACCGGCCGATAGACGATATGAATGCCGGGATGCGCCTTCTCATACGGTTGAATGACCGTCGAAGTAAATCGGTCCTGGAAGATGCCGTAGAACCCGGTGATGTTCAATGTCACATCGGCTGCCGCGGCCTGTGCGGTCAAACCACCGAACAGGGCGAGTGCAAGCAACGGGGCCGCCAAACGTGCGACGGCACGCGGTGCGGTAAATGGCTGAGTCATGGCGTGGCTCCTTACGAATTAGAACAAGTGGCGGATGCCGATGGCGATACCGGTTTGATTGCTGTCACCGGGCGCGAGCGTCGACACCGCCGCGAAATTGATGGCCGAATGCCAGTTGTGCGTGACGGCGGCGTAAAGGTCCGTACTCTTGCTGAGGAAATAGCTGCCGCGCAATGTGACCTGCTGCGGATTGGCGGGATTGGCGCCATTCAGCAGACGGAGATCCTGATAGTAATAGCCGAGTACGCCGACGATCGAAGGCGTGGCACGGTACTCGACCCCGGTCCAGTACATTGCATCGCGTTGCATCGTCACGCCGCTGGCGAGATCGGTACGTCCCCACTTATAGCCGGCAAACAACGTCGCCTTTCCGAGTTGATACTTGACGCCGGTATTGAAGCGGAGTTGCTTGCCTACCGAGCCGACGGGTGCGACAGTATTGGCCGCCGTGTTGGTCTGATCTGCCGAGGCCGCGATGGCGAAGGGACCGTAGGTGTAGGTGACGCCACCGGAATAGGCCGCATTAGCGCGGAAGTTGCCTGCCACGCCGCCTAAAGACGCCGAGGCGATGATCTTGAAGCCGTGCGTACGCAGATCGTATTTGATCGCGTTGTTCACGTAGATCGACATGGTCTGCGCGTACGGCTCGTATTCCGGCGCCCGTGTTTGCGGGAAGAACTGCGCGATCGTATCGAACTGCGCGCTGTACATGCGGCCCAGGGTGACGGTGCCATACTGCGATTCCAGGCCCACGTAGGACAGGCGACCGAAGGCCAGGCTACTGGTGGCGGCGCTGCCGTCGTTAGTATTGATGCCTTGTTCCAGGACGAATATCGCTTTCATGCCGCCGCCCAGATCCTCGGTGCCACGGAAGCCGAAGCGTGAACCCCATTCGCCACCGCTGCCCATAGCAATTTTCGACGACGAGCGATTCGCGCCGTCGGCGACGTGATTGACATACGAGATATTGGTATCGAGTACACCGTACAGGGTGACCGAACTTTGCGCGAAAGCGCTGGACGGCAGCATGAAGCTTGCCGTGGGCAGCGCGATCGCGGCAGCGATAAGGGTTTTTTTCATTTTCTTTATATGTGCGAGAAGGTGTCAATAAGGACTGCTAACGCTCAGTTACTGCGCGTTTGCGCGGATGCTGCCTGTTTGTCGACAGCTTTCCGCGACTAAGGGCCTGTTATGCGCCCCAAATCTGCTTCAAGTAGCGCATCCAGTTTTCGCCGAGAACCTTGATCATTTTTTCGTCGGACCAGCCGGCGCGCGACATTGCCTCGGCCAGCGGCGGCCGTTCGGCCAGCGGCCCGAGCGGCTTGACGACCTTGTCATGCCCGAACGGCGTCAACTGACGGGCATAGCCCTTATCGTGGTTGCACCATTCCATGAAGGTGCTGGGACGCGCATGGCCTTCCGATGCATCGGTGCCCAGACCGACATTGTCCTCGCCCGCGAGGTCGATCATGTAATCGATCGCTTCGACATAGTGATCGATCGTCGAGTCGTTGCCGTGCTGCATGAAGGGCCCGAATTGCGACAGGCCGATGATGCCGCCTCGTGCGCCGCATGCCTTTACCAGCTCGTCCGACTTGTTGCGCTTGTGATCCTTCATGCCGGCCGGCAGCACATGGGAAAAACACGGCGGGGCTTTCGCGTATTCGATGACGTCGGCCGAGGTCTGCGGTCCGACGTGCGACAGGTCGCAAACGATACCGACACGTGCCATCTCGTCGACGACCTCGCGGCCGAAGCCGGTCAGGCCGCCGTCCTTCAATTCGAGATAGCCGGCGCCCGAATAGTTTTGCGTGTTGTACGTCAATTGCATTTTCAGGACGCCGAGGTCGCGGAAAATTTGCAGGAAATCGGCGCGGTCTTCGATGCCCGACGTATTTTGCCAAGAGAGCAACACGCCCGTCTTGCCTTCGCGTTTGGCGCGACGAATGTCTTCGGTGCTGCGAATCTGCAGAATCAGATCGCTGTTGTCTTCGAAATGCTTGTTCCACGCGATGACGTTATGAATCGAATCGCGGAAGTTTTCCCACAGACCACAGGTCGCGGAGACGCCGGTGAAGCCGCCCTTGTGCCAGGATTCGAAGATGTCCCGTGACCAGTTGCAGATGTTCAGGCCGTCGAAGACGATGGCGTTCTTGTAGACGTCGGATGCGTTTGACATATTCGGAAGGTTCACGGTTACTGTAGCGATTTGCGCAAGCCTGCGGTGCGCTCGATAAAGACGACAAAGATCAGCGACAACAGAATGAGGACGACCGACAGCGCCGCGACTTGCGGATCCGTCTTGTACTCGACATAGCGAAAGATCTCGACGGGCAGCGTGCTCGCATTGGCGCCGACGACGAACAGGGCAATCACTGCCTCATCGAAGGAGATCAGGAAGGCGATCACGGCGCCTGCGGCCAGTCCCGGCCAGATCAACGGCAAGGTCACCCGTCGGAAGACCGTCAGCGGATGGGCGCCCAGCACGCTGGCGGCTTCTTCGCATTGCTTGTTCATCGTCATCAGGCTCATCGACACGGTCCGGATCACATATGGCAAGGTGATCCCCAGATGGGCAATGACCAGCCCGGTGTACGTGTCCGTCAGATAGAGCGGCGCGAGCACCAGCATCAAGGCCATGCCCAGAACGATGTGCGGCACCAGCAGCGGCGAAATGAATATCCACGACAGCAACGCCTTGCCGCGGAAATCGAAGCGTGCGAGCGCCAGCGCGCTCAAGGTGCCGAGCGCGGTGGACAAAACGGCGACGATGGCGCCGACGATCAGGCTCACCGTAAAGCCGTGCACGAAAGCCGCGTTGTGTACCAGCGCGCGATAGGAACCGAGCGTGAAGCCGGCCGGCGGAAACGACAGATAAGGCCGCGTGTCGAACGAGATGATGAACACCACGATCAACGGGCTCAGCAAAAACAAATAGATCAGCGCGATCAGCACGCGCCACAGGACGCGATAGCCGCGTCCACGGCTCGGCGCCGATGCCGACGGAATACCGTTGCCGGCTTCGGGCGACGAGGCGCGTATCGAGGAGGGTGTGAGGGACATGACGGTCGTTATCTCAATATTCGAGCGCTTTGATCGCGCGCTGATAGAGCGAGATCAACACACCGAAGATCACCAGCAGCACCATGGACAAGGCGGCTGCCAATTGCCAGTTCAGCGTCACGGTGGCTTCACTGAACACCTCGGTGGCCAGCACGAAAACGCGCCCACCGCCCATCAACTGCGGGGTGACGAACGAACTGACCGACAGCACGAAGACGAGCAGCGCCGCCGTGGCAACGCCCGGCAGACTTAGCGGCAAAATGACCCGCAGGAAGACTTTTACAGGGCTGGCGCCCAAGACGGCCGCCGCATGCTCGAGTTCCCGGCTGATGCGGCCGAAGCCGCTCATCATTGCCAAGACTGCATAGGGCATCAGGATTTCGGTGATGGCGATCGCGGCGGCAAAGAAGTTATTCGCGATCGGCAGCGGACGATCGATCAGATGCAAGGCGCGCAGCGTGCCATTGATCACGCCGTTGTCGTTCAACAGGACCATCCAGCCATAGGTACGGACGATCATCGATGTCAGCAACGGCGATATGGCCAAGGCGACAAGAACGCCGCGCCAGCGCGATGTCGTACGGGCCAGAAACATCGCGAGCGGATAGGACAGGATCACCGTCATCACCGCGCAGAGAAAACCGAGCTTGAGCGTCGCGCCCAACACGCCCCAGTAATATTTGTCGCTGAAAATCGTTTTATAGGCGCTAAGGGCGTGCGTGTCCGGGGGCGCGCTATCGGATACCGTGATCGACGTCACGACGAGCCAGGCAATCGGTAGGCCGAATGTCAGCAGCAGGGCGAGCAGGCCCGGCGTCAGCAGCGCAAACGGTGCGAGCCGTGCAAACGTCCAGGGCGCTTTCGGGCGCGCGACAGTGCCGATTTGCGCGGTGGATGCCCTGGCGAGGGAAGGATCGGAGGGGTGCGTCATTGCCGCTTACTCCGCTTCCAGCAAAACCAGATCCTGCGCCGACCAAGCGACACCGACGGTATCGCCGGGCACGGGATCATGCTGACCCCCGCTCAGCGCTTCCGCATGGAGCGTCTGCTGGCCGATCTGGATGCGATAGCTGATCAGTTCCCCGGTATAGCTGCGATCGACGACGCGGCCGCTTGCCCATTGCGTGACCGGTGCCGGCGATGCGCCATCGTTGCTCGCGGAAACGCCTTGCCCGGCTTTGAAAAGGACAACCCGATGCGGACGGACCATCGCCGTGACCGACGCGCCGGTCGCGATGCCGGAACGCGTCCCCGTGGCACGGTTTTCGGTACGCAACGGCAGCAGGCCGACGCCGGCGACATCGATGCTGGCGACGCCCGCGTGCTGTTGCAGATTTCCCGTCAGGAAGTTCGCCCGACCGATGAATTCAGCGGCGAAGCGCGTGGCGGGCGCGCGGAATAGCGCTTCCGGATCGCCGATCTGTTCGATGCGGCCTTTGGACATCACGGCGACCTTGTCGGCCATCGATAGCGCTTCGTCTTGATCGTGCGTGACCAATACGGCAGTGATGCCGTGCGATTTCTGAATGTGCCGTATCTCGGCACGCATGGCGTCACGCAGTTTGGCATCGAGATTCGACAGCGGTTCGTCGAGCAGCAGCACGGCCGGCTTGACGACAAGCGCGCGTGCCAAGGCGATGCGTTGCTGCTGTCCGCCGGACAATTGCGAGATGCGACGATCGGCGAGATTTGCCAATTGCACCATTTCCAACGCTTCGACGACCCGCTTTTTCGTTTCGCTCCGGCTGACCTTCCGCATTTCGAGACCGAATGCCACGTTTTGCGCGACGGTCAGGTGCGGAAAGAGCGCGTAGGATTGGAACACCATGCCCAGCCCGCGCTGGTAGACAGGGAGATGCGTGATATCGCGTCCGGCGATGGCGATCGTGCCCGCTGTCGGGGCGATCAGGCCGGCGATCATCCGCAGTGTCGTGGTCTTGCCGCAGCCTGAGGGGCCCAGCAGTGCCAGCATCTGTTCCTGCGGCAAGGCAAGGGAAAATTGGCTGACGGACGGCACGGACTGGCCGGGATAGACCTTCGTCAATTGGTCGATATGCAGAAAGGAATCGCGCATTGATAAGTCTTTTAGGCTTGGGGCGAGGCGTCGCCGAGCGTCACGTCCGGCGTGACCGCGACGTCGATGTCGGTGTCGAGCGCGTCGTCGGCCAGGGCTGGACGGTCCGCGGACAGGGACGTCGACGCGGGAATTTCATAGCGCTGCGTCAGTGCTTGATGCGCGCTCGCTTCATGCAAGGTGAAGCCTTGCGCGAGCGCGGTTTCACGCAAGGCGGCCAGCACTTTCTCGACGGTCTTTGTCGCGGGTTTGGCAATCGGCGTGATCACGCTGAAAAAGAACGGCACATAGGCATCGAGGGACAGGACCTTGACGCCATCGATCGCGCCTGACACCAGCGTCGTTCCTTCGACCAAGGCCACGCCGAGATCCGCGCGGGCGGCCAGCACGGCATTCAACGAGGAGTTCGTCTCGATAAACGCGGTCTGATCGACTCCGTGGGCGCGCAGCGTCGCATCGATACGACCTTTGAGGCGATTCGGATTCGATACCGTGATCAGTTTCTGGCCACGCAGATCCGCCAAGGACAGCGTGTCTTGTTTTGCCATCGGATTGCCGCTTGCAACCACCGCGACCAAAGGCACTTCGGCGATCCAATGCACGTCGAGCCCGGGATGTTCGATCGGGAGACTGGCGAGTCCGATATCGACACTCCGCGCCAGTACGGCATGAACCACCTGTTCCGCCGGCGCGCCTTTTATCGAGATCTGTGCCGGCATGTCCGCTGCGGCCAAGGTCTTCAACGCATCCGGCAACAAGCCGGCGGCCAAGGCTTGGATCGAGATCAGGCGGACCGTTTGCGCGCCTTCGTTGTCGGCGATCTTGGCGGCGCGTTCTTGCAGGTGGCGCACGCTAACCAAGGTCTGTTCGACTTCCTCGTACAGCAGGAAAGCGCGATTGGTCGGATTGATGCGCGGGCCGCGGCGTTCGAACAGCGTGTAGCCGAGTTCCGCTTCCAGATCCTGGATCAAGCGGGTGATCACGGACTGGGAACGATTGAGTTTAAGGCCTGCCGCCGTGACGCTGCCCGTCCCCATGACGGTGAAAAAGGCCTCAAGTTGTCGAAGCTCCATGCGGATCCAGAAAGGGAGTCGGCCATACGGCAAAGAATGCTGTAAGTGCATGGTGCGGGTTCATGATGTGGAAATCAAATGAAATAAAATGCTAAAGGTATATGCATTTAATGGATATGCAGTGGGGAGATTGTGACGTCAATGCCCCGTGGATCGGCCGTTGAGCGCCGATAAGGCAATGATTTGCGGAGGGAAATGACTATGTAATTCGCGGCCAGAGAGGCCGCGTCACATACCTGTCGTGGACGACAGCGGGGCGTCGGACACGCCACCTGCGATGCGAGCGCGCGACGTGAATAGCGGAAGCAAGGGGGGGGCGCGTGCCGCGGTCTATCCGACCGTCGCGGCACGCGGTACGCCGCGCGGGCGTGAAACTAGTGTTTCGCCGCGGCCGCTGCGGCGGCGGCTTCTTCTTCGGCCGTACGTTGCACGTCGGTCGGGCGCGACGACCACCAGCCGGCGACGGTCGATCCGGACAGGTTGTGCCAGATGGAGAACAGCACGCCTGGCAGGGCGGCGGTCGGGCCGAAGTAGAGCTTGCCAAGCGTGGCGGCCAGGCCGGAGTTTTGCATGCCGACTTCGATCGCCAGGGTCCGGCATACCGATTTGTCGAAACCACACAGACGCCCGCCCCAATAACCGCCCAACAGACCCAGGCCGTTATGCAGAATCACGCCAACGATCGTGATCAGTCCGACCGTCGCGATGGCGGCATGCGTCCCGGCCACGACCGCGGCGATGATCAGCAGGATCGCAACCATCGATACCACCGGCAGCACCGGCTCGATACGACGGACGGCACGGTTGAACAGTGTGTTGACCAGCAGACCGAGGCCGACCGGCACGGCGACGATTTCGAGAATGCTCATCATCATCTGCCCGGTAGGCACTTGAATCGAAGTGTCCGTATAGAGACGCGTCAGCAGCGGCGTGGCGACCACGCCGACGATCGTCGACACGGCGCTGATCGAAATCGACAGCGCGACGTCGCCGCGCGCGATATACACCATGACCGTCGACGCGGTGCCGCTGGCCACGCTGCCCACGAGCACCATGCCGGTGGTCAGGTCCGGCGGCATATGCAGCAGCTTGGCGACGGCCCAGGCAGCCAGCGGCATGACGGCATAGTGGATCACGGTGCCGGCGATCACCGGTGCCGGACGGGTCAGTACGCGCTTGAAGTCCGTCAGTGAGAGCGTGACGCCCATCGCGAACATCACCAGCATCAGTAGCTGCGCCACATGCGGCAGCAAGCCGACAAAAGCGCCGGGGGCGAAATAGGCGAGCGCCGAAACGACGATGGCCCACAAAGGGAAAAGACGGGTGAACGAGGCGATCAGATTCATGATGAGTCGTGGCGAGGCAGGAAGCCCTGACGCTTTGCGTCGATAGTCGGTGCCGAGGTCACATGCACTTATTGCTGCGGCAATGACAAGCGGGCTGAGGAAGCACTGCGGCCTGACGGCGGTGAGCCAGGCAAGACGACGCACCGGGGAATCGGAGAGGGCGACGCGATGCAGCGCGTACCGTTCGGGGTGACGAAACGGGCATCGCGCTGCATAAGGGATGCGGATAGCAATGGCGGATTATAAAGCAATGCACCGCCTTTCAAGCGACTTTCCGCCCCGACGCGGCGTGGCGGCGGTCCCCGGTAGCATCTGCTTGCAATGGTTGCCGCGCCGTGGCAATTGGCTGCTGGCCCTCACCGCTCAGGGAGACTATTATTCGCACTGGAACGCTTCCTCGCCGAGCGAGCATTCCGCCTGATGCCGGGCTGTGTCGCGGTTGCACGCACGGCCAGACCCGCGAACCTCTCGAAATCGACCTCATCGTGTCCAGCTATCAACCGATGTTTATGCAATTCTGCCGCTTTGCCGCTGTCGGACTATGCGGCACGGCGGTGCAGTATGTGACGTTGTGGATCGGGGTCAAGGCGCTGGACGCATCGCCGGTGTGGGCATCGGCGATAGGCTATCTATTAGGCTCGGTATGTAATTACGCGTTGAATTACCTGATTACGTTCCGCGCGACGCACGGTCATGTCAAGACCGCCCCACGATACTTCGCCTTGCTGGCGGTCGGCTGGTGTCTGAACAACCTGCTGATGTGGGTCTTTACGCATCATCTGGGCTGGCCCATCTGGATCGCCCAGTTGATCACCACCGGTATCGGCCTGTTTTGGAATTTCTGCGGCAGCCGGTGGTGGGCGTTCAAGCCTCAGGCGGCCGGCGCATAGCGTTCGAGCCAGTGCGCATAGGGCGCCGGCAAGGTCCACGACGGCTTGTCGATGCCGAGCGTCTTGGCCGCGTAGTAAGACCAGTGCGGGTCGGCGAGATGGGCGCGACCCACCATCACCAGATCCATTTGCTCGGCACGTACGACCTCGTCGCATAGCGTCGGCGTGTCGATGCCCCAGGCCGACGATACCGGCAAGCCGGTTTCGGTGCGCACGCGTTGCGCGATCGGCGCGAGCATGGCGGGACCCCACGGAATGTTCGCCTTCGGCGTGGAGAAGCCCACCGACACGCTCAACATATCCAAGCCTTCCGTCTTCCAGCGCTTGACCAGATCGATCGACTCGACCAGCGTCTGCTCGTCCTGACCGTCGTATTCGAGGACCCCGAAACGCGCGGTCAAAGGCAGGTGCGCCGGCCAGACTTCGCGAACGGCAGCGAGCGTTTCGGTCAGGAAACGGCCACGCTTCTCGGCCGTGCCGCCATAGGCATCGTCGCGTTGGTTCGAGTGATGCGAGAAAAAGCTCTGGGCCAGATAGCCGTGCGCGAAGTGCAGTTCCAGCCATTCGAAGCCGGCATCGCGGGCGCGCTTGGCGGCGGCGACGAAATCGGCACGGACGCGGGCGATATCGTCCTGCGTCATCGCTTTCGGCACCTTCGACAATTGGCCGCCAAAGGGGATCGCCGAGGGCGCGATGGTTTGCCATCCGCGCGGATCCGAATCCGGAATATGGTCGTCGCCTTCCCAGGGCTTGTTCGCGCTGGCCTTGCGTCCGGCATGGCCGATCTGGATGCCAGGCACCGCGCCGGCCGCTTTGATCGCTTGCACGACCGGTGCGAAGGCAGCCGCCTGTTCGTCATTCCACAAGCCGGTGCAGCCCGGGGTGATACGGCCTTCGGGCGAGACGGCGGTCGCTTCGACGATCACCAGTCCGGCGCCGCCTCGCGCCAGGCTGGCCAGGTGCACCGCGTGCCAATCGTTCAACACGCCGTCGTTTGCCATGTATTGGCACATCGGCGGGATCGCGATACGGTTACGCAAGGTGACGGACTTGAGGGAAAACGGATCAAACAAACCAGCCATGGGAGGACTCCAGCGGTGTCGGGTAAAAAAGCGCCGCCGCGCCTGCGCAAGCGGGCAACACGGAATGGCGCCATCGAGATAGAGGGCGATGTACCAGCGACTGCGTACACGAGATACAATGGTCGGTACGTATTCGGTAATTCGATTATATTCGAACTAACGAATTTGTGGCGGCGCCGCGCGACTGTGCTGGTACGCGGCGCGCATCGCTTTGTTTTTCGATCGTTTTTTCTTCCGCCATGCGAATTTATACCCATCCTTCGCTTAAGGACGTTGTCCTCGAGCGGCTATTTCATGCCTTGAGCGATCCCGTCAGACTGGGGATCGTGCGCGAGCTGGCACGGGTGAAGGAGGCGAGCTGCGCGGCGTTGGAGGGCGGTCGTCCAAAGTCGACGATGTCCCATCACTTCCGCATCCTTCGTGAAGCGGGATTGGTGCGCACGGACGTCGTCGGCACGACGCATCACAATTCTCTCCGGCGCGACGAGCTGGACGGGCGTTTCCCGGGCCTGATGGCGGCGATCCTGGCATTGCCCACTATCTGATTCGGCGTCGATCGGCGTAAGGCGGGCTGCCGATGCGGGTCCGCCGCCGGACAACGGCCGCCGGTGTTGACGCGCAGCCTCGCGGTTATGCCTTCTTGCACCGCTGGCGGTGGCGCGCTTCGCGTCCTGCACGCGGCGGGGTTCCACGCTACTCTGGTGATTGGCGTCGGGATGCCGACATCGCACAGTCAACAGGGAGAAGACAATGATCAAGAAAACCGCATCGGCACATTGGGAAGGCGATCTGAAGAAAGGCACGGGCTCGATTTCCACGGAAAGCGGCGTGCTGAAGGCCGCGCCGTATGGCTTCAATGCCCGGTTCGAGGGCGGTTCCGGCACCAATCCGGAAGAATTGATCGGTGCAGCACATGCAGGTTGCTTCTCGATGGCGCTGTCGATGATCCTGGGTAACGCAGGTCTGGTGGCCAAATCGATCGATACGAAGGCAACGATTTCCTTGGACAAGGAAGGCGACGGTTTCGCGGTGAAGGCCTCGCATCTCGACGTCGTCGTCGAAATCCCGGGCGCCGATAAGGCGAAGTTCGACGAGTGCGCCGCGGCCGCCAAGGCAGGTTGTCCGATCTCGAAGCTGTTGAACGCCGAGATCACGATGACCGCCACGCTCAAATCCTGAAGTAGCCATACGCCGCGCGGTGAATGAAGCGCTTTCACCGTCGCGGCGGTGCCGCCGAACGAAGTAAATCATCAGTCATTTAGTTGGCCAGGCTTTTGGCCGTTATTCAATTATCCAAAAGCCTAGTCAATCACGCGTGCACTTGGAAACGATAACATAGACCGATCGGTATCCTCGACATACCGCGCCCGGGAGTTGTCGTATGCAGGCGATCGATCGCGCGCCGCGAATTTCACCCTTCAGTTTCGTCGAAGTCTGCCGATATACCGCTTGCGATATGCCGTTAGTCTCGCCCCACACGACGTTGCGGATCGAGGTCGGCGTGATGGCGCGATCGAAATGTCATGATGCAGTGCGGAAATATTTCCATGCAGAAGTGTTCGAGTGGTGCATGGTATTCTCCCCCGGCTTCGGATAAATCGCGATACGGGCGTTTGTCGTGGTAAAAAATGCAGGCGTTGTCAGTTTCCGAATGCGTAATTTCAGCTGGCTAGATTATTCATCAGCGAAATTTCAGGAGACGGGTTGGAAAAGTCGTTCGCACGCATCCCGATCATGCTTATCATCAGAGGCGACCGCCAAGTCGTCGTATGACAGAAAAGGGACGTCGTCGCGGAAAGGTGCTCTAAACGAAGCACGCCTGTCGGCTGGGCGCGCGAGGTGCGGTTGGGACAGCATGGTCAATAAAGAGCAGTTGCGGGTGCTAGGGCAGGCGTTACGCCGTGACTTGGACGTGGGACAGGTCGAACTGGATCTGTTTTTCGACGACGGCGACCAGTGGCGGGCCATGTCGGCTGCCGACTATGTCGCGCCTAGCCCGGTGCGTTTGCCCAACGAGCAAGTGGTACGCGGCGCACACAAGGTCGCCCCGGAGTCGGGGGCCTTATGGTTCGACATCGCCGGCTTGCGTGCGGCGGCGTCGCTCCGTTTCGAGACGCCGCCCGATGCCGAAACGGCCCGTCACTGCGCCGCGCGGATCAGTACGATTCTGCAGCATGCGATCAACGCATACCATGTCTCCCATAACCCGCTGACGGATTTGCTGGCGCGGGATTCCTTCCGCGCGATCCTGCGCGACAAGGTCGAGCAGATCAAGAATTACCTGAACAACGGCAAGATCGCGCAGGAGGGCGGAAAATCGCAGATCCTCGCGGTGATGTCGCTGGACGTGGATCGTTTCAAGCAGGTGAACGACAACTTCGGTCATCTGTACGGCGATCAGGTCCTGAAAACCTTCGCGCGCCGGCTCGATCAAGTGGCGCGGACCATCATGGCGGAGCAGGATGGCGTGGACATTCGCGTCGCGCATCCGTCCGGTGAAGAATATCTGGTGCTGATCGAGGGCGCGGTGGAGGCGAGCACGATCCGCGAAATGGCGGAGCGTTTCTGTTTCCGGATCGAAGACGAGCCCCTGCCGTCCGAGGCGGAGTGGTCGGCGTTGATCAGCCAGCAGCCGGAAATCGAAGAAATCGAATTTCCGCTGGCGAGCGAGCGTCATTTGACGACCAGCGCCGGGGTCGCGATCTATGCCCCCAATCACTCGAACAGCGCCGATGCGGAAGTCCTCGCCCTGCTCGACAACGCGGATACCGCGCTGTCCCGGTCGAAGGCGCGCGGACGCAATCTCGTCACCGTCTTCGACGAAATCATCCATAACTGCGGCCGGGTGCTGGAGTACGACGGCCAGACCGGCGTGACGGCCATCGATATCGGCTCGAAAGTGGGCGTGGCGGTGGGGCAGGAATTCGTCGTTTTTCCGGAAACCTATTCTGGCAAGGTGCCGTTCGTCACCGACGATGGACGCACGCGCAAGATCGTTGGGATGTATCCCAAGCGCGAGCTGGTCCGCGTGGTCGTCTTCAATGTGCAGAACGAAATCTCGTTTGCCTTGCCGGCGGACAGCACGCGCTCGGTGCCCGTGCCCGTGGGCGCGCATCTCGAAGCGGTGCCGCTCGGCAGTATTTCGCACTTGATCCGCTTGTCCAGCGACCAGGGCTTTCCCGGGACGGTGTTCGACAATGCGGCCACGCAAGGAAGCGAGGAGTTGAACACTGCGGCATTCAATGCCTTGCGCCGCAACGAGATGCCGGCCGCGGCGGTTTTCCGCTTCAAGAATGCCGCCACGTTTACGAAGAAATTCGGCACGGGCGCCTTCAATCGCAACTTGGCGAAGCTGTACTCGGATCTGAACCGTATCTTCCCCGAGGTCACAGTGGGCGTGCTCGATCAGACGTCGATCTGCGTGGCCGGTGGAGAAGCGTCGATCACGCCGGGGGTGCTGCGCAAGGCATTGGTCGCGTGCGCGGCCCTCGACGATCTGGAGCTGATCTGCGGCTATTTCTATGCCGATGACGCAACTGCCGGTGTCGGGCTGAAGGATGTCGATCCGCGCTACGCGGTCGATTTCGCGCAATATGCCGCATCGGACTATGGCCTCGAACGCGTGGACCGGATGGATCGCGCCAAGATCAATCTGATCCCGTTCAATCTGCCGCGCGCGCGGGAGTTGCTCAAGGCGCTCTACGCGGTGCGGGCATCACAAGGCATCGTCGATTACGAGCGTTTCCGAGACGCCAATTTCGTCCATCACACGCTCGATAACCTGGGTGGCGTGTGTTATTCGAAACAGAATCGTATCGACAAGGCGGCGGATTGCTACGAGTACGCGATTCGCAAATCGCTGCGCGACGTGGTGTATCGCGGCAATCTGGGGATCGTGTGCTATCGCAGCGGGCAGCACGAACGTGCGCTGAAGTGGATGAACGATATGAGCGACGAGCAGGTTCAGGAGCTGCGTCGTACCTATCCCTACGGCTATGTCTGTTATGCGATGCATCTGGTTCAGGCAATGCGACTTGGCATGCCGGCGTTCCGCGCCGATCGCCTCGCCGGTATCGGTCCGGATGCATTGACCTTGCCCGATATCGCGAAGTTTGCAAATGGGCAAAAGCAATTGAGCGATGCGATCGCGCTACTGACCTAGTCGTCAAGGGTGCCGGTCACATCGGTGCCGAACGGGTCGGGCGTCCGGCACCGATGTGCGCGGCGATGGGCCGTGCGATCCCGATCACGTACGATCGCGCCGCCGTGACGGCCGTGCCGTCATGCTGCCGTCGCCCGCGCCGTTGGTGTTGGGCGCGGCGCGTGCCACATCCCAGGCGGCGCGCAGCCGACGCGCCGACAATACCTTGATCATGCCGAGCCGCTCGGCCACTTGCTCGTCCGGGAGCCCTGCGCTGAACAAAGCCGCAGCGTAGGCATTTCGCAGCGTCTGCGGACTGACTCTACCGTGATGCAATGCCCGCAAGCCGCTACGCTCGACGAGCACATCGATGGCGCGTAGCGCGGTGGCCTTGTGCATTTTCAGGCCGTTGCGGCCCGCCGGAAACACCAGATCCGCCTCGACGGCGTTTTCCGCGCGCGCCTGCAGCCAACGCTGCAGAATGACGGCAGCGTGAAGGGGGATCGGCACCGTTCGATACCCGTCCCGCTCGTCTAGTGCCGGCGCGGCGCGTTCGGCTGTTGGGACGGTCTCGTCCCCGCCGCCCCAGTCGGCCTGCACCGATGCACTGGCCCGATCGGCTGTCTCAGTCGTGTTTGCCGCTTCCGCACGATCCAGGGCATCGACGTCATACGGCGCGGGCGGCCGATTGCCGCCCTCGGCGCGAGCGATCCATAGCGCGCCGCCACGGCGATCGGTTTCCTGCTGAATCGACCAACGCGGTGTGGCCGGCGGCTCGGTGCTCGTGTCCGAATGGCGTGTCGACGGAATAACGCCGAGCCGCACCTGATCGAGCCGCATCGATTCCAATTCGTTCAGCTTCAATCCCGCGCCGAGCAGCATCGCGGCCATTGCGCGGTCACGCAGATCACGCCACGGCAGCGGTTGCCCATCGGGTGCATCGGCGCGGGCCAGTTCCTCCCACAAGCAGGTGCGTTCGCTGCGATCGAGAAAGCCGGTAGGTGCATTCGAGGCGGTGTCGGTCCACGGTGCATCTATGCTGCGCGTCACCGCTCGGGCGGGATTGCCTAGCGCCTGCGATTGCCCGCTCATATCGTCGAAGACCCGCTCCATGATGCGCAGATAGCGCGCCCTCTGCTGACGTTTGACATCGATTGTCGCGGCAAATTCGTCGATCAACGCCGGTTCCGCGCCGCGCAACGTGCGTCCGCGCGCGGCGAGCCAATCGAGGAAATGATGCCACTGCGCGCGATACACCAGGATCGACGAGGACCGGAAGCGTTGCAGGGACATCCATGCGTCGAACGCGGCGCGGGGATCGGCGTACCACGCCTCGGGGGTCGGCGCCACGAGGGCCGCGCTCGGCGGCGTACCCGGCGCGGGCTTGGCGCGCGCGCGCGGCGCAGGCGAAGGGGGAGGAGAAGCGGGCGGCGGCGTGTCGGGCATCGGCAAAAGGAGGGTGAAATATCGAAAACGCGAGCAGACGGGTCGACAGCGCCATTAGGCGCCGAAGGGTCTTTGCGCGGGTGACGTACGGCGTACCGCGTTTGCCGATATGCTCCGATTATAAGGGCCTGATGGCTCGGAACTCTGCTTACGCTCACCCGTCTTACCATCGAGTGCATCAATGACGTCGATTCTGCTTTTGGAAGGTATTCATAAAACCGCGTCGGACTTGCTCGTCGACGCCGGCCTGGACGTGCGCCGGCATGCGTCGGCACTGACCGGCAAGGCCTTGCACGATGCGGTCGCCGACAGTGCGTTGCTGGGCATTCGCTCGGCCAGTCACCTCGGTGCCGAGGACTTCGCCGCGCTGCCCACGTTGCAAGCGCTGGGATGCTTCTGTATCGGCACGTCGCAGGTCGCGCTGGACGCGGCCGCGCGTGCCGGCGTCCCCGTTTTCAATGCGCCGTTTTCCAATACGCGTTCGGTCGCCGAACTGGTGATTGCCGAAGCGGTGCTGCTGCTGCGTCGTGTCCCTGAAAAAACCACGCTGACGCACGCGGGCGTCTGGGCCAAGGGGGCGGCCGGCGCCTTCGAGGCGCGTGGCAAGACGATTGCCGTCGTCGGCTACGGCAATATCGGCTCGCAGGTCGGCGTGCTGGCGGAGGCGTTCGGCATGCGCGTCGTCTACTACGACCTGCAGGCGAAGCTGGGGCTGGGCACCGCGCGCGCCGCGCCCACGCTGGCCGATGCCGTGTCCCAGGCCGACATCGTCACGCTGCACGTTCCGGCGACCGCGGCGACGACCAATCTGGTGAACGCAGACGTCTTGCGGCAATTCAAGCGCGGCGCGATTCTGATCAACGCGTCACGGGGCAAGGTCGTCGATATCGTCGCCTTGCGCGCTGCCCTCGATGATGGCCATATCAGCGGTGCCGCCATCGACGTGTATCCCACGGAGCCGGCAAGCAACCAGGACCCGTTTGACAGCCCGCTGCGCGGTGCGGTGAATACGATCCTGACGCCGCATATCGGCGGCAGTACGCAGGAGGCGCAGGAAAATATCGGCGTCGAAGTGGCCGCGAAGTTGGTGGGTTTTCTGCGCACGGGCGCTACCACCGGTGCCGTCAACGTGCCGGAGATCACGCCGGGACCGCTGGAAGGACGTTGCCGCGTGTTGAACCTGCACGCGAACGTCCCCGGTGCGCTGGCACGCCTCAATACCGCATTTGCAAGTAACGAAGCGAATATCGTGTCGCAGCATCTGCAGACGCGCGGAGAATTGGGGTATGTCGTGACCGACCTCGATCGCACGCCCTCGGCGCACGCGATCGACGCGCTGCGCGGCGAGCCGGGCTTTATCCGCACCCGCGTCATCTGCGACTGAGGCAGTGCGGCGCGTTGCGCGCAACAATGGCCGTTTCCGGATAGCATAAGGTATCGTTGCCGGGAACCGGCGCGCTGCTGTGTCTCACATTTCGCTTCAAAGTGTAAATTCTGCGCCACACAGTTCGTCCACCCGGTAAATTAGTGCATGAGTCGGCCGGCGGCCTATCGCTCCGGCCCTTGATGCCAGCCAAAACAAGGAGACGGACGAATGACGGAGCGTACGGAACGCGGCGGAAGCCTGCCTTGGATCCTCGGGGGCGTCGCGTTGACTGCGGCGGCGCTCGCGGCGAGTACCGTGTGGAACAAGCGGCAGGCCAAGCGTTCGGAGCGGCGAGCGCCGGCACTGGGTCGTTTCGTCGATATCGCGGGCGTCCGCCTGCACTACCTCGAGAAAGGCCAGGGTCCCGTCGTGCTGTTGTTGCATGGCACGGGGCTCCAGGCCACCGATTTCGTGGCCAGCGGGCTCTTCGATCTGCTGGCACGCCGCCATCGCGTGATTGCGATCGACCGTCCCGGTTTCGGTTATAGCGGCGTGTCGCCCGACGGCGGTCCCGTACTGCATGGTTTGCGGGCATTCGACGACGAATACGGCGAGGCCGGCTTGCTGGCCGATCCGTACACGCCGGCCGAGCAGAACCACCCGGATATGCCCGTATCGCCGATGGCGCAGGCGGCGACGATCCGCAATTTCCTGGACTTCATGGAGATCGACGAAGCCGTCGTCGTCGGCCATTCCTTTGGTGCGACCGTTGCGGCCGCGCTGGCATTGACGTCGCCGGAATCGGTGAAGGGACTCGTTCTCGTCGGCGGGTATTTCTATCCGGGAATGCATCTGGAGGCGCTGGCGGGCCTGCAGCAGATCCCGGTTGTCGGCAAATTGATCGCGCAGTCGGTGACTCCGCTGGCCGTGCGTGCCTTGTCGCGACGCGTTGCCAAGCGCATGTTCGCGCCCCATTCGGTCGCGCCAAGTTTCGAATCGATGGTGCCGCGTGGCATGCGCGCCCGTCCGTCGCAAGTGACGGCGGCGGCGCGAGAAAAAGCGCTGATGCTGCCGGGCGTTTTCAAGTTGCGCAAACGTTATTGGGAAATCCTGCAGCCGACGACGATTTTCGTCGGTGACGCGGATGGCGTCGTCGATGCGGGCGCGCAGTCGCTGCGCCTGCATCGCGACATCCCGCATAGCGATTTGCGCATTCTGCCGCGCGTTGGACATATGGCCCACTACGCGGCGGTGCGCAAGATCGCGGCCGCGGTCGCGCAGCATTCGGGTCAGCCGTCCAGTACCTATGGCGCCTTCGGTGGCGATGTCAACACGCTGCTGCGTGCGGGCGACCGCCGTGACGATTAATCGCTGACCGAGACCGCTACGATGACCGCTACTCCTTCCTCCGATCCGATTGCCGCAACCGGCCAGGGCGCCAGTGGCCCCGATGAAGACGCGATGGCGTTCGCGCGCGAGGTCTTCGATTGTGCGCGGCGCGGCGATGCGCCGATGCTCGCCAAGCTGCTCGAAAAAGGCCTGCCGCCGAATCTGCGTAACGAAAACGGCGACACGATGCTGATGCTGGCCAGTTATCACGGCCATGTCGACGCGGTGAAAGCGTTGTTGAACGGCGGTGCCGATGCGAACCTGCGCAACGACAAAGGGCAGACCCCGATCGCCGGCGCCGCCTTCAAGGGCTATCAGGCGATCATCGATACGCTGCTGGACCATGGTGCGGACGTCGAGGGCGCTTCGCCCGATGGGCGTACCGCGCTGATGATCGCGGCGATGTTCAATCGCATCGACATCGTGCGTCAGTTGATCGCACGCGGGGCCAATCCCGCCGCGCGCGATGCGCAGGGCAACGATGCCCAGGCCGCCGCCCGCACCATGGGCGCCACCGACGTGTTGGCGCTGCTGCAGGCCGGCCCCTCTGCCTGATTCCTGGCCTGATCCTCTCCCCGACGCCCTACGCGAACGTTGCGCAATCGAGGCACTGCCGGCACAGCGCGCGTGCGCTCGTGTAGAGTGTCGGCGGCAGTGAATCACACCAACGTTTACCTACCCTGGGGAAGAAAGCATGACGGCAGCTGGACGCGCTGAAATCGACGCAACGCCATCGGAGACGGTTACCGATGCGCCAGACGCACAGGGCGCCGTGTTGCACGCCGATTTTTCCGGCAAGGGCCAGATTCGGGCGGTCATCTTCGATAGCGACGGAACCTTGGTCGACAGTGAAATCCTGTCGGCATTGGTGGTCGTCGAAATGGTCGCCGAGCAAGGCATCACGATGGACGCCGAAGAGGCCTTGCACCGATTCCGCGGCTGCGAATTTGCGAAATTCCTGGCGAAGCTGGCACAGGACACTGGCTTGACCGAACTCGATGCGTTTACGCAGGCGTTTCGGGAGCGCAGCAAGGCGCGCTATGCGGTCGAACTGCAGGCGATGCCGAATGCGGTGTCATTGGTACGTCAGTTACAGGTGCCGAAGTCGGTTGCCTCGAACGGTCCGCGCGACAAGCTTGACGTTTGCCTGCGCGCCGCGGGCTTGATCGATTATTTCCCGAGAGACCGGATTTTCAGTGCCTACGAAGTGGGTGCGTGGAAACCGGATCCGGCCTTGGTCCTGCATGCCGCGAATGCGATGGGCGTTGCGCCGTCGCAGTGTCTTTTGGTGGAGGACAGCGTGGCGGGGATCGAAGCCGGGCTTGCCGCCGGCGTGCATGTCGTCGGCTATCGGTTGGAAGACGACGTCAAGGCGGGTCTTAGCCGGCCAGTGCCGGTGATCCAGGACATGCTGGAAGTGCTGGAATGGCTGGCACCCGACGCGCAAAACGCTGCGCCATCCCCGCGTTAATGCGCCGCGGCGCTCGTAGCGACCGGTGTGGCAGCGGTGGCGCCCGAGGCCGCGCTCGCGGGCGCGGGCGCCGTTGCCGGCACTGAGGCCGCTGTAGATGCGCTCGCCGCCGCGCCGGTTGCGGCGGGCGCCATGCCTGCCGTGCTGGCCGACGCTGCTACCGGCGCCGAAGCCGCCGAAGCCGTCGATACCGCCGAAGCCGCCTGCGCTGCACTAGCAGCGATCGGCGGCGGTGCCGGGGCCGGCAGCGGCTTCACGGTGGCGGTCTGAGACGGTGTGGCATCGACGATAACCGGCACCGGTTCGGCATTGCCGAGTTTCGGCGATGCCAGCGGCGCCAGGCGACTGCTGATCACGTCGGCATCGGACACGGGCATCGCCCGCACCACCGTCTTCAAATACTGATCCACCAGACCGAAGAAGCGTTCGTAGAACAGGCCGGGCGGGATCGTCTGACTCGAAATCTTCACCATCGAATCACTGTTCGAACGGATCGGCAAGGAAACAGATCCCAAGATACTGAGGCCGACACTGGCCGACGTGTCGCTTTTCTTCAAGCCGTAATTGTCCTGCACCGCGTTGACGTAGATCACGCTCGAACCGCTCGACGATTCGCCCGGCGTACAGACGATATGGAAGGACACGGACACGTGGTTTTCCGGGGTCGGCTGGAAACCTTTGGACGCGTCGATCGTCTCCGACGTCGAGGTCGTCGTGGCATAGCCCTGGCTCAATACCGCACGCCGCGCCGCCTCGCAGGCCTGGGCGCTCGTGGCGGCGAAGGTATGGGCATAGGGGCTGACCGTGGTCGAGAACAGGTCCGGCTGGAACGGCTTCTCCGTCGAACAGGCCGCCAAAGCGAGCACGGACGACAAGGCAAGCATCGCCGCCGGACGGGCGGCCTTGGGACACGGACGCGTCGCGCCGGCAGCGAGGCGGGGGCGACGGGACAATAAGGACATCAGGGAAGGAAAAGCGTGGCGCATGGCGGCTGGAGGCGACAGCAATGACGAAGGCAACCGCACATCATAGCGCCGCGTCGCCCGTGCCGCCAGTCGAATCCCGGTTGACCTTGTTACGCGGCGTGATTGACGCCGTGTGATTTTCATCGGGGCTGGCGTCGGTTTTTCCGCTTTCCACGGGGGTGGCGGTCTGCGTTTCCGTTGCCTTTTCGTTTCGTTTATCGGCGTCTCCGCCCTCGTTGTCGTCGTCCGTCGCGCTGGGACCGGCCAGCAGATCGGCGAAATCGACGATGTCCCGACGCAAGGTCTGAATCGTGAACGGCAGCACCCCCAGTTTTTGTTGCGCTCCGACGGGTAGATCGGCCGCTTGTTCGGGCGGCGCCGAGAGCGCCTCGATGACCTTGCCGATCGCCAAGTCGAGATTCCGCACCGCGGCGGTCGAGCCGCCGTGGGTCAGTGCATGTCCCAAGGCGTCAAAAGATCGATGGAAGACATCGCTGAGTTCCTCGATGGCATGATCCAGCGCCGGCCAGCGCGCTTCGGGCGGCCAGTCGTAGGTCGCGCGGCCGACAAAGATCACATCGCTATGGATACGCCGAAGGGCCCGAATCTCGACGCCGAGGTCCATATGGCGCGCGCCGGGTTCGCGTCGGGCGTCCTGGACGCTTTTCTCCGCTACCGCGATGGCGGCGCGCACTTTGTCATGCAGCGGATTGATGCGATCGACGCTGATCCTCCCGCGTTCGGTCAAAAATCGGTCCAACAGATCGGCGAGCGGGCCCATCGCCCGCGCGCATTGACGCCGGATGCCGCGATGGGCGTGCGACGGGAACACCAGCAGGGACACCAGCACCCCGAACACGGTTCCCAAGGAAATCTCCAGCACCCGATAGGCGGCACCGAGCCAGAAGGGATGGAAGTCCGCGCCGGCCAGGATCACGATGACGCCGGTGATGGGCGCGATGCGATAACCGGGGCGGGTGGCGGCCATGAAAGCCAGTGGCACGAGGGCCAGCAACAGCGCCACCCACACGGGCGCGTCGAGGGCGAGGATCGGCGTCACCACGGCACCGACCAGAGCGCCGGCGACGGTGCCGACCAGGCGATCGATCCCCGCCGTGACGGTCCCGCCGACATTGGCCTGGATGACGACCAAGGCCGTGACCACGGACCAGAAGCTCTGCGCGAAGCCGAAAAACTCGGCGCAGGAATAGGCCCCGAAAGCGCCGATCAGCAGCCGCGAGACCATGCGCCAATGGGTCCGCACCAACTTCAATGCCGCGTTGGCGAGCGTGTGCAGCGTGGCAAGCGACATCATCCGAAATCCCTCATTCGTCTCCTTCTGCTTTGCAATCGATTGCTACACGGCCCGATCGTTCGCCTACCGTGCCGATGCGCCGATCGTCGACAAGGCGCGTGAGAGGCGTTCCAGCGCCGCCGTGCTGCCCGGCAAGCCGATCCGCACACTCGGCAGTCGCGCTGTCTCGAAAAACGCCGTGGCGGACGGGCGTGCGGGGCTGGGCGCAGCCGACGCGGCGAAGCAACGAATCCAGATCCCTTGCTCGGCAAGGCGCGCCTGCAAGCCGAATGCATCGGCCCATGGCCACCAGGCAAACAAGGGCGTGGATCGCGCGGGGAAGCCGTGTTCCACTAGTATCGCGTGCAATGCGCGCCGCTGCGCGTTCAGGCTCCGACGCATCGCCGTTTGCCAGGCCGTATCGCGCAGTGCTTCGCGCGCTGCGTGACGGGCGGGACCGCTGACGGTCCAGGCACCCAGATGCACGCGCAGTGCCTCGCAGATCGCCGGCGACGCGAGCACGAAGCCGGCGCGTATTCCGGCCAGACCGAAAAATTTGCCGACCGATCGCAAGACGATCAAGCTGGAATCGGGCAGCGCCATGGCGTCGATGTCGATGTCGGTCCAGCCGATGTCGCTGGTGCCAGCGCCGGCGTCCCCGTCGGCGTCCGCATCATAGGCATCGGCAAACGCTTCGTCGACGATCAAGGCGCCACCACGCCGTGCCAGTCGGGCTTGCCATTCACGCAGCGTCGCGACGGGATGGCGATCCGTCGTCGGATTATTGGGGTTGACGACGACCAGATAGCGCACGGTGTCGGGCAGCGTGTCGAGCGGTGCCGGGTCGGCCGGGTCGTAGGTATGCACGCGCACGCCGGCCGCCGCGAAAGCGGGTGCGTATTCGCCGTACGTAAGCGTGGCCACCGCCGCGTCGCCCCGCCCCGCGGATGTCGGCGTGTCGGTTTTCCCTGCCCGCGTCATGCCATCCAGCACGGCTGGCAAGGTGCGAATCACCGCTTGACTGCCGGCCACCGGCAAGACGTGGGACGCGGGCCAGTGATAGTAGACGCCCGCCACGGCAGCCAGGTCATCGTCGTCGTCGGGCAGCGTGCGCCAGATATCGGAGGTTGGCATCGAGACCGGATAGGCCTCCGGATTCACGCCGGTCGAGAGGTCGAGCCAGTCCGCACGCGGCCGGCCGTACTGCGCGATGGCCCGATGCAGATCGCCGCCGTGCTGCACGACGACTCGCGGCCGCGGAAAGGGCAAATCAGACGCATCAACCGTCATGACGCGGTGCCTCCCATGATCGCCAGGATGGCACCGATGCCGACGGACAAGGCGAGCCAGGCGATCAAGGTTCGCTGGACAAGGTCGAGCGCCCGCTGGACATCGATGGCGACGGGCGCCGCGCCGCAGCCGAGCACCGGACGGTATTCGTCGTGGCCATGATAGCGTGCGGTGCCGCCCAAGCGAACGCGCAAACTGCCGGCGCCGGCGGCCATGACGGGGCCCGCATTGGGGCTGTCCCATGTCGGGGCCTGGGTGCGCCAGCAATGCCAGCCATCGCGGGACGCGCCCAGCAGCAGATACGTGAGCGCCGTCAGGCGCGCCGGTACCCAGTTTGCGACATCGTCGATGCGCGCGGCTGCCCAGCCGTAATGGCGCAGGCGCGGCGTGCGGTAACCCCACATCGCATCCAGTGTGTTGATCAGACGATAGGCGAGCGCAGCCGGGCCACCGCCGATCAGAAACCAGAACAGCGGAGCGAAAATGGCATCGCTGCCATTTTCCAAGGCGGATTCGACCGCCGCCTTCGCGACGGCGGTTTCATCGGCGTCAGTGAGATCGCGAGACACGACGCGCGCGGCGGCGGCGCGCGCGGCGCGGAGATCCGCTTGCGCGAGGGCCGTCGCGACCGGAGCGATATGGTCGCGCAGGCTGCGCGCGCCGAGCGCGAACCAGAGCAACAGCGCATGCAATAGGGCGGCCAGGGGAAGCGGGCAGCATTGAATCAAGCCGATCGCCAAGACGGTCGGCGGCACGACAAGACAGCCCCATCCCAGCAGACCGCACACGCGTGCGCGCAATGCGGTACGCCGCTGCGCGCACGCGTCGGTGTCGATGGCCGTATGGGCGTCCGGGCGGATCGTCGCGGGCGGCGCTGCGTCGGCTGCGGCAGCCTGTGCGTTCAGCCTGCGTTCGACGTCTGCGGCAAGGCGACCGAAACCGACCAGAGGATGCCAGCGTGACGGCTCGCCGATAAGGCGATCGATACCGGCGGCCACGATCGCGAGTGCCCCACCGGCGAGGAAAGTGAAGGTGCCGATCATGCTTGGCCCGTGACCGCATCGTGGGTGGCCGAGGACAGGCCCAGGCAATCGGCCAGCCGCGCGAGATCGAGATGCGCTTCCACCGCATCCGTCAGCCGGTTCAAGTCGGCTTCGCGTCGCGCGGCGAGATCGAAGCCCGCCATCGCCTTCGGCATGGCACCGCGCATGCTCGCGTCGCATGCGTCGCCGGCCCACGCGAGGAGCGCGCAGGCGGCCTCCGGATGATCGAATACACCATGCAGATAGGTGCCGAGTACTTGCCCGTCATCGGACTGCGCGCCATCGAATCGGACGTCGCCGGCGTCGTCGATGCGCGCCACGGGCCGGGACAGACCGGGACCGTCGCTGCTGCCCATGTGAATCTCATAGCCGAAAACAGGGACCGCGGGCGCCGCGCCATCGGACGCGACAATAACGGATGCATCGGATGCATCGAGGACCATGGCGGATCTCGCACGGGAGGCGTCGTGTTTCGCGCCGTGGTCGAGCGTCAGCGCGCCCCGCACATTGCGCAGTTGCTTCTGTCGTCCGATAGTCGTCTCGATATCCAGCAGTCCCAATCCGTCGCTGCTGCCCGCAGGGCCTTCGACGCCATCCGGATCATGCACGTGCCGTCCGAGCATCTGGAAGCCGCCGCATATCCCGATCACTTTGCCGCCGTAGCGCAGATGTCGACGCAGCATCGGCACCCACCCCTGTTCATGCAACCACGCCAGATCGGCGCGCGTGCTCTTGCTGCCGGGCAGGACGATGAGGTCGGCCGGCGGAATGACTTCGCCGGCACGAATAAAGCGGAAATCGACGGCCTCGTTCAGGCGCAGCGCATCGAAATCCGTCGCATTCGAGATCCGCGGAAAAGCCGGCGCAATGATCCGGATGCGCACATCGGCGGACGCCTGCGCCCCGGTGTCGGGCAAGGCATCTTCGGCATCGAGATACAGACCGTGAAGATAGGGCAGCACGCCCAGCACCGGCTTGCCGGTGCGTGCCTCGAGCCATCGGAGCCCGGGCTCCAGCAAGGCCGGGTCGCCCCGAAAACGATTGATGACGAAGCCGATCACGCGCGCCCGTTCAGAGGGTGCGAGCACGTCCAGCGTCCCCACCAGATGCGCGAAAACGCCGCCTTTGTCGATGTCGGCAACGAGGATCACGGGGCAGTCCGCCGCTTCGGCGAATCCCATATTGGCGATGTCGCCTTTGCGCAGATTGATTTCCGCGGGACTGCCGGCGCCTTCGACCAGTACCGTATCGTATTGCTGCTGCAGACGCCGGTAGGCGCGCATGACGGCCGCCATCGCCACTGGCTTATAGGCGTGGTAGTCCCGCGCATTCAGATTGGCGACGGCCTTGCCGTGAATGATCACTTGCGCGGTGCGGTCGCTGCCGGGCTTGAGCAAGACCGGATTCATATCGGTATGCGGCGGCAGACCGGCCGCATAGGCCTGCAACGCCTGCGCGCGGCCGATCTCGCCCCCGTCGATACTGACGGCGCTGTTCAGCGCCATGTTCTGCGGCTTGAAGGGCGCGACGCGGATGCCGCGCCGAACCAGCAAGCGGCACAGGGCCGCGACGAGCGTGCTTTTCCCGGCGTCGGACGTCGTGCCTTGCACCATCAGGGTCCGCGATCCCGGCCGGGCGGCCGGTGGAACCACGGCCGCCCTATGCGGGTGAAGGCTGGAGGACGCCGTCGCACCGTCGGCGTCGGCAGAATCGGGGGCAGCAGGAGCGGGGGAAAGCAAGGAATCGGACATCGTTTCGCGTGAACGGCCGTCTGTCGTTGCAGACGGCGCTGAGGTGCGCGGGCGTGACTATCGGCGCCGCGGGCCTCAACGATAGCAAAAATGCGGCATGCCGTGCGCGTTGACGAGACCGCCCGGCGCGCGAAGCAGCGCGATCGTCCGCGAAGCAGGGCGTTTATGGAAGCTGCCCGAGGCATGCGTCGGCGCAATTGACCCGGGTCACGCGGTGTGTCGGAACCCATTCGGCCAGGACATTGGACTAGGCAATGACCATCACGACTAGGCTTTTATCAGACGTATGACGATCGGGCATCGAGACGCGATGCAATGGCGCGCCATGCCCGAGGAGCGTGCTGCGTGGCGCGTCATGCGGGTTTCTGTTGCGTCCAGACGTCGGTCGTTTTTTTTATAAAAGGCGTGAAATAAAGCTGATCCGATTGGAATGACTGGCCGTATACCGCAGTAAATGACTACCAAAAATTGCGGCGCCAGTCTGTGGCCTGGCCGGGACTCGGGATCGGTGTCGTTCTTGCCGCGATCAATGCGCTAAATGCACACAACTCGACCGCCCGCGTAATCAATATCACGGTCTGGAGTCACTGCGTATCAGCGTTTTACGAGTCATTTTAAAACGATCGTATGTATGTTACGTAACGTCAACGGTACGTAACATGCGCTAAAGAGATGTGTTTTGCGCTCAAGTTGTGCTTATATGTCATTTCAGATGGTGACGCGCATTTGTCTCATTGAAAAATCACCCTAGCGTCACCCAGGTCAGTCCATGGAAGCCTTGCAACGAACCTCACCGCCGCTGCCGTTCAACGAAGCCGAGCGCCTGCGCGCGGTGTTGGACAGCTGCATTCTCGATACGCCGCAGGATCCGGCATTCGATGCGGTTGTGCACGCGGCATCGATGCTGGTGCGCACGCCCATCGCGGGCGTCTCTTTGATGGATCAGCATCGGCAGTGGTTCAAAGCGTCGGTTGGCCTCGACGAATCGGCGACGGCGCGTGAGGATGCGTTTTGCGCCTACGCCATCTTGCAACGCGAACCGTTGATCGTCCCGGATGCGCGCGGCGATGCGCGCTTCGCGACGAATCGCCTCGTGGTCGCGGCGCCCGGCGTTTGTTTCTATGCTGGCGTGCCCGTTCGCAGCGACGACGGCCTGCCCTTGGGCACGTTGTTTGTCGCGGATGTCGTGCCGCGTAGCGATGTCGATGCGGAGATGATCGATCGCCTGAAAGCGCTCGCGGAGACCGTCGAAGCGTTGATCCGACTCTCGCGCTCTACGCATTACGTCGACCGCACATCGGGTCTTCCCAATGAGCGGCGTTTTCATGAAAACGCTGCTGCCTTGCGCGAGTCCGTGCTGCTGGCGGGCGAGGGCGCCGATATCGACGCCGCGTCCGATGCGGACGCGGACGGCATCACATCGCCGTTGGGCTGGATGGGGCAAGCGATGGCGTCGACTTTCGGCGGTGTCGCGGCGGACGCGCAAGTGTGCGGCGTCCATTGGGCCGTCTGTGTCGAGGCGGTTTCGTCGGCGCAAGCGGACGACTGGGTGAAGCAGGGAAAAGCGTCGCGCATCGATCAGCAGATCGAAGCGATTGCAACGTGGTTACGCTCGGCCGCCGCGACGCGCGATGGCGTGTATCGGATTTCGGCGCGCCATCTCGCCTTTTTCCTGGCCATGCCGCGTGCAGGTGTCGCGCGGGTGGTGGGCGGGCTGGCCCGTGACCTCGCGCCGCTCGTCGGCTATGCCGCCGACGTCGGCAATGGACCGCTGCAGGGCGGCGCCTCGCGAGAGTCGCATCGGTTTGCCGCGCAGGGCGATGCCTTGACATGCGAGACCGAGACCGGAGAAGTCTGCGTCGGAACGTCCCAGGTCGTGGCAATGGACGTGGCGGCATGTGCGCATGTCGCCGATCTGGTTACCGCATTGATGGCGCCACGCCAACCGATGTCCGCGCCCCTGCGTCGTGCCGTGCCTGCGTTGCCGCGCGGGTCCGAACGTCGCATCGGTCGGACCGCGCTGCACGTTGCGGGGCGACCGGTCGGGCGCATGCCGGGGGCACTCGCCGACGCGGAAAACGCGCCGGCCGACGCGCTTCGCGAGGCGCCGTTCAAGGGGCTTCACGCCGTGCCGACCGCAAAGACGGCGGCGCCTGACATGGACGATGCCAAGCCGACGCGTCTAGCCTATGATCCCGCACGGGATGGTTGCCAGATGCGTGTCAATTTATCGGCGGCGTTCGCGGAAGGGTTCGATGTGACCGTGCCCGACTATGGCACCGTCGGCGACGTCGTCAGCTTGCGGGGCGCCGGCTTGGGCGACGGCGCGGCGATCGGTCGCGATTGGCGCAGCGCGACGGCCCAGGCGTCCTCGGCCTCGCCCGTGCCGCTCGACGTCGCGCAGCGTCTATCCTTGCTCGATTGGTTTTCTCGCTGGTGGACGGTGGAGCGGCGCCAGACGGCACGCCTGCAATTGCGCGGCGGCATGGCCTTGCTCGATCAAGCGCCCCGGCCCTGGTTGGACGCCTTGTTGCACGTCGGTCTGCTGCCGGCGCAATTGGAAGTGGCCGTACCCCTTGCGGCCTTGCGCGAGCAGTTTTCCGCGACGCAGCGTCGTATTCGCGTGTGGCGCGAGGCCGGCATCGGCGTGGTCATCACCGGATTCGGTGCCGGCTTCGACACCGTCCGCTGGTTGCCGAATTTGCCGCTCACTGGCGTCAGTTTCGATCCGCGAGTGATCGACACCGTGCGCGACATGCCGAAGCACGCGCGCGTCGTGCAGCGCCTGGTGTCGTTGGCGCACGCCCTCGGTATGCGGGTCAGCGTCGACGGCCTGCAAAGCGAGGAAACGCTGCGTGTCGCGCGGGGCCTCGGTATCGACGAAGGCTGCGGTGACGCCGCTGCCAAGGTCTTTGAAATGCGCGCCGATGCCGGTGTCGCGCGCCGGATAGGACGCACGGTCGATCAGACCGATTCCACGCGTGCTGCTAACGCGAAAGGCGCCAATGCGATGGCGCAGTGCCAACACGGCGAAGGCTGTACCGCCGGCTGTATTCCGCTCCGTTCCGCCACGGGTGATTCGATCACGCGTGCTTCCATGTATCCTCGATTCAGATTCCAGTCATGAACGTGATCTCGATGTTTCGCCAGGTATGTAACCGCCTCACCGGACAACGGTCGCTCGATGACTTGACCGGTCAGGTGGCCGCCATCGACAAGTCGCAGTCGGTCGTCGAATTCTCGCTGGACGGGCGGATTCTGGACGCCAATGAAAATTTCTGCCGTCTCAGCGGTTACTCGCGCAAGTTTCTGATCGGCAAGCATCATCGGATATTGGTCGAGCCGTCGATGCGGCAGAGCGAGGCGTACCGACAATTCTGGGACGTGCTCGGGCGCGGCGAGTTTCACGCCGGCATCTATAAGCGCGTAGCGGCCAACGGTCGCGAAATGTGGCTTCAAGCAACGTACAACCCGCTCCTCGATACCTACGGCCGCCCGTTCAAGGTGGTCAAATATGCCACCGACGTCACGGAAGAGCGTCAGCGTACCGTCGAAATGGATGGCGAGATGGCGGCAATTCGAAAGGCGCAATTGGTGGCGGAATTCGATCTCGCGGGCAATGTCCTGTCGGCCAACGATAACTTTCTGCAGCTGTTCGGATATCGCATCGAGGAACTGGAAGGCACGCACCACTGTCGCTTTATCGCGCCCGCGGATCGCGTCGGGGCGGACGGTAAGACGTTCTGGGAGAAGCTGAGCCGCGGCGAATACGATGCGGGATGCTATCCGCGCGTCTCAAAGTCGGGCCGCACCGTCTGGCTGCAAGCAACCTACAATCCGATCTTCGATGCCGAAGGGCGCCCGTTCAAGGTGGTCAAGTACGCGACCGACGTCACCGAGCAAACGATGGCCGCGCGCTCGCTGCAAGACGCGGTGGCGAAGTTGTCCGCCGCGCTGCGCACCAGTGCCGCGAATGCGCAGGAAGCGAGCGATATGGCGCACGGTGCATCGGAAGTCGCCTTGCGCGGCGGTCAGGTGATGGACGAAGTGATTGCGTCGATGCGTGAGATGAAGGCGCGAGCGGAAGCCATTTCGTCGATTGTCGATGTCATCGACGACATTGCATTCCAGACGAATTTGCTGGCCTTGAATGCGTCGGTCGAGGCGGCGTGGGCCGGCGAGCAGGGCAAGAACTTCGCGATTGTCGCCAACGAAGTCCGTGCACTGGCGCAGCGCAGCGCGGATTCCGCGAAGGATGCGCGCGATCGCATCGACAGCTCGGTCGATCAGGTCAGTGCCAATGCACAACTGGTGACGGTGGCGGGGCAAGCGATGTTCGACATCGTCGGATCGGTCGACCGCGTCAACGGCAAGCTTGGTGATATCCGCACGGCGGCTCTCGCGCATTCCGCCGGCGCGCACGCGATTCGTGAGGTTGTGGCCCGGCTGCCGCAGGCGAAACGCGACTACGCGGCTTGAACGATCACCTCGCCGATAAAGCGCATCCGTCGTTCCGTCCGCACGATTTCCGGTAAGCTGTCGAATCGATGATGGATGGTCCGGAAATCAGGACGCGAGTGAATATGCGATTGATCGTTGGGATAACCGGTGCAACAGGCGCACCGGTCGCCGTAAAAGTGTTGGAAGCGCTACAGGTGCTGGGTGTGGAAACGCATCTGGTCATGTCGCAATGGGGGCATGTGACCTTGCGAACCGAGTGCGGCGAAACGGTACCTGACGTCAAGGCGCTTGCGAGCACCGTCCACGATGCGCGCAACCTCGCGGCGCCGATGTCGAGCGGCTCCTTTAAACACGATGGCATGTTGGTCGTGCCTTGCAGCATGAAAACGCTGGCGTCGATCCGCATCGGTCTGTCCGATAATCTGATCGCCCGCGCCGCCGACGTCACGTTGAAGGAGCGTCGCAAATTGGTGCTGGCGGTCCGCGAGACGCCATTCAATTCCATTCATCTCGAGAACATGTTGTCGCTGTCGAATCTCGGCGTGACGATTTTCCCGATGGTGCCCGCCTATTATCTTCGTCCCACCACGATGGACGAGGCGAACACGCAAATGGCGGCGCGCCTCCTCGATCAATTCGGCCTCGAGCATCCGAGCGTGCGCCGCTGGGAAGGCCTGCGCGCCGACGCGGGCGATGGCAACGGCAACTAAGCCCCCGATATCTGCCCGGCTTCGTTTTTCTCCTGTAAGCGCGCAGCAGACTCGTCGCCGCGCCTTACATAAGAGAGTTTTATCGAAACGATAACTCTCCATTAGTTCCCGTGCGAGCGGAACTAGCCTAACCTTGTACGATCCACTGCGCCGGCGGCCCCTGACCTGCGGGGCCGCGGCGGATCTGTTAGGCAATCCACTCTTATGAATCAGACATTGACCCATCCGCTGCCGAGCCATCACCGGGCGTGGACCTGGGTAAGGAACGGCGCGCCGCGTACCTTGACCTTGCAGCGCATGGCGCTGCCAACGCCGGCAAACGGGCAAGTCTTGGTGCGCAATGCGGTGATCGGCTTGAATCCGGTCGACTGGAAGCTGATCGAAAGCGCGCCGGAAGGGTGGCGCGAGGGCCATATTCCTGGCGTCGATGCCGCCGGCGACGTCGTGTCCGTCGGCGCAGACGTTTCGGCGGCCTGGATAGGACGCCGCGTCGCGTATCACACGAACTTGCAAAAGCCGGGGAGTTTCGCGGAATTCACTGCCGTGGATGCGCGCGCGCTGCTGCGTGTGCCCGATGCCGTCGACTTCGAGATGGCGGCCAGCGTCCCTTGTTCCGCGTTGACGGCTTTTCTGGCCATCGAAAAGGTGCCGGTGCAACGCGACCAGCCGGTGTTGATCTCCGGCGCCGGCGGCGCCGTTGGCAACTATCTGGTGCAATTCGCCGCGATGCGCGGCTTCATCGTCACGGCGATGGCGCATCCCCGACACTGGGATCGTCTGCGGACACTCGGTGCGGCCGCCTGTCTGGCCTCCCCGGCCGAGGACGCACCGCTGCAGACCGGCCAGCAGCGTTTCCATGCGGTGATCGACAGCGTGAACGCGGAACACGCGGCGCGTATGGCGGACAGCTTGCTTGCGAACGGTCACCTCGTCTGCATCCAGGGACGCCCCGCCGAATGGGTCTGTCCGCCATTCGGACGCACGCTGTCGATGCATGAAGTGGCATTGGGCGCATTGCATGTCTACGGCGACGACGAAGCATGGTCGCGCCTCGTTGCCGCCGGCGAACAGATGCTGCAGCAGATCGCCGCCGGCGTGTTGTCGCCCGAAGCCCGCGTGGTACGGCCTTTCGATGTGCTGCCGCAATGCTTGGAAGATCTGCGAAACCGCCAGTTCTCCGGCAAGGCCTTGGTGCGTGTGCGGCCGGAAGCAAACGATCCGCCACATGGCCTGCCTGCTTGAGCACGTCAGAGTAAGCACGTCGGCGCGCATTACGCGCAGCGCCAATACACTCACCTGGCCCGTCGGTAATCCGTCGGGCCGTATCGATCAGGAGTCGATATGTCCGCTTTATTCACGTCGTTCAGCCTCAAAGACGTCACGTTGCGCAACCGCATCGCCGTACCGCCGATGTGTCAGTACAGCGCTGTGGACGGGATGACCGGCGATTGGCACCACACCCACTATCAGTCGCTGGCACGCGGCGGTGCCGGGCTCGTGATCGTCGAGGCAACGGCCGTTTCGCCGGAAGGTCGTATCACGCCGGGATGTACCGGATTGTGGAGCGATGCGCACATTCCCGGCTTGGCGCGTATCGCTGCCGCGATCAAGGGGGCCGGTGCGGTTCCGGGTATCCAGATCGGTCATGCGGGTCGGAAAGCCAGCGCCAACGTGCCGTGGGAAGGCGATGACCACATTCCGGCGGGCGCGCCGAATGGCTGGCAACCGATCGCGCCGTCGGCGATCGCATTTGGCGGCGGCTTGTCGCGCGTCCCGGAAGCGATGACGCTCGACGATATTGCGCGCGTCAAAGCGGACTTCGTCGCCGCGGCCCGTCGTGCGCGCACGGCCGGCTTCGAGTGGCTCGAATTGCACTTCGCACACGGCTATCTGGCGCAAAGCTTCTTCTCCGCCTATAGCAACCAACGGAACGACCAATATGGAGGCAGCGTCGATAATCGGGGGCGCTTCCTGTTGGAAACCTTGGCTGCCGTGCGGGAAGTATGGCCGGAGCATCTGCCCTTGACCGCCCGTTTCGGCGTGATCGAATACGATGGACGCGACGAGGAAACGCTGGCCGAGTCTATCGCCTTGATCAAGAAAATGCGGACAGGAGGACTCGACCTCCTCAATGTGAGCATCAATTTCGTGATCCCCGGTGGCAAGGTGCCATGGGGCACGCAGGCTTTCTTGGCACCTGTCGCACAGCGTGTTCGCGACGAGGCCGGTATTCCGGTTGCATCGGGCTGGTGTATCGATGACCCGCATACCGCGGAGCGCGTGGTGGCCGACAAGCAGATGGATCTCGTCATGATCGCGCGCGCCCATCTGGCCGACCCGCATTACCCCTATCAAATCGCCTTGGCACTTGGCGAATCCGAACCGTCGACCGTGCTCCCGACGCAATACAGCTATTGGCTGTCGCGCTATAAGGGCCCGGGCAAGGCATCGGCGCAGTAAATGGAGGCGGTGTGCGCCGCCGCGCCACGACCGCGGCGCCGGCTTTTCATGGAGTGCCTCGAATGACGAAACACGTACGGCGTGAATTTCTCAAAATGGCCGGTTTTGCAGGGCTGTCCATCGCAGCCGGCAGCGCCGTCGCGTCGAGCGGACCGTTGCCGTTGAAGGTGGCGGCAAGATCGCCATGGATGGCCAATCAGGTTGCGTTGACGCGCAACAACACGCTTTTCCTTGGCTTGCCGCGCTATGCACGTGACACGGCAACGCCGTCTTTAGCGCGACGCGATCGCGACGGCGCGCTGTCCGCGTTTCCAGGAAATGCCTGGAACGACTGGAAGCCCGGCGACGATGGACGCATGGCGTTCGTGTACCTGAATTCGGTGCATATCTTCGCCGACGATAGCGTGTGGTGCGTCGATCAAGGCAGCCTGAGTCCGGGGGTTTTTCCAGGTATCAATGAAACGCTGGCCTTCGATGCGCAAAAGCTGATTCAACTCGATCCGATATCGGGCAACGTGCTCACGGTGCTCCGGTTCGACGAGTCGATTTTGCCGCCCGGCGCGCAGATGAACGATTTGCGGTTTCACGGTACGACGATGTACATCAGCGATTCCGGCCTTGGCGGCATCATCGTGCATGACAGGAAGACCGGAACGACGCGGCGACGCCTGTCGGGCCAAACGGTGACGAAGGCGTCACTGACGCATGTCCCCGAGATACTTGCGCACATCAAAGGCAATGCGGTCTTCCACCCGCCCAACAGCGATTTGCTCGAAATCACGGCGGATGGACAGTGGCTTTATTGGGCCGCGCCAACCGGACCGTTTTACCGGATACGAACACGGTTCCTGAACGACGCGCGTCTGTCCGATGCGGACCTGGCGGCGCATGTGGAACGGGTCTACGAAAATGCGTTTTCCGGCGGATGCGCGATGGACTCGCTCGGCAATGTCTATTTTTGCGAGACCGTCACGCATCACATCACCGTGCTTTCGCCGACGGGGCGCACGGCCATCATCGCTTCCGACCCTGCGCTGATCAGACCCGATGGCGCGTTTATCGGTGCCGACAGGCGTCTTTACATTCCGGTGAAGCGGCCGTTGCCACCAAGCGGGAGGGACGCTGCGGATGCCGTGGCCAATCCTTTCGCGATCTACGCGATCGACCTGCCCAAGCATTTCGACGGCATCGCATTGGGCGACGCGGTCACAGGACGGTGAGCGATGACGGCCTCGCCGTCGTCATTGCCTTCCAACGCTTGCCGCCGCGAATTACGCGCTCGCCCGAAACGCGTCCAGTGCATCGCGGTTGATGTCGATCCCCAGCCCCGGGCCTGCCGGAATCGCCAGGCCGCCGCGGGTGTGCACCAATGGCTGGGTCAGGATGGCATGCCGAATCGGATGTTCCGTCTGATCCAGTTCCAGAATCGGTGCCTGTGACGATAGCGCGGTGGGCGTATGCGTCGGGAGCGTCGCCATCAGTTGCAACGACGCGGCAATACCGATCCCGGTGCCCCATACATGCGGGTTATAGCGGATGCCGAACGTCGCCGCCATATCGGCGATTTTTTTGCATTCGGTAATGCCGCCCGCCGCACAGGTATCGGGTTGCACGATGTCGAGTGCATGACCGACGAAGACATCGCGGAATCCGAAACGGGTAAATTCACACTCGCCGCCCGCGATCGGGATCGACAGGGCAGCCTTCACCGATCGATAGCCGTGCAGGTCTTCCGGCGGCACCGGCTCCTCGAACCAGGCGATGTTCTGGTCTTCCACAGCGCGACCCAGTTGAATCGCCGCGACTGCATCGTAGGCATGGTTCGCATCGATCATCAGGCCGATATCCGGACCGATGGCGGCCCGTACGGCGCGCACCGCGGCGATGTCATCGGCGATACCGAAGCCCACTTTCAATTTCACCGCGTGAAAGCCCTCTTCGACATAGCCTACAGCTTCTTCCGTCAGATAATCGAGCGGATTGCCCTGCTTGCGGCGATACAAGCCGGTGGCGTAGCATTGCACGGCAGTCCGCACCGGGCCGCCGAGCAGGTCGTAGATCGGCACTTGGAAATGCTTGCCCTTTACGTCCCATAAAGCGATATCGATGCCGCTCAGCGCCTCGATCAGCAGTCCTTTTTGACCATGATCGCGCAAATCCGCGTAGATTTGCTGCCAGATCCGTTCCGTATGCAATGGATTGGCGCCGATCAACCAAGGTTTCATGGCCTGGACGATCGCTTGCGTCATGCGGGCCGGGCCGTAGCATTCGCCCCATCCCGTCACGCCGGTATCGGTGGTGATCTCGACGAGCATGGCCGTGCGCGACGCGTACCACGCGCGCGAATAGGCGAAGGGCTCCGACAACGGGGCTTCCAGCAAGTGCGTGCGTACTTCGGTAATGCGCATTCTGCGTCTCCTGCAAGATAAAACACGATGCGCGGCGCCGCCTCAGCCCATCGCCGGTCCGAGCCGGCTTGCGATGGCGCGGCAGGCGGCGAGCAGCGGTTCGGTGTAACGCCGGTGGTCGCTCGCCTCGTGTCGGTAGGTCGGCATGCTGATACTGACGCAGCCGATGGTGCGGTTGTCGCTGCCGCGTATGGGGGCGCCGTAACAGAAAATCGCGATTTCGTTTTCCTCGCGGTCTTCCGCATAGCCGCGCTCGCGCGTCAGCAACAGATCCTGGCGAAGCAACGCGACATCCATCAACGTATGGGGCGTGTAGCGCTGAAAAACGGCTTTGGCGAGAAGCGCATCGCGTTCCGCACTGTCGAGGGTCGAAAGATAGGCCTTCCCGACCGAACTCGAGACCATCGACACGCGCGTGCCAATGCGCGATGCCATGCGTACCGCATGCGGGCTTTCGAGTTTTTCGATATACACCATTCCGAGATCGCTGGGGACCGCCAGATGGACCGTCTCGGCAGTGTGATCGCGTAGCGCAATCAAAGCATCGACGGCGGCGACGCGCAGATCGGAGCGCTCCCAACTGCGACTGGCCAGGCTGATCAGGCGCGTCCCTAACTTGAAGCTATTGCCATTCGGCGTCGGCTCGACCATGCCTTCCGCCTGCAGCGCCGAGACGATGCGATGCACGGTGGTTCTGGGATAGCCGCTCGCGGACGTCAGCCGTGCGATGGTGGCGGGTTCCTCGGCGTCCGCGATCAACTGGAGCACGGCGATGAATTTCGAGAAAGCGGCGGCGCCGGCAACCCCTTTCTGGTCGGCGGCGTGAGGAGGAGAGGGTTCGAATTCGGAGGTCGACATCGTTGGTGCGGAGCATCCCGGAAGCAAAAGCGATAAGCGCATTGTACTGGCCTCGCATCCGCGACCGTCTTTAACGGGTAGATCGCTGAATGCCCGTCGCCCCGATGCCGCGGGACGGAGCGCCGGCCGCGGCGTTTCCTCCCTTACGCCACCAGATAGCCGCCGTCGACGGGCATGATCGCGGCGGTCATGAAGGCGGCTGCCGGCGTGCAGAGGAAGACGGCTGCTTGCGCGACTTCCTCGGGTTTGCCCCAGCGTCCGAGCGGCGTGCGGGCGAGGATCTCCTTTGACCGACCGTCGTTGTCCTGGAGCGCCTGCGTCAATGGTGTCGCGATCCAGCCCGGCGCGATGGCGTTGACGCGAATCCCGTCCGCGGCATAGGCGATCGCCAGCGACTTCGTCAGCTGCGCGATGGCGCCCTTGCTGGCGCTGTAGGCCGGCACCAGGCCGCCCCCGAAAAAGCTGAGCATCGATGCGGTATTGACAATGCATCCCGACGAGGCGGCAAGCAGCGCGCGCGCTTCGGTGCATACGCGCATCGTCCCGTTCAGATTGATGTCGAGCACATCCTGGAAGACCTCGATTTTGTGTTCCTCGATGCGGCGGATCACCCCGGCGCAGTTGACGAGGATGTCGAGCTGCTCGAAGGGCTTGAGGACCTCCGTCACGCTCGCGCTGGACCGGACATCCAAGCGGCGCTGTTCGACGCCGGCGTCCAGCGGGTCGGGTACATCGGATGGCAAGGGCAGGCCGGCAGCCACGACGGTAGCGCCGAGCTGTGACAATGCGTTTGCGATTGCTGCACCGATTCCGGAAAGCCCGCCCGTGACCAGGGCGACCTTGCCTTGCAGAAGATTGTCTTGAAAAGTCATGTCGAATTTCGCTTCAGGTATTGGACGGTTGCGTGTCGAGAGGGGCCGCCGACTTCGCAGGCGCCACCTCCCGTACGACGAAGAGATAAACCAAGGCAGCGGCAAAGGCGATCGCCGCACTGATCAACAGCGCATTGACGAAGGAATGCGTTTGATCGACGACGATGCCGGTGATGACGGGCGCAAACGACCCGCCCAGATAGCCACCGAAGTTCTGCAGGCTGCCGAGCGAGGCCACCAGATGCCGGGGTGCGGCAACGCTCACGAGCGCCCACGCGCTGCCGCTGGCGAGATTGACGAAAAACATCGCCAGCGAGATATAGGTAATCGCCAGCGCCGTGCTCGGTGTGAATGCCGCTGGAATCGTGAAAGCCGCTGCGCCGATCAGGCCGATGCAGACCGGCCATTTCCGACTACGAATTGGTGCCATGCCACGGCGCAACAGATAGTCGGCGATGTGGCCGCTGCCGCCCATGCCCAAGGTGCCGAAAATATAGGGAATGGCGACGAGCCAGCCGGTATGGGCGATGCTGATATGGCGCTCCGTTTCCAGATAGCCGGGCAGCCAGGTCAGATAGAGCCAGACCATATAGATGACGCCCATGAAGCCGAAAATCATGCCCCAGGTATTCGGCAGTTTGAACAGGCCGCCCCATTCGGCAAAACTCAGGCCGGCGCCGCGGCTTTCCTGAACGGCATCGTTCTGGTCGAGATAGCGCACCTCGTCGTCGGTCAACGTCACTTCACCGCGATTGCGATAAATCAGGTACCACCCGATCGCCACGAGGATGCCCAGCACGCCCATGACGATGAACATCGTGCGCCAGCCTAGCGACAACATGATCACGGTCAGAAGGGGCGGGGCGATCATCGGCGCGATCGTCGACGAGGCGATAAAGGTCCCGGTCGGGCCACCGCGTTCATGAACGGAAAACCATTCGTTGACGACTTTCGCGCCGGCAGGAAACAACGGGGCTTCCGCTGCACCCAAGACCACGCGCGCGACGATGAAATGATTCAAGGTCTGAATGAAACCGCCGGCCAATTGCGCGACGGACCATACCAACATCCCGAGCCCGAGCATCACGCGCGAGCCGAAGCGGTCGAGCAGCGCGCCCACCGGCAATTGCGCAAACGCATAGGCCAGGGAGAATGCCGATAACAGCAAGCCGATCTGGGCGCCGGACAAATGGAGCTCCTGGCTGACCGAGTGATTGGCGATCGAAAGTGTCGAGCGGTCAAGATAATTCACTACGCCGGCAACCGTCAAAAATAGGACGGCAATCCGTTGCGTGTGTTTCAGACGCGCCGATTTGGGCTGCATAGATGTCTCCTCTGGCGGCCAGCGAGCGGCCGCTTTTCTTGTTTTTGTATCGTCGACCAGGCGAGGGCCCTGTCCAGGATGGGCGCACCGTGGCGTAAGGCCCGCCTGGATTCAGCGAATGAACTGGTCGACGTAATCTTCTCCGAGACCGACGGCCGCGTAATGCTTTCGGCACATGTCGATCTTCGTGAACACGTCTTCGTAACCGGTGTAATTGCCGAATGGGTCGCAATAGAACATCACGCCGTTGACCTGGAAATACGTAATCATTTCCTCCACGTCCTCGGGCACGTAGAGGGTATGCGTTTCGCCCGGCGGCTCGTAGACATAGCTGCCTTCGGTTGCAGTCCAATCATGCTCAAGGTATTTCCATCGCCCCTTCAGGACCATGCCATGGACCCCTTGCGGATGCCGATGTCGGCTCAAGACGCCGGATTTCCGGACGCGAAGCAGATTCATCCAGTAGCCTTGCGAGGCATTCAGGCAGAGCGGGCGGAACGACACGTTCTCCGCCTGTGGCACCCAGATCCGTTCATCGGTCGGAATGGCGAACGGCACGACCACCTCCTTCGCTGCTTCCTTCGGAAAGGGCAGTTGATAGGGGGTCATGGGCGGATAGGTGTTTTGGATATCGGGCATCGTCGAGAACTCTGTATATAACCACATTGTGGACATTCAATCCATATTGTGGTTTATTTTGAGATATCGAACATCCAGCCGTCAATCCTGGGGTTTTCACTGAGAACCGTGCATGCGGGGGTAACTCCCAATACGGGGCCGCCGCACAATTCGGTTAGTCTAGCGCCAAACTGATATATTAGTTTTCGTGAATAAGGACGTTTTTACTGCGTTCGGATCTCGCCGCGCGATAAAAGCGGCGATGTCATTGCCCGAGGGCAAACGATGCGCTGCCGGTACGACAACAAAAACGGTGGGAAGACGACGCGGTGCACGATATACGATACAAACGGCCGGCCCGTAGGCGATGGATTATCGGGGTCTTTCTCGGTCTCGGGATCATGGTCAATTACATCGACCGGATTACCTTATCGATTGCGGCCCCCCAGCTGTCCGACGCGTTTCACTTAAGCGCCGGGGAAATGGGCATTCTGTTCAGCGCGTTTTCCTGGACCTATGCGCTGTTGCAAATTCCTGCCGGCATGGTGCTCGATCGGTTCGGCGTCACCCGCGTGGGGCGCTGGGGGACCGCGCTGTGGGCGCTGGCCTCCGCGGCGACGGCGATGACGACCGGGTTTGTCGGATTGTTGTCCGCCCGCCTGATGCTGGGTGTGGCAGAGGCCCCAGGACTGTCGCTTAGCGCGAAGGCAACCGGCTATTGGTTTCCGCGCAAGGAACGGGCGCTGGCGACCGCGATATTCGACGCCTCGGCCAAGTTTGCGAATGTGATCGGCGTACCCCTCATCGCCATTGCAGTGGTGTCCCTGGGCTGGCGCTGGGGCTTCGGCATTTCCGCCGTGCTGAGCCTTCTCTATTTCGTCGGTTTCTTCGCGCTGTATCGCGATCCCACCGCGGACAAGCGCCTCGATCCGGCGGAACTGGCCTATATACAGGATGGGGGGAGCGCACCCGAAGGGGAGGCCACGGCGGACGCGGCCGGCATGCTCGGGTATCTGCTGACCAACGTCAAGGTTTGGGGGCTCACCATTGGCTATGTCGCGTACGACTATGCCTTCTACCTGTTCCTGACCTGGCTGCCGAGCTATCTGGTGCAGACAATGCATATGAGCATCATGAAGTCCGCGGCATTCACCGTCATTCCGTGGGGTTTTGCGACGCTGACCGATACCTTGATAGGCGGCTGGCTCATCGATCACCTGATCGGACGCGGCCGCGATGAGAGTCGCGTACGCAAGGCCATTCTGGTGCTGGGTCTCGTCATGGCGCTTGCCGTGATCGGCGTCACGCAGACGACGGATCCGATCTGGGCGATCGTCTGGATCACGATTTCGCTTGGTGGTTTGTCGATCGCCGGTCCGGTGACATGGTCGATGCCTTCATTGATTGCGCCGAAGGGCGGCGTCGGCACCGTGGCCGGCATCATGAATTGCGTCGGGAACGTCGCCGGTGCGGTGGCGCCGATCGCGACCGGTTTCATCGTCGGCGCGACGCATTCCTTTTCCTACGCATTCTGGGTGGCGGGCACCATCATCGTGATCGGCATTCTGTCGATCCTATTCGTGATGGGGCCGGTCGAAGCGGTGCCCGAGCCGAGGAAGAAGTCTGTGCAAACGGGCGATATCGCGGCGTAACCGCGGAGCCGCGTAAGCAGGTCAGCGGCGCGGGCGGCCGTGCCCCGTGACCTGGTGTCAGGGCGCGCGTCGGTCGGTGCTGGCGCCGGCGCGGCGCTGTCGCACGATATGGGATGCCGCATCACCGCGCGCGCATTGGCTGGCGCGGATATAGGACTCCTCGGTGCTGCGAATATGGATGGACAATTCCTTGCTCGCCTCTGCGATATCGCCACCGCGGATCAGCGCGACGATGGTCGAGTGCGTCTGATGGCACAGGTCGGTTTTGGTGTCGTCCTTGTCGAGTCGGGAGCGTAGCGCATTGATCTTGTCCGAGATCAGTCGGTATGACGCCTGCAGGTAAGGGTTTCCGCTGCAATCCAAGATCGCCCCATGGAAGGCGGCGTCATGATGATTTTGCGGATGCGTGGCCGCATTTTCCGCCGCCGATCCGCCCGCAGCACCAACCTCGTCGTCGGCCGTCAACGTTTCCTCGAGTCGGCGCACCAGCGCGGCGCTGTCTCGCAATACCGCGAAGCGCAATGCGGCGGTCTCGATGACTTCACGAAACCGGCAGATTTCCCGGACTTGGTCGTCCGTCGGCTGAAACACGAAAGTCCCGCTTTGCGGCTGTACGTCGACTAGGCCCTCATGCTTCAGCTGTAGCAAGGCTTCCCGGACGGGCGTCTTGCTGACGCCGAGCCGATTCGCCAGGACGCTCTCCGACAACTGGCTTCCAAAGGAAAATTCTCCGGCGACAATCGCCTCGCGGATATGCGTTTTAGCGGTTGTCGTCAGGGATTGCGGGCGTTCCAGTTTTGTCTCGGTACTCATGGGCAGGTCATGTGGGCGCGGACACCCAGCTTTGGCGATTCATAGCAGAAATATACCATGCCTCTCTTGCACGAAAGTTAATTGGTATCTAAGATATGAGTTAGCGAATCCAAACGACGTCGCTTTAGCGGCGCACCCGTCCCTTGGGGCGGTATAACGGAGACAAGTTTGATGAAGGAACGTAAGAGGTGCCTGGCTCGGGCGGTGGCGTGCGTTGCCTTGGCATGCGGTTTTTCCGGTGTCATGGCGCAGACGAACGCGGCGCCGATCGCACAAACCGTCGCCGAGTGGAATCGCTTGCCGTTCGTTTTCGACGATGCGAACGCCGCCCAGCGATACGACAGCGAGCAGCTGTATAAAAAAGTGCTTCTGCAGGGCGTCAAGCTCGATTCGCAAGGCAATATCTATGTCACGACTGCCCGATGGGGCGGTACGGACGTTCCGGCCACGCTGTCGAAACTGGTGCGCAAGGATGGCAATTGGGTTTTGCAACCCTATCCCAGTGCGGCAATGAACAAGGTTGGCGATCCGCATGCGCTGCAGTCGGTGCTGGGTTTCGAGATAGACCGCAACGACGTGATGTGGATCCTCGACCAGGGGCATATCGCCGGCGCACCCTCCACGCAAGGTGCCGAGAAGCTGGTTTTGTGGGACATAAAGCACAATCGCGAAATCCAGCGTCATGACTTCACCGATGCCGAGACCGATAAGAAGTGTTCGTTCCTGAACGATGTCGCGGTCGACAACGATAGCGGGTTCGCCTATATCACCGACTCCGGCATTCTCTGCGACCCCTTGCATGGTGGACTGATCGTCTACGATCAGAAACACAATACGGCGCGTCGGATTCTCGATCAAACGGTCTTCACCAATGATGAAGCCGGGTTCACTTTCCGGATCGATAACCAACAGGTCCTGCCGAAGACCCCGATGCGCACCGGCGCCGACGGTATCGCGCTTTCCGGTGACAAGCGGACGCTCTACTGGACCAACTTATCGGGACACGCGCTGTATTCGATCGATACGGCGCTGCTCCGCGATTTTCATTCCACTCCGACCACGCTGCAGACCGCTATCAAGCGTGTCGCGACGCTGCCGTCGAACACCGACGGTATGACGGCCAATCGGCACGGTCAGATCTATATGACGGCGCTGGAACACAACGGCTTGATGCGGTTCGACGAAAAAACCGGACGCATATCGACCGTCATCAGCGATCCCGATATGGTCTGGCCCGACACGCTTGCGTGGGGCCCGGACGGCGATCTGTATTTCGTCACGGGGCACCTGAACCTATGGGTTGCCAACGAAATGGATTTCGACCATCCGAGCGTGCCTAATTTCAGGATATGGAAGATCAAAGCGGACGGACCGAGTTACACCGCGAAGTGATTTTCCTTTAACTAACAGAGGTAATGGCCGTGGAACGCGCAGCGCGAAAAAAAGTCGTCGTGATCGACGACGGTTATGGATCGTATGACATCGAGCGTCGCATACTCGACGCAGCAGGCGCGGACGTCGTCGTCTCGCCGTGCGAGGGCGATGCGGCGGCGGTGTTGGATGCCACGCGGGATGCATCGGCGGTGCTGGTCCGTGAGTCACCGATACGCGCGGACGCGATCGGCGCGATGCAACGCTGCGAGGTGATCGTTCGCTATGGCATCGGCGTGGATAACGTCGATATGCAGGCGGCGCGCGAGCGTCGCATCTATGTCGCGAATGTCCCCGATTATGGGATCGAAGAGGTCAGCGATCAGGCAGTCGCGATGCTGCTCGCCATCGCGCGGCGTGTCGTGCCGCGGGACGCCGCCGTACGGCAGGGGGCGTGGAATGTGTCGCGTCAGGAAAAAATGTATCGCATTGCCGGGCGGTCACTCGGTTTGGTGGGCTACGGCCGGATCGCCCGCAAGGTCGAACAGAAGATGCGGGGCTTCGGTGTGACGCGCGTGCTGGCATACGACCCCTTCATTCGCCCCGCGGATCGTTCGGTCGATGTCGAATTCGTGGATCTCGATCGTCTCTGCGCTGAAAGCGATTACGTCTCCGTTCATTCGCCATTGACGCCCCAGACGCGCGGCATGTTGGATGCGCGGACGCTGGGATTGATGCAGCCGACCACGATCCTGGTCAACACGGCGCGAGGGGGACTGCTCGACGAAGCGGCATTGATGACGATGCTGCGCGAAGGACGTTTGTTCGGTGCCGGCCTGGACGTTTTCGAGACAGAACCGCCGCTTCCGGGAAGCGCGGTATTGTCCTGCCCCAATCTGATCGTGTCCGACCATACCGCCTGGTATTCAGAAGCGTCGGTGGCGGAGTTGCAGGAGAAAGCCGCAAACGAAGTGCTTCGCGTATTCCAGCAAGACGTGCCGCGGAACTGGTTGAATCGCTGGGATTGATGCATTAAGAATGAAGGATCAGTGTTTTCGAGTTGAAATAATTAGGTATACATAACAGTTGTAATAAACGGAGATTACGCATGGACATGCAGGCATTGCTGGATGGATTCGATAAGGTCGCAACGGCATCCGTGGCGGACGCCGTCGATCAGATTTGCGGTACGCGTGGCTTCATGGATCAAAGCATCAAGCCACGGATCAATGAAAAACGCATCGTCGGGCCGGCCGTGACAGTGCTCGAAGGGCCGACGTACGAGAAGGTGCCTCCGCAACACGCACTGGATGTCATCGACGAAGCCGCGCCGGGCAGTGTGCTGGTCATCGCAATCGCGGGAGAACTGAACGTGGCGGTGTGGGGTGGCTTGATGACGGCGGGCGCGGTGGCAAATGGCCATGCCGGAGCCATTCTTGACGGCGGCGTTCGCGACATCACGGAAATCCGCCGTGATTACGGGTTTCCGATCTACGCCCGCTCGATCTCGCCGGGAACGACGGTGGGGCGTTATGCCACGTTGGCTGCCAACGTACCGGTCGAGTGTGGCGGCGTGAAGGTCTCTCCCGGCGACATTATCGTCGCCGATATCGATGGCGTCGTCTCCGTTCCCCACGCGCACGCAGAGGCCGTATTGGCACTCGCACAGGAGATCGATTCACGAGAATTGGAGCAGGCCCAGTTGATTCTTCGAGAAAAGTCCCTGCGAAAAGGGCTTGCCAAGTATGGGCGGATCTAATATGCACGGGCTGATCGTGTCGATCGGGGAGCCGATGATTGAGTTCAATCAAGATCGGAGCGACCCCACGCATTATCTACAGGGCTATGGCGGCGACACCTCGAATTTTTGCGTCGCCGTCGCGCGGCAGGGTGGCAAAGTCGCCTTTGTCACGCGACTCGGCGACGATGGATTCGGCCGCCAGTTCTTGAAACTGTGGGAACGTGAGGGGGTGGATGTCAGTGGCGTGAGCACGGACGGGCGTGCGCCGACGGCTGTGTATTTCGTCACGCACAGCGATACCGGCCATGCGTTCAGTTATCTCCGCGCCGGGTCGGCCGCCGCGGGGCTCGCGCCCGCGAACCTGCCGACGTCGTTGCTGGAGAAGGCGAACTATCTGCACGTATCGGGGATCACGCAGGCCATCAGCGTGACGGCCTGCGATGCCGTCTTTGCCGCGATCGCGCAAGTTCGCGGCCAGGGTGGTCGCGTTTTCTATGATCCCAACTTCCGGCCGGCACTGTGGCCGCTGGCGCGTGCACGGGCGATCGTCGATGCCACCCTTCGCGATGTCGATGTGCTGATGCCGAGTCTGGAAGATGCGCAAGCGCTGACGGGCTTGGTTGAGCCGGACGCGATCGTCGACCACTACCTCGCGCGTGGCGTGGCGACGGTCTGCTTGAAACTGGGTGCGCGCGGCGTGTTGTTGGCGCACGCGGGAGTTCGTACGCGCCTCGAAGGGCATACGGTGAAGAGCGTCGATGCAACGGGGGCAGGGGATTGCTTCGATGGTTCGTTCATGGCGCGCATCGCCGCCGGCGATTCGCCGGAAGCCGCGGCGCGCTATGCCAATGCCGCCGCGGCGTTGGCCACGACTGGGTTCGGCGCGGTCGCGCCGATTCCGACACCCGACGCGGTAGCGGCCTTGCTGTAGCAAGCCGATAGGCGGGGGCGTGCTGCCTGACGCTTCGCCAGGCAGCCGGCAGGGCATCATAAAAGCGCAATGCGCACCGGAGGAGACAGCAGCATGGACGCGGATCTGACACTCGAAAAACGGGTAATGAAGAAAGTCATGCTACGACTTTTGCCATTACTGATTTTGCTTTATTTCTTCGCCTTTCTCGACCGGGTCAATGTCGGATTCGCGGCACTGACGATGAACAAGGCGATCGGCCTGACACCCTATCTGTATGGATGGGGCGCGGGCATCTTCTTTATCGGATATTTCCTCTTCGAAGTTCCCAGCAATTTGGCATTGTCGAAACTCGGTGCGCGTATCTGGATCGCGCGCATCTTGATGACGTGGGGCGTCCTCTCGGCGCTCGGCGCGTTCGTGATCGGACCCAAAACCTTCATCGCCTTGCGCTTTGTCTTGGGCGCGGCGGAAGCGGGGTTTTTCCCCGGGGTGATCTTGTATCTGACCTTTTGGTTTCCAAAGCGTTACCGCGCGCGCGTGGTCGCCTATTTCATGCTTGCCAATCCCATTTCCACCGCATTGGGCTCTCTCGTGTCCGGCGCGTTGTTGAAGCTGGACGGCGCCATGGGCATCGCCGGTTGGCAATGGCTGTTTGTGCTGGAGGGCTTGCCATCGATTGCCCTCGGCTTTGTGGCGCTCCGATTCCTGACCGACAGACCGAGCGCGGCGCGCTGGCTGAATGATCAGGAGCGCCTTTGGCTGGCACAGCGGATGGAAGGCGAGGCGGCCCTGGCACCCCGTCAGCCCGGGCGACTGGTCGACATCCTGTTCAACCGCTATGTCCTGATTTTCGGCTTGATCTACTTCCTGATCGTGACCGTGAATAACGGCATGGTGTTGTGGCAGCCGCAGATAATCCGTGCGACAGGTATTCCGGAAGGATGGATTGGCCTCGTGAACGCGATTCCCTTTTCTGTCGGGGCGTTGGCGATGGTGTTCTGGGGGCGTCGGGCCGACCGGACCGGTGGTTATCATGGCCATCTCGCCGTTGCGTGCTTTGTCGCGTGTGCGGGGCTGGTCCTGGCCGCCTTGTCGCCTACCGGGCCATGGGCCTTTGCGGGCCTCGTGATTGCCGCAATCGGCGGATATTGCGTGCTTCCCGCCTTCTGGGCATTGCCAACGTCGATGTTGCAAGGGACCGCGGCCGCGGCCGGCTATGCCTTCGTCAATTCCTTGGGCAATCTCGGCGGCTTTGCCGGCCCCTATATCCTTGGCTATGTGCGCTCGTCGACGCCGAGCTATACGGTCGGGATCGGTATCTTTGCCGTCGCCGCGCTACTCGCGGGCCTGATCGCGTTGCTGATCAGCGAGCGGGGTGCGCGCGTGCCGACAGGCAAGCCGCAGCGCGATACGGCGTAGTGTTTGCGCCGGGCTTTAGGATTCGCCGTAAGGCGCGACGCGGCCGCCCGGCCCCTGACGAACGCGCCACCAGGCCAGCGACAAGACAAGAAACCAGAGCGGTGTTGCGCAGAGCGCCGCGCGCGTATCGGCGCGCTGCCACAACATCAGCAGGATCGCCGCGAAGAAAATCAACACGATCACACACATTGGTCTTCCGCCCGGCATCTTATAGGCGGAGGCGAGATGTTGTGCGGGGCGGGTACGCCGATAGCGCAGATAGCTGAGCAGGATCATGGTCCAGACGAACATGAATAGCAGCGCGGATACCGTGGTCACCAAGGTGAAGACGGTCATCACGTCGGGGATCCAGTAGATCAGCGCGACGGCGAACAGCAGGCAGACGCAGGAAAATTGCAAGCCGCGGCTGGGCACCCCGCTTTTGGAGAGCCGGGTCAGCACGCTCGGCGCCTGTCCGCGCAGACCGAGCCCATAGAGCATACGGCTTGTCGAGAAGATGCCGCTGTTTGCCGATGAGGCCGCCGACGACAGCACGACGAAATTGATGAGGCCGGCGGCGGCCGGAATGCCGGCGAGCGCGAACAGGGCGACAAAAGGACTGCGATCGGGCGAGACGCTGGACCATGGCGTCACCGCCATAATGGCAAGCAAGGCGCCCACGTAGAAGATCAGGATGCGGATCGGAATCGCATTGATCGCGCGTGGCAAGGTACGACGCGGGTCATGGGTTTCCGCCGCCGCCGTCCCCACCAGTTCGATGCCGACGAAGGCGAACACGGCAATCTGAAACCCGGCGAAGAAGCCGGACAGACCGTGGGGGAACATACCGCCGTCTTGCCACCAATGGGCGATCGATGCCGGCGGCGATCCCGGGACCGCGAAGCCGGTTGCCACCATCACCGCGCCGGCCGCGATCAAGGCCAGGATCGTGACGATCTTGACCATCGCGAACCAGAACTCCATCTCACCGAACAGCGCAACGTGGACCAGGTTCAGGCACAACAGCAGGGCGATGCAAGCAAGCGCCGGGATCCAGGCCGGCAGATCGGGCAGCCAAAATTGCGTATAAGCGGCGATCGCGACGACATCGGCGGTGCCGGTCACGACCCAACATAGCCAGTACGTCCAGCCGACAAAGAATGCCGCACCCGGCCCCAGCAGATCACCGCAGAAATCCGTGAAGGATTTGTAGGCGAGGTTCGATAGCAGTAACTCGCCGAGCGCCCGCATGACGAAAAAAAGCACGATGCCGATCGTCAGATAGACGAACACGATCGACGGACCCGCCAAGGCGATCGTCTTACCGGACCCCATGAACAGGCCGGTGCCGATCGCGCCGCCGATCGCGATCAATTGCAGATGCCTACCGCGCAAACCCCGCTGGAGGTGCGACGAATTGTCTCGGGTCGCCTCCGGGTCCGCAGACATGCAGGCGGCATGAAGCGCATCGGTTTTGCCGGCGTGTGACCCTGCCGTAGGAGGCGCGGTAGCGCGCTCGGGAGGACCGAAGGGGGGAGTCGGTTTCGTCATGGTCGATCAGAGGTCCGGGTCAAATGAAACACGGCGCGCAGCCGCGCGCTCTGGCTGGCGCACTGTATCGCTCTGCATCGCTCCGACCTGGTGCGACATCGGCTGATGACCCCGCTGCCGCGACGACCGTCGCTAGCGGGAAAACGCGCCGTCCCGGCCTCCTTTGGGGCGCCGGGCCTTGCCTGGCGGGGCCTCCAGCGGAAGGACCGCGTTAAGACGCGAGGGATTCGATCGCCCGACAAGGGCCGGCGGATCTTTCCGGCCTTCCGAAACACGACGTAAATTGCGTAAAAGACGCACCGCCTTCCGGGTTCCCCGCCGTGGCGACAAGTGCTGCCCGCACGATATGACGACCAAGCGGTGCTGCAACGGACGCAAATGACCTATTTCAAAGCGAGCCGGCTTTGCAATGCGGGCGCGACGCGGAATCTGTCCCAAGGCCGCGACATATCCGGGCTTTTACGCGGTTTCTCGACGAAGAATTTTGTGCATGCAAGCGATTTTGATTCAGGACAGGCATAATCCGCAGTTCACGCGTGATGCTGCACTGCGGTATCGCCGGGATGACAAGCGGGGCCGCCGGCAGGTCAGGACGGCGTGCTGGATGCGTAAGCGGTTTCCCAAAAAATAAGACTTCTCGCACCTCCCTGCGATGCAGGAATCGAATATGTTTGAACTAGAACACACGCGGATCGTCGATCTGCCCTCGGCCAGCCGCATTGCGTATTTCGAAGCCGGTACAGAACATCGCGATGCACCGCCGTTGCTGCTGGTCCACGGCTCGCTCTGCGATTTCCGTTATTGGGAGCCGCAGATGGCCGCCTTGTCGGCGAAGCGTCATGTCATCGCCGTCAGCCTGCCGTATTTTTATCCCGTGACGGCGCCGCAGGGCGCGGCGTTCGGTATCCAGTCCCATGTCGATGCGTTGCTGAGTCTGATTCACGCGCGTAATTGGGGGCAGGTAACGTTGGTTGGGCATTCGCGTGGGGGCTGCGTTGCTTTCCATGCAGCGTCCCAGGATCCGTCCCTCTTCGATCGCCTGGTACTCGCCGACCCGGGCGGCAAGCCCGCCAAACCGGGCGAGGATCCGCGTCCCGTGGCCGCGATCGGTGCCGATGGGCGGCCGCAAGGCGCCTATGCACCCGAGGATCCGCGTATGCGTGCTGCGGCCCAGGTCGAAGCCGGTGACATCGATGGCGGCCTGGAAATGTTCGTCGATGCCGTCAGTCGTCCGGGCTATTGGCTGCGCAGCGCGGAAAGCTTCCGGACCATGGCGCGCGACAATGCCAGCACTTTGCCGCGGCAGGTTCGAGACACCTTGCCTTTGTATTCGCGCGAATCGGCCAGTTATGTGACCATTCCCACGCTGATCGTCAACGGCGACAAGAGCCCGCCTGGATTCCTGGCGACGTCGGAAACGCTAACCGACTGGCTTCCCTATGCGCAGCGGACGGTGCTCCGCGGTGCCTCGCACGGGATGAATCTGACGCATGCGTCGGACTTCAACCGCGAAATCCTCAGTTTTATCGGCGCCTGAATCCGCCCGGAGCCGCCTGCGCGTTGCGCTCTGCCGCGCAAACTGTTGTTTTATGCGCGAGCGCCACACCCCCGTCCGCGCCAGTGCCTAATCGCAACCGCAAGCGCGGCGAAAGACTCTATACTCAATCCATCCCGGGCGTCCTGCCGCTTGCCGGCCATCGCGATTCACCGCCTTGGCATAGGGTGAATATGTCAGGTCGCCAAGTCGGGAGTACGCATGCAGTGCAGTTCGGACGCACTTTCCACGGAAGGTTCGGTCGAACACGTGCGATGCGTATGGCGTTGCAATGGATGGGCACGTTAGGCAGAAGCACCGTCGCATGGAACGGACGTTCGTTTCAATCGTTGGTACTGCCAATTGATCTTCTGCTATTTGTTGTGTGATCAATAATTGTAAACACAACGCGTTTCATTTTCGTCATACCTAAGATGAGGATGGGCGTTGAACGAGCAGTCGATCAGGCGAAGCCTCCCCAGCGCACGTTCAGGAACGAGGGGGCGTACATGATTGTCGCGATGACGGGACGGACGGGGTCGGGAAAGACGACATTGACGCGCGCGTTGACGGGGATCGACTCTGCCGATCTGCCGGACGAGGCGCGCGGCGGCCTGTGGGTGAGTCCGGCGCAACGCTATATCGCGTCCACGCCCGATGGCGCGCCCGTCGAGGCCGACGTCGGCGCCAGCATCGTCCCGGTCATTGCCGTATTGGACGGACCGGCGAGTGTGCGCGCCCGTCAGGCGCATTGGGACATGATCGATGCGGTGATCTGGACCGTCGATGCGGCCGACGACATCGATGCGCAAATCGACGCGGAAGCGTTCAGCGCGGCGGGCTGCCCGGGCCGGCTCCAATGCGTCGTGGCGTTGACGCGCCTGGACACGCTGACGCCCGCGGCGGCGGAGCAGGCGCGCGCCGTCTTGCGCGCGCGTCTTCGCGCAAACGGCGATGCCGCCACCCCTATTTTTGAGACATGCGCGACCGATCCGTTCGACGAGGGCGTGCATGCCTTGCGCCATCATTTGGCATCGATCGGCATGTCGTTGCCGGTGCGCCCCGCGCGCACCCTTGCCGTCGAGCGTGTATTGGCCTACGAGGGCGCATCGATTCGCCTATCCGTGCTTCGGACCGATCCACATGGCCGCAGCGGGTTGACGGTGCTGGAGTCGTCCATCAGCGGGACCTGGTTGGTAGACGCGGCCGATTATGCGGAATGGTCCGATGCGGTGGTACGCACGCTGAGCGCGCACCACGCGGCCTCGCCGCATGACGAAGGGCTCGCGGCTTCTTTGCTGCGGAAGCAACTCAAGCCGTCGATCCCATCGGCGGCGTGGCAGGCAATCGCCGAATCATTGTGTGTGTCGGGACTGGTCGTGCGATGCGGCGCCTGCCTGCAGACGCCGGAGCACCGACGCGCCTCCGATGACGCCGAAAACCTGCCGGTGACGGCGATCATCGCCGACGTCGCCGCCGGGCGGTTCAATCCGCCCTGGGTGCGTGACATCGCCGCGCAACGGCAACTGCCCGAGGCCCAGGTTCGGCGCATCCTGCAGCAACTGGCGCACGAGGGGCGGGTCTATGAAGTCGTGCCGGATTTGTTTTATGACCGCTTTCAGGTGGCGATTCTGGCGCGCCTGCTGAACTCTCTGGCCCAATTGGGCGTGGGCTCGGCCAGCGGCGCCAAGGGCGAGGTGGCAGCCGCCATTTTCCGCGATGCCACCGGTGTGGGCCGGAAGCGGGCGATTCAAATATTGGAGTTTTTCGATCGCGTCGGGTTCACGCAGCGCGTGGGCGACAGCCATTGCGTCGAGACGGCGAGCGATTGGATGCGATGGTTCGATATTCAGCCGGAAGCGTCGGCCACCAAGCGGGGAGTGCCGGAAAACGGCGAAGGCGCGCATACGTCGGCGGGAGAAACGACGGCGAAGGAAAGGCTTGCTACGTAAGGTGAGGCGGGAATCCTGAATGTGGCGCGACGGGGCATCCTGTCCACGGGCCATCAGGCGGGCCCCACAGCGTCGCAAGCAATCGCGCGCCGCAAACGGGGCCGGGGTGCTGCTTAGTGACCTGCGCGGTTCTGAATGACGCGTTCCGCTTCTTGCGACCAGCGGCCGCTAGCCAGCATGACGCGCAGTTCCGAGTGACGCAGATACGATTGCCACACTTCTTGGAAGAAACGACGCACACCACTGCCTTGTGCGCGCGATTTTGCAGCGTTCGAAGCAAAGGAGGGGGTCGGCGAGGCGCTCATGATATGTCCTATATGACAAGTTCACACGTTTCGAGGGCTGTTCGACGCCACCCGGCGTCGTTCTTACAAGTGCCCTAGGTGTTAACCCTATTATAGGACGATCTTGATCAAGCGCAAGGGTTAACCCCTAACGTTTTGCCAGACTCAGCCGAGATGGTCCAAACCGTTGCCAAAAAGCCCAGCCTGGTAATCGCGGATCGCCTGATGGATCTCCTCACGGGTATTCATCACGAACGGGCCGTGCGACACGACCGGCTCGCCGATCGGATCCGCCAGGCAGAGCAGAAGGCGGGCCGACTGGGCGCCTGTCTGCAGCGTCAATGTATCGCCATCGTCGCCGATGCGCGCCAGGTGATGTTCCGGAAGCGTGGCGCCGGCAATCTCCACCGCGCCAGACACCGTATACAGGAATACCTGCTTCGCGGCCTGGGCCGGGATCGCCAGCGTCGCGCCGGGGCGCAAGGTGAGCACCATGGCCTGCACGCCGGTCAAGGAAACGATCGGTCCGTCGGTCTGCGTGCCAGCATCGGTCCACGTGCCTGAAATCACCGTGACGTCGGCGCGTCCCGCGTCCGCCTGCACGGTCGGCAGCTGATCCGCCTGGAGCCCGGTATAGCGCGGCGGGGTCATCTTCAGACGACTTGGCAGATTCACCCACAATTGCAGGACCTCCAGCGGGCCGCCGTCCCGTTTGAACGTATCGGGCGAAATTTCGGCGTGTATCAGGCCGCTGCCCGCGGTCATCCATTGGACGCCGCCGGCCTCGATCACGCTCTCATGGCCACCGGTGTCGAGATGGGCCAGATTGCCTTCCAAAATAAACGTGACCGTCTCGAAGCCGCGGTGCGGATGCGGACCGAAAGGGAGCCCGTGATTGTGCGGGGGATAGACCTGGGGGCCGTGGTGATTCAGGAACAGAAAGGGATCGAGTTGGTCCACACCGGGACTGGGCACGGGGCGGCGGGTCAGCAGATCGCCGATATCGTCGCGACGGGCGCGGTAGTGTGCAATAAGCGAACGCGGACGCATGGGGCGAGTCATCTCGAAAAACGAAAAGTCCTCATTGTAGGGGATCGTGGCCCTATTCTTTCATTCCCCATTGTCACGCGTCAGTCGTCTTCGCTCAGGCGAGCGCGGATTTCGTCCTCGCGCAGATGCGGCGCGAGCATTTCGATCAGACGATAGGTATAGGTGCGCAAATACGTGCCGTTGCGAATCCCGATCCGCGTGGTGTTCGGCTCGAACATTCCCGGCGTGTCGAAGACCACCAGATGGTCGTCGCGAACCGGATCGACGGCCATCGCGGCGAGAATACCGACGCCTAAGCCGACCTCGACATAAGTCTTGATGACGTCGGCGTCCATGGCAGTCAGGACGATGTCCGGGTTCAAGCCGGCCTTCTCGAACGCCGCGTCGATATGCGGCCGACCCGAGAAATCCTTGTCGTAGGTGATGATCGGATAGTTGGCGATGTCGGCGAGACCGACCTGCGATGCCTCGGCCAGCGGATGGCCGCGGCGCACCGTGATCACGTGATGCCAGCTATACGACGAGAAGGTCGTGATATCGGGATAGCGATTCAGCGCCTCGGTGGCGATGCCGAGGTCGGCTTCGCCGCTCAGAACCATTTCGGCGACCTGCGTCGGGCTGCCCTGGCGCAAGGCCAGATGCACCTTTGGGAACGCTTCGCGGAACCGCTCGATGACCTTCGGCAGCGCATAGCGGGCCTGCGTGTGCGTGGTCGCCAGCACCAGGCGGCCGGCTTCCTGGGCGGCGTAATGACTTGCCGCGCGCTTCAGGTTTTCCGTATCCAGCAGGATGCGCTCGATCAACTTCAGCACGCCGGTGCCTGGATCGGTCAATGCCGTCAGGCGTTTGCCGCGGCGGACAAAGATCTCGATACCGAGTTCATCCTCGAAATCCTTGATCTGCTTGCTGACGCCGGACTGCGACGTGTGCAGGACATTGGCGACCTCGGTCAGGTTGAGGTTGCGGCGGGCGGCTTCGCGAACGTAGCGCAATTGCTGAAAATTCATCGAGCGTCCTTAAAAAGCGGGCAGGATCGCGCCATGGTAGTGGCTCTTGATATAGGCACTGACGGCGGCGGATTGATACGCGGCGACCAGCGTCTTCACCCAAGGGGCGTGCTGGTCCTGCGTCCGTACCGCGATCAGATTGGCGTACGGGCTATCCGATCCTTCGCGCGCCAGGGCGGACGTCGTGTCCAGGCCGGCGTCGATCGCGAAGTTGTTGTTGACCGCCGCCGCCGTCAGATCGCCAAGCGCGCGCGGCAGCTGTGCGGCATCCATTTCCTGCAGCTTCAGCTTTTTCGGGTTGCTGGCGACATCGAGGACCGTGGCGTTATTGCCGTTCACGCCCGCGCCTGGACGTAGCGTGATCAAGTGTTGCGACTGCAACAGCAGCAGGGCACGGTTTTCATTCGACGGATCGTTCGGAATGCCGATGGACGCGCCATTCGTCAATTCAGACAGTTTCTTGATCTTGTGCGAGTAGATGCTCAACGGCGCGATATAGGTCAAGCCGACGCTGACGATCTTATAGCCGCGCTGTTGAATCTGACTATCCAGATAGGGCTTATGCTGGAACGCATTCGCATCCAGATCGCCTGCGTCCAGCGCGGCGTTCGGTTGCACGTAGTCGTTGAATTCGGTGATCTTGACCGTCAGGCCGTGCTTCGCGGCTTCCCCGCGCGCAACCTGCCAGATGTCCGCATCCGGACCGCTCATCGTGCCCAGTCGGACGACTTTCTTGGCCGCGCTGTCTGCGTCGGCGGCATGCGCGGTGCCGGCGAGGCCGGAGAGCGAGCAGACGGCGAGGCTGAGCGATGCGAATCCGATGCGGTTGATCCAGTGACGACGTTTCATGATGCCATTTCCTTGCTGCGGTGAGATATCTGCATGCGGCGGGACCCCTCAGGTCCTACAGCACAGCTCGGCATCCTCCCACACCCGTCTCAGCGGGGGAAATCACTTATCGTCATTAGGATATGCAGTCGATGGGCGGTGTATCGGCGTGAAAGTCCAGTGTTACGGTGATCCAGCCGCTCTCGTCGCACTGAATCCAGACGCCGCCGCCGTGCACGCGCATGATCGCGTGCACGATCGACAGGCCGAGGCCGCTCGATTCGGTCGATGCCGAACGGGACGGGTCGCGCCGGTAAAAGCGATCGAAAAGGCGGGCCAGATCGCTCGCCGGAATCGGCTCGCTCTGGTTGCCGATCACGATGCGTCCCTCGCTGCCGCGCAGCGTGATGCACGTTCCCGGTGTCGCATATCGGACCGCGTTCACGACCACATTGTTGATGGCGCGGCGACACATCAGCGAATCGGCGCGGACCTCGCCACTGGCCGCGATGTCGAAGCGCAGATCGCGCTCTTCGGCCAGGCCCTCGAAATAGTCGCCGATCGTCTCCAGCAGGTCTTGCAGCGGCATCGCGGTGCGGGCGCTTTCGGGTAATCCTTGGCGCTCATGGTCCGTCCGCGCCAGAAACAGGATGTTTTCGGCGATGCGGGCCAGTCGCTCCAGCTCCTCCAGATTGGATTCGAGGACCTGTCGGTATTCGGCGGCGGTGCGCGGATGCACGAGCAGCACCTGCGTCTGTCCGATCAGAACGCCGACAGGGGTACGCAGCTCATGCGCGAGATCGGCGGAAAACTGCAGCAGGCGTTGATAGCCGACGGTCAAGCGATCGAGCATCGCATTGAACGACGCCGCGAAGGTTTGCAATTCGGCGGGCGCGGCGCCGACGTCGAGCCGCACGGCCAGATTCTCCGGCGTGACATCGGCGGCGCGCGCGGCCATCTGGCGCAGCGGTGCGAGACTGCGCCGCAGACTCCATGCCGCCAGGATCAGCGTAGCCAGCAGGGCCAGCAATACGGTCGCGATCACGCGTTGGCGATACAGCGCCAGCACCTTTTCTTCCTGCGTCATCACATGCGCGGCGATGATTTCGATCGTCTCGCCGTGATTGCCGATGGTGGCGTCGGCGGCCAGCCAGCGCATGCGCCAGCCGTCGGGACGGCGACCGTCCTGCAGCGCGCCGAATTTGATCGGCTTATCCGGGGGCACCGGCGTCAGATCGGGGAGCGCCGTATGCTGAGGGTTGACGTTGATGAAAGGCGGCGCGCCGGGACGCCGGAACACGATGATGTCCTGCTCGTCGCCCATCATGGTCTCGAAAAGGGCCGGCCGTGCTTCGATCTGCTGCACCGTGTAGAGGTCGCGCAGCAGCGTGCGCATATGCTCGATCCGTGCGATCAACTGCAGGTCCGCGCGTTTGCTCAGCGCCGCGCGCGTGGCGTCGTAAAGCGACATGCCGACACCGCCCAGTGCGACGCAGACGAGAAGGCCGATCAGACAGGTGACGCGCGTTGCGATCGACGCGCCGCGCCAAGGCCGGCGCATGCGTGGCACCGATCGATGGGCCGCCATGGTGTCGGACGCGTCCATCGAATCGGATCTGGTCCTCGCATCCGTCGCGTCACGGCTGTTGCGTTCGAGCGTCTCAAGCACCGTCGGCGATCCCAAAAGCGTAGCCGATGCTGCGGACCGTATGAATCAACTTGATGGGGAAGGGCTGGTCGATTTTGGCGCGCAGTCGTTTGACGGCGACATCGACGACATTCGTATCGCTGTCGAAATTCATGTCCCAGACTTCGGAGGCAATCAGCGTGCGAGACAAGGCTTCGCCCTCGCGCTTGCAGAAAAGATGCAACAAGGCGAATTCCTTGTTCGTCAAAGTGATATCCACGCCCTGCCGGCTAGCCTTGCGTCTCAGCACATCGACATGGAGATCGGCGACCTGAAAGGTGTCCAATTCCCGTATGACGCCGCGCCGCAGCAGCGTCTTGATGCGCAAGGTCAATTCGATAAAGGAGAACGGCTTCACCAGGTAGTCGTCGGCACCCAGTTGCAGTCCCTGGATACGGTCCTGCAATTGATCGCGCGCAGTCAGAAAGATCACCGGCGTATCGCGTTTTGCCCGCACCGCCGCCATGATCTGCCAGCCGTCGATGCCGGGTAGCATCTGGTCCAGGATGATCAATTGATAGTCCTGACTCAGCGCCCATTGCAGGCCGGTCGCGCCATCACGCGCGAGATCCACCTGATAGCCGGATTCGCCGAGGCCTTTTTTCAGGTAGTCGCCGGTCTTGGGGTCGTCCTCGATGACGAGCAGGGTCATGATTGCACTAGACTAAGTATTTGCTGAACAGGCGGCCGGATGATGCGCGCGGCTGCCGCACGGAGTGCGATGGCAAGACAGGATCGGGGTCTGAAGAAAGGCGGCTGCCGCACCGCTCCGATGCCTGTATTCTAGGGGAATCCGACTGGCGTTGAATGACAAAAAAGTCATCGTCGCGTCATCCGCCCGTCAGAAGCGGCTGCGTAGTATCAAAATCCCGTTGGGAGTGATTTGAATGAGCGTACAGCAGACGATACCGAACGATGCGCGGCCCGCTGGCGGCGGCCGCAGGACGATTCAGCCGTTATGGGTGCGACTGACTCATTGGCTGACCGCTCTGTCGATCCTGATCATGATGCCCAGCGGCTGGCAGGTGTACAACGCCTCGCCTTTGTTCGCGTGGTGGGTATTCCCGCCGAATAGCACGCTGGGCGGCTGGTTGGGCGGCGCGTTGCAATGGCATTTCGCCGGGATGTGGCTGCTGTTCGGCAGCTTCGGCGTGTATGTCCTGGCGAATCTAGTCAGCGGCCGATTCGTTCAGCGATTCGGTCAATTGCGCGCGGGCGCATTCTTCGGCGATCTGAAGGCGGCGCTGACGCTAAAACTCGCGCACGCGGATCTGAGTCGGTATAACGCGGTGCAAAAGCTGGCGTATCTGGCCGCCACGCTCGATCTGTTGATCCTGGTGCTATCGGGGCTGACGCTATGGAAGCCTGTGCAGCTCTCGTGGTTACGCATTCTGATGGGCGGATATGACGCGGCGCGCTATGTCCATTTCGGTGCGATGACCTTCCTGGCATGTTTCATCGTGATCCATTTGCTGATGGTGATGTTGGTCCCGCGCAGCCTGTTGCTGATGCTGCGTGGACGCTGATCCGCTAACCCTCTTCCGATCGAACCCGCATGTCCTCGAAAAAATCCCTGCAACGTCGCCGTCTGCTTCACGGCGATAACGCGCCTAACGCGCACGACGTGATTCACGATGTTCAGCGTACGCTGTCGGTGCCGTCGCGGCGTTTGTTCGGTCGCCGATTGCTGACGCTGGGCGGCATCGCCATGCTGTCCGGATGCGATCTGAGCAACGACAAGTCGGTGAATACCGCATTGCAGCGGATTTCGGCGTTCAACGATACGGTACAGGGATGGATGTTCAATCCCGATGCAATGGCGCCCACGTATCCGGAGTCGATGATCACGCGGCCGTTCCCGTTCAACGCCTTCTACGATATCGACGACGTCCCGCAGGTCGATCCTGCCACGTACAAGCTGCAAGTCGGCGGCATGGTCAGCGGCAAGAAAACCTGGACGCTCGACGAGCTGAACGCCTTCCCGCAAGAAGGGCAGATCACGCGGCATATCTGTATCGAAGGCTGGAGCGCGATCGGTCATTGGGAAGGGGTGCGCTTCTCGCGTTTTCTCGCGGCTTGCGGTGCCGACACGCATGCCAAATACGTGGCATTTCACTGCGCCGACGACTATTCCACGAGCATCGACATGCCGACGGCGCTGCATGCGCAGACGTTGCTGACATTGCGCTATGACGGGCAGACATTGCCGCCGAAGTACGGCTTCCCGATGAAACTCCGTATGCCGACGAAGCTCGGCTACAAGAATCCCAAGCATATCGTCGCGATCACGTTGACGAATACCTACACCGGCGGTTACTGGGAGAACCAGGGTTATAACTGGTTCGGTGGCTCATGATCGCCAATCGTTCGATTACCCAAGCAAGGAGCATTGCCATGAAGTTGTCTCGCACCCGCACTGTTGGCACGTTCGCCGCTGCCGCGCTGTCTGCCGCCTGCCTGCTCGCCTCGGCGCAAGCATCGGCGCAGACGGCGAAGCCGTCGCGTATCCGTGGCGCGATCACGGCCGTGTCGCCGACGGAATTGACCGTGCATCGCAACAGCGGCGATGACGTCAAGATCATGATCACCGACAAAACGCCTGTCGGTGCGTTCAAGAACATCAAGCTGAGCGATATCAAAGCCGGCTCCTTCATCGGCACCGCTGCCACGACCGGTACGGACGGCAAGTTGACGGCCCGTGAAGTCGTCGTGTTCCCGGAATCGGCGCGTGGCCAGGGTGAAGGGCATTACGACTGGGATTTGGGCGCAAACAGCACGATGACGAACGGCAATGTCGACGCCGAACTGAAAGCGGCCAACGGCCGGAATCTGACCGTGTCGTACAAGGGCGGTACGAGTCAGATCGTCGTGCCGGACAATGTGCCGGTCGTAACGTTCGCGCCAGCCACGCATGCTGATTTGCTGGCGGGCAAGAAGGTATTCGTCGTCGCGACGAAGGGCAGCGATGGCATGTGGACCGCCACGCGCGTGGCCGTGGAGAAGGACGGCGTCGCACCGCCGATGTAAGGCCGGAGGGCGCGGCATCGTGATCCTGTCGATGTCCGCGCTGTCCGCTGTCGGCATCGACAGCCCAGACGGCGCGGGCCCTCACTGAAGCACAAGCCGCCTGCCTTGCTATACCGGGTCCTGCGTTGCATCGCGCGACGCCACCGGATCACGCGATCCGGTGTGGATCGCGCCCCCTGAGCGCAGCGTGGACGTCGGCGGTGCGGCCCCGAAAGGCCGCGGCGGCGCGTGTCGCGTTGTCGCTTGGCGTTCCCCATGACGACGCGAAGACAGTTGTTCCCGCCCTTCGTCGTCGCTGGCCGGAAAACGCGTCTGGCCGAATCTCAGAATCAAGATGCCCACCGCGAGCAGCACGATGCCGAAGGTGACGACCAGCATATGCGCATTGCTTGCGTCGTCGAAGCGCAGGATCAATTCTCGCGCGAGCGAGGCCATCGCGATGTAGAGCGGGAAACGGACCGGCAACTGGCCGAGCCGCAGATAGCGTCCATCCATCGCCAGCACTTCCAGATACAGGAACATCAACAGCAGGTCGCTCAAGGTGACATGGCCCGAGCTGAGTACCTTCCATGTCTCCTGTGCCATCGCGACGGTGGTGGCCAGGCCAATCAGTATCAGTCCGGCGATTTCGACGTAATTGATGAAATGGTCGAAGTAATGCCGGATTCGTTCAGCCAACGGCAGGGAATCATGAGGGTGGGACATAGGTTCGCCGTAAGTGGAAGGACGTCCACTTGATAATAGCGAGAAGGAAGTGTCCGACACTGCGGCGCGTTGGCGCAATGGACAAAAATAAAAGAGGGGGCGTGTGCGTGTCGCCGATTAGCGACAGCTTGCCTGTCGCCGCGTCTTGCAATAAACGGCGTGGGGCGAACAGGTAAAAGACGGTGCGCGTGGCGGCGGTGTCGCGCGCACCTATCGGCGCGTCAGTGTGTCGACGGCGTGGTCGGTGCCGGTGGTGACGGCTCGGCGGCAGCAGCGGGTTCCGCAGCGTCGGCGGTTGGCGTGTCGACTGCGGAAGGGGCGGCCGTCTGCGATGCTTCGGGCGAGTCCTTTACGGCAAGCACCGCCGCAGCGGTCGTGGCATCCGTCGCATCCGTCCGGGGAGCGTCGACGGTTTGCGGCGTCTGAGCCGACGCGTCGCTGGCGGGGTCGTCGGTCGGGGGGACGGGCTCGGCAGCCGCTTTCGCCGTCGCATCCGCCGTCGCGCCGTCAGGCTGCTTATCCTGACGCTTCGCGCGACGTGCCGCGGCTGCCAGGTAGCGCGCATGGCCGGCTTGCTCCGGCGTCACGATGCCGTCCGGTTCGCCGTTCAGATCCACGCGGGCCGCGCCATTGCTCATCGCTGCCCAGTAGCGGCTACCCTGACACCATACCTTGATGGCTTCGAGAATGGCCGGCTCCGCGAGCGCCAGCGTTTCCGCTTGTGCCGCCAGATCCTTGCTGATGCCGAGCTTCAGCGGCTTCTTCGGCTCCGGATTCTTCGGGAACGCCAATGGGAAGTGCTTCTGCAATTGACCGATGGTCAACACGACCGGATCGACCTGGCGTTCGGGCCGGGTCGGACGCGTCGGGTGACCGACACCCGGCTGCCGCTCGCGCGGCGGCCGCTTGCCGGCACCGGCACGCGGCGCGTGCTGAGTGGCCTCGGCGGATACAGCACCCGTCGTGCCGTCGGCCGGCTTCGCATCGCGTTGCTGCGAGGGGTTGCCATTGCGACGCGGCGGACGGCGTGCGCCATCTGCCGGACGGGATGCGCCTTCGCCGCGTGCGGCGTCGGGACGCGGTCCGCGACCGGACGCAGGACGCGCCTGGCCGGGCGTTTGCACGCGTTTTTGACCGCCGGGTTGCGCAGGGCGAGCCCCGCCCTGACCCCGTCGCTCGGTCGTGCGCGACTGCTCCGCACTGTTTGCTGCAGCAGCGGCCAAGGCTTTGCGTTCGGATTGCGTGGCGCGGGCGGCGCCGGAGGCCCCGTCGTTCGTCTCGCGTTTGCCCTGAGATTGCTTGCTCAGCTGCTGCTTCAGTGCTGCCAGTTCTTCAAAACCCATGTTCAGTCGTCTAAATCGCGTCGATGCTTTGGCCGAAAGGCGGTGCGATCGCTCAAGCCCGGCCGGGCCTGAGTGGTCCATCATCGCTGACAGTGTCATGCAACGACAGCATCGCAGCCCGGAAGCCGAAAAGGGAAAACGCGTCGCGCGCGCCGGAGACCGGCGCGCGCGACAAGGAGTCAGGTCCCGGCGGCAGAAGCGTGCCGGTGGCGCATTGTAACGCCCCGCATTGTAACGTTCCTTTCGCCGAGTGTAGCAGGCTCGTGCGCGACGCACCGATCTAATCGGGCGTGCGGTGCGTTTGTGCCGTGCGCATTGTGGCACATCTGGCCGCGATAGCGGGAACATCGCGCCAATCCACGTCCTTATACGTCGCCAAAAATCGCTGCGACGAGACAGATTCGGATCAAATCGCATTTTCGCGTGCTGTTGCGCCGCCAGAATGTCGGGGTTTTCATCGAATTTGGTGATTTTGCAATCGGCAACCGCATCACGCGATAGAATAATTGTGCAATCTACTACCGTGCCTGGGTGACTGACATCTTGACTATGAGCCCCCCGTCCGAGGACCCCGCCTTTATTCCGTGCCACGCCAGCGACGCGCCGTCGCCGGGCAGTGTGCCGGCCCGTCCGCCCGTGGACCCGCGCAATCCGTTGGGCATGACCGGTCTGGAGTTTGTCGAATTTGCCGCGCCGGACCCGCAGGCGCTCGGCGCGATGTTCGAGCGGTTGGGACTGGTCGCGGTGGCGCGGCACGTCAGCAAGGCCGTGACCTTGTATCGGCTCGGCGACATCCGTTTCCTCGTCAATGGCGAGCCGGACTCTTTCGCGCAGCGCTACGCTGGCGAATACGGCGTCGGCATCTGCGCGCTGGGCGTGCGCGTGCAAAGCGCGAAACAGGCGTTCAAGCACGCGTTGACGATGGGCGCTTGGCCCTTCGAGGGCGAGCGCACCGGGCCGCACGAATTGAAGTTGCGAGCGATTCAGGGCATCGGCGATTCGCATATTTATTTCATCGATCGATGGCCCGGTCGTCCGGACGACGCGTTCGGCACGCATACGCCGTCGCTGTATGAAATCGATTTTGCGCCGCTGAATGGCGCCGATCTTGCCGCCGCTACCGGTCCGGCGCCCGCGACCTCACCGACGCATCTGACGCTGGTGGACCATTTCACGCAGACGGTCGGGGCCGGGCGGATGCAGGAATGGCTGGGTTTCTATGCGGAGTTGCTGAGCTTCCATGAGCTGCAAGACCGACACCCCGACGGCTTGACGCCCGGCGCGGCAAAGGTGGTCGTCTCGCCTTGCGACAGCATTCGCATCCCGCTTTACGAGGAAGGCAAGCCGCCGACCGAGACGATGCACCGCTTTCTCCCGGATCATCCGGGCGAGGGCGTTCAGCATATCGCGCTCGCGAGCGATGACATCGTCGCCTCCGTCGATGCGTTGCGGGCGCGCGGCATGCGTTTCATCGAATGGCCGGACGCCTACTACGATCAACTCGACGCGCGCCTGCCAGGGCACGGTCTCGATATCGCGGCTTTGCGCGAGCGGCAGATCCTGGTCGACGGTCACGTGGACGACAGCGGCGCGACGCGGCTATTCCTGCAAGCTTTTCTGCGCCATGCCCCGGGGGAGATTTTCTTCGAGATCGTGGAGCGACGCGGGCATCCCGGCTTTGGCGAAGGCAACCTCGCCGCCTTGCAGCGGGCGCAGACCGCCTGATCTATCACTTCTACTTGCAACGGTCACGAAGCCGCGGTTACAATCGCGCCGTCTTTAGGGAGTAGCCTGCCTCCTGCAATGGGAGGCGGACACGTCAACATTCTCGGCCTTGGCCGTGGCGTGTCCAACCATCCGGTTTGGCGAGACTATCGACGCTGACCTCGTCCAGGGCTGGACGGGAGGTCGGCGTCATGGTTTCGCACCGTCCGGCCCTGGAGAGTCCCCATAAACATGAAATGCCGTTACCTCGGCGCTTGCGCCCCGGTCAGCCATTCGCCTGCCCTTTGCCATTGCGTGACAGGGCGTATCCCGCACTGCTTTGCTGGTTCTCATTCGATTCGTCTCGACGGCGCCGCCAAGGCAAAGGCGGGTTGCGCATGATTCGCTTGATTTTGGAGTTGCTTGTCACGCTGGCGATCATTCTCGCGTCGGCGGAATTGTTCACGAATGCGCTGGAACATCTCGGCGAACGTCTGCATATTTCCGAAGGGGTGACGGGGTCACTCTTCGCCGCCGTGGGAACGGCGCTGCCCGAAACGATCGTGCCGTTGCTCGCGGTCCTCGGCGGCGGTGGCGCGCAGCAGGTCAACCAGGAAATCGGCGTGGGCGCGATCCTCGGCGCGCCGCTGATGCTCGGCACCTTATCGACTTTTCTGATGGCCTTGGCGGTATGGCGCAGCCGCGGCACATCTGGACGAATCGTGCCGGAACGGACCGGCTTCAATCGCGACTTGCAGTACTTTCTGGTCGCCTTCGTGGTCGCGACGATTGCGATGTTCGTCCCGCATGAGCAACGCAGCGTCCGCATCGGCCTGAGCGTCGCCCTTGTGCTGGTCTACGTCGTGTATGTCGTCATGACGTTCCGCGCATCGGCCTCCCTGGTGGATGCCGGACACGGCACGGAAGCGCCGGAGCCGATGTTCGCCTCCAAACTCGGCTTGCCGACCAATCTGGCGACCATCGGGCTGCAACTGGTGGTCGCGGTCGGGTTGCTGCTGATCGGTGCGGAAGGGTTTATTCATGGCGTACGCGGCGTTTCGACGATGTGGGGGATTTCGCCGTTGCTGATTTCGCTGCTGGTCATTCCGATCGCGACCGAGTTGCCTGAAAAAATCAATAGCATCGTCTGGATCCGGCGCGGCAAGGACACGCTGGCCTTCGGGAATATCACCGGCGCCATGGTGTTCCAGGGCACGCTGTTGCCCGCCATCGGCATTTTACTCACGCCCTGGGAGCCTCGGGTCGAGGTCCTGACCGGTGTGCTGATGACGATTGCGGCGGCAGCGTGGCTGCGCGCGATGTCGGCCCGCAGCGGACTACTCGTCGGCGCGCTCGGCCTGAATGGCGCGCTGTATCTGCTGTATCTCGGCCTCACGATATTTCGATGAGTTGGCGAAATGTATACAGTCGACCGTTTAATTCGAGCGCCGACCATTGCGCCGACGTAATCACGATTACAATCGATGAAAGCTGTCCATGTGGGCCGGCGCTTTAACCCTTCGAATCGAGGTCTAATGCAAAACGGTTTGACCGACGTCGTCGCCAATTGTGACCAGGAGCCGATTCACGCCCTGGGCAGTGTCCAGCCGCACGGCGCACTGCTTTGCTTCGACGACGCGGGGCGCCTGATCGCCGCAAGCGCGACGGCGGCCCAGTTCCTCGGCGAACTGCCGCCGCTCGGCGCAGGGTTCTCGGAACGCCATTTCAGCGCCGATGCGCGGCAGCTGCTCTCGCAAGCCTTGGCCGATCGTCAGGCGTTGTTGGAGCCCGTGGAGGTCAGCGGCCAGGCGGGCACGCGATTCGATCTGATCCTGCATTGGTCGAATAGCGTGCTGATCGCCGAATGGGAGGCGATCGACGACGTGCCGCTCGGCGCCGCCCATTCGGGACATTACGCGGCGTTGGCGCAGCGCGCGATCCAACGTTTGCAACGGACCGATTACGACTCCGTCTCGGCCTTGATGCAGGATGCCGTGGAAGCGGTTCGATCGATGACCGGCTTTGACCGCGTCATGGGCTACCGTTTCCTGCAGGACGATAGCGGCGAGGTGATTGCCGAGGCGCGCCGCGACGATTTGTCGTCCTTCCTCCATCAACGTTATCCGGCCGGCGATATCCCGGCCCAAGCGCGTCGCCTGTACACATTGCAGGCGATTCGACAGATCATGTCGGTGGATGCGATCTCCGTGCCGATCGTCCCTTCGCAGCATCCGCGCAGCGGCCAGGCTTTCGATTTGAGCCAGGCCGTATTGCGAAGCGTCTCGCCGATTCATATCGAGTATCTGAAGAATATGGGCGTCGCGGCATCGATGAGCATCTCGATCGTCATCAATGGTCGCCTCTGGGGGCTGATCGCCTGTCATCACATGCAAGCGCACCGCGCGCCGCTGGCGGTGCGTCTGTCTTGCACGGTGCTGACGCAGGTCCTATCGATTCTGATCGAGCGCATCGAGTTCAAGCGGCGGATGTCGGCGGAAGTCTCGTGGAATGCGCTGAGCCTGGAAATTGCGAATTTGATGGCCGATGCGCCGGACCTCGCGGCCGGCATCGCCGCCGCCGGCGATGCCATCGGCAAGATGGTCGATTGCGACGGCCTCTCGGTCGTCGTGGACCAACGGGTGCTGTTGCTAAGCGAGTCGGCCAGCCGTCAGGGGATGCTCGAGCTTGCCGATCATATGGCCGATCAAAGGCTCGATACGGTGGTGGCGCGTTCGATGTCGAAATCGACGCCCGATCTGCCACGGCCGCTGACGCGCAATGGCGTGGCCGCCGGTTTGATGGCGATCCAGGTGGTCAGTGAGGCGCGCATTACCGTCGCCTGGCTGCGCGACGAGCTGGTCGAGACCATCCGGTGGGCCGGTCCGCCCGATAAAATCGTTGCGCTCGGTCCGCATGGCCGGCGATTGACGCCGCGCGGATCTTTTGAAGTCTGGCAGCAGACCGTGCGCGGCAGCTGCCGCGAGTGGAGCGATACGGACCAAAGCGCCGCGCGTGCCGTCAAGGCCGTGCTACAGGACGTGGCGCTCGAGCGCCTGCGTGAAAGCGACCGCGAGCGGATGACGCTGCTGGCAACGCTCGGGCACGATCTGCGGGATCCGTTGCAGGCGATCAATCTCGCCGTGCAATTGATGGGCAAGGGTCTGGCGACGTCGACGGACACGGCCAAACGCGTTGAAGGGTCGACGCGCCGGATGCAGTCGTTGATCAGCTATATCCTGGACGTCAGTCGGATTCGTTCCGGGATCGGCCTGAGCTTGACGCGACGGCCCACGTCGCTCGACGCGGTTCTATCGACACTCGTCGAGGAGATGCGTTTCAACTATCCCGGCAGCGATGTGCAACTGGACAGCGACGCCCTCGGCGAAGCGGAGCTGGACGAAGATCGCTTCGTACAGGGTATGACGAATCTGCTGAGCAATGCGCGGCAGCACGGGGATCCCAGCGCGCCGATCGTGATCGTTGCGCGGGCCGACGGCGTGCACCGCCGTATTGAAGTGCGCAATAAAACGACGCAGCGGGTGAATGTGCCGTTCCGTCGTCTGATCGACCCGTTCAAAGGCGGTCCGTTAAACCTGAATAACCGTTCAGGCCTCGGACTTGGCCTGTTCATCGCCAACGCGATCTTTACCGGCCACGGCGGTGCTTTCGACGCCGTGTTCGAAGAACAGCAAGCGCGCTTCATCGTCACGCTCTAAGGCGGCGGCGAAGCAGGGCGCCGCGCCGATGCCGACCGCATTGGGCGCCCATTGCCTCGTGTGCTCAGCTTGCGAGGACGGCCGCGATGCTGGCTTCGAGCGAGATCGTGGGGCGACCGATCAGCGTGGCAAGCGTGTCGCTGTCGTCGAACAGCGCGCCACCGGCCGCGCCGCTGTCCGAATCCGCGATCACGCCGGCAAACGCTTCCGGCAACCCGTGCTGCACCAGCGCCGCCTGATAGTCGCTTTGGGACACGTTCTCATAACGAATCGGCTTACCCGATACGGCGGAAACCTTGGCCGCCAGTTGCGCGAGCGAGTAGGCATCGGACCCCGCCAGTTCCAGGACCCGTGTCTGCGTGGGTAGCGTTCCACTCAGCACCGCGGCGGCGGCATCGGCATAATCGGCACGCGCCGCGGCGGAGAATCGTCCCTCGCCGGCGCTGCCGTGCATCACACCGGTTGCCACGGCGCCCGCGATACGGCTGGCGAAATTCTCGTTGTACCACCCGTTGCGCAGAATGACGGCCGGCACGCCGGACGCCGCGATCGCTGCTTCCGTTTCGCGATGTTCGCCGGCCAGGAAGAGCGGCGATCGATCCGCATGCAACAGACTCGTGTAGGCCAGCAGTGCAACGCCGGCGCGTTTTGCCGCGTCGACCACCGCGCGGTGTTGCGCCGTACGCTGACCGATTTCGTTGCCCGAAATCAATAGGACGCGCTGCGCGCCGACGAAGGCGGCATCGAGGCTTGCCGGCTCCGCATAATCGGCGCGTCGCACGACGACGCCGCGTGCGGCGAGGTCCTCCGCTTTTGCCGGGTTGCGTACCGCGGCGACAACAGTGTTCGCGGGAACGCCGCGCTTCAACAAGCTAGCGATGACAAGGCGGCCCAATTGCCCAGTGGCGCCGGTGACGACGATCATGATGACACTCCGTTTTTTGATTGAGATGAGGCACGTCTGCGTGGCAGAATAAGACATCCGCTAACTTTTCGTAAGTACGCACGAAAAGGTAAGTGTCAAATGCGCGCAAAGGGCGCGCTCAAAAATCAGGAGAGGGCGATGGCGAGGCAGGAAGAGGAGGGGGCCGACGTGTCGACGCATGTCGGCGTGGCTGAACGCCTGCGGCGCGGCTATGTGTTCGCGCACGATTGCCCCTCGCGTGACGTGCTGAGCCATATCACCAGCCGTTGGGCGGTGCTGGTTCTGGTTGCCTTGATGGCGGGAACCCATCGCTTTAGCGCGCTGCGCAGAAAGGTCAGCGGCGTCAGCGAAAAAATGTTGGCGCAGACGTTGCAGACGCTGGAAGCGGACGGTTTCGTCGATCGTGTCGCCTATCCGGTCGTGCCGCCAAAGGTCGAATACCGTTTGACGCCGATGGGCGATGCCGTTGCGGCGCGTCTGGAAGGCCTCGCCGATTGGGTGGAGATCCACATCGGCGATATCGTCGCGCATCGTACCGGGCATGATCAAGCCACGCGAATCGCGGCGCCGTTAACCGCCGCGGCGGAAACGGTGCAAGCGGCCGATGCCCTATAGCTGCACCGATAGAATCTGCTTCATGCATCGCAGCGCGAACATTGAGCGGCTGTGACGGATGCCGCTGATTTTGTACAATTTTTCCCGCAAGAAACGTTCATACCCGGCGGTGCCATCGACGGCGACCTTGACCAGGTAATCGTATTCCCCCGAAATCAAATAGGCCTCGATCACCTCGGGTAGCGCGGCCAACTCTTCGCCGAAGCGCGCCAGGCGTTCGTCTTCATGCCCATCCAGCGTGAGTTCGATCAACACGGTATCCGAGAAACCGAGCTTTTTCTGGTCGAGCAGCGCCGTATACCCTTGGATATAGCCTTCCTTCTCCAGTTGGCGGGTGCGATTCCAGCAGGCGCTGGCCGAGATGCCAATTTTCTCGGCGATCTCGGCATTGCGTTGACGGGCATTGCTTTGCAGCTCGCGCAAAATCGCGCGGTCATGGCGGTCGAGGGCATCGAGAGCAGTCGGCATGGACGCTTATCCTGATAAAAAAAGATTCTTCTGAGAAATGATCGAATATCGAAAGGCGCTGCGTTTTCGTGACGATTCTACCGGGAAATAGGAAGAGAATTCTGCGGTGTCGACGCTACACTTGTTATACGTCGCAGCGTCAGGCAAGCAATGAAGGGTGCGCTCCCGCATTGCGATGGACGCCTTATCGGTGTTCCGGCTGATCCACCCTGCCTTACCGGGCACGGTTCCGTCAGCGCTTCAGCGATCGCGCGGCTTGCGCGATTTTGCCGATCCGATGGTTGATGTCCGACGTTATCCCCCCGCGCCCCAGCGCCGCCTCCCACTTCGGGATGCGGCGCTATTTTTTTGGCATCGACGCCGAACTGGCGCAAAGCGCCGATTTCCGGTATCGATTTGCACATATGTTTCTGACGCGCGTGGGTGGCGTGGTTCTTCTCAATTATCATAGGCACAGCAATGTGCGCGGCGTGCCCTGGTCGTTCGGACGCGTCGTGTTTCCGACCTTTGGTAGTGTGGCGTCCTGGAGGCGTCTAGCGGTGAATATCCGTCTCGAATACAGCGCGCTTGTGGATGCCGATCATCTGGCGGACCTGCGTGTCACGGCAATGCGCGAAAGTCTGATGCGCATCGGTCGCTTCGATCTGCATCGCGCGCGAAGTCGCTTGCTCGACAATTTCGATCCTGCTTGCACCCGCCATATTTTGGTCGATGACTTCCGCGCCGGTTGCGTTGCCACGCGGCTTCGCGGCGATCATCTCTTGCTGGAGCATCTCTATGTGCTGCCGGCGTACCAGCGCTGTGGGGTGGGGAGCGCTGTATTGCGCACGGTAATCGACGAAGCCTCGTTACTGCGCGTACCGATCGTGCTGGGGGCGTTGAGAGACAGTGAGTCGAACGATTTCTACCTGCGTCACGGCTTTGTAAAAACCGGCGAGCAGGATGTCGATATTTACTACGTCCGCGCCGCGAGTACCGCGACTGAGACGCCAATCATCGTGCCGCTGCGCGACGCGCCTGCCTGAACGCAACGCGTCGCTTGATGTCGGGTCGCGCTTGACGATGACTCCGTGAACGCCCGCTGGCGGGCGTTCACGGGGTCGGCGTATGTAATCGATGACATTTCTCCGGGTGAATGCCCTGAACTGGAATGTTTCGTGCTTTGCACAGTCCTCCTTTGAACCGCGTCTTCCGGACCTGCTGTCCGGCGATCTATTCAGCGAGGCGAAGCGATGAAGCCGTCTATTGCCGACACCGTCCGGGCCTACCTGTTGCCTGCCGTCGCCACCGTATGTTCCGCCCAAGTGGCAATGTTGTTCGCGATGCTCTTGCTCGACACGCCCGAGAGCGTGTTCCAGGGCCCGTTGTTTCGCTGCGGCATAGGGCTGGCGATCATGGTCGCGATCGTATCGGTCCGACGTCGCGCGGGTCGGGCTTTCCACGCAGCGACGCGTAATGGCACGGTGCGCATGCGCCACGCACGCGCATCGAGCGGCCGTAGCGCCGACGCGATCGCGGTGCGTCCCAGCACCCTCGTCGCAGGCGCTGTGCCGTCGATCGCCGATACCCATCCGGTGTCGAAGACAACGGCATCCGATGCGTACGTCAGCGTGCTCGCTTCCTGTCCGGAGCGCGCGCTGGTCGTGCTCTACCTCCAGTTCCGTCGTCTGCCCTTCGCGATAGAATCGGGCGAGCGTAGCTATACCGCGCCCTCGGTGCGACACGCCTGAGAGGCGCCGCCATACGGTCGCCGCGACGATCGATCCGCGGCGCTATCCGGGTCTTTCGTGCCTCGTACCCTTTCACGCCGTTCCCCCGCCATCAGCCGATTCCCGCGCCCTTCGTGCGCTGCTGCAGCGTGCGCGGATTAAGCGACAAATTCGAATGTGTACATCCTATTGCCATTCGGCAGACCGAGTGAGAAGGGCAGTACACGTTTTTTGACATGCTATGCTGGCCTCGCTGAAACCCGGCTTCGCGGCGCATCGTTCGTCGCGCGGCGAAGGGCCTGTCGGTGACGTTCGGCTGCTGCTGGACGTCGTCAGGAAATGGGCAAGTCGAGTTGCCACATGGGGCGTCGATGTTTTCGAATCTTCTCGTTCAGTTGATCAACGGACTCGCCGATGCGTCGGCGATGTTTTTGGTTGCGGCAGGGCTGTCGCTGATTTTCGGCGTCACCCGCATCGTCAATTTCGCGCATGGTTCGTTCTATATGCTGGGCGTCTATGTCGCCTATACCTTGACGACGCGATTGGCCGGCAGTGCCGTGGGGTTCTGGGGCGCGGTATTGCTCGCGGCGATTATCGTCGCCTGTCTGGGCGCCTTGGTCGAATTTCTGGTGCTGCGTCGCATCTACCGCGCGCCGGAGTTGTTCCACCTGCTCGCCACGTTCGCCTTGCTGCTGATTTTTCGCGATGCCGCGCTGTATATCTGGGGCCCGGAGGATTTGCTCGGACCGCGCGCTCCGGGATTGGGCGGCGCCTTCACCGTGTTCGGTAATGCGGTCCCCAGTTATAACGTGCTGCTGATGGTGGTCGGGCCCGTGGTGCTCGGCTTGCTGTGGTACGCATTGGCGCGCACGCGTTGGGGTCGTCTCGTGCGTGCGGCTACCAGCGACCGAGAGATGCTGGGCGCCTTGGGAATCAACCAGGCCTGGCTGTTCACGGGCGTCTTCTTCGTCGGCGCGTTTCTCGCGGGATTGGGTGGGGCGCTGCAGGTGCCGAAGTCGCCCGCCAGCTTGTCCCTCGATCTCGATACGATCGGCAATGCCTTTGTCGTCGTCGTGGTGGGCGGCATGGGGTCGATCCCCGGTGCCTTCGTCGCCGCCGTCCTGATCGCTGAAATCAAGGCTTTGTGTATCGGCATCGGCGACGTCTCGGTGTTCGGTGTCACGTTCTCCCTCAGCAAATTCACGCTGGTCGCCGAGTTCGTCGTGATGGCCGTCGTTCTGGTCGTGCGGCCATGGGGTCTGTTCGGGCGGGCGCAGTCGGCGATCCGTTCCGCGGCGCTGCCGGATTCGCCGTTGCGACCCGCGAGTCGGCGTGCCCGCTATCTGGCGGGTGCCGCCATCGTCGTGTTGCTGGCATTGCCGCTCTTGGCCGGTCGCTTTCCGTATATCCCCGTGTTGATGGTGGAGATTCTCGTGGCGGTGCTGTTTGCCGCCAGCCTGCACTTCATCATGGGCCCCGGTGGACTTCATTCCTTCGGGCATGCGGCCTATTTCGGCCTGGGCGCCTATGGCGTGGCCTTGTGTCTGAAGGTGTTGAATATGCCGATGGAGGCGGCACTCTTGCTCGCGCCGGTGCTGGCCGGGCTCGGTGCGATCGTGTTCGGCTGGTTCTGTGTCCGGCTCTCGGGCGTCTATTTCGCGATGCTGACCTTGGCGTTTGCGCAGATCGTCTGGTCCGTCGTGTATCAATGGGACGACGTAACCGGCGGCAGCAACGGTATTTTCGGGATGTGGCCGGCCGGATGGTTGAGTTCGCCCACTGCGTACTACTACTTGTCGGTCGTCATTGCCTTGGGCGGCGTCTGGTTGCTGCGCCGCATGTTGTTTTCGCCGATGGGCTATGCCTTGCGTGCGTCGCGCGACTCGTCCTTGCGTAGTGAGGCCATCGGCATCGACGTGAAGCGGGTGCAGTGGCTGGCATTCGTCATCGCCGCCGTGTTCGGCGGCCTGGCCGGTTCGCTTTATACCTTTTCCAAAGGCACGATTTCGCCGGAAACGATCAGTGTCGGACGGTCTGTGGATGGTCTGGTCATGGTGCTGTTGGGAGGGATTCAAACCTTGAGCGGCCCCATCGTCGGGGCGGCGATCTTTACCTGGCTTCAGGATACGCTGGCCCGTCAGACCGATTACTGGGAAGCGCTGCTCGGCGCCGCGATGTTGCTGATGGTGATGGCTTTCCCGCAAGGTATCGTCGGCTTTGTACGAGCGCACTTCGATCGGCAAGCCGATGGAGAGGGCGATGCGGCGGCGTCGACGCGAGACGCCGCGCCTGTGGTGTCGGTGGCGGCTGGGCCGGGCACGTCGACGGGCGCTGTGACGTCGCCGCCGATGGCGGGTCAGTCAGGGACAGCGATCGCCGGCGCGCGGCAATCGGCCCCTACCGGAGAAGCGCGATGAACCTGTTGGAAGTGTCGCATCTCAGTAAAGCATTCGGCGGCGTCAAGGCGGTCGACGATGTGAGTTTCGCATTGCCTGCCGGTCAGCTTCTGGCGTTGATCGGCCCGAACGGCGCCGGGAAGTCGACGTGCTTCAATATGCTGAACGGGCAGTTGAAGCCGAGTGGCGGCGCGATTCGGTTCGATGGACAGGACATTGCCGGACGCAAGCCGAAAGATATCTGGCGCATGGGTATCGGGCGTACCTTCCAGATTGCGGCGACCTTTGCGTCGATGACGGTGCTTGAGAACGTGCAAATGGCGTTGCTGTCGCACGCGGGGCGGCTGTTCAATGTCTGGCGCCCGGTGGCGGATATGTATCGCGACGAGGCGATGGTGCTCTTGGAGCAGGTCGGCATGGCCGCGCACGCGCAACGTGCCTGCGGCGTGCTCGCGTATGGCGATGTAAAGCGGGTCGAACTGGCGGTGGCACTCGCGAACAAGCCGCGCCTGTTGCTGATGGACGAACCTACCGCGGGGATGGCGCCAAAGGAACGGAATGCCTTGATGGCCCTGACCAAGCAGTTGGTCGTGGAGCAGCAATTGGCCGTCCTCTTCACCGAGCACAGCATGGACGTCGTGTTCGCGTATGCCGATACGATGATCGTACTCGCGCGGGGGCGCTTGATCGGGGCCGGGGATCCGCAGACCGTGCGTAACGATCCGATGGTGCGGGAAGTGTATTTCGGGACGGGGAAGACATTCATGCCACGTCGCAGCGAAGCCGATACGCCGGCTTTGCGGGAAACACCGTTGACGGAGATCTCGCCATGAGCGTAACCGACGAGGCCCTCATCGGTGGGCCTGCCGCCGTTGCGGCAACGCCTGAAATAAAAAAGGCCGGCGCGGCGGAGCCGTTGTTGCGTGTCAAAAACCTCAATGCGGCGTATGGCCGTGCGCAGGTCCTTTACGATATCTCGCTGGAAGTCGGGCGCGGCGAAGTGGTGGCCTTGATGGGCCGCAATGGGGCCGGTAAATCGACGACGATGAAAGCGTTGATGGGGATGTTGCCTACCCGCACCGGCGACATCACGTTTCTCGGACAATCGGTCGGCGATTGGGCGCCGTATCGGATCGCGCGTCTGGGCATGGGCTTTGTGCCGGAGGACCGTCGCGTGTTCGGCGACTTGTCGGTGATGGATAATCTCGATATGGGTCGGCAGCCGCAGCGCGCCGATGCGCCGTATTGGACGCCGGAAAAATTGTTCGCCCTGTTCCCGAATCTCGGCGAAATGCCGCATCGGCCGGGCAGCAGGATGAGCGGCGGCGAGCAGCAGATGTTGACCGTTTCGCGTACCTTGATGGGCAATCCCTATCTCGTATTGCTCGACGAGCCCTCGGAAGGGGTGGCGCCGGTGATCGTCGAGCAGATGGCGAATATGATTCTGGAATTGAAGCGCGAGGGCCTGTCGATTCTTTTGTCGGAGCAGAATATGCACTTCGCCGAACTGGTGAGTGACCGTGCCTATGTGCTGGAAAAAGGACAAGTGCGCTTCAGCGGCAGCATCGAGGCGCTGGCGCGGGATGAAGCGGTGCAGCGCGCGTACTTGAGCGTCTGAAGCAGCGGGTGCGGGGCAACAATATTTCGTCGTTATCTTGGAGAAACCATCGATGAGCAAGGGTGCGGGAACGGGGCGCGGGATGGAACAGGGGCTGCAGGACCAAGACGGGTTGCGTCGGACGTTTTTTCGCCGATCGGCGGCAAGCATCGCGGTTGCGGCATGCGCGTTGATCATGGCGCCGGGCTTCGCCCAGGCGCAGACCATCAAGATCGGCGAAATCAACAGCTATAAGGCACAGCCGGCCTTCCTCGTGCCGTACAAGAACGGCTGGAATATGGCATTGGACGAGATCAATGCCGGCGGCGGCGTCAATGGCCAGAAGCTGGAAGTGATCTCGCGCGACGACAATGGCAATCCGGGGGATACGATCCGGGTCGCGCAGGAACTGGTGGCCGGGGAGCAAGTCAAAGCGCTGTTCGGCGGCTTCCTGTCCAACACGGGGCTGGCGCTGGCGGACTACGCCAAGCAGCGGAAAATCTTCACGCTGGAAGCCGAGCCGCTGACCGACAAGATCGTTTGGCAGGACGGCAACAAATACACCTACCGTCTGCGGCCCTCGACGTATATGCAAGTGGCGATGTTGATGCCCGAGGCCATCAAGCTGCATAAGAAACGCTGGGCCGTGGTGTATCCGAATTACGAGTTCGGTCAGTCGGCCGTGGCGACGTTCAAGAAGCTGTTGAAGGCGGCACAGCCGGATGTCGAATTCGTCGCGGATCAGGCAACGCCGCTCGGCAAGCTCGACGCCGGCGCGGTTTCGCAGGCGCTGGCCGACGCTAAGCCGGATGCGATTTTCAACGTGGAATTCGGTGCCGATCTTGGCAAGTTCGTTCGCGAAGGCAATACGCGCGGTTTGTTCAAGAACCGCTCGGTGGTGTCCTTGCTGACCGGTGAGCCGGAGTATCTCGATCCGCTGGGCGCGGAAGCACCCACCGGTTGGATCGTGACTGGCTGGCCGTGGTACTCGATCACGACGCAGGACAGTCAGGCCTTTGTCGCGGCCTATAAAGCGAAGTATCACGACTATCCGCGACTCGGTTCCGTGGTGGGCTATCTGGCGTTGAAATCGCTGGCACTGGGTATCGAAAAGGCGAAGTCGACCGATTCCAACGCGCTGTCCGCGGCGTTTCAAAATCTGACCGTCCCTGGCCCATTGGGTCCGATCACGTATCGCGCGCAGGATCATCAGTCGACGATGGGCGCCTATGTCGGTACGACCGCTTTGAAGGACGGAAAGGGCGTGATGGTCGATTATCACTATGTGGACGGTGCGAGCGTGCAACCGTCGGATGCGGAAGTGAAGAAAATGCGTCCGGCGGATTGAACGCGGCGGGCGGCGTTATTCCGAGACGTGATGTAAAAGCGTAAAAAAGGGCCCGCGTTGGTGACGCGGGCCCTTTTTTTCTGACGAAGTCATCACGCGGCCGACGCCGATGGCCCGCGCTTACTCCGCCACGACCTTGCCGTTTCGAACGACGGCCACGCCATCGAGCAATACATCGCAGTGACGCAGCGGGATATCGATATGGCAGGCGGTGGTGCGCTTGCCGCCCGCTTCGTTGTTCGGGCCGAGCGAAAACAAAAAGTTGCCTTCGAACGCGCGTGCGTCCATGCCGATCGTCGCCTCGCGATCGTACAGTCCCAGCGTCGACCACTTCGCGCGCGGCTGCAAACCCCAGCCGATATGGGAAATGGCATAGCCCTCCGGGTCGTCGAAGGATGCCATATAGTCTTTCAGCAGATCCGCATCAAGACCGCCGGCGATATGCGTGGCATAGCCGTTTTCCACCGTCAGTTCGATGCGATCGCTGACGTATTTTTTCTGCGGTAGCAGGATGTCGCCGCGATCGATGACGATGCGGCCGCTGGCTTTGCCTTCATCGGGGAAAGTCAGCACAAAGCCGCTCGGCCAATGATCCCAGCGACCGGGCTCGTCGACAAAACCATACTCGGTAATGACCGGAAACTCGCCCAAGGGGCAAACGAGCAGGGTTCCGGCTTCCGACGTCACGCGCATTTCGCGAGACTGCTCGATGCGGGCAGCCGCGGCGCGCACACGTTCGCGATCTTCGAGCGTGGGGACCATCCGTGCCAGGATTTCCGGCGGCTCGACCGCCAGCAGGATCTTCGTGCCGGTTTTCAAGATGTCCAGTTGCTCGGGCGAGAACAGCAGCGTCATCAGATCGAGGACGAGATCGCTGGCGGTGAGCGCCGCGATGGCGGCATGGTTGCCCGTCAGCGGCGTCTCGCCCAAAAACGACAGCGCGTCGCGGCTCAGCGACTTCTCCCCATTTACCGGCAGCAGGTCGAGCCGGTTGACGATCGCGCCCATCGACTGGGCAGCGATCAGGGCCGTCTGCAAGGTTTGCGGATGCGTGGCGGCGCCCGTGAGCACTGTGACCGTCTGGCCGGCCTCGAGTTTCGACAGCGTCAAAACCTGCTTCCAGGCATCGATCATCGCAAAATCAGATATCGGCATGAAGCCCTCCCAGGCGCATGTTCGGAATTGATAGATATAGTGTACACACCAAAATAACGCGTTCAAGCATCGGCTTTTTTGGCGCGCTTTACCGAAAAAAATACGATGTGTACACTCAATCTCTAACGCGCCATTCGTCGTGCGTTTCCACCGATTTTCCGCTTGCCGTAATTTGGGAGAGGGATGATGAGCAAGGCTGGTCAACCGCGTATTGCCGTGATTGGAGCAGGTCTGGGGGGCACTGCGGCGGCAGCGCTGCTTCAGCAGGCGGGTTATGACGTGCGGGCGTACGAGCAGGCGCCGATGTTTTCGCGGCTGGGCGCGGGCATTCACGTCGGCCCGAACGTGATGAAGATCCTTCGACGCATCGGCATCGAAGATGAAATGAACATCATGGGATCGCATCCCGATTTTTGGTATAGCCGGGATTGGAAGACCGGCGAGGCGATCTCGCAAATCCCGCTCGGCGATTTTGCCGTGAAGGAATACGGCGCGAGCTACCTGACCGTTCACCGCGGCGACTTCCATGCGCTGATGACGCAGAAGCTCGCGCCGGGAACCATTGCCTTCGACAAACGGTTGACCGAAATCGAGGATACCGGCGATGGCGTGCGGCTGACTTTTTCGGATGGCTCGGTGGAGACGGCCGATCTGGCGATCGGCGCCGACGGCGTCGATTCCCGTCTCCGTGAGCATTTGCTGGGCCCGGAGCCGCCGCGCTATACCGGATGGGTTGCCCATCGCGCCGTGTATCCGGCGCATTTGCTAGGGAATACGCCGGTGGATCTTTGCGTGAAGTGGTGGTCCGACGATCGCCACATGATGGTGTATTACGTCACCAGCGCGAAGGATGAAATCTATTACGTGACGGGCGTGCCGCATCCCGAGTGGCCGGAAGGCGTGTCGATGTTGCCGAGCAGCCGCGATGAAATGCGTGAGGCATTCGCCGGCTATCATCCGACGGTCCAGGCCTTGATCGATGCGACGCCGGAGGTGACGAAGTGGCCGTTGCTGGAACGCGATCCGCTGCCGCTGTGGAGCCGAGGGCGTATCGTTCTGCTGGGCGATGCCTGCCATCCGATGAAGCCGCATATGGCGCAAGGAGCGGCGATGGCCATCGAGGACGCCGCCATGCTGGTGCGCTGTCTGGGCGAAACCGGTGTGAGCGGTTATGCGCAGGCCTTCAAACTGTATGAAGCCAATCGCGCGGAGCGCGCATCCAAAGTCCAACGCGTCTCGCATAACAATACCTGGTTGCGGACGAACGAAGACCCGGCCTGGGTGTTCGGCTATGACGTCTTCACCGTGCCGCTACGCGATGCGTGAAGACCGGCCCGACGCACGGGCATGGCCGCGCCCGCAGCGCCTGTTCGTTCGGGTGAACGGTACCGGACAGGACGTGGACGTCGTGCCGGAAACGCCGTTGCTCTACGTCCTGCGAAACGACTTCGCGCTGAACGGGCCGAAGTATGGCTGCGGGCTGGGGCAATGCGGCGCGTGCACGGTGCTGCTCGATGGCGCGGCGGTCCGCAGTTGCGTGCTGCCGGTCAAGGCCACGATCGGCCGTGATGTCAGGACGCTGGAGGGATTGCCGGCCTTGTGGCAGAGCAGCACGCAGGGGGACGATGCGATCGCTGCTGCGATCGATGCGCCAATGGCCGGCGTCGATACGGAAGTCGACGGCGATGCCGGAATCGACCCGGCGCGTCTGCATCCGGTGCAACGCGCCTTTATCGAGGAACAGGCTGCGCAATGCGGGTATTGCCTTAACGGGATGATTTGCAGCACGGTATCGCTGTTGTCCCGCTCCCCCGATCCCGACGATGCGGAGATACGAAGCGCACTGCGATTCAATCTCTGTCGATGCGGCTGCCATGTCGAGGTCATGCGCGCGGTGAAACGCGCGGCCGTCTATCTGAAGCAGGCGGCGCGATGACAGCGGCGCGGCACTTGTCCGACGGCAGTGATGGCGCCTTGCCGAACGAGGAAAGCGCGACGTTGCACGCCGAATACCATTGGATCGCGCATCAGACCGCGACCGTGACGCTGCAGGCCGAAGGTGAAATCGACGCGTGCGCCACGCCGCGGCGGAGCGACGGCGACCTCGGTGACGGTTCCGGCAACGGCGAGCAAACCGACTCCTCGGAAAAAACCTATCGTTTGTCGTCGATGCGGATTCACGCAAAGACGTCAGGCGGGGAAGACGGGGCGGGGCACGACACGGACGATGGCTGGCATTTCGCGCATGAGAGCCTCGTCGACGAGCTGCGGACAGCCCCCCAAATGCCGCAGGGCGACGCCATTCACTGGCGTGGCGCGCTGCTCGACCCGGTCACGGAGGCGGGCGGTAAAGCCTTGCTGCGGGCGCTGGCGGACAGGTTGGCCGCGCCCGCAGCGTGGGCGGACGCCATCAAGGCCGCGCGCAACAAAGGCTTGCTTCTGGGGCGCGGCGTCGCGTATGCGACCTTGGGCGCCGAAGTCGGCCCGGTGCAAACGGCGGATCATCGCGCCGACGCATCGCTACCGGTCGACATCGGGCGTAACGCGCCATCGTATATGGCATGGATCGTCGAACTTGCCGTCGATCGCCGTACCGGCGCGATGCAGTTGCAACGCGTGGTGGCGGGACGCGCCGAGGGCGTTCTGCCGGGAGCGAACAGCGCCGACCCGGCGTTCCAGATCGACGGTTTGAGCGAGTCCCTGGTGACGCAGGCCTTGCAAGGTCTGCTCGGATCGCCGTCGGCACAACAATTGGACGGCCCGGGGCTGTCGGTGCCCTTCGACGAGTCCGCCGACAGTCAGCCTTGGGTCCGCACCGCATCGCTCGGCGGCCCGGCAACAGACGCCTCGATTGCTCAGTATGCCGGATCCGAGGGGGCGCTCTCGCCGGCTCTCGGACCTCGGGACACCACAGAGACGACGTTCGACCCTGCGGGGAAATCGCGATGGCAGCGCGTCGCGGCCGGATTGGCGGCGGCCGCTGTCGCGAATGCGGTGTTCGCAGCCAATGGCAAGCGCGAACGCTCGATGCCTATCCGCTTGTTCGGCCCCGTGGCAGGCGCGGCGGACGGCGCTGACCGTGATGCCGTGCTTCCGCGCGGCGCGGCACCACGCGGCGATGTTGGTACCGTCGACGACGTACCGGCGTCTGCTTCGCGTGTCGAGCATGTCGAGCGTCGCGATATCCGGCGCGCGCCGCTCGTGGGAGGACGACGCCGGTGGGGCGGCCGGCTCGCCGCTACCGCGGGCGCGATGGTCGTCGGTGCGCTGTCCTGGCAGGCTTTGGTGACCGATGGGGCGGTGCGCATGCTCGGTCCGTTGCGACCGTTTCGGAACGAGATCCCGCGGGTTGCGCCGCCGGCGCCGGACACCTGGACGGCCGCCACGATCGAACGGGGGCGCCGTCTCGCCGCCGCCGCGGACTGCGCGGTGTGCCATACGGCGGAAGGCGCGGCAGCCAGCACCGGTGGCCGGCCCTTCGATACGCCGTTCGGCACCGTTTACTCGACGAATCTGACGCCCGATGTAAAGGATGGCATCGGTGGCTGGTCTTATTCGGCATTCGAGCGCGCGATGCGTGAAGGCATCTCGCGTGACGGTCGTCATCTCTATCCGGTGTTTCCGTACACGGCGTTCGGCAAGATGACCGACGCGGACATGACCGCGCTATATGCCTTCTTGATGACGCGTGCGCCCGAGGCGACGCCGGCGGCGTTGGCGACGCGTCGCACAGCGCTCGGCTTCCCATGGGGCGTGCGGCCGTTGCTCGCCGGGTGGAACGCGCTCTATCTCGATAGGCAGCCTTTCGCGCCGGACCCGTCGCGCAGTGCCGAGTGGCGGCGCGGTGCCTATCTCGTCGAGGCCCTCGGGCATTGCGGTGCCTGCCACACGCCGCGCAATGCGCTGGGCGCCGAGCGTGGCGGTCCGGGAACGGCAGCCTATCTCAGCGGTGGCCTGGCCGATGGCTGGACCGCGCCGGCGTTGATCGGTCAGGGCGACGCGCCGCAGCCGTGGACCGAAGCGGCCTTGTATGACTATCTGCGCGTCGGTTTCTCCGCCGAGCATGGGGTGGCGGCCGGGCCGATGGCGCCGGTGGTTCGCAATCTGGCGACCTTGCCGGCTGCCGATGTCCGCGCGATCGCGCACTACGTCGCCTCGTGGCACGCCGCCGGACAGCAGACGATCGCGCCCGCGCCCGACGCCGTGTCGATGCCGCGATCGGAGGTCGCGCTGCCGGCCGCATTGCAACCGGGCAAGCGACTCTTCGATGCTGCCTGCGCGGTCTGCCATACGCCGCAGGCCGGCGTCGGTCATTTCGGCGTACGTCCGGAAATGGCGTTGAACAGCAGCATCCAGGCGGAGAAGCCGGATAATCTGCTGCGAGTGATTCTTGCCGGCATCGACGATCCAGCGAGCCCGGACCTGGGTTTCATGCCGGGATTCGCCGATGCATACGACGACGCCCAGATCGCCGCGCTGGCCGGCTATCTGCGTGCCGAACACGCGCCGGATCGGCCCGCCTGGACAGACTTGCGCGCCGCATCGGCACGCGTGCGGGCCGCCTTGACGCACGAGCATGCGACGCAATAGCCGCATCGCATGCACCGTTTCCTTCATCGATCGAGCTTTGCCCTTATGTCAGACGATTCACAGACCGGCACACCGCTCCCGTCCGATGTTACGTCGGACCGGCCCGTTGAGGGCGGCCTATCCGATTACGATGTTCAGCAGCAGATCGGGCATCTGCTGCGCAAGGCGCATCAGCGTCATCTGGCGATCTTCAATCAGACGATCGCCGATCCGCAACTGACGGCCGTGCAATTCGCCGTGATGAGCGCGAGCCGACGGATGGGACCCTCGTCGATGAGCGATCTCGGCAAGGCGACGGCGATCGATGCCGCCACCGCGCGCGGCATCATCGAACGCCTGCGCGCGCGCGGCCTGATCGCGCTGCGCACCGATGCGACGGACCGCCGCAAGACCGTCGTCGAATTAACGGCGGATGGCGAACAGGTGCTGAACGACACCACCCCGTCGGCTGCCCGGATCAGCGAATTGACCATGGCCGACCTGAATGCGGTGGAGCGGGTCGCGATTTTGTTCCTGCTGCGCAAGCTGGCCGGCGACAACAACGCCTAGTGCGGCCGCCTTATGCAGCGAACGCGCCGCATGAGCGATAATGCGGCGCAGCGGCGGAGGCGCGATGAATCGAAAAATGACAATGGAGCAGTTGAGTACGGTCGACGACGACGGCTTTCTGGTCGCCCTCGAGGGCCTGTACGCACACAGTGAATGGGTGGTTCGCCGGGTGGCGAGGGCACGCCCTTTTGCGAGCCCCGCGGCCTTGCTTCACGCGCTCTGGCGCAGTGTCGCGGATGCGAGCGAAGATGAGCAATTAGCGGTCATCCGGGCGCATCCGGATCTGACCGATAGCGCGGCTACGCGCGAGACGTTTGGCGGCGGGTGCCACCTGGGAACGCTGGCGACGTCGCCAGCCGAGCGCGATTCCGCGGCACCATCGAAACCTGAAGACGACGATGCCGGCCTGCTCGACAGTCTGCGCGAGAAAGTGATCGCCGAAAATCTCGCGTATCGGAAACGCTTCGGCTTTCCTTTCATCCTGGCCGCCGACCATCTCGATCGGTCCGGCGCGAGTGTTGTTGCTGCGGTCGGGGCAGCGGCCGCGATGGCCGACATCCTCGCCGCGCTGCAACGTCGCCTGCGGGCGCAGCGTCGCGACGAATTGGCCGAGGCCGTCCGTCAGGTCAATCGCATCGCCGAGTTGCGCTTCAATCACTTGCTGGGGCGCCAGGTATTCCATGGGCGCGAGGTGATGCGCTGGTGCGAGGCGTTGGCAGTGCATAGCGATGACGCCGCCGTCGATGCCGCTGGTCGTGTGCCGGCCGTATTGACCTGCACCTATCTGACGCCGGCGCATCATGCTTGCGCGGATCTGATCGCCGAGTGGATGCGTCGCGCCGGCATGCAGGCGCATATCGATATCTTCGGCAATGTGATCGGCCGCTATCGCTCGTCCGTCGTGGGGGCGCGCAGCGTGGTCACCGGCTCGCATTACGATACGGTCCGCAATGGCGGTAAATACGATGGCCGCGTCGGTATCCTGCTGCCCATTACGCTGATCGCCGAAATGCATCGGCGGGGCGAGCGATTCCCGTTCGATATCGATGTGATCGCCTTTGCCGAAGAGGAGGGCGTGCGTTTCAAGACGTCTTTCCTCGGCAGTAGCGTACTCACCGGCAATATCGATGCATCGGTGCTGGCACGCACCGATGAACAGGGGGTGCCATTGCGCGAGGCGGTGCTGGCCAATGCGCAACGGCTGGCCGCGCGGGATGGTGCCGCGCAAGACTTACCGTCCGCGCCGGACAAGCCGAGTCTGCCGCACGACGACGAAAACGTCTTGCAGCAGGCATTACGGGACGGAAAACGTGATCCGTCCACGGTGTTGGCTTTCCTTGAGGTCCATATCGAGCAGGGGCCAGTACTGTTCACCGAGCAAGTGCCGGTGGGCGTGGTCACCGCGATCTCCGGCAGCAAGCGCTATCTCGTGCATCTGACCGGGATCGCCGGACATGCCGGTGCGATGCCAATGGATTTGCGTCGCGACGCCGCCGCAGCGGCAGCCGAGATCACGCTGTATGTGGAACAGCGCTGCAGCGGCGTGCCCTCTTTGGTGGGCACGGTCGGCCGGCTCGAAGTGCCGAACGGATCGGTGAATGTCGTACCGGGCCGCTGCCTGTTGTCGCTGGACATTCGCGCGGGCGAGGACGGGATACGGGACGCCGCCGTGTCGGACGTGATGACGCGTATCCAGGCCATCTGCGCGCGGCGCGGCATCCAGGTGGAGACGGAATTAGTATTGGCATCGGATACGGTGCCCTGCGCGCCGGCGCTGCAGGCGCGGTTCGTCCGTGCCCTGGATCGACTCGGCGTGCCGATCCGGCATTTACCGTCCGGCGCCGGGCACGACGCGGTGGAAATGAGTCGAATCGCCGATGTCGCGATGCTGTTTGTACGTTGCGGCAATGGGGGCATTAGCCATAACCCGCTGGAAACGGTGACGGCGGAGGATCTGGATCTGGCCGCGCAAGCTTTTCGAGATACGCTGGATGGCCTGGCCGCGGACGAGTGGCGACGCGTGGCGGAACTGGATCGGATGCGGACCTGATGCGCGTCTGCGTGCGCGCCCCCTACGTCCCGTAGGCTCCGTGTGTGTGCGAGGCAAGCGCGATCTGGGCGTGATGAGTGTCATATCGCCTTCGCAATACAGCGCACGCACGACCCTGGTACGATGAGTTGCGCTAGATAAATGGCGCGGGCATCATTACCGCGTGGCAAAACAAGTGTGCGGTCCGGTTGGCGGCCATCGCGCCCGGACGGCGCTCGATACGAATTTCAGATTACTCTACCATGACGCGAATCAAGATCACCTCTGGCGACGACGTTTTCATCGCTGAAACCCATCCGGATGCGCCGCATACGGTAAAGGCTTTCCTGGCCTTGCTGCCCTACGAGCAGAAGCTGATCCACGTCCGTTGGAGCGGCGAGGGGTGCTGGGTACCGCTGGGCGATTGGAAACTCGAGCTGGACGGCCAGCCCCTGGGTTTCGAGAATCACACCAGCCATCCCTCGGTCGGCGATGTGCTGTTCTACCCGGGTGGCTATAGCGAGACGGAAATCATCATGGCCTATGGTTCATGCTGCTTCTCGAGCAAGCTGGGCCAACTGGCCGGCAACCACTTTCTGACGATCGTCGAGGGTAAGGAAAAGCTGCGGGATCTGGGCGTGCGGACCTTGTGGGAAGGCGCACAACCGATTCGCTTCGAATTGGCGAACGCCGACGAATAAAACGCCTGCGTCTGAACGAACCCGCCGCATCCGCGAGCGGGTCCGTGGACGCGGTATTACAGGTCGAAGAAGACCGTTTCGCCGTCGCCTTGCATGCGGATATCGAAGCGATAGGTCTTCTTGCCGGACACGGCTTCCGTTTTAGCGACGAGCGTTGCCCGGCGCGCGGCCGGCACCATGTTCAGGACCGGATCCTTCTCGTTCGCGGCGGCTTCATCGTCGAAGTAAATGCGGGTGAAGGCGTGCAGCAGCACACCACGCATCAACACGATGACGTTGATATGCGGCGCATCTCCCGCCGTGGCAACGCCGGGCTTCAAGGTCTCGATCGTATAGCGGGCCTTCGGATCGGTACCGGTGCCGACGCGACCAAAACCGCTGAAGCCGGTTTCGCTGGCTTCCTGCGGGGTGCCGATGTAGCGCCCCTCGCTATCCGGTTGCAGAAACTCCAACAACGCATCGACGATCGGCGCACCGTTCGCATCGAACACCTGGCCGGTGATCGTGATGTGCTCGCCGCGCGCGGTGGGCTGTGCGATGACGGGCGTGAACAGACTGTCGAAGCCGTAGTTGTATTGTGTCGGCGTCAAGCCATAGGCAAAGAAGGGACCGACGGTTTGCGACGGGGTCTGCTTCAACGGATTGCCGTTATGGTCGGCGGTGGCCAGCGGGGTCGTATTGTTCGTCATGTCGGCTTACTCCATCGGCGTCTGTTGCGGGCCACGCAGGACGATATCGAACTGATATCCCAATGCGAAATCGGCCTCGGTCGTATCCAGGTCGAAGCGTGCGACCAGACGGTTGCGATAGGCTTCTGGCGTACCTTGATAGATCGGATCGAACGCGAACAGCGGGTCGCCCGGGAAGTACATCTGCGTTACCAGGCGCGATGCGAAGTAATCGCCGAACAAGGAAAAATGGATGTGCTGCGGCCGCCAGGCATTCGGATGATTGCCCCAGGGATAGGCGCCCGGCTTGATCGTCATAAAGCGATAGCGTCCCTGATCATCGGTCATGCAGCGGCCGGCACCCAGGAAATTGGGATCGAGCGGGGCGCCGTGCTGATCGACCTTGTGGACGTAGCGCCCGGCGGCATTCGCTTGCCAGATTTCGACCAAGGTATTGCGCACCGGTTGCCCGCCTTCGTCCAGCACCCGGCCGGTGACGATAATGCGTTCTCCCAACGGCTCGCCATTGCGCGCCGCATTGCGTGTCAGGTCATGATCGAGAGCGCCGAGACGCTCCGCGCCATAGACCGGTGCGCGCAGTTCGCGCAGCTTTGCCGGCAGTGGAATCAATGACTGGCTGGGTGCCCGTAATCCGGTCGAGCGATAGGATGGGGTCGAATACGCGGGCTGGGTTTCCCAGTCGCGCGGCGTGATCAGCAATGAGGACATACGCTTGTCTCCTTTTTTTGGCGGCCGCGGTCTGATGCAGTCTTGCGCGTGCGCGTGCTCGAGCTTCGGTGCGTCGGGGCCGCATACTGCAGGGTCATTTTGATCGCAATGCGATGACGACACTGTATGCTTAACCGTTTCACATGCAAAATGGTGTTTTCTCAGGGTTATCCCAACCGCTGGTTTGAGGGTGTTAACCCTAGGTCCTGCGGTATGTCCTCCTGTACACCCGTATCACGCTGGAAAGGTGCATGACCACGCTTAACCGCATCAAGCTTCGCCACCTCCAATGTTTCCTGGCCGTCCTGCAGCAGGGGAGCCTGCAAAAGGCGGCCGATGCCTTGTCGATCAGCCAGCCTGCCGCATCGAAGACGCTCTCGGAACTCGAAGGCGCGTTGAACGTGGTGCTATTCGTGCGCGGCCGTAACGGCGCGACGCCGACCGCGTCGGCGATGGCCTTTCAGCGGCATGCCGCAGCCTGCATGATCAGCCTGCAGGACGGCATCGACGCCGCGATACACGCCACCGATGTCGGACCGGAACGTCTGCGCATCGGCGTGCTTCCCACCCTGGTCAGCGACTGGGTCACGCTTGCCATCAAACGCTTCGGTGATGCCTGGCCGCACGTCACGCTGCAACTCACCACCGGCACCAACCGTGCCTTGCTGAATGGCATGCGAGACGCCGAGCTCGATATGGCGCTGGGTCGTATCGCCGATCCTGCGGCGATGTCGGGCCTCAATTTCGAATTCCTGCGTAGCGAGCCCCTCAGTGCCTGCGTCGCGCCAAAGCACCCGTTGCTGTCGGAGAGACGGATCGGTGCGACGCAGTTGCTGGCGTATCCGCTGATTCTGCCGCCGGCTGGTACGCTGATCCGGGAATCGGCAAATCGGATACTGGCGACATTGGAGGACGGGGGCGCGCGAACGGCGGCGCCGCGGATTGAGACGGTGTCGGTGTCGATGGGGCGGCAACTGGTGCGCGAGCACGATTTCGTCTGGTTCGTGCCGCATAGCGCGATCCGGCTCGACGTGGAGTCCGGCCTGTTGCAGACGCTGCCCATTTCGACGGCGGGATCCGAGGAGCCGGTCGGGATGATCCTGCCGGTCGACCGGCAGACGCCGGTCGCCTTGCACGGATGGTTGGCCTGCCTGCGGGAAGCCGCCAAATTGGGATAAGGTCAGGCCGCGCCGCGGCACAAGGCGGCCGCCTCCCATGGCGGATGCCACCCGCCACGATGAGCGGCCGGCATCTCCTATCGTTTACCCGCGAAAAATCATCCATCGTGCGCGGCGGCGTGCGCAGTCCGTTGACAATGCTTCGAGGCGAGACCTAAGATAAAAAAGGTGTTCGTTTATAGAATTTACGTTCGTCACGCGAACATCGATAAAGCCCGCCATGACTGCCACGACCTCCACGCCATCCCCTTCCCAATCCTCGTCTCCGGTTTCGGGGCGCATAACCGATCGACTTTACGGCGGCCGCGCCATGCTGCCGATCTGGGAAGTCGAGACGACGCTGCAGCGCATGCTCGATGTCGAAGCCGCCCTGACGCGCGCCAGTGCCGACGCCGGCGTCGTGCCGCACGCGGCGGTGGCGCCGATCGCCGCCGCGTGCGACGTCGCGCTGCTCGACATTCCGGCCTTGTTGGACGCGAGCGCTTCCGCGGGCAACACGGCCATTCCGCTCGTCAAGCAATTGACCGCCGTGGTCAAGGCTCGGGATCCAGAGGCGGCACGCTACGTCCATTGGGGGGCGACCAGCCAGGACATCATCGACACGGCCACCGTGCTGCAGTCCCTGGACAGTTGCGACGTGATCGACGCCGCATTGGCGCGGGTCTGCCAACTGCTCGCGAGCTTGGCCGCGACGCATCGCGATACGCCACAGGTCGGCCGCACCTGGTTACAGCAGGCGCTGCCCATCACGCTCGGCCTGAAGTTCGCCCAGGCCTTGGATGCGATGCTGCGTCATCGGACACGGCTGGCCGCCGCGCGCGAGCAGGTCCGCGTGCTGCAATTCGGCGGCGCGGCCGGCACGCTGGCGAGCCTCGGCGCACACGCGCCCGCCGTGCTGCGAGGTTTGGCCGCGGCGCTGGACCTTCGGGCACCGGACGTGTCCTGGCATACGCAGCGCGACCGCCTCGCGGAGCTGGCATGTTGTTGGGGCATGGTAACCGGCAGTCTCGGCAAGCTGGCCGGCGATATCGCGTTGCAGATGCAGACCGAGATCGGCGAACTGGCGGAGCCGGCCGGAGCGGGCAAAGGCGGATCGTCGACGATGCCGCACAAGCGTAATCCCGTGGGCTGCGCGGCCGTCTTGACCGCGGCACAGCGCGTGCCGTCCTTGGTGGCGACGATGCTCGGTGGCATGGTGCAGCAACACGAACGGGCGCTGGGCGGATGGCAGGCGGAGTGGGATGCGCTGCCCGATATCGCACGGCTGACCAGTGGCGCGCTCGATGCCGTCGTCGGTATCCTCGACGGCTTGAACGTCGATCGCGGGCGCCTGTCGGCGAATCTGGATCTCACGCAGGGACTGATTCTCGGCGAGGCGGTCATGCTGGCCTTGGGCGAACGCTTGGGGCGCATCGAAGCGCATCATCTGGTCGAGGCGGCATCGAAGGCCGCCGTCTCGCAAAAGTGCACCTTGCGAGAGGTGTTGCTGGAGCAGTCGGAAGTTCGTGCGCAATTGTCGGAGACGCAATTGACGCAATTATTGGATCCCGCCCATTACACGGGGCAGGCCGGCGCCTTTGTCGACGCCGTGCTGGCACGATATCAGGCAAGCGACAGCGCGCCGCAGGCGTCCCGCTGACCGGCTCGCCGCAGCGGGACGACGCTGATGCCGACGTCATGCGTGCCTGTTGTCACCGTCAGCCGCGATGAACCATGCGCTGGCTCGCCTTGCCACCCTATATACGAAATCGTTTGGAAACGGAGAGAATCGATGGAGCCAAATGCGACACCTCGCACGGCGCCGCAGGCGCAGGACCAATGGGCCGACGTGAATGGCGTGCGTCTGCGTTATCGCGTGGAAGGCCCGGAGGGCGCGCCCTGGTTGACCTTGTCGAATTCCCTGGGCACGGACTTGACGATGTGGTCGGCGCAGGCCGAGGCGCTGTCGCCGTATTTCCGCCTATTGCGTTACGACACCCGCGGTCATGGCCAGTCGAGTGCACCGCAAGGACCCTATGCGATCGAGCAGTTGCGCGATGACGTCATCGCCTTATGGGACCATCTCGGCATCGCGCGCAGTCATTTCTGCGGCATCTCGATGGGGGGACTGACCGGCCTCGCGCTCGGGATCGAGCATCCGGATCGACTGGACAAACTGGTATTGAGCAATACCGCGGCACGCGTGGGTAGCGAGGCGTCCTGGCAGACGCGCATCGACACCGTACAGGAAAAGACCCTCGCCGGATTCGCCGATACGATTCTGTCGCGCTGGTTTACCGAAGGGTTCCAGACCGCGCATCCCGAAAAGCTGGTGCCTTTGCGCGCGGTACTGACGACGACATCGGAAGCAGGCTATTGCGCGAACTGCGGCGCATTGGCCAGCGCGGATTTGCGGGACGCGGCGGCGTCGGTCAGCGTGCCGACGCTGGTCATTGCCGGCACGCACGATCTCTCCACGAGCGCCGAGCAGGGCCGCTGGCTGCATGCGCAAATCCCAGGTGCACGCTACAAGGAATTCGCCGCCGGCCACATCGCGAATGTCGAGAAGGCCGACGCGTATTCGCAGACCTTGCTGGACTTTTTCGATCGGGGCGCGCTGCAGGAGAAGACGCGCTATCAGAAAGGACTCGCGGTACGCCGCGAGGTGTTGGGCGCGGCGCATGTCGATCGCTCGCTGCAGCACCTGACGCCGTTCAACGAAGAATTCCAGGACATGATCACGCGATACGCGTGGGGCGGGATCTGGACCCGCGACGGCCTGCCACGTCACACGCGGAGTCTGCTGACGATCGGTTTGATGATCGCCTTGAATCGAAACGAGGAGTTGGCACTGCACCTGCGCGCCGCGCGCAACAACGGCGTCACGCGCGAGGAGGTCAAAGAGGTGTTGCTGCAGTGCGCGATCTACTGCGGCGTGCCGGCGGCGAATTCGGCCTTCCATCTGGCTGAGACGATCTGGCAGGAACAGGACAAGGCGCAGAACGGCTAGACCGGATCGGTCCGTGTGGCGAAGGCGCCGGCGCGGACCGCCGCTTCCTGATGCCCTGGACGCAATGTCCAGGGCGCGGCAGCAGGGTCAAGCGTGCCGATTAGTGCGCCGCTGCCGCCGCATCGCTGGCGGTGCTACCACCGCCGCTCCCGCCGCCACCGGCCGGACGATTCCGCTTGGTGATCCAGATCAGCGGAATGATCAGCAGGAAGATGATGGCCGATATAAAGAAAATATCGTTCAGCCCCATCATCGCTGCCTGCGCGCTCAGATTGAAATCGAACAATCCGCGTGCCTGCGCCTCGTTGATATGCAATACCTGTTGGGATTGCTGCAGCGACTGCTGGAACGTCGGATTATAAATATTCGCCTGTTCCGTCAGTCTCTCGTGATGCAGTGCGATGCGATTGGTCCACTCATTGCCGGCGAGTGACGTACCCACCGCACCGCAGAACACGCGCACGAAATTCGTCAGCCCCGCGGCCGCTGGAATCTTGCTCGGAGGCAGGCCGCTCAAAGTGATTGCCGTCAATGGGATGAAGAACATCGCCATCGGAATGCCTTGGAGCAGCGTCGGTAATACGAGATGGTATGTGTCGATCTCGAGCACGTAGTTCGAGCGCATGAAGAAGACCACCGCGAAACCGGCAAATGCCGCGGTCGCCAGAATTCGCGCATCCATTTTGGGCAGAATCTTGCCGATGATCGGTGACATGATCAACGCGAATATCCCCAATGGCGCCGTGACGAGACCGGCGTCCACCGAGCGGTAATTCAGATACTGCTGCATCCATTGCGGCAATAGCACGAGATTGCCGAAGAACAGGCCATAGGCCACCCCCACTGCGGCCGTTCCGCCAAAGAAGTTACGTCCGGCAAACAGACGCAGGTCGACCACCGGGTTCTTGTCGGTCAACTCCCATACGACAAAGAAAGCAAAGCCGATGGCGGCACAGACGGCGAGCGCACAAATCACCGGCGACGAGAACCAGTCGAGATCCTTGCCCTTGTCGAGCATCACTTGCAGCGATGCCACCCAGGCTATCAGCAAGCCAAGTCCAACGAGGTCGATCGGCACCTTGCGCGTGGGCGTGTCCCGTTTCCGGTACAGCGCCCAGGTGACGCCCGCGGAAAAGATCCCGACGGGGATATTGATATAGAAGATCCAGGACCAGCTGTAGCTGTCGGTGATCCAGCCGCCGAGCGAGGGGCCGGCAATCGGCCCGACCACGGCGGTCATCCCCCATAGCGCGAGCGCCATCGAAGACTTCTCCTTGGGATAGGAGCTCAGCAGGATCGCCTGCGACATCGGGATCAGCGGCCCGGCAACGGCACCTTGCAAGACCCGCGCTGCCAGCAACACCGGCAGATTGGGCGCCAGGCCGCACAGCCAGGACGAGATGACGAACAGGATGATCGAGCTGACGAAGAGCTTCACCTGACCGAGGCGCTGCGTCAGCCAACCGGTCAGCGGGATCGAGACCGCGTTGGCGGCGGCGAACACCGTCACCACCCAGGTGCCTTCGTCGACCGACACGCCGAGATTGCCGGAGATCGTCGGAATGGCGACGTTCGCAATCGACGAGTCGAGCACGTTCATGAACGTGGCCAGCGCGACGGCAATCGTTGCCAGGACCAGTTTGCCGCCTGTAAAAGGCGTGGGTGCGGCGGGGGCGACTGGTGGGGCGCCGGCGCCGGCTGGGGGGGATGCGGGAGGAGATGCGCTCATAAATTGAGATAGACCACGGACCACGGAACGGCGTAAGTGTGACAGCTTTGCAGGGATGCTGCACGGGCACGGCGGCGATGCCCGGTCGGCGCGCAAGGATATCTATCCCATGTCATGACGACACGGTAGTGCAAGCGATCGATACGACGCTTTTAGGACAAACAGGGGAACATGAAAACAGGGAGGGGATGATGCGCCCGCGGAGGGGAGAGACGAACGACAGAACAGCAGCGACGAGAGGGGAAAATGCTTGGGCGGAAGAACCAGTCAGTCATCAGGCGCACAAGCGATTATTCGGTCCCAACGGGTCATGTGCGGCAATAATGCCGCACACGATCCATCGGCGACCTAGGGCAGACCCCGAGAGCGCGCTCTTAGGGTGGGCTGTCCGAGCGTACCGGGTTCAGGCCGGCGTGATGTTCGACGCTTGCTTACCCTTCGGGCCTTGCTTCACGTCGAAGTTGACCTTCTGGTTTTCCTGCAGCGACTTGAAGCCATCTGCACGAATTTCCGAGAAGTGTGCGAACAGATCTTCGCCACCGTCGTCAGGCGTAATGAAGCCAAAACCCTTCGCGTCGTTGAACCACTTAACAATACCGGTTGCCATGTTTCATCCAAGTTGTGCATTGAGACGGACAGCGCGGAACAGTCGAATGGAAAGCGCGCCGCCACAAAATGAGTACTGCGTGTGTATTGTTGGCAAATGTCTTTGAGCCGTCAATAAGAAAATGCGAAGGCTAGCCATCCGGGTAGTCGTGTTAGCGGCAGAAACTCTGAAATTCTTGTAGGACGATTCGTACAAACATCATGCCTTTCTTATGCAAATCGATGAATAAATTGAGATAAATATTTTTACGAATTGCGAAGCCACGCTTGTTTTCGGACATATCTTTTTTTCGTAAATGCAAAGCTGGCAGGGCCAAATTTCTCGTTTTGGACGGTGCGCGGTGTCGAAACCGCGGGTTTGGCGCGTCGGCGGAAAAAAATAAAGTCGCGCTGCGCCATTCGGTGTCAGCCAAGGTCGGTGCGCGATCATGTCACCGTGATGACCCGCAGCGATATTTATCTCGAATATCACGGTCAGCGTTCGGCGCGCGATTCACGACGCTTTAGGCGGACTCGACGCGCGTCTCGCCGTCGCCAGGGCGACGTTCGATCGTCGCAGTCAGTGCGGGCAGGCACAGTGCCAACGTCACGCTGCGCGCCGTGAGGAATACGATCAATGCGGCCCACAGCCCATGGTTGCCATAGCGCGGGTAGGCGATCCAGCAGGCCAGGCCGAACAGCAGCAGGGACAATGCCATCGAGCCCAGCATCGGTCGGGTCCGCGTGGCGCCGATAAAGACGCCGTCCAGCACGAAACCCAGCACCGACGCCAACGGCAGTACGTCGACCCAGACAAGGTAACGATACGCCGTCGTGCGCACGTCGGGATCGCTGGTCAGGCTGTCGACGATCGCCGCACCGGACAGATGGTAGGCGAGGCCGAAGAGCACGGCCGTGACGGAGGCCCACACCGCGCAGACGACGATGCTGCGACGGAAGACGGCGCGCTGCCTTGCCCCGACGGCGGCGCCGACGAGGACTTCGGCGGCCTGCGCGAACCCGTCGAGGGCATAGGCCATGAAGGTCTGGAAATGCAAGAGGATCGCGTTGGCGGCCAGCACGACGGCACCTTGTTGCGCACCGGCATGCGCAAACCAGCCGAACGCCACTTGCAGGCACAGCGTACGACCGAAGATGTCGCGGTTCAAGGCAAACATCCGTCGCCAGGCCAGCCAATAAAAGATCGCCGATGCGTCGGCCGTGTTTGCGCCGGTATCAGCGTCAGCGTCAGCGCCGGCCGGGGCAGGATCGCTCGCACGGTGAAGGATGTTTTCGGCGCGCCGATGCCGATCGGCCTTCCGATATGCGACGGCCGCTTTGATCGGGGGGCAGACGATGCCGAAAGCGCAGGCAAAGCCAACGATGTCCGCACAAGCCGTGGCGGCGCCGATGCCCGCCACGCCGGCGTGGAAAACGTAGACCGCCAGCAGCACGGCGATGAGGTTCACCGCGTTGACGATCGCTTGAAATAGCAAAGCGAGACGCATCCGCTGGAGGCCGAGCAGATAGCCGAGCACGACGTAATTGAGTAGCGCGAACGGCGCTGCCACGATGCGGGCGCGACTATAGACAAGCGCATCGTGTGACACGACATCGCCCGCATGCGCGGCCCCGAGTGCCCGAAGGCCATAGTGCAACAGCGGGGCATGCACGGCCCAGATGGCGAGGCCGAGCGCCGCCGCGAGCAACAGGCCACGCAACAGGATGACGTGAAGCGCCCATTGCGGATTGTCGCGCGCACGGCCGTGAGCCATGTCGGGCCGCGCACCGCCGGTCCCGGCCGTCACCGTGTTGGAAACCGCGGCTGCCACGCCATGCGCTTGGGCGATCAAGCCGGTTGTGGCCATCCGCAGGAAGCCGAAGCTCCAAAAAACGAAGCTGAAGAACAGGCCGCCCAAGGCCACGGCGCCTAAGGGGCCGCTACCGCCTAGGTGTCCTGCCACGGCGGTGTCCACGAGCCCCAGGATGGGCTGCGTCAGGTTCGCCAGCATGACGGGCAATGCCAGCGCCCACACGCGTCGATGCCATCCGGAACTGCTCAGCACGATATCGATCGACCCGGTCGTGCCGGCAGTCCGGGGCACGCTGCGTCATGGCGCAAGGCCGCGACGATATCGGCATGCGCCGCTCGGATCGCCGCTTCGAAACGGGGCAAATGCATGGCAAAACGCGACGTCGGCACGGCTATCGACAAGGCGTGCGGGCGTATGCCCGGGACATCGATGGCGATCGCGACGGCACAGACGCCTTCCGCATGTTCCTCGCGGTCGTAGGCCAGCCCGGTTCGACGGACATCGGCCAACGTCGCCAGCAACCCGTCGCGTTCGACGAGCGTATTCGGTGTCAAGCGCGGCACCAGGGGAGCGTCGGCGTCGTCCAATCCGAGAAGGCGGCAGGCCGCGCGGTCGTCGAGCAGCGCCAGCAAGGCCTTGCCATTGGCCATCGCGTGCAAGGGGCGCGGCTTTTCCGACGTCGGCACCACGCGCAACTCCTGCTGCGAGATGACGTGATCGACGAAGGTTACCTCACGGCCATCGCGGCAGGCGATATCGACCGATTCCCCCGTCAACAGGGCCAGACTTTCGAGATAGGGACGCACTTGCTCGGTGATGCGGGTCTGCGCGACCTGGGCCAAGGCCTGGATGCCCCACCCGAGTCGCACGCCGTCGGCGCCCGCTTCCAGCAGATGCTCGTGCGCGAGCGCATCGACGATGCGCTGCACCGTCGAGCGGGGGAGCTTGGTTTCCCGGGCCAGGTCGCCCAGACTGACGCCGTCGCGGCCCACGGCGCGCAGAATTGCGGCCGCGCGGGCAATGACCTGAATACCGCTTGCTTCCTTGTTCATCGATTATCGCTGTTTTGTCGTCTAAAGCGCGTTGCATTGTAATGCGATACACTGCTGTACCGCAAAGCAGTGCACTCACTTTTTCGCGTCCGAGCGGGCGGCCGCGGCAGGTGGTTCGATGCAGAACAAGAAAACCCTGGCACCCGACGGTGTCTTACATTTGCTGTTTCTCGGCGCGCTCGCCGCGCTTGCGCCGGTGGCGACCGATATGGCATTGCCGGCGATCGGCGACATCGCGCGCGGGTTGACAACGACGCCCAGTCGCGCTGGCCTGACCTTGGGACTCTTCATGTTCGGCTTTGCGGCGGGCCCGATCGTCTATGGACCGCTTGCCGATCGACGCGGCCGTCGCCCGGCGCTACTGGCCGGCTTGCTGCTTTTCTTCCTGGCGAGTCTAGCGTGCGCCGCCACGCCATCGATCTGGTTGCTGTTGCTCGCGCGCGTGGTGCAGGGCGCCGGTGCCGGCGCGGGCATGACACTGGCCTTCGCGATGGTCCGGGATCTGTTCGAGGGACAGGCGGCACAGAGCCGCATGGCGGTGATTACGATCGTCGCGAATGTCGCGCCCATCCTGTCGCCGGCGTTGGGAACCTTGCTGCTGGCCGGCATCGGCTGGCGCGGGATCTATCTGGTGATCCTTGGCTATGGCTGTCTGCTGACGCTGATCGCCTGGCGGGGTATCGGCGAAACCTTGCCGTCCTTGCGTGCCGCCCGCGTGTCGTCAACGGCGACGATGGACCGGGTGTCGGCGGGTTCTCAGCATGATGGCGATTCGGCCCGGGGCAAGGGACTATGGGCGAACTATCTGACGCTGGCGCGGCATCCGGATGCGCGTGCACACATGCTCGTCAATGGTTTGGGTTTTGCCTGGATGTTCGCCTATGTCAGTGCCTCGCCGCTCGTGCTGTTGGGGCGATTGCAGGTGTCCGGCACCGTTTACTCGGCGATGTTCGCATGCACGGGGCTCGGTATTGTCGTCGGCGCGACGCTGGGCGAGCGGCTGTCGCGTCGCGGCGTGCGCGGTTCGGCGTTGATCTTGACGGGGATCGTATTGGCCCTCGTCGCCTCGGGGGGCTTGCTGGCGATCGGCTTGTCGCATCACGAAAGCCTGCTCGACGTCATGCCGATGTTGGTGCTTGCCACCTTTGCCTTCGGCCTGGTCGCGCCCAACGCGGCGCATGGCGCATTGTCGCCGCTGCCGCATATCGCGGGTCAGGCAAGTGGCGTGATGACGTCGGTGCAGATGATTTGCGGGGCCGTATCCAGCGTCGTGGTCGTGACCCTGTTTCCCGCGCTGCAACTGCAGGCGCTGAGCTTGACGATGGGGCTTGCTGCATTGATTGCGCTGGCGGTGTATCTGCCGGGACGCATTCGCGGCGCGGCCGCGGCAACAGCGCAATCCTGAATGGAACCGCCATGAAAAAAGCCCGTCCGAGCTTTCACTCGGACGGGCTTCCCCCGTAACGCTGGAGCGTCAAACCACCTCAGGCGATCCCTCTCGGCGCAATCGACACGACCGTTCCGGTTCAACGGACGGTCGCTTGCAAGGTCCGCAACCCGTGCTGTCGCATGGCGCCACGCAATGCATGAGTGAGAACCCGTTCACGCACTGCCTCAGGCATCGCTTTTCGCCAAACCAAAGACGCTCGCTGGCGCGTCACGCACACCGCCTTACTGCATGACGATGCATCCTACAAGGCGCCAGTGGAACGGCGCCCTTGAACCCTTACTGACCGCCGCCGTACATCCGGCTGTTCACGCGTTGTTGCGCGTGCTGAATGTTCGACGGGTAATAAATATCGTTCTGAGCAGGGTTATAGCCTGCATTTTCCAACTGGATCAACTGCGTTTTGACATCCTGACGCGTGAGCGGACCATTATCCTGCGACTGTGCCATGACCAAAGCTGGTGCTGCCAGAAGACCCGTAACTGCCAAGATAGAAATCAGTTTGCTTTTCATCGAAACTCTCCCGTTGATGTAAGACGGCTAGCCCGGTAGGCTTGCCGCTTCGGAAACGGGCACCGACGGAACCCGATAAGGCGCCAGCGGTGTCTCGCTGCAATTAATTTGTTTCCTTGACTTTTATTTTAGGCTTCTTTAAGCGGATGTCACGATCCTTTCGGGTAAAAGACTATTGCGCGAGGAGGGCACAGTAGCGCGCGATATCGACATTGCCACCGCTGACGATGATGCCCACTCGCTTACCGGCCCATTGCGCTTTTTCCGCCAGCGCGGCGGCATAGCCCAGGCATCCAGTGGGTTCGACGATCAGCTTCATATAGCTGCCCAGGTCGCGCATCGCGGCGACCAGTTGCGCATCGCTCGCCGTCAGCACGTCGTCGACATTCTGGCGTACCAGCGCGAACGTGTATTGGCCCAGATGCTGGGTCTGCGCCCCGTCCGCAATCGTCTTCGGCGTCTCGATATGCACGATCTTGCCGGTGCGGAAGGACTGCTGGCCATCGTTGCCGGCTTCCGGCTCGACACCAAAGACCTTGCAGTCCGGCGCCAGTGCGCGCGCTGCCAGGGCACTGCCGGAGAGAAGGCCGCCCCCGCCCATGCAGACGAACAGCGCATCGAGCGGGCCCACCTCTTCGAACAGTTCTTTCGCGGCGGTGCCTTGGCCGCTGATGACGTCCGGATGATCGTATGGCGGAATCAAAGTCAGGTTTCGGGCGGCGGCCAATGTCCGGCCGATCGCTTCCCGATCCTCAGTGTAGCGATCGTAGAACACCACCTCCGCGCCATAGCCTTTTGTCGCCTGTACCTTGATCTCGGGCGCATCCTTCGGCATCACGATGGTGGCGGGTATGGCGAGCAGCTGCGCGGACAAGGCGACTGCCTGTGCGTGATTGCCCGACGAAAATGCGATCACGCCGTTCTTGCGTTGTTCTTCGTCGAAACGCGATAGCGCATTGAAGGCACCGCGAAACTTGAATGCGCCGATACGCTGCAGGTTTTCACACTTGAAAAAGAGCTGCATCCCGGAAGCATCGTTGAGGATGCGCGACGTCATGACCGGTGTGCGATGCGCATGGCCGGCGATGCGCGCGCTGGCGGCAACGACGTCGTCATACGTCGGGAGGGTAATCGGTGCGGATGCGGCGGAGTCGGACATGGCGGGCGTGGTTGGCAAGTGGAGTCGATTGCCGATTGTAGACGAGTCCGCGACCTTATTGAACGCCTGTCACTGCGCGGCCGGACGCGCCGCCATCGTCATGCCGCCGTCCGCATCACTCGCCTGTACATGGCAATATGCGGCCACTTGCGAAGCGGGCATGGCGCGCGCGTAGAGCCAGCCCTGACCCAGCGGCGGCGGATGCAGCTGTTGGAACCACAGCGCTTGTGGCGCATGTTCGATGCCCTCGACGATCAGATCGAGCTTCAATGCGGCGACCATCGCGGCGATCCGAGAAGCGACCACGCCGACTTTCTCGTCTTCCGGCAAGCCGCGGCAAAAGGACTTGTCGAGCTTGACCGCGGTCACCGGCAGCGCCGATAGGTAGGACAGACTCGAATATTGCGTGCCGAAGTCGTCGATATAAACGGCATGGCCGTTATCGCGCAGGCGCTTGATGCCACGCGCGAGTGCCGTATGCTCGGCGGTCGATCGTTCCGTGATCTCGAAGGCGACCGACGCCGGCGCGACCTGCGCCGCACTCAGGCGTTGCGCGACCCACGTCGGGAACGCGGACGTCAGGACATCGGTCGCCGAAATATTGATCGCCACCGTAAAGTCGGGATGCGCACGCAGGGTGTCGCCGAGTTCGTCCAATACCCGGATCACGACGTATCGCGATACCTCATGAATGAAGGCTTCGTCCTCGGCCAATTGGATAAAGAGGTCGGGATTGATTTGTCGTCCGTTCGTGTCGGACCACCGCAGCAGTGCTTCGGCGCCAACCCATCGGCCATCCGACAAGCGCACGACGGGCTGGTATTCGAGCGTCAGCTTTCCCTGCTTTAAGTCGCGGCGCATACGTCGCGCCATCGAGTTGGCACGGCGCATGACGGACCACAGGCCCAGCCCGATGCCGAAGCCCGCGACCGCCCCGAGGAATAGAAAGCCGAGCAGTTCAGGGCTCAGCCAACGTGCGCTCCACGTGGACGCGGCGCGCACGCGGGCCAGAATGCATTCATCGCCTGCAGCGGTGCAGCGGACCTCGTAGCGTCGATGGGCGATCCGCACCGGCATGCCGTCACGCAAATCGCGCTGCGCCGGAAGGACATCGCTGCCAGACGTCGCCAACAGAAAGCGATGATTGTCTTGAATGCCGACACCCAGATAGTCGAAGCGGGGATCGACGACGACGTCGTATGCCGGATAGTGAATCGTGATGGCGGCGGTGCCCTGCCGAATGACGATGGCTTTCGCGCCCTCGACGCCGGCCTCGTGCGTATTGAGCAGGAACTGCTGGCCCTTTTGATTGACGAAGTCGACCGGCGCCATGGTGATGTCGGCATCGGCACGGCCGCGGGTCGAGGTGCAGAGGATCTTGCCGTCACGTTCGCGTGCGGCACTTTTCAGGAAACGCGTCGTCAGCACGAGCTTGCGCAGACGGTCGATGTCGGCGTCGGAACAGATCGGCAGCGACGAACGATCGATCTCGGCCAATGTCTGGTCCGCTTCGACGCTGATTTCGCTGGCGCGGCGCACCCATAGTTGCGCCAGCAGCCCCGCCTCGGCGCGCTGTTGGGCGACGACAGTGGCCTGGCCAATACCAGTGCCGATGGCCGCGCCGGCCAACGTGCAGAATGCGACGATCAAAACAAGTGCGATCGTCGCAGGGGTACGCAAGAGCGTGCGGGGCATGCGGCAGGGCACTACGAATGATTTTAAAATCCGTGCGGACGGTCAGGGACCTCGCCCGACGCGCGGATCCCGACGGCCAGACGCGAGAACGGGAAGCCGCAACGTCGCTATCGCACGATCGCGGGATACAGGCGGATTCTACCTGTATCCCGCCATTTCACGGCGCAATCCGTAGGAATTTCCGGCCGCCGATTGCATCCGGCCGGCGATTGCCATCGGTTTCGGTCAGAAAAACGCCCTGTCGAGGCAGATTCGCCACAGTACGAGACGGCAACGCGCATGGTGAAGCGGAAGCAAGCATCCTATAATTACGCCAAGCGGCAAGGTATCGTGCGGTCCACAATCCGCGCGCCCGGCGCCAGCGTCTGAAGTCCGACGCGCCCGAGCGGCGCATCTCGGCGGTAAAAAAGGAGTGCGGGTGGCCATCAATTTGCTGAATGCGATGCAGGTTTTCGTTCGCGTGGTGGAAACCGGAAGTTTTACCAAGGCGGCAGACGCGCTACAGATGGAGGTCCCGAGAGTCACCCGGGCCGTGCAATCCCTCGAGGCGCATCTGAACACGCGGTTATTGAACCGCTCGACGCGTCACGTCAGCGTCACCGAGCACGGCAAGCGCTGTCTTGAGCATTGCAGAGCCGTCCTCGAGCATCTGCATACGCTCGAGGACGAGATGATCGATGCGGATGCGTCGCCGCGCGGCGTCTTGCGCGTCGATCTCCCCGCCATCCTGGCGCATCACATCGTGATCCCGGCCTTGCCCGACTTTCTCGCGCGCTATCCAGAACTGCGCGTCGAGTTGAGTACGACGGACCGCCGGGTGGACCTGATCAAGGAAGGGCTGGACTGCATAATCCGGACGGGCTTGCTGGACGACATCGATCTGGTCGCCAAACCGCTTGGCGCCTCGACGACGATCGTCTGTGCGGCGCCGTCGTATCTGGCCGAATATGGCACGCCGTTGACGCTGGCGGATCTTGCCCGGCATCGCGCGGTGAATTACCGCTCGGCGCAGACCGGCCGCATCCGCCGTTGGCCACTCGTCGACGACACTGGCACCGAAGTCATGATCGATATGCAGGATGCCGTCGTGGTCACGGACGCCAATGCCTTCCTGCAAAGCGCCTTGTCAGGTCTGGGACTGGTGATGACGTCGCTGTTCGCCACGCAAGCGCATTTGGAATCGGGCGCATTGCATGAGGTGCTCGCCGAGCATCGGCCGGCGCCGCGACAAATCTGGCTGTTGCGCGCGCCGGGGACGCCGTTGCGTAAAGTCGCGGCGTTTTCCGACTGGCTCGCGGAACGTTTTCTCACCATCCCGTCCTTGCAAGGGCAGGGGATGCCAGGCCGGCCCGACACCCACGGGTCCTCATCCGCGTAAGTCGGCGTGACGCTGCGCATCGTTTCGGTGCGATGACCCTACAGGCCGTTCGGTCGATGCGTGAACGATAGAAATGCCGGGCGTGTCTCACGGTTTCTGCGCACGTTGCGCGAAGACGGGAGACATCGCATGCGCATCACGCCTCAGGCGCCCCATACGCGGCCGTTGCGTTGGCCGGCGTCCGCCGCGTCGCGCGCCGAGGGCACCGCGGCCGCTGGTTCGTCTGCTTGCACGGGTCGCTTCTCCTCGTTTTTATGCGGCTCGTCGGGCATTGCGCCAACCCTGTCCTCCGCGCGGTCCTCCGTAGCGCGGTTGGATGCTCGCAATGTCAGGTCTGGCACTAGCGGCGCGGGCAGCGACTTGCCCGGTGTCGAACCCGCGCCACCCCTTTTGTACGGCGACGCGATTCAGTCAGTCTCCGATCATGTTCGGGTCGTCATCGGGCTGCGGGCGCCGAACCCGACCGCCACGCCGTTGTTGCGGCAGGGATATCCGGCAAAAAATTTCCATCTGAAGGCGAAGTCGAGCGCGGATGGCCCCACGGCGGGATTCGTTCCCGTTAAGGCCGAATATGCCAAGGTGGCAGTCGAGCATCGCGATGCCCACGCTCGGGCGGTAGTCGATGCGCTGCGTAGCGGTGCGCGCGCGATACCGCTGGTACTGACCGGGGGACAGATCGACACGTTGAAGCGGCGCGCGAAGATTGTCGAAGTGCGCCCCCGCCACTATGTCGCGGCCTATCACGGCAAGATGAAAGCGTTCAGCATCGATCGCAGGGGCCGCGTGTTGGACGAGCACGGGGCGGCTGTCGAGGTCTTGTCGAACCCGCAGACAGCGGAGCAATCGAGCGCGGCGCTCGCGATCGTGCCGCGTTCTGGCTTGCCCGCCGATGCCCCCGGGATGACAGCGCCGCCTCGCGCCATGCGTGCGATCGTGACGCTGCCGCCGGTGATGCCGGTAACGGTGGATTACGATCTCTTTACGCTGATCCCGCTGCGCGGACAGGCGGCCAACCAGCGGCCGGTGCCGTTGCGTGCGAAGATGCAAGAAGGGCAGCTCGCCTTGCCCGGGGGCGCGGTGCGTCGCTGGCGCGGCACCGGCGGGTTTTGTCTGATCGGCGTCGATCGGCGCGTGCGGCATGATCCGGCTGCCTCCGAAGATCCCGACATGGGCAATGTGCACCCCTTCGGTCGCAGAATCATCAGCATGTTGAACGATGCCATCCGGCGCAGCGGTTATCGCGGCGGCGATCTGGTCTGTCATAACGACGAGACCGGCAACCCGTTCAGCAACGGTTTCGATCCGCACGACTGCCCGATCTTTTTCGTCCCGGGCGAACCCCATCCCTTTCACCTGCCCTATGTGCCGGTCAGGCATGAAGGCAGAGGGGCGGTCGCCGTGTTCCTGACGCGGCATTTTGCGGGACAGCGTCTTCGGCGCTTCTACGACTGCCTGCGCGCACGGGGCTTTGTCCCAGAGACCAGTGCGCTGTTCGGCATCTAAGTTTTTTACGCGAGGGTAAAACCGACCATGACGGCAAAGGTGTTCTCGTCGCTCTCTCGACATCGTCTGGTCGTGGCGGACACGGTGGCGCTGATCGTGTTTTTCACGACGACCGGTCTTCTCAACGAGCGTTTTATCGCAGGGATGCGCTGGGATCAGGTCCTGCACGCGCGGCTCCTGGGCGCAGCCTTGATGGTGCCGGTCGGACGTCCCTATGGCCTATGGCGCGATTACGTGATGCGCCGGGCCGGCGTCGGCCGTCTTTCGCAGATCATGTGGGACAGCATTGCCTTAGTGACATTCCAAGTGCCGATCTATGCGCTGATCATCGCCGTGAATGGTGCGGCCGGACGAGGGCTATGGATGGGCACACTCGGGGCGACGGTGATGATGCTGGTGCTGGGGCGTCCCTATGGTGCGTTTCTCGCCATCGTTCGCCGCATGTTCGGGCTGCCCGCGGCCGTGGAAGGGGCGGTCCGACCGATGAGCCTTAATTCGTAGGCGCGCGCGCGTTCAACGGCTTGTGCCAGGCACGGAGACGAGACTGATATCGATGCCGGCGTCCTGCAGGCGGTGGGCGGCGGCGTCGGCAAGCGCGTCGTCGGTGATGATCTGGTCGAACTGCGCCAGCCCGGCAATCCGGTAGGTGCCGAAGGTGCCGTACTTGGAACTCGTCGTGACCAGGATCTTGCGCGACGCCGTTTCCATTGCCGCGCGCTTGACTTCGACCTTGGGCGCCGAGGGCGTAGTCAGGCCGCGCTGCAAGTCCCATGAGCTGCTGGACACGAAGGCGACGTCGCTGGCCAACTGACGCAATGTCGCCGCGGCCAGCGGCCCCACGCTGGATCGATTCGGATGATCGAGGACCCCGCCGATATGAATGACGTTCACGTGCGGCGCCTCGACCAAGGCCTCGACGACCGGGAAATCGTTGGTGATGACAGTCATGTCCTGGAGCGCGATGATATGCGGCACGATCGACAGCGTCGTCGTGCCGGCATCCAGATAGACGGTCATGCCAGCGTGCAGCAGCGTGGCGGCATGCGCCGCGATGGCCCGCTTTTGCGCAAGCTCGACGATGGCCTTGACCTGATGACTGGGTTCGGTGCTCAACTGGCTGGCGATGCGCACGCCGCCCGGTACCGAGTAAGCCCGTCCCTCCTGCTCCAACACGGAAATGTCGCGTCGCACCGTCATATGCGAGCATTGGAACATCTCGGTCAACTGATGGACGCTGAGGACGCCATGGCGCCGCAACTCCCGCAGAATCGATTCGCGGCGTTGATCCGGGATCAATACGGGCGGTGCGGTCTGAGGATCCATCTCGTTGCGCGGGCGGTCGGTGGCGTGTTCTTCGGACATCATGCTTCGGGGCGGTTTCGGGTGGCACGACGCGCGCGCGATTGGGTGCGTAAGCGGGAAGGTAAAACCCCATCCCGACGGTCGTTAGCGGTCCGCATCGTGTCCGCGGCGCTAGATTACGCGATGACGGCCTGAATGAGCAAGACGCCTGCCAGGCCCAGCAGCGATTGCAATGACAACATAACCGTCCACGTGCGCAGCGTCTGGCCCACCGACAACTGGAAATACTCCTTGAACAACCAGAATCCGGAGTCGTTGACGTGTGACAGCATGACCGCACCCGAGGCGGTGGCCAGGACCAGCAACTCGGGCGACATGCCGGGATGCAAGCCGACCAGCGGCGCCGCGATACCAGCCGCCGCCAACGTGGCGACCGTCGCCGAGCCGACGCAGATCCGCAGCAGCGCGGCGATCAACCAGGCCAGCACCAAGGGATCGAGCGACAACGTCGAGAGATGCGACACGATCAGGGTGTCAAGATGCACGGCGGTGAGCATATCCTTGAAACCGCCGCCGGCGCCGAGAATCAGCAGGATCGCCCCCAGCGGCGCCAATCCCTTGCTCGCCATCTTTTGCACTTCGGACAGGCTGTGTCCCGCCTTCAGGCCCAGTGCGAAGAAAGCGAAGATCACGGCGACCAGCAAGGACAGTATCGGATCGTTCAACGCCTGGAATACGGTATAGGCGGTCGAACCCTTTGCCGTCTGGCCCAGCCCGATCGTGCCGACCAGCATCAATGCGGGCGGCAGCAATACCGACATCACGGCCATCGGCAACGAGACGCGTTGGGCGCGCTCGTCCGCATCACGGGCGCCTACCGGCCCAGCGTTCAAGTCCGGTGCCGGGCCGAACCAGCGGCTGGCGAGCTTCGTGAACAAGGGGCCGCAAATGATGGCGCTCGGCACGGCGATCAGCAAGCCGTACGCGATGGTCAAGCCCGTGTTGGCGTGGTAGGTCACGACGGCGGCCATCGGTGCCGGGTGAGGGGGCAACAGCCCGTGCGCCGTATAGAGACCCGCACCGAGGGGCAGGCCGATGTAGAGCAAATGCGATTTGGTCCGCTTTGCAACGGTGTAGACGAGCGGCGCGAGCATGATGAAGCTGACGTCGAACAGGTGCGGCATGCCGATCAGCAAGGCCGCGGCACAGATCGCCCACGGGATCGTTTTCACCGGACGTTGACCGATGAAGGCATTGGCGATGCGGTCGGCCCCGCCCGAACCGAGCAGGATGCCACCCAGCAAGGTGCCCAGTCCGACGACCGGGCCGGTCTTCGCCAAGGCGCCGCCGAAACCCTTTGTAAAGGCGTCGACCACGGCCACCGGCGCGAGACCATGTGCCAAGCCCAGGCCGAGCGAGGTCAACATCAACGCCAAAAACGGATTCAATTTCAAGCGCGTGATCAATAGGATCAGCACTGCGATGGACAGAACCGCCAGGACCACCGAATACATATCATGCGTCATGCTCGTCTCTTTTCTCTGCCGCGTGCTGTTGTAAGCGTTTTCTTTCGCGCCCTTGAAATGGCCGGTCACTTGCGCGTCGACGTAATCCGCCTTGCGCGCAGGTGCCAGCCGCCTCGATCAGCGCGTTACTGTGCGCGCTTCGGGGCGATGCCGATTTGCCAGGCGTCGTGCAGCGCCGGGTCATAGCCTTCGATGTCGCCGATGCGAAGCAGCTCGCCGGCAGCCAAATCGCGCTTGGTGGTGGCATGTGCCGCGAGATAGAGCGGTGCGACATCGCTCGGCACGTCGGTACGCGGACACAAGACCGCCTGTACGCCTGTCACGTCATGATGGTGGCCGCCCATCGTCAACCGTGTGCCGGCCGGGATGGCTTCTTTGGTACGGCCGGCTAGCACGACACATTGCGACGGCTTGTCCGAACCCGATGCCCGACCATGCAGCACCGCGTTCAACAGCGAGATCGGCGTTTCCACGCCCATGAAGTGATACGGCAGATAGAGGCAGGCATAGCGACCATTGCGGCTTACCACGTGGCCCTTTTGCTGCAGCAACGCCCAGGTGGGACCGTCGGTCGTGCGAACCACCACGAACACGCCGCCGGCGAAACTCGCTTCGTCCGGCAGGCGCAGCACGTTGAAAACATCGATCACGCCGCCGCGACGCAGCACGCCACCGTCTTCCTGCAGCGCATAGATGTCCGCCAATTCCGCGGTGCGTGCGATTGGGTAGTGCATCAGCTCCGTGTCGGTGACCAGGCCGGTATTGGTGCCGACGACCGACATCTCGCAATAGTCTGCCGTTGCCGACGTCTTCAGGCCGTTCAAGGCGGCACGTCGCGCGGCGAGCGTGGCGGGAATATCGTCGCCCAATTTCAGCAAGCCGCCCAAATCCGGGGCGTCGATGACCTGATCCAACTGGGTGACCTTGCCCGATGCGGGATCGAATACCAGATCGTATTCGCTGGACTTGCCGGCGGCGACGATATCGAGTCCGAGTACGCGTGCCCAACTGACCCAGCCGATCAAATTGGCGGGTTGATCGCCATCGGCTGTCGTGTAGACCACGCCGTGTTGGCGGGCGAGATCGGACAGCGCGATGCCGGAGACCGCGTCGACTTCCTTACTCACCATCGCGATATGACGCTTCGCCTCGATGGCCGTGGCGGCCGTGCGATAACCGATCGCCGGATTGCCTGTGGCCTCGACGAGGATGTCATAGCGACGCGTATCCAACAACGTCACATCGGCGATCAGCACGATCGCATCCGCAGGCGCTGCGGCAACCGCATCGGCGTTTTCGCAGATCAGCAGCGACGATTGCGCGAATCCGAGCTCGATGCACAAGGCGCGCAGTCCCGTGACGTCCAGATCACACAAAATGGCCGGAACCAATTTCGGCATCAACCGCGTCTGGGCCAACAGCGTGCGAGAGAAACCGCCTTTGGCGCCGGTGAGTGCATAGCGCACCACGCGATCAGACTCGGCAGCGAACAGTAATTCGAAATTCATCGCATTCCCCACGGATGGTTTGGCGCCGCGCGACAGCTCGTCACAGCGCAATGCTGCGAATGTTATTTGGAATATCACCAGAAGGTCAATGAAATTCACACAAATTCACATCAAGGTAAACGCTAGGTCACGTGGGCATTTCGCCATATCATGGCCTGATAAATAGTATTTCGTGCTTAACTTTCGCCGAGACCGACAATGTCGATGTGAAATTTCGTGTAGCATTTCGCCTATACGTTGCGTGTCGATCAATGTCTGCCGCGCGCCACGCACAGATATTCACATTGATTCACGCCCCTATCTTATTTCCGCTGTCCTGATGACGGAGACTGTATGAGCAACGCCCCCCGTCCTTTGCTGGGATGTATCGCCGATGATTTCACCGGCGCCACGGACTTGGCCAATATCCTCGTACGAGGCGGCATGCGCACGGTCCAGACGATCGGCGTGCCTGAGGCGTCGCTGGCCAATGCGCTGGATGCCGATGCGATCGTCATCGCATTGAAATCGCGCACCGCGCCAGTGGCGCAGGCCATCGATGCCTCGCTGCGCGCCTTGGCGTGGCTGCGCGAACAGGGCTGCCGGCAGTTCTTCTTTAAGTATTGCTCCACGTTCGACTCGACCGATGCCGGCAATATTGGCCCAGTTGCGGAGGCCTTGATGGCGGCGCTCGGGACCGACTTTACGATCGCCTGCCCGGCGTTTCCAGCTGCGGGGCGGACCTTGTTTCGCGGTCATCTGTTTGTCATGGACACGCTGTTGAGCGAGTCCGGCATGGCGCACCACCCGTTGACGCCGATGCACGATGCGAATCTCGTCCGTGTGTTGCAGCGCCAGACCACGCGCAACGTGGGACTCGTGCGTCAGGACGTGGTCGCGAAGGGGGCCGCCGCGGTGCGCACGCAATACGCTGCGTTGCAAGCCGACGGCGTGGGCATGGCCATCGCCGATGCCATCGACGACGCCGATCTGATGACACTGGGCGAAGCCTGCGCGGCCATGCCGCTCGTGACGGGCGGCTCCGGCGTTGCAATGGGGCTGCCAGCAAATTTCCGCAAGGAAGGCTTGTTGCGCGAGGGCGATGCGGCATTGCTGCCCTTCGTCGACGCCCCGACGGTGGTGCTGGCGGGCAGTGCATCGCAGGCGACGCAACGACAGGTGGCCGCGTGGCTGGCGGCCGGTCATCCGGCGTACCGTCTCGATGCGATGTCGCTCTCGAAAGGCCAGCCGGTGATCGCGGCCGCGCTCGCCGTCGCGCGGGAAGCGATTGCCGCGGGCAAGGTCGCGCTCGTCTATGCGACCACGACACCGGACGATGTCAAGGCCGTGCAGGCCGCCCTCGGTGTCGAGGCGGCCGGGGCGATGATCGAGGATGCGCTCGGCAAGATCGCCAAGACCTTGCTCGATGAAGGCGTCGGACGATTTATCGTCGCCGGCGGCGAGACCTCGGGCGCGATCGTCAATGCCTTGGACGTCAAAGCGCTGCGTATCGGTGCGCAGATAGATCCGGGCGTGCCGCTAACGGCGACGTTGGGCGGCGGCCGAACCTTGTCGGTGGTGCTGAAATCCGGCAATTTCGGCAGCGACGACTTCTTCGAGAAAACGGTGCGATTGGTGGCTGCAGACGGCGCGAATACGGCAATCGCAGGGAGCGCGAAATGAGCCAGGAATCGCGCTTGCGCGAGGAAATATGCGATGCGGGCCTGAGCTTGTACAGCCGCGGGTATACGGTCGGAAGCGCCGGCAATATTAGTGCGCGCCTCGACGATGGCTGGCTGATCACGCCGACCGATGCCTGCCTCGGTCGCCTCGATCCGGTCGCCATCGCCAAGGTGTCGAGCGCGGGCGAATGGATTAGCGGCGACAAGCCATCGAAGACATTGCAATTACACCGCCAAGTCTATGATCGAAATCCCTCGGTCGGCGGCGTCGTGCATACCCATTCGACGCATCTCGTCGCATTGACGCTGGCGGGCGTGTGGCGCGCCGGCGATGACGCCACCGGTGGTGCGAGCGACATTCTGCCGCCGTTGACGCCGTATCAGGTGATGAAAGTGGGGCACATCCCGTTGATTCGCTATCGTCGGCCGGGCGCGCCCGAAGTGGCCGAGCAGGTCGCGCTGCTGGCGAATCAGGTACGCGGTGTGATGTTGGAGCGGCTGGGCCCGGTGATCTGGGAACAGTCGGTGCTGAAAGCCTGTTATGCGCTAGAGGAATTGGAAGAAACCGCCAAGCTCTGGCTGATGACCACGCCGAAGCCGGAGCCGCTCTCGGCGGAGGCCCTCGCCGAATTGAATCAGGTCTTTAACGCCAACTGGTAAGTCTGCCAAGTACGTTCGATCGCGCGCCTAAAAAAAGAAGCTAAAGCGCGATGCGCGTACTCTGTGCTATCTTGCGGCCCGCACGCATTCAGTGGCATCGATGATCTGGTGTCGCGAACAATGAATCAACGTGGTTGGCGTCATCCACGAACGATCATCTTCAGGATGCGTGTCTTCGCACGGAACGATGGCCGTCCTTTGCCGTTGTCTCAAAACGACGACAATTCAGCAGTCGGATGCTGCCTATTCCGCGCGGACGACGCATAATCAATGCGTCTGCAATAATCGGTAATGCTGGGGCGGCGCTTCGATACTGACCGGTGGTCGTTCGGACGCGTTGCATGCAACGCAAGAGCCACGGACCAGGCTCTCGGACAAGCTGACCCCTTGTGCGCACGCCGCCTTGCTTACCTTGACGAACCACGCATCGGGCTCTACACGTGGCAGAGAATCAAGTGTTTCATGCCTGCTCCGGCAGGCAGTCGATCGGTCCTTATCGGCAGCCGCATGTCCGGCGATCCATGGCCTGGGCAAGAGGCATCATGCTGACCTTGACGCTGACCTTGCCGTTGGCGTGTGCGCTGGCCGCACCTTCCGCCAATCAAACGTTCAATCCAAACGGTGCATCGAATAGTGTGTCGGTTGGGGCGCAGCGCAACGCCGCCATGACGCCGAACGTCGCATTTTTCTATGGCGCGAATCCCCCCGTGGGCGAGTTGCAATCGTTCGATGCAGTGGTCCTCGATTCCCGTACGACATTCGACCCACTGGCGCATCCGTTGCGCCACACTACGTGGATCGCGCACGTCGCGGGTACGGCGGCGAACCAGAACGTCCTGCAATCGATTCAATCCTTATGGCAACGCGGATTCCGCGGCTTCATGGTCGACAGCGGCGTCGGTGCCGACACCGTGACGCGCATCCACGCGCAATATCCGGATGCCAAGTTGATGGTCAGCGGCGACGATGCGGTGGCGCAGTCCGCTGCGTTTGCCGGATCGCTGTATGCCGTCGTGGGGCCATCCCTGTTGCTGCAGGCTGGCGCGGACGGCGCATTGACGCCGGTCGCCGATACGGTACGCACCCAACGTCTGGCCGCCGCGCATGCATTCACGGCTCAGACCGGCGTGCCGGTGATCGATATCGAATATTGCGACGCCGTCGATCGCGACTGCGCGCGTCGTGCGGCCAGGCAGGTGGTGGCGGCAGGCGGACTGCCCTATGTGACGGACCGCAGCGTCGACGTCGTCGGTATCGGCAAGATCGAAGTGATGCCGCGCAGAGTATTGGTGGTTCAGGACCGAAACACGCACGAGGCGCTGGATCTCGCCGTGCGCGTGCACAACATCGCCGGACCGCTGAACTATTTGGGATACACCGTCGAATACGCCGATCTCGATAAGCCGTTCCCGCAGGATATCAATCCGGATCGCTACGCCGGGATCGTCGTCTGGATCGATGATGAAAACGTGCCGAACGTACAGGCCTGGCGCGAATGGATCGGCAGCCGGATCGACGCGCATGTACCGATCGCTTTCTTGGGGCGCTTCGGCTTCGATCTGAACGATGGGGCCGGCCAGGCACTCGGTCTGCGCTCGGTGCAAGGGCCGTTCAGCGGTCCGGTCAACATTGTGCAAAGCGATCCGTTGGCGGGCTTCGAGATCAAACCGAATGTCGATCCGCGCGATATTCAGGGCGTGCGCATCATCGATCCCCAAGGGCAGACGCTGCTGCGCTTCAACGCGAACGGTCAGCAGGTCGACGAAATCGGCCTTATGCCATGGGGCGGCTATGCGCTCGCGCCGTACAAGGTCGTCTCGCTCAATGGCATCGAGTTGCAGCGCTGGGCGATCAACCCGATCAGCTTCTTGACCCGTGCCTTGCGGCTCGCACCGTTGCCCTCGCCGAGTCTGACGACGGAGAACGGTCTGCGGCTGTTCATGACGCACGTCGATGGCGACGGGTTCGCATCGCGCGCGGAGTTCCCGGGGCCGGACTACTCGGGCCAAGCGTTGTACGATCGCATTTTCTCGCGCTACAAAGTGCCGATGCTGCTGTCGGTGATCGAAGGGGAAGTCGGGCCCACGGGGCTGTATCCGAAGATCTCGCCGCGTCTCGAGCAAATTGCAAAGGCAATGTTCGCGTTGCCGAATGTGCAAATCGGTAGCCATACGTATTCGCATCCTTTCCAGTGGGACGAGGTCGACGCGGAAACCGGTGCGAAGACCGATGCCGGCGGTAGCGATGCGGCTTTCTCGCTGAACATCCCTGGCTATAAATTCGATCTGGATCGGGAAATCAGCGGCTCCATCGACTACATCAACACGCGTCTGGCGCCGCCCGGGAAGAAGGTAGAGGTCCTGCAATGGTCCGGCGATTGTCATCCGCCGGCACTTGCCATCCGCAAGGCCTATGAGGCCGGTGTCTACAACTTCAATGGCGGCGATACCGTTATCACCAAATCGGCGAACAGCTGGACGAATATCTCGCCGGTAGGCGTCGACAAGGGGCCGGGTGCCTATCAGGTCTATGCGCCGAACCAGGACGAGAACGTCTATACGAACGATTGGCAGGGCCCGTTCTATGGATTCTCCCGCGTGCTGGAAACCTTCGCGATTACCGACGCACCGCTGCGCTTCAAGCCGATCGACATCTACTACCATATGTACACCGGCACGAAGGAGGCATCCTTGCACGCTCTGGAGCAGATCTTCGACACCGTGTTGAAACAGCCGGTGTTGCCGGTCTACGTCACCGAATATATTCAGAAGGTGCTTGATTGGCGCACCTTCTCGGTGGCGCGTGACGTGCAGGCTGATGCGGGTAGCGGCTTGGCGGGGTGGCATTTCCGCGGTAACGGCGCGATTCGCGAAGTGCACTGGCAGCCGGGTGGCGCGCCCGATTTGCGCAACGCGTATAACGTCACCGGCTATGCACCGGGTCCGGATGGCATCTACGTGCATATCGAAGACGGCGATGCGCGTGTCGCGTTCGACGCGAGCGCCGCGGCGAGACCAACGCAGCCCTATATTTCATTCGCGCGCGGTTTCGTCAAGGATGCGGTGGTGCGTCCGAATGGCTTGCAATTTGCCTTTGCTGGTCACTACGCGCCCTACGTGCGATTCGAAAACGCCGGGCAGTGTTCGGTGACCGTCAACGGGCAGCGGCGCGACATGCACCGCGAGGTCGGCGTCGATGGCACGCCGGGCAGCGCTTTGCAAATCGATCTGCCGGCGCAGATGCCGGAGAAGATGCAGTACGACGCGATAGAGTTGCACTGTGGCCACTAAACGCTTGCGCATCGCGCCCACCTGGCTCGTCGGCGTCATGTCGGTCTCGGTGGTCGGCCTCCTGTACGTCGCGCATCCGCGCGGCGGCATCCAGGGGCGTCTGGCGACGATGAATGCCCCGTCGGCGCTGAGTATCGCCTACCTGGAGGCGCTTCTGCGTTCGAAGCCGACCGACATCGATCTGCTGACCTTCCTGGGCAACCAGTATTACAAGGTGGGGCGCGATGTCGAGGCGCGCAAGATCGCGAACCGCATGGCGGCGATGCCGGGCGACGAGATTCAGCGCGCGGCGATGCTGCTGAAACTCGACGTCGATGTTCGGACGGTGAATGCCTTGCCCGATGGCGACCCCGCGCGTGCCGCGCAGCTGGAGGTGGTGCGTTCGGAGTTGGTGGATGCCGCGCGTCTGCAGTGGTCGATCGCCGATACCCAGCGTCTCGCGGCCACGGCGGCATCGACGAATGCACAGCAAGTGGCAAAGCAGCTCTACGCGCGGCTCGAGAAGCAGGATCCGGCGAATGCGAAGCGGTGGAACGCCGAGGTCGTACGCTATGCGATGTATGACGCCGACTATCGTACCGCGGCCGACGGCTGGTTCCGCGCACAGCAGATGTCGAACGATATCAACGAGCAGCGTCGTTGTTTCATTGCCGGCATTCGCGTGCTGCAATCGGGCAATATGCTCGATGCGGCATTGACCGCTGCCGACCGGTATGGCGGCGCGTTCACGCACGACCGTCAAGTGCTGATCGTCTTGCTGAACCTGGCACGGGCGGCGCGCGCGACCGATCGCGTCGATCGCTATGCGAAGGCGCTGGCAGGTTATGCGCTGGCAGAGCCGGCCCCCGATGCAACCGTGTTGGCGGCGATGCCCGAGGTTCGATCGGACGATGCGGGGCGTCGTCTGATCGTCATGCCGGATGCCTGGTATGAAGCGCTCGGGCTCGATAAGCCGATCCAGCATCTGGCGGCCATCGACGAAAGCAAGCGCGCCACCGCGGCGGGCGGTCCGCGACGCGCCGCCTATCGCGGCGCGCGCGGCGTAAGTCCGCAGGGCGACGCGACGCAAGGCGAATTCGAGCAGGCGCCGGGCGCGGATCGTTTCGGAGGCGGCATCGTCCGGGTGCAATTCGTGATCGATCCGCGCAATCCGAATCGCATTCGTGCGGCGAAGGATACGTCGAGCGATGGGCCGGTGAAGCCGCAGGCGGCGTCGGCGGTGCCGGGCGCGACGCCCGCTCAGACGGGCGCGACCAAGCCGACCGCGGCGGCCGATGCCGCCCAAGCCGGTGCCGCGCACGAGGGCGATGTGCCGTCCTTGCTGTATCAGTCCTTCCTGGAGGCGGGGGATCTCGCCAGTGCGCAACGGATGGCCAGCGAGCAGTTGGCCAAGTCGCCGAACGATCCGGTATGGACGCGACGCCTGGCCCAAGTGTCCGAGTGGAACGGCGCGGCGAGCGTGGCCTTGCAGATGTGGACGGCGTATGCCGAACGCACGCAGGATACGGAGGGCTGGCAGAACGTCTTGCGACTCGCGCCGATGTTGAACGACGACAAGGCCTATCTGGCAGCGGTGACGCGCGCATCGAATTCGCGTCCCGACGATACGAAGTTGCTCGACGCGGTGACCTCGACCTATGAGCGCTTGGGGCGCCCCGACGACGGTATCGCCTACCTGAAGTCGCGGGTGAATGCCACGCGCGGGGCGACGTCGCTGGCGGCCGAGTCGCGGATGGCCACGTTGCAGACGCGTGCCGGGCGAGACGACGACGCAATGGCCACGTACCGCGACCTTATCCGCAAGGAGCCGGGTAATGTGGAGCATGCCTTGCGCATGGGCAATCTGCAGTATCGGCACGGCGACTATGCCGCGGCACTGAAGACGCTGACCGATGCGCGCGTGAGCGTGACGGACAAGAGCGACAATGCGGCCATCTACTGGCGCGCGGTAGCGGAGTTGGCGCGGCTGCAGCAGAAGGACGATATCGCGAACGATGCGTATCGGAACCTGCTGGCCACCGGCAAGGTCGTTCCGGACGACCTTGCCGCGATGACCTTCTTCTACGATCCATTCCCGATCGATGCGGCACGGACCGCCGAGGCGCAATATCGGCTGAATCATTCGACTACGGCGTTGCAGGCAGCCTTGCACTATTACACGGACGCGCGCGCGCTGGATTCGGCGAAGGCCTTGCTCGACAGCATCCCGCCCGCCGATCTCGCGTTGCAGGAGCAGGACCCGCAATTCCTGCGCGTGCGCTCCGATTACTATCGCGCGATCAATGCACCGGACAAGGCGCTTGCCGATCTGAGTCGCGCCATCAAACTGCCTGGCGCAACGCAGGACGTGCAGGTGTCCTGGCTGTGGTCGCTTGTCGACTACGGCACCAATGACGACATCCGTCGCGCGCTTGCCACCTGGCCGGATGGCGTACAGGCCGCACCGGCGTTGTGGGGGCCGTTTGCCGCGGCCCAATTACGTCTGAACCGTCCCGATGCCGCGCTGCGCTATCTGCGATTGCAGGCGGCGTCGCTGTCGCGCGATCCCTTGTGGCTGATGGCCTATGCGGAAGCGCTCGATCAGGCCGGGCATGACGAACAGGCCTGGACGCTGCGCCGCACCGTGTGGCGCGGCATGCAGGCGGCGGTGGAGAACGGCGGCGACGGTACCGGTCCGCTCGGCGTAGTCCGGACGGCCGACCCCAACGCGCGGCAGACATCGGGGCGCATCGCCGCGGAAGCCGAGGCACGTGAACAAATCGCGGGGCAACGTGCCTCGCTGGCCACGATCTTCGAGAGCGCCGACGCGTCGCGCGCTTTGCTGCGCGATGTACTTGACAGCGATGCGGGCCGGCGCGACACCGGTCAGGCGCGCGCGTCGATGATCGGCGATCCGCCGGGTCTGGCGCCGTTGCGCGAGGCCTTGCGCGGGACCAGCGATGCCCAGGTTGGCGCGAATGGCGCGCGGGGCGCCGACGGTACGCCAAGCGATAAGTTGACGTCCTCGGTCGCGAAGGACGTGGCATTGGCATGGGCCTTGTCGCACGAAGGCAATGGTATTGCCCGGCGCTGGCTGGCGCGCCAATACGCGGGCGCCTTGATGGTGCCGCGCGAGCAGGCGATGGTGATCGCGCTGGCCGATGACGATAAGCCGCGCATCGAACAACTGCTCGATCACGGTAAGGGCAGCCTGTCTGTGACGGGGGCGATCGATGCGTCCATCGCGCTCGATCGACCGCAGCAAGCGGAGGGGCTGGCCTATCGCGGCCTCGACGGCGCGACCGCCTCGGATGTGCTGCACAACCGTCTGCTCGATACGGCGATGAGCTGGCCCCAATCGGTGAGCACCGGTGTCGAGATTACGACGCAGCATCCGTTGAGCACGATCGCGCAAAGCGCGGCCGGCAGCGTCAAGATCGGCGACCACTATATGGTCGGCGTCGACAGCGTGCAGAAGTTCCAACGTTCCGCCGATAGTACGCAGTTGACGAATGTCCCCGGGCTCGACAGTACCGTGGACGTCTATCTCCGGCGGCAGACGCAGACGACGGCGATTCAGGCCACGGTGGGGCGTCGGAAGGGCGTCGAGACCGTCTATCCGATGTCGCTGTCGGGCGAGCTCAATCGCGGCGGCGCCGTGTCCGGAGAGGTTCGGATCGGGCGCGACCAGGCGGCGAACGAATCGCAGCTGCTGGCGGTGGGGGGCGTGAAGGACAACGTCTCCGTCAGCGCCCGCTGGAATGCGACGAACCGGATCTACGCGTCGGCGACGTTCGAAGCGGCGCGCTATTACAGTCAGGCCCGCAACAACGTCGGCAGCGGGACGAATGTCTCGGCGGAGCTGGGATATCGCGTGCGTACCACCTATCCTGACTATACGGTGCGGGTGATCGGCGTACGCGGCGATTATCACGCGAGCGGCACGCCCGACGGCCTGCTGAGCCGATTGATTCCAGCCGATGCGGGAACGCCGACAGCGGCGACGGTGATGCCGCAGAGCTATACGCAATACGGTGCCTTCATCGGTTTCGGCACCGATTCGCAGAACACGTATTCGCGCGCATGGCGGCCGTATGTCGATGTCGGCATCGTCCACGATTCGAATCAGGGCTGGGGTCCGCAGGCCAGTGCCGGCATCGGCGGATCGGTGCTTGGTGGCGACCGACTGGTGTTCTATGTATCGCGTCAGCAAGTTTCGGGCGTGGGTACGGCAGTGACACTGATGGGCGTCAACTACATCTATTTTTATTGATTCAAGAGCGACGTAAGTGACGATAAGCGAGGAAGGCGAGATCATGATGAAGAAACTGATGCAGCGCGGCGCGAAGGCCGCAACGGTGGCCGCGCTGGCCCTCGTGCTCGCCGCGTGCGGTACCGTGCGGCAGAGCGGCACGCCGGCAATCACGAGCACGGACCAGGTCGTCCTGGCATCGATGGCGAATTTCACGGAAACGCCGGATGCCGGGCGTAGCGCCGAATCCATCGCCGCCAATGCGCTGCGCGCCTCCGGCGTCGATGTGCGCCTGCCGCCGCTCGCCACCGCGAATGGCAGTGCCAGCGCGCTGTTCAGCTCGAGCTCGCGCGCCGATGTCGAGCGCACGATGACCTGGGCCCGTTCGCAGAAGGCCCGTTATGTGTTGAGCGGCGCGGTGGAAGAGTGGCGTTACAAGACCGGCGTCGATGGCGAACCGGTGGTAGGCGTCACGTTCGAACTGACCGATGTCGATTCGGGCAAGGTGGTGTGGAGCGCGACCGGAACGAAGAGCGGTTTCAGCCGTTCGAGCCTGTCGACCGTGGCAACGCGTTTGATTTTCAATACGCTGGCGCCGTTGACGCGTCATCGCTGATCGGCGAGCACGCGACCGGTGATACGACAGGATTCAAAGGAGTAGACGGCACATCATGGCAATTTCCAAGCCGCCTCGGGTGTCCAGGAAGGGTGACGACCACGTCGCAGATGCCACGGTCGGCGCTGCGTCCGGTGTCGGCACGGCTGCGGGCGCCTTCGAAGGTAGCGCACAGCGCAAGACCGCGGCGTACGGCAACGTAGGTCGGATCCGACGCATTATCGCGCCGGCCGCCGCGCGTCCGTTCGCGCTCGTGGAAAGCGCGATTTTCATGGTGATCGTCCTGGCGATCCTTGGTGTCCTGCGTCCGGCCGATCCGCTGGCGTTGACCAGCCCGTTTCCGTGGATATGGCTCGCGCCGCTGGTGCTTGCGCTGCGGTACGGGACGCTGATCGGCCTGTTGGGCGGTGGCATCATGCTGGCGGAGTGGGTCTTTATCGGCCATAACGGCGTGCGCAGCGGCGCCTTTCCGGTGGCATTTTTCGCCGGCGGATTTATCGAGATCATCGTCGTCGGCCATTTCGGCGACACGTGGGGCGCGCGGGCGATTCAGGCCAGTGCAAAAAACGATTACCTGGCAGATCGATTGGTCGCGCTGACGAACAATCATTACTTGCTGCGCTTGTCGCACGATCGTCTCGAAAAGGATTTGTTGTCGCAACCGACGACCTTGCGCGACTCGATCGTCGAACTGCGGCGCATGTCGGTGCAGGGCGGCTTGAAGGATCCGGGCGAAAGCGCCTTGGCCGCGGAGCATCTGCTGCGCTACATCGCGCCGATCTGCCGTCTCGAGCAAGCGGCTTTCTATCCGGTCAGAAATGGGCGTATCGGCGTGCAGGCGATGGCGATCTTCGGCGAGCCTTTCGATCTGGCGCCCAACGATGCGCTGATCACGCACGCGCTGGAAAACGGCGCGCTCGCCCATTTGAAGATGGAAGAGGGTGAGCTGCCGGACAGCCTTTATCTGGTGTGCGCGCCGCTGCTCGCGGCCGACGGCTCGACGCGCGGCATGCTGGTGATTCGCCGCATGCCCTTCCTGTCGCTGACCCTCGACAACCTGCAGTTGATTCAGGTCTTGTTAGGCTATTTCGGCGACGGCCTCGAATACGCGGAGCTGGTGCGGCACGTGATCGATATCGTGCCGGATTGCCCTGTCGAGTTCGCGCTCGAACTCAGCCGTCTCGGACGGATGGCGGGGCGCACCGGCGTGCATTCGTCGCTGGTATCGCTGACCTTCCCGCGCTCCGAATCCAGCGATTCGCTGTTCGAACACGTGTCGCGACGCCGTCGTGCGCTCGACGTATTCTGGGAAATCCAGACCGCCGAACATTCGATCGTCGTCAATTTGATGCCGGTCACCGATATCGGCGGCATCAATGGTTATCTCGCGCGGATCGAATCGAGTCTGCGCGCGCAGTTCGCGACCGATCTGGAAACGGCGCGCGTCGCCGTGCACACGCAGTTGCTGGGCGATCTGGACCCCGCGCTGGTATTGCAACGTATCCTGACTCTCAGCGGCGTCGATGACTGATCCCACGACTTCTGAAAACAGTGCTGCAGCGGCTGCGTCGTCGGACGCGGCAGCTGTCGGTACGGGCGAACGGACGGGCAATGACGTGCCGGACGGGGCGAACGTGCATCGTCTGCGACGTCTGTTGATCGCGCTGGTCGCCTTCGTCGTCACGGTGATCGCGCAGACCGGCGCCGTGCTCGCATTGAAGCAGGGCGGCGCCGATGCGACGGGCGCCGGGCCTTTTCTCATTTACCTTGCCTGGCAGTGCGTGGCCGGTTTTGCGGAAGCGGTGATGTTTCGCGAATGCCTGCCGTACGAATACCGTTTTCCGCGTAAGGCGACCTTGCTGCTGTTATGGCTCGCGTGCACGTTGGTGCCCTTGCTCGGTGGCTTCATCATCCTGTTCGCCTGCGGTTGGGCGAGATGGTTCCCCGGCACCGTACGGAGTCCGCAGATCGTCATCGTGCCGCGTCCGACATTCGTGTCGAATCTCGTGTCGCAGGTCACGCACGGCAGCGGCGCGCGGCTCCAGGCGCGCGTCTCGAACGTCGCGGTACCGGCGCCCGATCGGTTGTCTGCGTTGGTCGCCATCCAGCAGATGCCGACGCGCACCACCAGCCCCTTGTTGCGCGAGCTGCTGACCGACCCCTTGGAGGACGTGCGCCTGATCGCGTATGGCCGGATGGACCAAGCGGAAAACGAGATCATGCAGAAGATCTTCGCCGCTCGAAAGCAGATTGCCTACGCGGCAAACGATTCGCAGTTGCAGGCCTTGCATCGGCTGCTGGCGGAGCTTTACTTCGAGCTTGCGTATCAAAATATCGTGCAGGGCGCCGTGCAGACGCATGCGTTGCAGCAAGCGGACCAGCACGCGCAGGAGGCGCTTGCCATCCGGGGTGGCGATGCCGCCTTGTGGTTGCGGCGAGGACGTTTGGCGCTGGTCAATAGCAATCCGACACTGGCGCGTGAGTCGTTCGAGCAGGCCCGCAAATTGGGCTTCCCCGCCGATCGATTGGCGCCATGGATGGCCGAGGCGGCGTTTCTCAATGGCGATTACGATGCCGTGCACACATTGCTCGAGCCGTTGCGTTCGCATGCCGCGCTGCCTGTCTTCAAACCCGTGGTGGAGTACTGGTCCACATGAAACCACTCCCTGAACGCCGGTCCGCGGATTCGGACGTCTGTCTGTTGCTGGAAGGCACGTTTCCCTATGTCCGCGGCGGCGTGTCCAGTTGGGTCAACGAGATGATCCGATCGTTTCCGGACATCCGTTTCGCGATCGTCTTCATTGGCAGTCAGCGCTCCGACTACGGCGCGCCGGCGTATGAGTTACCGGAAAACGTCGTCCATATCGAGACGCACTTTCTGTACGCACCGGTGGCGGCCGATGCGGCCCGTCCTTTGGCGGTGGACGGGGACGCGGATGCGTTCGGACGTGCATCGGCCTTGCATGACGCGATGCGCGATCCGCGCGGCAGTCAGACGATCGGTAGCCTGATCGCGGAACTGATCCCGATGCTCGACGCGAATGGCGGTTTGAGCGAGGCGCAATTTCTCACCAGCCGCAGGGCGTGGGAGTCGATCGTCGATCGATACGAGCGTTTCTGCACGGATCCGTCCTTCACCGATTACTTCTGGACCGTGCGCACGATGCATCGGCCGCTTTGGCTGCTGGCCGATGTCGCGCGGACGGTCCCGAAGGCCAAGGTCTATCACACGGTGTCGACCGGCTATGCCGGTTTCCTCGGCGCCTTGCTGCATTACCGGACCGGGCGTCCGCTGTTGATCTCGGAACACGGCATCTACACGAAAGAGCGGAAGATCGATCTGCTGCAGAGCCAGTGGATTCGCGACAATCGCGGGCTGTTCGAGCGCGATATTTCGCGCGTCAGCTATTTCCGCGAACTATGGGTGCGCTTCTTCGAAGCGATCGGGCGCCTGGCCTACGATGCCTCGTCCGATATCGTCGCGCTTTATGAGATGAATCGGCTGCGGCAGGTCGCGGACGGTGCCCGTTCCGAGCGCACGCGCAGTATCCCGAACGGCATCGACGTCGAGCGTTTGGCGCCGCTCGTGGAGAGGCGGCAGAACGGCAAACGACACGTCGTCGGGCTGATTGGTCGAGTCGTGCCGATCAAGGATATCAAGACCTTCATTCGCGGCATCTTCATCGCCTCCCAATCGATGCCCGATGTCGAAGGGTGGATCATCGGGCCGGAGGAAGAGGATCCGGAGTACGCGAAAGAATGTCGGGCCTTGGTGGAAAGCCTCGGATTGAAGTCGCGCTTGAAGTTCATGGGGTTTCAGCGCATCGACGACATGATGCCGCAGATCGATTTGATCGCGCTGACGTCGATCAGCGAAGCGCTGCCCTTGGTGTTGCTCGAAGGGTTCGCGGCGGGCGTACCGGCCATCACGACCGACGTCGGCTCGTGTCGGCAACTGATCGAAGGGTCGGACGACGAGGATCGCGCATTGGGGTCGGCCGGAGACGTCGTGCAGATTGCCAATCCGGCGATGTTCGCGCAAGCGGCGGTCGCGCTGCTCGGCGATGAAAAACGCTGGTTGGAAGCGCAGCAGGCCGGCATGGCGCGGGTGCGCCGTTATTACACGAAGGGCCAAATGGTGGGCAGCTATCGGGAGCTGTACGACAAGCTGTCGCGAGCACCGTCGCTGACCTTTGCGCATGGCGACACTGCTTCGCGTGGTGGCAGCGACGGTTCGGGTAACAGCGCTGGCGGTGGGGCAAAGCGCCGCCGCTTTGGCTTGCCGTTCGGCGCCAAGGCGGCCGCAGACAAGACGATGGCGAAGGCGGCGATGCCCCCTGAGCGCCTGTCCGAGGGCACGGCGGATCCCCTGGCGGACTTGGGCGCCGGCGTCGCTGCCGTGCAGGCCTTCGTGGCCGCCGGTCATACGCGCTTGCCGAAGTCGGCGTCGATCGATGCCGGGAGCGGGGCGAACGCCGAGAATACCGTGAACGCCGCGAATGCCGTGAATGCAACGACATCGGGACAATGTCCGATGGGCTTCGGGGGCGCCGGCGGCGCACGCGAGGCGAGCGACCATTCGGGTGAGGTCGCGCGGATTGCCGCGCGCCTGAAGGCGATTTTCATGCCGGGCGGTCCAGTGGACACGTCGGTCGAGCCGGGGAGTGCACGCTAAATGGCCGGTATCGGATTCGAACTTCGCAAGATTTTGCGCCGGGAAACATTGGCCGGTGCCGCGCGCGCCTATGCCTATGCGGGCTTGATCAGCTCGGGGCCCCTGATTCTGTCGATCTTCGGCATTCTGATCATCGGCCTGCTCAGTATCGCCACCGTCATCCCGCAATTCGCCATCGTGCAATTCCAGGTGTCGGTGACCTACCTTATCGCGGTCAGTCTGATTCTGACGGGGCCGCTGCAGCTGTCGTTTACGCGCTTCATCTCAGATCGCTTGTTCGAGAAACGGCATGATCTCGTGCTGTCGAACTATAACGCGGTGGTGTTGGTCGCGGCGATCCTATCCGCGATCGTCGGCGTGGGCGCGATGATATTCAGCTTCCATGACACACCGCTGTCGTACCGGGTATTGATGGTCATCGGTTTCACCGTGGTCAGCAATATCTGGATCGCGGTGATCTTCCTGTCGAGCGTCAAGCAGTATCGTCAGATCCTTCTCGTCTTCTTCATCGGCTATAGCTGCGTGGTGGGCCTGGCCCTGGCCTTAAACCGATACGGCCTGGTTGGCCTGCTGGCAGGCTTCGTGATCGGCCATATCGTGCTGCTGGCGGGCTTGAACGCGCTGATCTATCGGGACTACCGCAGTCATCGTTTCATCTCGTTCGAGGTGTTCGATCGGAAGTTCACTTATCCCACATTGGCCTGGGTCGGCTTTCTGTTCAACCTCGGCGTGTGGATCGACAAGTTCATGTTCTGGTACTGGCCGGCCACCAGCAGTCCGGTGATCGGGCCGTTGCGGGCATCGGTGATTTACGACATTCCGATCTTCATCGCCTATGTCTGCGTGATGCCCGGCATGGCGGCCTTCCTGGTACGTATCGAAGCAGACTTCGTCGAGTTCTACGATGGCTTCTACGATGCGGTGCGTAACGGTGCCACGTATGCGCATATCCAGGACATGCGTAACATGATGGTGGCGAGCGTACGCGCCGGCTTGTATGAAATCATCAAGGTGCAACTGCTGGTCATGTTGCTGATCGCGGCGATCGGCGTGCCGTTGTTGAATGCATTGAATATCACGCCGCTCTATCTGCCGTTGTTGGTGGTGGACGTGGTCTCCGCAAGCCTGCAGGTGCTGCTGCTAGGCTTGCTGAATGTGTTCTTCTATCTGGATCGGCGTCGTACCGTTTTGTTTTTAACGGCGTTGTTCGCGGCATTGAATGGACTGCTGACGGGCGTGACGCTGCTCATCGGTCCCGATGCATTCGGGTATGGATTCGCCGCGGCCTTGCTGATCGTGGTGATGTTGTCGGTACGGATTTTGGATCGCCAGTTCAGCACGCTGGAGTACGAGACCTATATGCTGCATCGTTGAAGGCGACGATGGGTATGCCAGGCCGTGCTCAAGCGTCGCGCTGCGGTCCGCTTTGAGAGGGCTTGGGCATGGGGTTTTATCGGAATGGCGCATCTTTGGGTGCCGGTCGGCTTGCCAATCTGGCGATGGCGTTGCTGGCCATCTTTCTGCCGGCGAAATTCGCCGCGGCACAGAGCCACGCGCCCCTACCGTCGGTCGCGCTGTACTACGGCGCGACCCCGCCCATCGATGCGCTGAAACGCTTCGACATCGTCGTGCTCGATCCGGACGCGCAATTCGATCCGCGCACCGAGCGCGATGGGCATACCGCCTGGTATGCCTATGTGAGCGTGGGCGAAGTGCATCCGAACCGCAGCTACTACCAGGCCATTCCGAAGGCCTGGCGTCCCTCCGAGAACAAGGACTGGGCATCCGATGTCATCGACCAGACGGCGCCTGGCTGGCCGGCGTTCTTCGTCGATAAGGTGGTGGCACCGTTGTGGAAGAAGGGCTATCGCGGCTTCTTTCTCGACACGCTGGACTCGTTCCAACTGATCTCGAAGACGGACGCGCAACGTGCCGCGCAGAAGCAGGGGCTCGAGCGGGTCGTGCGCCTGCTCGCCTCGCGATATCCAAAGGCGAAACTGATCTTCAATCGTGGGTTCGAAATCCTGCCCGACGTCCATTCGTCGGTACAGATGGTCGCGTTTGAGTCGCTATATCAAGGGTGGAACGCGTCGAAGAAGGAGTATGTCGACGTCCCGCAAGCAGACCGCGACTGGCTGCTCGGGCAGGTGAATATAATCCAGGGTCAATATAAAATCCCTATTATCGCGATAGATTATTGCGCGCCTGACGATGTGAAATGTCGGAAAGAAACCGTAATAAAAATTACAGAGCACGGTTTTATTCCTTATGTCACCGATGCCGGCCTGAACGATGTGGGCCTGGGCAACGATCAAACCGCCGACAGCGCCCCGGGCGCGGCCGCAAAGCCTCGATAAAAGCGTGAAAAACCCCGCACTTAGCGCAATTGAAATCGTTCGTCCAAATTTATACTCAAGTTCGTCGGGTGTCGGCCGTTATCGAGTGGGTCACACCCCGGCGTGCAGCAGATTGTTGCTTGGCGACGGGCCGAGCGAAGTGGAATATCGGTACTTTTTGCTATACAGAATTATGTTGCGAAAAGAGTGCTTTATTTCGCTAAGTGCTTGGATATAATGCGCTCGATCTCAACGGTTGGAGTAAAGTACGTTGAGTCGTCCAGCGAAAGTGTGCGCTGTATGCAGGATGGCTGCGACCGGTAGGTAATAGTTGCCGGAGAGGTAGGCGCTGTAATGCGGTTGGTTGATTGGTGGCACCGAAAGGCTGCTTTATTCAGTTTTTACTTAATTTATTGGGGAATCCCAGATGTCGAAGTTTCTCAAGGCTTTTGCTCGTGACGAGCGCGGTGTCAGCGCAATGGAATACGCAGTGCTGGCAGGTATCGTCGTTTTGGCTCTGGCAGGCGTCGGTACGACGTTCAAGAGCCAAGTGAGCACGATGTTCAGCAAGCTGTTCTCGAACGCGACCACGACGCAAGGTAGCTAATCGCTGATTTATAGCGCACACGGCATCTTCCTCTTTTGGAGGAGGATGCCAACACGAGCACCCTGGGTTACGTCATGGCAATTCAAGTGATTTCATCGGGTCTCCGGGTTTTCGTGTTGGTCGTGTTGTGGTGGCTGGCGGTGTCCGATGTACGATATCGACGTCTGCCGAATGTCGGTGCCCTCATCATCGGCCTGACGTTCGCGGCGTTTGCCGCGCTGAACCACATTGGTTGGCATTACGTCGCGACGCATGTGCTTACGGGCATCGTGGCGCTGGCCATCTGTCTTGTTTTATTCGCGTTACGCATACTGGGCGGCGGTGACGCGAAGTTGTTGTCCGTCTTGTTTTTATGGTCCGGCCCGCTCCTCGCTGCGCCTATGCTGACCGTGATCTCGCTGACGGGGACCGTCGTGGGTGTGTTGAGTTATGCCACACGACGCCTCGAGCCAGGTAAGGGACGCGGTGTGGTTCGTGCGTTGGCGTTGTTTTCGGCCGCTCGCGGTGTGCCTTACGGTGTGGCGATAGCCGCCGGGGCTAGCTGCATGATACTGTGGCCGTGGATACTACCTTCGCTTCTGCCTCTGCTGACGCCGAAGCAGGTTCCGCTCCACTGACGCCCACGCTCAGGTTGTCATGTCGAACGTCATCAAGTTGTTGTTACTGCTGGTGGGATCGGTCCTCGTCTTGTTCATCGCGAAGACCGTCATCTCGCTGAGCACACGCGGTCCCGAGCAAGCACCTCCTGAGTCCAAGATCCGCGTCAGCGCGGCCGACCTGCCGCAAGGTCTGTTGTTGCGCGACGACGATCTGCAATGGAAAGGGGTCGCGGCGGACAAGATTCCCCCCGATGCGATCGTCTCCGGCGCTGCCGGCGCACCGGACCTGAAGGGTGCGCTGCTGCGTCACGCAGTGACCGCAGGGACCGTTCTTCACGCGACCGATGTAATCCTGCCGAACGCGCCCGGTTTTCTGGCCGCGACACTGAAGCCCGGTATGCTCGCGGTATCCGTTGCCGTCGATGACGTCTCCGGCAACGCCGGCTTGATCGAGCCGGGCGACTATGTCGATCTCATCTTGACGCAGCAGGCGCCGGACAACGGCACCGGAGGCAATGCGCGCTCTTTCGTCAGCGAAACCGTGTTGCAGCATGTGCGCGTGCTGGCGTCGGGCTCCGAATTGGAACGTCCCAAAAATGCGGACGGCAGCAACACGCAGCAGCGCTCCGCCCGCACGGTGACGTTGGAAGTCACGCCGCACATGAGTGAAGTGGTATCGGTGGCGGGTCGTCTGGGCAGCTTGTCGCTGGCCTTGCGGAGTTTCGCGACGACGACGCGAGACGCCGGCCCCGGCAGTGTCGGTGCTAGCGGATTGCAGGGCATCACGCAAGTCGGGCCATCTACCGATGCGTTGCCGCCGCCTGTGTGGTCCCGTGATGTGACGCGTGCATTGCAGGCCCCCGCGCCGGCACCGACGGGAGCGCCTCGGATGGCGCCAGTGCAGCGTCCTGTCGCGATCTATCGCGGTTCGACACGCGATACGGCGGCCGAGTCGGCTGCCGGGGCGGCACCGTCGGGCGGCACGGGTGCGCCGCCCTTGCCGCCCGGTATGATGGCCCCGCAAGCACAGTAGCGTGTTGGCGAAGTTGCCAACAATAAAGGGCGCGATGCGTCGTAATAAGATAGAGCGCAAGCGCAGCACCGCCGCAAAGATATCCATGCGGCTTCGCTGTCGGTTCGGCCAGTCCGGCAGCCTTGATCGTGACGGTTCCGCCGCCACGCCGCTTTTCGAGACGCCGGTCCGGCGTCGGTTAGTCTGGATGTCATTTCACATGAGCAAGTCTCGAATTACGCACCAGATGGTCCCGCATCGCTTGCTCGCGCTGGCCAGCGCGAGTTTGGCGTGCGTGTGGACGCTGCCGGTGTCGGCGGCGCCCGGCGTGTCGATCGTCGGTGGTCAGGGCGACGGCATGTCCGCCAAGGCGCCTGCGACGGCCGCGCCGGGCCGTGTCGCGATCAACAGTCCTGGCGTGGGCGGCAATGTCGCATCGTCGCCGCTGCTGCCGCTCGAAGTCGGCAAGGGCACGATGCTGACCTTGCCGGCACCGGCTGCGTCGGTCTTTATCGTCGACCCGGCGATTGCCGACGTTCAAGCACCGAGTCCGCGTAACCTGTTCGTGCTCGCCAAGAAGTGGGGCACGACGACGCTCTACGTGATGGCCGCCGACGGAAAGACGATTCTGCAGCGCACGGTGCAGGTCGGCCCCGCGCTCGACAGCGTGCGCGAGCTGGTCCGCAGCCGTTTCCCGTCGATGAACGTGCATATGGACGTGGCCGATGGCGCGCTGGTGCTGAGCGGCTCCGCCGCGGATGCATCCGATGCCGATGCCGTGGTGCAGGCCGTCAAGCAGTTCGTCAGCCCGACGACCAGTGTGATCAATCGCATGACCGTGACGCAGTCGCAACAGATTCAATTGCGTGTCCGCATCACCGAAGTCGATCGCAATGTCACGCAGCAGTTGGGTATCAACTGGAATGCGTTCGGCACGGCCGCCGGAAAGTTCATCGGCGGCATCTATAACGGTCGCTCGATCTACGATTTCTCGCAGACGGTGACGGGTCAAGCAGCCGGTGCCTATCCGGTGACGATCCAGGCCAACAATGTGTATTCCTTCATCGGCGGATTCAAAGTTGGCAGTACCGATATCGAAGGCGTGCTGGACGCGCTGAATCAGGAAGGCCTGATCAGCGTATTGGCCGAGCCGAATCTCGTCGCGCTGTCGGGTCAGACCGCGAGCTTTCTGGCCGGTGGCGAATATCCGGTGCCGGTTTCTGAGACAAATGGTGCGATCGGCGTGTCGTTCAAGCAGTACGGCGTCAAGCTGGATTTCACGCCGACCGTGCTCAACGACGGGCGCATCAGTTTGAAAGTGCGGCCGGAAGTCAGCCAGATCGATACGACCGTCGGCGTCACGTCGAATGCCATCACGATCCCGGGCTTGTCGGTACGTCGGGCGGATACGACGGTGGAACTGTCCAGCGGGCAGAGCTTTGCCATCGCGGGCCTGTTGCAGGCCATGTCGAGCGATACCGTCTCCCAGGTGCCGGGCCTCGGTGCGATTCCGATCCTGGGCAAATTGTTCCAGTCGAAGAAATATACGAATAACAAGTCCGAGCTGGTCATCACGGTGACGCCGTATATGGTGAAGCCGACCGATCCGGGCAAGTTGCGTTCGCCTCTGGATAGCCTGACAGGCATACGAAATGATGCCGAGTACAGCATGGGTCGGGCGAGTGGCGCGTCGCCGGATGACAATGCGCCGCGATTGCGCGGTAGTGCCGGCTATGTGTATTGAGGTGACGAGATGAAAAATGCAATGCGTTGGCAAGGCCGCTTGTCCGTCGCCGCGATCTTGCTTCTAGGCGCGTGCGCCGAGCCGCCGCTCGGCATGCACGATGCGTCCGTCATCGGCTATGACGGTAAGAACGCCATCGCGCCGGACTGTGACAGTCTGACGGAAGCGTCGGTGGTTGGATCAGCCACGGCCCGGCCGCGTCCTTCGATGGCGTGGGGATGTGCCACCTACACCAATCTGGCAGCGCAATTGGCCCGACCGGCCGATGTGGTCGCGCCGCATCCGCTGACCCCGGCCGATGCCGCCGTCGCCGCAAGCGCGGTGGCGCGCTACCAGCGTGGAGAGGTGATGAAGTTGCAAGACAATGCATTGAAGGCGGGAAGTTCCTGACCTGAGTCGTACGGCTGATGTTGCCGACGCCCGCCTCTGTGGTGGTGTCGAAGCAAGCAAGGCGGTATGTCGAGAAATAGGCGCGGTCATGACCGCGTCAACACGTGTTCTAAAAGATGAGCCCTGCTATTCCTGTCACCGTCAAACCCAGTGGCGCGCGTGTCGCGGACTTTGTCGCGTTCGTCGCCGACAAGGAGACGGAACAGGTCTTGCGGCGCTACGTGCTGGATCAGGCGCTTCCGCACGTGCATGTCGCCATCGGCTCGATCGACGAAGCGATTGCCTACCTTGCCAAGGTCGAGCGTTCGCCGTTGTTGCTGATGATCGATTTGCACGGCTCGGCCATGCCCTTGTCGGATCTGATGCGCTTGTCCGAAGTCTGTGAACCGTCGGTGCAAGTGGTGGCGCTCGGCGAACGCAACGATGTCGGCTTGTATCGCAGTCTGTTGAAGATCGGCTTGCGCGACTATCTCGTCAAGCCGCTGACCGTCGAGTTGCTGACGCGCACCTTCGATTTTTCCGAAGGGCGTGTGCGCGATGTGTCGTCGTCGCGGACCGGGAAAATCATCACGTTTACCGGCACGCGTGGCGGCGTGGGCGTCACGACGCTGGCGGTCGGGCTCGCGCGACATCTGTCCGGGCGGACCCATCGCCGCGTTGTCTATGTCGACCTGGATCTGCAGGGCGGCGGCGCGAGTTCGATGCTCGGGCTGAAAAGCAACGACGGGCTGGTCGACGTGCTGGAAAATGCGCATCGGCTCGATCCGCAGTATGTCGAGCGGACGTTGATGTCGAATCAAAGCCGCCTTTTCATGCTCAGCGCCGAGCTGGATATCAACAAGCATCCGGAGTTCGCGGCGCAGTCGCTGACGCGCGTTCTGGAGCTGCTGAGTAACAGCTTCCACTACGTGCTGATGGATGCCCCGCGGACGGTGACGCCCTTGATCGAAGAAGCGTTCGATCGATCGGCGCGGGTATACGTCGTGACGGACCGGACGGTTCATTCGACGCGTCAAGCGGTACGCCTGATGAAGCATATCGAGCAACGCGATCACAATCCGCAGACCTCGGTGCTGGTGAACAATCCCAACGGCGCGGTGGCGGGAAAAGTGGATGTCAGTGATCTGGATGCCGCGCTCGGACGTAATACGTTGCAGGAGTTCCGCTTCGAACAGAAGTCGCTGATGATCGCCGAGAATCTCGGGGAAAATCCGAAGGAAGCGGCAGCGAGCCAGTTCCATCATTCCATCACCACATTGGCGAACGATCTGACCGGCCAGCGTACGGCAAAGTCGGTGGGATGGATGGATAAGCTCAAAGGCAAAGTGAAGAGGTCGTGATGTTCGGACAAAAACGCGCGAGACCGATGACGTTGGAAACAATGGAGTCCACCAGCATGGCGGACGAAACGCTCGTTTCCGTTGAAGTCGATGCGTCGGCCAGCAACCTGGCGACCATGGCCATGCTTGAGCGGGTGGGATCGGCGGTGGCAATGACGCCGGCGATGGAAGCACAGCGCGTGATGCCGGCGGCGGCACCGACGCCGACGCATGCCGCATCGTCCTCGCAGCCGTCGCAGTCGTCGTCTTCGGCCGCGTCGGGCGGATCGTCGGCGCAGTCCGCGGCGGCCGCGACGTCCGCATCAGGCGCCGCGGTGCCGGCGCAGGCGCCCATCGAAGGGAATGCCGCACTGATTCGCTCGGAAGAGTACAAGGCCATTCGCCAGGGCGTCTTCATCTCGATGAATGCTTCGGCGGCGGTCGGACGGACACGCGAGCAGATGCAGCCGGTGGTCGATCAGCTCGTGGCGACGATCGCGCAGCGCGAGCAATTGAACATCACGATGACGGAGCAGCGCCAGATCGTTGGCGAACTGCTGAACGATATGTTCGGCCTCGGGCCGATCGAGCCCTTGCTCGCCGACGACGCCGTCACCGACATCATGGTGAACGGCCCGGACCAGATCTACGTGGAACGGGGCGGCAAGCTCGAGCTCAGTCCGTACAAATTTCGAGATAACGCGCACGTCGTGACCGTCGCGCAGCGGATTGCCGCCAACATCGGTCGGCGTGTCGACGAAAGCAGCCCGATGGTGGATGCGCGTCTGGCCGACGGCAGTCGGGTCAACGTGGTGCTGCCGCCTTTGGCGATTCACGGCGGCTGCATATCGATTCGGAAATTCTCGAAGCGCAATATCACGCTTTTCAGAATGGCCCAGCAGGGCAACCTGTCCGAGGCGATGGCCAATGTGTTGAAGCTGGCCAGTACCTGTCGTCTCAATGTGCTGATCTCCGGCGGTACCGGGTCGGGCAAGACGACCTTGCTCAATGCGCTGTCGCACTTCATAGGCTTGGGCGAACGTACGTTGACGATCGAAGATGCGGCGGAACTGCAATTAGTGCAGCCGCACGTCGTCAGTCTGGAAACGCGCCCTGAAAATACCGAAGGTCTCGGTGCGGTGAACCAGCGCGATCTGGTACGGAATGCCCTGCGGATGCGCCCGGACCGCATCATCTTGGGCGAAACGCGGGGTGCGGAAGCGTTCGACGTGCTGCAGGCCATGAACACCGGTCACGACGGCTCGATGACGACGATCCACGCGAACTCGCCGCGGGATGCGATCACGCGTCTTGAAAGTATGGTGATGATGGCCAACGGCAATCTGCCTTTGCTGTCGATCCGTCGCCAGATCGCCAGTGCCGTGCATATGATTCTGCAGGTCGAGCGGATGCGCGACGGTATGCGTCGCGTGACGCGCTTGACGGAGATCGTCGGCATGGAAGGCGACGTGATCATCACGCAGGATCTGTTCGCCTTCAAGTACGACGCATCGGCCTACAGCGAGGAAGTGAAGGGCACATTCGAATGTGCATCGATCCGCCCGGCGTTCACGCCGCGCGCAGCGTATTACGGACTTGAACAGGCGCTGATGGATGCGATGCGTGCCTCGTGACGCTCGATGGCATGATTCCGCTGCTGGCGGCCCTGTCGACGTTCATCATCGGGGTGATGGTGCTGCTATTGCAGGACCTGCGCAAGCAATTGCCGGATGCTCGGATTCGTCAACGGATCGAGGGCGAGTTCGGCCTGGAAAAAGAAAAATCGGGACGTAGCAGAAAGAAGAAGCCTGCCGAGGTGATGTTCACCATCGAACGTCCCGACGAAGGCCTCTGGACCAAGTACGTGACCCCCAAGCTGACGCGGCTCGCGGCCGTGTCTGGCAATAACGGCGTGAAGATCATTATCGCGGTCGCGGTGGGCGTGTTGCTGGAGTCGGTGATCGCATCGCAATTGATGCCGATTCCCGCATGGATTCGCGCGGTGTCCGTGGTTGTCGAGATGCCGCTGGCGGTGATCTGGACGTATCGGATGTTGGTCGAGCGGTTTCGCCGCCGCTTCCTGGAAGCCTTTCCCGATGCCATCGATACGATCCTGCGCGCGGTTCGTGCCGGGGTGCCGGTTACGCAAGTGATTGCCACGGTGGCCGACGAAGCGCCTGCGCCGTTGAATCGCGAATTTCGGATCATGGCCGACTCGCTGCAAGTGGGCCGGGATATTACCGACGTGCTGGAGACGGCCACGCGCCGTATCGAAATCGCCGATTTCGCCTTCTTCTGCGTGTGCCTGACGTTGCAGCGCGAGACCGGTGGCCAGCTCGGGGAGACCTTGGACAATCTGGCGAACATCGTGCGTACGCGCCGTGAAATCCGGCAAAAGACGAAGGCCTTGACCGGTGAAGCCCGTATCACGACCAAGATTCTGGTGGCCTTGCCGTTTGCGGTCATGGGCGGGATGTACTTCCTGAACAATGACTACCTGATGACCTTGTTCACGACGCAAGCCGGTCACAAGCTCCTGACCGTTGCGGCGATCGCGATGATTTTCGGCGTGATCGTCATTACCAAGATGTCCAAGCTGGATACGTCGCGATGAGAGCCGAAGTCGATACGCTGATCAATCTGTCGATCATGCTCGCGGGCTTTCTGGCGCTGGCGATTTGGTGGATGGTCAAGCATGGCAGTTCGCGCAGCCGTATCAGCGCGCGCGCTCGCCAGGCCGCATTCGATCAGCAGGACGAGAATGCGCTGGCAGTTCTCGAAGACGAGCACGCCGGCGGCACCGGTCGTCTGGGCGGCCTTTCCCGGCGTCTGGCGGCCTTCGGCGACAAGATGCCGTTGTTCGATGCCAAGACCCGCGCCAAGCTCCAAGGCACGGTGCTGCGGGCGGGTATGCGTAGCCGCCATGCCGTCTCGATGGTGCTGGCGATCAAGTTTTCCTTCGGCGTGATGGTGGCGGTCGCCACGATCATGATGGGTTCGAACCTACCCCTGGTGGGCAGTTTCCCGGCGGCGCGCGGCGTGGCGATGCTGGGCGCTTTCATGGTCGGGATGATTCTTCCGGAATACGTGCTGATGTGGATCGGGGCGCGAAGGATGAAGGCGATCAGCGGCTATCTTCCCGATGCGCTGGATTTGCTCGTGATCTGTACCAATGCCGGTAATAGCTTCGTGCTGAGTCTGCGCCGCGTGGCGGACGAGATGGCGTCGATTTGTCCGCCGCTCGCCGAGGAGTTCGCCTTGACGGCCGATGAGTTGAAACTTTCCGGCGATACCAGCACGGCGCTGCATGCGCTGGGAAAGCGTGTGGATCTGCCATCGATCAAGGCGCTGATCGGCACCTTGATTCAATCGATGCGCTATGGCACGCCGATCACCCAAGCGCTGCGCACGCTGTCGCGCACGGAGCGTCTCGCGCACGTGGTCAGCCTCGAAGAAAAAGCCGCAAAGCTCGCGCCAAAGATGGTGTTGCCGATGTTGGTGTTTATCCTCCCCGCGGTGGTCGTGATTTCGGCCGGCCCCGCGGTCATCCAGTTGCTTGCGTATTTGAATCCGTCATGAGCCAGAACCTTTTCTTCTTGCTGTCCGGCCTGCCGCGCAAGGTGCGTAAGCCGGTCTTGTCGCTGGCGTGCGGAGCGCTGCTGATCGCGATGAGTGCCTGTACGACGCAGATGACCGTGCATGCTTCCGGGACACCCTCGGGTCCGTTGAAGACCAAGGCCACGCCCGCTGAAGAGGTACGTTTGGCGAAAGTCGCCCTCGATCATGGCGATCTGGATATGGCCCGCACGATCTATGAACGCCTGATCGCCACCAACCCGGATTCGGTCGAAGGGCTGGTGGGTCTCGGCGACACCTTGTACGCGGTAGGCGACTTCACCCGCGCGGGGGTGCTGTACGACCGCGCGCATCAACTGGCGCCGGAGGCATTGGAGCCGATGATCAATCGCGGACGCATCGCGATTCGTGAGCGACGCTTCGACCAGGCAATTCAGATCTATCGTGAAGTGCTGGCGAAGTTGCCGAATAACTCGCTGGCCGCTGCCGGACTCGGCACGGCCTTGGATATGAGCGGCGACCATGCCGGCGCGCAAGCGGTGCTGCGCGAGGCAATGACGAAAAATCCAGGTGATCCGTATCTGGCCACGAATCTGGGCATGTCTTTGCTGAGTGGTGGCGATGTGAAAGCCGCGATCGCCGTCTTGCTGGACGTGACGCGCTTCCCGGCCGCACCGCCGCAAGCGCGTGAAGATCTGGCGTTGGCGTATGGCATGCTTGGCAACGACAAGATCGCCACCGAGTTGCTCGCGCAGCAGAACATGAACAACGATGACGTGAAAAACAATCTCAAATACTACGAGTACCTTCGCACGCATCGCGGTTATCAAACCATGACGCCGACCGGGTCGGCCGGCGTGATCTCGTCGCCGTTGACGCAGATGCACGGACAGCTGACCGAGACGCAGGATATCAAATGAAACGCATTTGTCGCGGTGTGGGCGCCGTGCCTGTGCTTCGCCGCCTCACGGGCAAGTTTGCCCGTGACGAGCGTGGCGTGACGGCGATCGAATTCGCGATCGCCGCGCCGTTCTTGATTTTGATCATGCTGGGCGCATTCGAAATCTGTTTCGACTTGATGATGGATGCGACGCTGCAGACCGCGACGCAGGAAGCGGGAAGAGCAGGGTTGACGACCGTGGTGCCGACCGGTAGCACGCGGGATGCGCAGGCGAAAGCGATTCTGACGCGCGTCATGGGCCCGTGGCTGAAACTGCCCGGCAGTTCGATGTCGTATTCGACCGTGTCTTATACGAGCTATGCGAACGCGGCAGCGGGCACCGGTGGCACGGCCAATAGCCAGGGTAATTATGGGGATGTGGCGGTGTACACGGTGACGTTGACCACGACGGGCATGACCGGAATACTCAAGGTATTCGGCCTCAACACGCTGACGTTCACGCGTAGCTTCATGGTGCAGAACGAGAAATGATGCGTCCTATTCCAACCTTGCGGCGGACGTCCGTCGCGCGTGTAGAGGCCCGTGCGCGTCGCGCCGGACGTGCCTCGCGTTTCGAGCGCGGTGCCGCCGCGCTCGAGCTCACGATCATCTTGCCGTTGGCCCTGATGCTGTTGCTCGGGTTCATCGATATCTACAACTACATGCGCACCCAGAGTACCGTCGAACACACGGCGTTCATGTTGGCCGATTCGCTGTCGATGATGACGCAGGTGTTCAACGATACCGGCACCACGAATTCGAACGCGCTCGGCTCCGTCTGGGTTGCCGCCAACCTTATCGCGAAGCCGCTTGCTTTGTCGACCAATGGCGGTGTGGTGATTACATCGGTCTGCGATAGTGCGACGTGTACTTCGACGACGGCCGATAGAACATCGGTCGCGACGGGGACGCCGAAGATCTGGTGGCAGGCGTCGGCGCCGTGGAATGTGTCGACGTCGGTGACGAAGGAGACATCGTCGGCGATTCTCCCGTCGTATTGGCCCTTCCGCAGTACCGATTCCGCATTGGTTGTCGAGGTGTTCTATGTGTACGACCCATTCCCTCTGGTAAGAGGATTCTGGCCGTCGGCACCCGGCAAGACAACGCTCTACAAGCGTGTCTATGTGCGCCCTCGCAACAACTACCCGCTGCCGTTGAAAGATAAGAGCTTGGAGTAAGGCATGAAATATTTCTCCACTCCTTGGCGCAGACGCGCGCGCGGGCAGGCGTCCGATGCGGTTTTCCGTCCGGCGTTTTCGGTCGACGATCGGGGCGCCGTCACGCTGATGTTCGCTGTGATGGGCGGCATGCTCGTTTGCGGCATGACCGTCATGATTTCGGTGATCGAAGTCGGCTGGGGGCAATCGCGCGCGCAGAACCAGATCGATGCGGCGAGCATTGCGATGGGGGTATCGACGTACCACACGTCGCTGACGGCTACGCAGTTGAAAGCCGACTATATGAATTACCTGAAGGCGAATAGTCAGAACGACGCCATCGATCCCACGATATTGCCCGCGAACGTCACCATCACGACCACCACGGGTACCGGCGGTGCCGTGACGTATTCGGTCAGTGTGAAGACCACGTTGAGCTTGATCGCGCCCGCCGCGATCGCCAGCGCGTTTGGCTTGAGTGGCAAGCCGGTTGTCGGGACTAGTACGACGACGGCCGGTGGCTCCACCGTCGATATGACGGTGGTGAATGCAGTACAACGCATCCCACAAAGTACGATCGAGCTCGTGATGGTGCTGGATAACACCGGTTCCATGGCGCAGGCCGCTGCCAGCGGGTCGTCCGCCAGCAAGATGGATGGCTTGAAGACGGCGGCAACCACGTTGATTAACAGTCTGTTGCCAACGAGTTCGACCAGCAGTACGACATCGACCGCGACCAATACCTATGTCGGTCTGGTTCCGTTCGCGAGTACCGTCAACGTCAAGGGCGCTTTATCGACCAGCGGTTCCTGGCTGTCGCAGACGTTCACCTATAACAGCACCGGCGTGAACATGGCGAACTGGGGCGGTTGTGTGGCCGAGCCGCGGACGGCATCGCCGAACAAATACCTGTACCCGCAGCCCTATACGCCAAGCTCGTCGACAAAGTTCACGCCGTATTACTACAACGTTCCGCCCGGCGGTCTGACGACGCGTGACTACTCGCGCTCGACCGGTAGGAACGGTAACGGCAGCAACGGCACGCTTTGTACCAATAACTACAGCACGTCGACTGTCTATGGCGTGCCGACAGGCGGAACGCTGACGTTCTCGAATGGCGTACCCAACTATTGCAGCAATCCTGGCGACGGTGGCGCCGGTAACGGTATTACGTATTTCTGGGATACCTCGTCCTCGTATAACCTCTACGATGAGTCGGTCTCGCAGAACACCGATTGCATTTCGCAGCCGGCTACTTTCCTGACGACGAATCCGAGCACGTTGAAGACGGCGGTCAACAATATGGTCTCGAGTGGCTCGACCATCATTCCGACCGGTATTTTGTGGGGCTGGCGCATGTTGTCGTCGACGTGGTCACAATCGGTGGCGGGCACGGGGAATGGTTGGGTCAGCACTGACACCAGTTTGCCGAAGTTGGAGACGACCACCGGGCTGCAGCGCGTGATGGTCGTGCTGACGGACGGTGAAAACGATGTGGGCGTGCAGTACTTGACGCCGAACGACCTCTACTTCAACGGCTTGTCCGGTGTGGGCGATGGGACCTTGACGGCGCCGACGGTCGTACGTTCCGATGGTACGACGTTGGCGAATGGACGAATGGACTCGGTCGAACTGCACAATAATACCTTGCAGTCGGGGGGCGTCGGTTGGCCGGACGATATCAATACGTTCCAGCTCGCGGCCTGTACGGCGATCAAGAACAGCGGCATTACGATTTACGCGATCACCTTCGGCACGGTGTCCGATGTCGCTGCGGCCACGATGCAGAGCTGCGCCACGACGGGTAACTACTATCATGCTCCGGACAATGCATCGCTGAACACGATCTTCAATCAGATCGCGGGCAACCTCGGTATCTTGCGACTGACGCAATAAATCGACGGGTGGCGTTGTTAGTGGTGTGCCAGCCAGCGCAACGCGACGTGACACCAGGGGTCTGAGGTGGCCAGGCTGAGGCCGCTCCAGACCAGCAGGCCTGCGCCGATCCAGGTCAGCCACGCGGTGCGATTCAATAGCGGCGCCAGCGCCACGGCGCTGGCCATGACGATCGGAATGCTGAACGCCACGGCGAGCGCGCAATAGAGCAGGGCGCTGAGGCCTGGTGCCGTCGCCTGGAGCGGGTGTGCGAACGGTGCGAGCGCCACGCCCGCACCGAGCAGCGCGTGGGCGGCAGCGGCCAGCGCGGCAACGTTGTCGATGCTGAGTGCGGCATCGACAGCCACGATGCGACGTGCCAGATACCATCGTGTGTGCGGTGCAGTCGCGGAAGGTCGCAGCGTTCGCGTTTTTCTATCCCGTTGGTCGACGACAAGTCGATAGCCGAGATAACACAGGTAGACGCCTGCCAATAGCGATAGATGTGGGAGCAACGTAAGCAATTGCGCAGCGCTCAACATCGTGACACGCAGCACGAATGCGCCTACGCAGGCGAGGAGCAATACCCGACGGCGTTCACCGGGTGGGATGGCGGCACAGATCGGGGCAATGCCGACGATATTGTTGAGCCCGAGTGTCAGGTCCAGTATCAGCAGTTGTACCACGCTGGCCCAATGCACGCCGCCGAGTGTGAATACCTCGGCGTGCAGCGGGAAAGTCATCATCGAATGGGTCGGCCTGGACGAAGTGTGTCAGCGAGTATGACCCAGGCGACGGTAAATGCAAATAGGCCCGGCACCCCTGGCGTCGTCAGGCATGAGGTGGCGCTGCATGGGCTAGCGGCGAGAGGCTGTGGTAATGCGTCCACGACGTGGCGCGCGTCCCTTACATTTTGTTACGTAGCGCGGTACGTCCCGTATAATTCGCGAATCGGCATGCTGCCGTTCGGGTTCGTTCATGACATCCGCGAAACGTTTTTTCTTATTCCCGGTTGGCCGGGGCAACGCGGGATAGCCCGCAGGAATGGCGCCATGCTGAAGTTTCTGAAATCGTTCGTTCGTGACGAGCGCGGCGTCAGCGCCATCGAATACACCTTGCTCGCGACTATCGCGGTCTTGGCCTTGGCCGGACTCGGCACGAACTATCGTACGGCAATCGGGAATCTGTTCTCGAATTTGTATTCCATCGTTAGCCGTAATTAAGCCGTTCCGGTCGGATTACTGCAGATTCACGAAACACCCGCCATCGACCAGCAACGATGCGCCGGTCACGTAACGCGCCATGTCCGATGCCAGGAAGACGATCGGACCGGCCAGGTCCTCCGGCTCGCCCAGACGTCCAAGCGGCGTACGCTGAATCATTCGTTCGCGTTTCTCCAGATCGCTTAAATCGTCTTTATTGATATCTGTCACAATCGTGCCCGGGAGTACCGCGTTGCAGCGGATCCCGTAGGGCCCGAGTGCGATCGCGCACGATTGCATCAGGGAAAGCAGACCCGCCTTCGTCGGCGTGTAATGGGTTTGCATGGCGCCGCCTACCAAGGCACTGATCGAACTGACGGCGATGATCGCACCGCCGCGACCTTGTGCTTTCATTTGCTTCGCCGCCGCTTGTACCGCGAAGTAGGCACCCGTCATATTGGTATCCACTGTCTTGAGGTAGACCTCGCGCGGCATATCGAGAAACGCGTGGAAGGGGCAGATGCCGGCATTGTTCACGAACACATCCACGCCGCCGAAAGCATCGACCGCGGCGGCTACCAGACGATCTCCGGTATCCAGATCGGCCGCGTCGGAGCCGACGTCGATCGCGTGAGAGCCGACCGCCGAGATAGCGTCGATCAGCGATGCGGCGGCGCGCCGTCCGCCTTCGCTGCCGCTATGACCGATCACGACCTTTGCCCCTTGTCGCGCGCATTCCAACGCCGCGGCGCGGCCGATACCGCGCGACGCGCCCGTAATGATGACGGTTTTGTCCTTCAGTAGCATGGCTTCTTCCTATTAAAGATATATTGCTTCGACGGGCCGCTTGGGGAAGCGCGACCCTTATCGATCATGCGTTCTACTGACGTTCAGCTCAGGTAGTTGCCGTAACCCACCATGCAGATCGACCCGAGAATGACCGCGATCCCGAATAGCAGTACGTTTTGTGTCCGCCGACTGGTGCCACGCCATTCGCGGAAAACCAGACCCCATAAGTTCGAAACAATAATAATGAACGACATATGCAGCACCCATGAGCTCGAGTCGTTGTGCAGACGACTTGCACCCATGCCATAAAAGAAGAACTGCAGGAACCAGAGTGTCCCGGCGCACGCGGCCAGCACGTAGTTCGCGACCAGCGGCGTGTTGCGATTGCGATAATCGGAAAAGCTCTTGTTGCGAACGTTGAGGAAAACGCACCAGATTGCATTGGTGGTCAGTCCGCCCCACATGATCACCATGAACGTGACATTGTTCTGGAAGAGACTGTTGGCGCCATGTGCCAGCGCGGCGTCGGCGAGCGGTTTCCCCGAGCTAATGCCGTAGCTGAAACACGCGCTCAACACGCCCGATACCACGGCGACGATCATACCCTTGACCAAGGCGAATTCCGCGACACTCTCGAACTTCGTTTCGTCGGGTACTTCCTTTTCCTTGATCGCACCAGCCCGACCGCAGAGCGCGATGCCCACGAGGGAGATCGCGACGCCGAAGAGGACCCATTGCCCACCACTCGAATGGAACATCGAGGTCAAGGTACCGTGCGTATCGGACGTGAAGAGATCTCGATACAAGGGTGGCATCAAGGCACCGAGTGCCGACGTCAAGCCGAGGACCACCGACATTCCCAGAGACAAGCCAAGGTATCGCATGGTCAGACCGAACGTCAGTCCGCCGATGCCCCACAGCACACCGAAAAGGTAGGTCCACAACAACGTGCCGCGATCGGCTTCGCGGATGATGTCGGTAAAATGCGGGACGGTGAGGGTTGCGGCGATATAGGGTACGACCAACCACGAAAACAGGCCACCGACGATCCAATAGCTTTCCCAGGACCAGCCTTTGACCTTCTTGTAGGGGATATAAAAGCTACCGGAGGCGGCCCCTCCGATAAAGTGCAGTAACACACCGAGAAAGATGATTTCCATTGCTCATCTCCAGGCGCGTGGACGCACGCAAGGCTGTAATGCAGATTTCTGAACCGGCATAGTGTCTCCTACTATTTTTTATGGGCAAATGCATCCGGCTTGGCCGGTATGCGAGGTTACGCATTTATCCAATGCATGCGCATCCCTTGCCCTGTTTTATGTCGGACGAGCGCTTGCCCGCCGATAAGTAGCACGAGTCTAAGCGAGTCGCGTCGCGCCTCGCCAATCACAAATCCGCCTTGACTGATTCGCTTTTGTTATCGGTAAGGCCGCAACGAGAACCGAAGCGCATGCACTTTCATTACGAGTGCCGCTTCGTCGAGGGCCTGTTTGAGCGAATCAGCGCGAGCCGCGATCGGTCAGGCCATACGCACGGACGGCGTTGTCAGCGAAGAATTTTGCACACGCGACAGGGCTGCGCCCGCGCATCAAATGCTTCGTCAGCGTTACCGTATCGTCGAACGTGGCCAAAGCCTTGCTATTCGGCCAATCGCTGCCGAATAGGATGCGGTCCTCGCCAAATTCGGCGGCAAGGAGGTCGAAGCGGGATTGATATCGTGTCGGATCGAGCACCGTCGTTCCGTCGATTTGTTGCGGAATTTCAGAGAGTTTTGCAAAGACGGTGGGGCGGCTCGCCAAGCTGCGCAGATCGTGCTCGTAAGCATCGCGTGCCGCGACGGGCACCTGTGCATTCGGCAAATGATCGACGATCACCGTTAGCATTGGAAGCGCATCGGTGATGTGTAATAGCGCCTTGATCAAGGCTGGGTCCGGATTTGCGCTGTCGAGCGCGAGACGATGTTCGGACAGTGCTCGCAGAGCGGTCATGCATTCGGGGCGCTGCATATCCTCCAAGAGGCTGCGCTCCCATAGATTGCCGTAGCGCAGGCCTAGCAGCGGTGTGTTATCGATGAGTTCGGTCAGTTGCCGTTCGAATCGACTATCGCGTAGATCGAGATTCCCGACGTATCCGGCAATGTCGACATCCTGTCCGACCGATGATGCCGTCGCCTCATGCAGCACGCGTGCAAGCCACTGATTATCGTCGAACCATGGGCTGGCTTCTACGACGATCGCCCGTGTGATGCCATGTGCGCTGGCCAGTGGACGATAGTGCTCCGGCAGGCTGGGTTCGTAGCGCACGTCGCCTGGCGCTGGCCAGGGGATACCTTGCGCACGCCGTGTATCGAATAGATGAATATGCGAATCGATGATCGGGCCATCGTAGAGGGGCATGCTTATCTCCGTTTAGCGTTGTTCGTTTCTTTTTATGATAAACGGGAATCGGCATCGCTCTAGCGTATGTGATCGGCGAACAGCGCGCTGACCCAGTCCACGAAGACTCTGACCTTGGTGTTGTACCGCCGGCTAGGCGGGTAGGCGACAAAGACGGGCATGGGATCCGTGCGCCAATCTTCGAGAACCGCCACGAGCGCACCCGCCTCGATCGCTGGACGCACCATGAAATCGAGAGCGTTGATCATGCCGAGCCCGTTCAGCACGCTGGCGAGATGCGCGTTGCTTTCGCTGACCGCGATATCGTGGCGTGGTTGTGCGAGCGTGATCTTTTCGGTGCCGGGCCGGAAGTGGATCGGCAGCATCAATCCGGTTGTCGCGGAGAAATAGCCCGCGATCGGAATATTGCGCGCGCCGATGTCGTCGGGATGACGCGGGATAGGGTGCTTCTTAAAAAATGCCGGACTGCCGCACAGGGTCCAAGCAAACGATCCGATCTGATGGAAAATCGAATTCGGGTCATCGCCGGAGCTTCGAATCGCGCAGTCGATGTTCTGCGATATCAGATCGACATTGCGATCGGTGACGCTCAAGCGGATCTGTATATCGGCATATCGAGCGACTCTGCTGCCTTGTTGAAAGCACCGGTCTCGACAACGCGGGTGAAGATTCGGATGGCTTGCAAATGGTCCATAGGCGCTGGCGGCGAGGGGAAGGGGGGCGAGCGATAATCAGGCTATCCTACCGCCGATTGTTCCTGGCTGTGTATAAATACACCGCATTCCCCTCATTTTTAATGCGCAACTAACAGGCAGTGTTAGTGTTTAGCATGTCATGCGACGCGCATTGAAAATATGCGCGTCGACAAGACTTTTCAAAGCGCTGGCAGTCTTTAATCTGCTTCGACTCGTACCAATAACTTACCGAAGTTGCGTCCTGACAGCATCCCGATAAAAGCCTCCGGTGCATTGTCTAGACCATCTACGATGTCTTCACGGTATTTGATCTCGCCTGCCGCCACGCGGGGACCGATTTCGCGTTGAAACGTGGAAAAGTAATCGTCGGTGAATTCGTAATTGATAAATCCGCGAACCTGCAGGCTTCGACGCAGTATTGCCGACATCACGGCGGGGAGCCGATCATGTCCGGCTGAAACGGGAGCGTTATATTCCGCGACGAGACCGCAGACGGGGACACGCGCGTATTGATTCAATAGCGGAAAAACGGCCTCCCAGATCGCGCCACCGACATTCTCGAAATAAACATCGATGCCTTTCGGGCAGGCAGCCTGGAGATCCGCAGCGAGGTTCGGGGAGCGGTGGTCGATCACGGCATCGAAGCCGAGCGTTTCCTTGACGTAGCGGCATTTGTCGGCGCCGCCGGCAATCCCGACGGCGCGCGCGCCATACAGTTTGGCCAGTTGCCCGACCAAGGAGCCGACCGGCCCCGATGCGGCGGCCACTACGACGGTGTCGCCGGCTTTCGGCTGACCGATGATCTTCAGTCCGCTATAGGCGGTGAATCCCGGCATGCCGAGAACACCGAGCGCGGTGGTTATCGCGGCGCCGTGGGTGTCGGCGTGGCGGACCGAATCGCCCGACAGGACGGCGTGGCTGCACCAACCTGTGGCGGCGAGCACCGTATCGCCCGTCGAGAAGCCGGCGTGCCGCGAGGCGAGGACCTCGCATAGCGTCTCGCCTGCCATGACGCCGCCGAGGGGGACCGGAGGCGCATAGGACTTCGCGTCGCTCATCCTGCCGCGCATATAGGGATCGAGCGACAGATAGCGGACGCGAAGGGAGACCTCTCCGTCATTCGGCTCCGGTAAGGTCGATTCTTCGAGTCGGAAATTGTCCGAGGTCGGTACGCCTTGGGGCCGACTGTTCAATACGATACGTCGCAATGCGGTCACGTGAAATCTCCGGTGGGCTATTTCTCAAAAAGGGTTGTCGTATGGCTAGAGTATTGCATGCGACGCGGTAACAAGTTTCCTTGGAGCATCGCGATACAAAGGGGAATCGATCATGCGATAAAAAATGCCCCGGCCGTGAAGCATCGATGTTTTTTGGGAAATTGTCGAAGTGCCTTTTCGCTATAATCGGCGACTAGATCAGGTAAGCATGATGCCCGGTCTGTTAAAGGCCGGCTTGGCCATGTCATGGGTATTTAACGTATGAAGCAACTCGTCGACCAGCAGCGCAGGATAGCGCTCCCAAGACTTAGCTCACGATGGTTTTTTGCACTTTATCTTGGCATATTGGCTTTGGCCGTTTATCTGCGGATAATCGGTTTATCTTCACGATCGTTATCGGTAGACGAAGCCTATAGCTACTGGTTTCAGCAGTTATCGTGGCACGATTTGTGGAAAGTCACGCCGTCGTACGAGACGCATCCACCGTTTTACTATTCGATCTTGAAGATCTGGTGCCGCATTTTCGGCATCACGGAATCGGCGATGCGATCGCTGTCTGTTCTGGTAAGTGTGCTCACGATAAGCGTCGTTGCACTCTGGCCGCGATTCGTCGAGAAGCGGCTGGAATGGGAATGGGTCGGGCTCGGAACGGCTTTGCTGCTAGCGTGCAATGCAGGCAGTGTGCAGTACGCGCAGCAAGCACGCCCCTACGCTTTGCTGACACTCGTGGTTACGCTGATGATGCTGACATCGGTATCGCTGCTGGGCGATCTGTTTAGCGCCACGGACGGCCGCGCGCTCGAGCGAAAGGTCATCCCAAAAGTCGTTTGTCTGGGCGTGTTCGGTGGACTGACCTTATGGTTTCATAACACCAGCGTATTCACGATACTCGCGAATTGGACCGGGTTGGGCTTTGCAGTGCTTTCGCGCTCCAAGGCAAAGCGACGCGACTTCTGCGTCGTCGTTATCGCCTTGCTCATCGCACTATTGGTATGGGCGCCGTGTGTTCCTATCTTGCTGCAGGAAACGAAGACCGTTGCCTCAAATTTCTGGCCGCAGATATGGGCCGGAATGTTTTTCTGGCCGATCGCTTTGGTCACCGGTGGCCCGTATGCCATGATTCCGGTATGCGTCGTTGCCGCTATCGGGGTGCGTCATGTGTACCGTGCCGAGAAGGCGTTTGTTTTCTATAGCGTTGTGGCGCTTGCGCTGCCCTTATTGATTGTATTTGTATTGTCCTATTTATTCAGGCCGATATTACTTCCCCGCATCTTTTTATGGATGGGCCCAGGCATTCTGCTCTTAGCGTGCTATGGCATAAAAAACGATGCATCGAAGATGATTTCGAAAGGCCTGGCGTTTACATTGTTGCTTACCTTGAGCGTCTATCAGACCGCGATGTTTTATCCATCGCAGCAACAGAATTACAAGATGCTTTTCCCAACGCTGCTAAGTCGCGTTGCGCCGAATGATATCGTTTTGGTCTATCCAAACGCCTTGGATGTCGGATTGAAATACTATCAGCGGTTTGCTTCGCCGCGCTTGGCATACACCGCACTGCCTCGGGCCTTTCCGGACCTCGGCGATGCCAGACCGTATTTAGGCGGGAATAGAGGCGAGCCCCAAGTCGTCGATGCGGATCGCCAATACATCGATCAATTAATTGCCGGGCGAAATAAAGTCTGGCTGGTGGGGTGGTCGCAAGGGATGCTTGCGGTACCGGACATCGTATTCGACGAGTTGAAAAAGCAGCGCGGCGCACCGGTGAATGTGATGGATTTTCACGACTTGGCCGTTACCGAGTTTGATACCGGATCGCATCATTGACGGGGCGTCCCTTTCTTCGAGCCTTCTCCAAAGGACGACTCCGGGATCGTACCTGGCAATAAAAACCCCGATCGGGAATATTTTGCTGCAATTTCGTCGAACACCCCATAAATATCCCGATCGGGAAAATATCTTGATTTCTCGATCTGTCTGACGGACAATTTCCCGATCGGGAATAGGGAGTTGCTGATGGCAGCCATACGAACGCCCCAAGATCTTGGGACAGCGGTGCGCGCGGCCCGCAAACAGCTTGGCTTGCGACAGCCCGAGTTGGCCTTGGCGGCGGGGGTCGGCATCCGATTTATCGTCGAGCTGGAAGCTGGAAAGCCGACGGTACGCTTTGAAAACGTCCTGCGCGTGATCGACGCATTGGGCGGAGAACTGGTGTTGCTGGGTTTGCAGCCTGCTGCGCGAAGTGACGCGGACGATGCGGGGCCTCGCCATGGCGCATGAACTGGACGTCTGCCTGTTTTCCGATCGTGTCGGCACTTTGCGTCTGGAAGACGGGCGCATGCGTTTTCGCTACTTGGCATCGTGGTTGACACGTCCAGGCGCCGTCGCCTTATCGGCCTCGCTCGCGCTGCAGGAAGGGGCGTTCGACGACAGGGAAACAAGGCCGTTTTTTGCGGGTCTTTTGCCTGAAGGGCAGATGCGACGACTGATCGCGCAGCAGTTTCAGGTATCGGGTCAAAACGATTTTGCCCTATTGGATCGGCTCGGCGGTGAGTGCGCCGGCGCCGTGACGTTTCTGCCCGAGGGGGCGACACCGATCGCGAATGCGCGCGAAGACGTTCAATGGCTCAGCGACGAAGACGTGGTCGCCGTCTTGGACGATCTGCCACGACGCCCGATGCTTGCAGGAGAGGATGGCCTACGTCTGTCTCTTGCCGGCGCGCAGGATAAATTGCCGGTGATCTTCGATGGCAAGCGCATTGGCTTGCCCCGCAATGGGACGCCAAGCTCGCACATACTGAAGCCGGCGATTCATGCCGTAGAGGAAAGCGTTATCAACGAAGGATTTTGCATGGCACTGGGTGCGCGCATGCAGTTGCACCCCGCATCGGTGCGCATCCATACCGTCTTGTCACGGACCTTTCTTCTGGTCGAGCGCTATGACCGCTTGTCAGGCCCGCACGCCACCCGGCAGCGCCTACACCAGGAAGACTTCTGTCAGGCCTTGGGAATCGTGCCTGAGATGAAGTATCAAAATGAAGGCGGCCCGGATCTCGCAGCGTGCTTCACGCTGTTACGCGGTGCGACACGGCCGAATGCGCCGCAGGTGCTGCGCTTGCTCGACTACGTCATTTTCAACACGTTGATCGGTAACCACGATGCGCATGGGAAGAACTTTTCTTTGCTCTACCATGGCAACTCGGCTGTTTTAGCGCCGCTTTACGATACCTTGTCGACCGGCGTGTATCCTCACTTGACGCCGAAGATGGCGATGAAGATCGGCGGGAAATATAAGTTTACCGAAGTCCATGCGCGACATTGGGAACAGTTCGCGGAAGACATCGGGCTTGCAAAAGCATTGACCAAGCGACGCATTGTCGCGATGGCAAAAACGCTATCGGAGCGGGCGCATCAGCTAAAGAACGATCCCGCGCACGATTTTATCGACAGTCCGATCGTCGAGCGCATTCTCGCGCTGATCGATCATCGCTGCGCATTGACCATTCGACGTTTGACTGACCCGCACGCCAGCGCCGCGCCAGAGACGCTCGATGCCGACGATATGGAGCAGCCTTAAAACGCTGTCGCATTGTCTGCCAATGCCGCCGCACCGGCACCATCCAAAATAAGATCGTTTTGCGGATGATGGATCCGGCTGCACAACACATCGCGAAAGTGTCTTTCCAACGGATTACGACGCGAGAGGGCGTGATTGCCGCTTACTTCGACGGCCCGGTTGATCGCGGCAATCGCATTTTGCGTCACCGTATATTTGACCAGCCCGAAGGAAAGCGGTGGAGCGTTCAGCGCATGGGACGTGTGTGTGCTCTTGAGCGGCTCCGCGTGACGCGCCTCGTCCACCTGATATTGATCCTTTGCTCGCCATAACAGCAGCGCATTGGTTTCGAGATAGCCGGCAATTTCACCCACCACCTGACGAATCCGGGGCACATTCGATAGCGACGCGCCGAGGCCGGACGGTGTGCGCGATTCGACCCAAGCAAGGAGCCAATCGTAAGCCGATCGGGCGACACCGTCATACAGCGCCGCCAGGAGAATCGGTAGCCAGGCATTGAGTGGTTCGTCACGGCCCGACCATGCGTCGCTGGGACGTATGTCGACGGCGTAATTGGCCGGGAGCGCGACGTCCTCGAAAATCACGTCATGGCTGTCGCTGGCACGCAAACCCAAATGGTCCCAGGTGTGCTCGATACGCACGCCTCGTGCGGTGAGCGGCACCAGGAATTCGCCGACGCGCTGTGGCTCGCCGTCCTGCGTGGCAGCCCATACGACGGCCCACGTCAGTTGGCTTGAACCGGTGGAGTAGCGCTTCCGTCCGGTCAGGCGCCACCCATTGGCGGTCCGGTGCGCGGTCGTCGCCGGCACGCCGCCGCGCGAAGGACTGCCGAGCTCCGGCTCGACACGCAAGGCATTGATCATCGCACCGTCGTCGAGGATGCTGCGCAATACCGCATCGCGCACGGCGGCGGGCCATGTCTTGGAGTACGCCACCGAGCGGCAGTGATAGAGCTGCATCGCCAGAATCAATGCCGTGGCCGGGTCGGCGCGCGCGATCGTACTCACGACATCGACCAAGACGGGGAGGGCGATATCCGGGCCACCAAGGCGGCGGGGAACCGTGAGCGAGGTCAGCCCGGACGACTTCAGCGCGTCGATGCTTTCGCTGTCGACAACGCCGGCGCGGTCGTTTGCCTCGGCGCGTGAGGCAAATTCGCTCGCCAAGCGTTCGGCGGTTCCTCTCGGGTCGAAATGGCCTTGGAAGCGGCCTTCGAAAGGCGGAGACATGTGTGCGTTCACGGTTCTCTCCGAAATCGACGTGATGGGTGCATATGAAGGAGTAAATCATAGCGACCCCGGGGGCGTTGTTTTATAACGTTTCCGTATAAAGATATCGACTGCCGGCTGCCGGTCGTCGAAGGTTTAGCTAGCTATCTAGGTTGGCGAGTACACGCCTGTCGCGTCCCAAAAAAAATCATCCTAGAAACATCGTTCTTCACGTCATTTCTTGGATAAACCGTAAGTTGGGCGTTACCATTACGTAAAGACAGTAACGAAACGTTACCGCGGGGTGATTGATTCGTACGCAACGACAAGTACATCGGCGATAAAACAAAATGAAAGTCTCTACCAATATTACGTTTTGCTTTCTTATTGGGTTGTTCGCAGCACCTGTTTTCGCGCAATCCGAGGCGATCAAGGCAGAAAATAAGGCGGCCGTCGCCGCAGCAGAGGCAGCGACGCAAAAAGGTCCGCGAGACATTGCCATCTTTGATGAAGCGACGCTGTCCCTTCCGGCAGATGATGTATTCATCCCCGCGGCGGGGGCTGCGCGGGTGTTTAAATCGATGGGGCAGACCTTAGATGAAAAGCGGTTCGTGGGTGTCGTCGCATCGGCACGAGACGATTCGCATTGGTTTGCGCTGATCAATTTCGTGCGGGACGGCTATGTCCGCGATGGCGACGCGCAAGATTGGAAAGCCGACGACTTGCTGCGCCGTTTGACGGACGGTACGAAGCAATCCAACCCATCGCGGAAAGCACATGGCGCGCCGGCGCTCGACGTACTGGGTTGGGCCGAGCCTCCAACGTACGATTCGAAGGCGCACAAATTGGTATGGGCCGTTATCGCGCAGCGAGACGATCAACCGGATGACCAGGCGCATCACGTAGTGAATTACCAAACCGTCGCGTTGGGCCGCGACGGCCATCTCGATTTGACGATCGGTTCGAACCTTGCCGATTTGGAGGCAGATAAGTCGATCGCCACGTCGCTGCTACAGCGCGTCGCATTCCTGCCGGGAAAGCGTTATGACGACTTCAACAAACTCACCGACAAAGTAGCGGCCTATGGCCTTGCCGCGTTAGTGGTAGGCGTCGCAGCGAAAAAACTCGGTCTGCTCGCCTTGCTACTCGCCTTTCTCGTCAAGTTCGCCAAACTGGCAGCGCCGATCGGCGTGCTGGTCATGTGGATCAAAAAGAAATTCCGTCGAAGCAGGGCCGGCGGAAGCGGCGGCATCGACATGCGATAGGCGAGTAAATGGCCAAACTCATATTGCTGTTATTGAGTGGTTTGAAGCTTGGGAAGGTGCTGGCGACGATCGGTTCGATGCTGTTGTCGATTGCCGTGTACGGAAGCTTCTACGGCTGGCGTTTTGCGCTAGGATTCATCACGCTGCTACTGATCCATGAAATGGGCCATTACATTGCGGCACGTCAACGGGGACTCGACGTCAGCCTTCCGACGTTTATTCCGGTTGTCGGGGCGTGGATCCAGCTCAAGGCGTTGCCGCACGATGCGGAAACGGAGGCGTACGTCGGTTTAGGGGGGCCGTTCTTAGGCACACTCGCGGCGCTTGGCTTTTATTATGCCGCGCGTGATACAGGCGGGAATTTGCTACTGTCTTTGGCTTATGTTGGATTCCTTCTCAATTTATTCAATTTGATTCCCTTGTCGCCATTCGATGGTGGCCGGATCACGTCGGTGCTGTCGCCTCGGATCTGGTTCGTTGGGGTTCCCGTCTTGATAGCGTTGTTTGTCTATCATCCGAGTCCGCTGCTAATCGTCATGGCGATACTCGCTTTGCCCCAGTTGAAGCGCGCGTGGAAGTATGATCCGCAAGCGGCCGAGAATATCCGTTATTACGGCGTATCCCCTGTCGTCAAGTTTAGCTATACGTGTTACTACCTTGGATTGGTGTTTTTTCTGTCGCTGATGACATACGGCGTCCATGCGATGTTGCAGCCGGTGCCGAGGGGCTGATCTTGCTTATGACGAAGACATCAGCGCCGTCGTTTAGCGCATTCGACAACCCAATTGGAGGGTTGCTGCGACGTTTCCAGCGCTGATGTAGCGACGACTCGGTACGTCCGTTTCGCCCATCTCAAGCTCCGTTCACAGATCATCTAACAACTCTGCTGTATGTCGTTTCGATGCAGTATCAAAGAGATGCGATGCTGCGCTCACGATAATGGCAACAATCGAAAGACTCAGCCCAGCGATAATGTCACACAGATAGTGGGCACCGCAGTACACCGCGCCAGCAACCATTAAGACGTTAACGATCAAAGAGACATAAAAGACCAAGCCCAAATTTCTTGCGCTGTAAACATACAGAACGGCGCCAGCGGCATGCATCGACGGCATGGAAATTAGCCCTTGGTGCTTGTTGAGGTCGATGAGATGCTCGCTGCCTTCGCGCAGAGGATAGAAGTCCGACCATGGTGTCGGAGTAGTGTGATCCGCGAAACCAAAGTGATAATAAGGATTGGCTGCAGGATAGAGGGCAGAGATCAAAATCGACTCGATCGTCACTAGGAAAAAGAGCGTCAAAAATTCGGCTAATTCGACATGCTTTTTCTTAAACGAAAAGTGGAGCGTCAGTAAGGCGAGTTGCCACGTCCACAAGGGATACGTCATTCGCGCAAGGACAATCGCGACGGGATGCGCAACGAACCAGCGTTCGGTGTCCAACCAATTGAAACCGAGTAGAGCATCCCAGTGAATCAAGGTGGTGTCGATCAAGGGCGCGTCATAGGCGACAGCCAAATCCTGCATGACCAATGCCGCAGTCGCAAAGGATACAACCAGCAGGAGGCTAAGGCATGCATTTGAAACTGCTATCAGATGCCATTTTCGAGCTGCGTCGGCATATCGCGGGACGCGGGCTAACACGGCTAACGCTGCGGGACAAATCGTTGGCAGTAGAAGCTGCGCTACAAGCGGCTTAATCGAAACAGAGAGACCTTGGATTCGCAATGCAATCGAATCACTTAAAACTGAGAAGAGCAAAATGAACAATGGACAACACAGGGCTGCCGCAAAACCCAAGTTCGTTTCCGCATGGGACGTCTCGGTACTGCGCGCGTACGCGCTATCTCCTCGACAAACATCGTCGATGTTCATTTGATTCCCCGAACGACAATTGCTTCAAGACTCTTCGGCTGCAAATATCATTAAAATATCGTGCATCCTGGGTAATTTGGTCGAATCCTGGAGGCTGGACAGATAAAATGCTTTGCGCCAGAATTTTTCTGTGGCGTTGCAAACTGGGAAAGCCACTACTCTGAATTTGCGGAACCCCTGTGAATATGGCTCGAATTCTATCACACCATTACGCAATGTTTCAAAAACTTTCGAGATGAATCTTCGGATAAAACACATCTTTCCGGTTTGGCTTACTCGAACGTAAAACGACGTCATCAGTTAGAATAACCTGATGCGCATGGTTGGAACGCAGAGGCAGTGGTGCTGTATTCCCCGCGATAGAACAACCGACGTTTGCAGTAGAATTTTCCCGCGGCTGCACTGACCGGAAATCCCGCATGAAGACATCTCGATTTACTGAAAGGCAAGTCATCGCGTATTAAAGGGCGCGGGGGCCGGAGCGTCGGCGCCGGAACTTTGCCGCAAGCCGGGGATGAACAGCGCGAGCTCCTACAAAAGGCGCTCGAAGTACGGCGGCATTGACCACCCGAATGAAAGAGCTGGAGGTCAAGAATGCGCGTTTGAGAAGATGTATGCCGAGGAACGCCGGAAGGCGGAAGTCGTGCGCGAGGCGCTTGAAAAATTAGTGGAGCTGTCTCGCCGACCCGAGATGGCCCAACGAGCGGTAAGAAAGCGCGGTATAAATGTACGCCAAAGCCTAGGGTTACGATCGTAAGTGCGCTCTTGCCAATCAAAATGGGTTCACCAGCGGCGTACGTTGCGACCGCAACTCCATAGGGTAAATGCTTACGAAAGTACGAAACGCTCAAAAATAGCTACTCTATCTACCAAGTTAATCTTTTTTCCGCGACCAGATTCCCTGTGCCATCGATGTCAGGAAAATACACGGCGCAGCGAGCAGAAACATTAGCAGGGAGAGGCCGAGTGCGGATCCTTCTTCATCAGACGGACGATTCAAAAATGACGTTTCCGGTCGTTTTGGATCGTAATAAACAGTCACCCGACTGCCTTCGGGCGTCAGTGCAGCATTTCTTGCCGCGTCTTCTTTAGATGTATAACTTTGAGCTGGCCCTCCCGGTTTTATAATTTCGCTCTCTGCGCTATATTGCACTCGTTCCACTTGGTATGAATAGGTCCACACTGGAAGCCATGAAACAACGCTTCGATTCCTGCTGGTTACCGTTCGAATGCGATGAGCAGTGATCGTAGCTTGGGTTGACGGCCAATGTTGCTGTTCAATCTGTAATTTCCTCTTGTTCTGACCCAAAATAGCCGAATCTACGCCATAGTAGAGGAACATTGCGGTAACACAACATCCGGCAATAATGAGCGCTGCGGTTCCACTGTCACGCTTATCGGGAGAATATCTGCGCGCCCAAACTCCCGCGATGCGCCCTAAAAATAGAGGTATTGTGATAAGAAAAAAAACTATAATGCAAAGACCAAGCATGGTTGATGTTAATGTAAGTTATAGAGCCTAGCAAGGGCGGGTGCTTGCAACCTGTGTGCGTTCGTTTTCACCTTGATGTTGCCGTTGTTTCTTTGATAAATTCAAAAAGATTGGCGAAGAATTAATCCGGCCTAATCTCTGGCGCCGATCTACGTAACTACTAAGGGTTGGCATCCTCCTACTCTATCGATTACAAAGAACCGCAGGTTCGAGAATAACGCAGCTTGTGTCAATCCATCAATAGAAAAATAAGTTAGGACTCCGCGGTTATCTCTCGCATTGAGCTAAATTTCTGCGGATTCAATGCGCAGTTTGCAGCTAAGCGCCTAGCTGGTATCACGCACAAAACGACTATCCTACAAAATCGAAATCTTCAAATACGCTCGCTACCATCAGCTTAGACATGAATGAGTCGACGCTGATTTATAGAAAATTTCATTTTAAGCCATCACGTCTCGATTCGCTTTTCTTCAATTCCATGCCGATGCCTCGATGTTTGCTCGACCTTCGAAGTATTTTAGGAGCCTACCGTTGCCATGATGCTAGAGGCCGATGTTATATCGTGGCAGTCGCGCTTTACTTTTGTCATTTTAGATCAAGCATGAGTGTCGTCGGAGTTGCCTCATGGAAATTTTGCAGAAGTCGGCCGCAGTGGCGGAGATAAGCATCAAAAAATGCAGCGCCCAGCGTAGCGACGTTGATGTTCTGATGGTGGGAGTGATTTTATTAGGTGGTCGTGGAGCATTCTCCTGGGAAGGTACCGACGCACGCGTCGTTCGTGCACGATAGGGTTCTTCCGGTGCCGTGGTTGGGCGAGCTAGTTCGTTTGTAGAGTGCGCTATCAATCTACACTACTGACATTTTTTACCGTGTGAAAGATAAAAATATGAAGCGGCTGACATTTCCCCGAGATAGCTTCTTATAGGTAGCTGAACGGATACTACGCGGCAACTTTCGTCGATCGCGTACGGGCTTTTGACAGGCACGACTCATCGCGATTTCCAGCCGCGTAGTCCCGCGTTGACCTAAAGAAATGCACCGAAAGAAATGAAAGTCAAGTTTTGATTGATCGGCTGTTTTGTGGTGATTGCAACGCAACTGTAAGCTCATGATAGAGCCTTCGAATCCTGGGAAAGTTTCGAGCTGAAATTAAAACGTAATATAGCATATTGATTGTACGTAAAGTCGACACTTAAATCTTTCATTATACTTACATTTCATTTTGCTTACTCATTCGTTCTGCGCGTCAACGAGTGAAATTTGTGGGGAGGTCTATTACGAATATTTACATTTTCCAAGTCTCTTTGTAAGATGTTGCCGGAGCATAGGTACGACTCTGTTTATGTGGATTACGGAGGTCATTGAAGAAAAGGGCCATACGTCTAGTCAATTTTCTTGATCAGAGCGGCTTTGCAAGAAGAACTGTGTATTACGCCATCAAGTTTCATGCAATTTTCTTGAGAAATACGCGATCCTGTTAAACATTTTCATCTGACTGCAATGTTTTGAGGGTCGATGTTTGTTTCGACTTCTTTCTTTCTGTCTAAAGCCGATCTGACGCGTGCGTTTGATTTTTCGGACGTGCGCGCAATCGGTCGTTTTCGAGTCGCAGCATGTCGCCGTTACCGCCGTTCTCTGGTGGAGATATCTCCGCTGCTAATTCTGCAAACGCCTCATCGTCCGTCGCTGCGCCGACGGCATCACCATTCGTTGATCCTGGCCTCATCTGTCTTGCTCGTATTGCGCGCTTCCATGGCATAGCCGTTGATCCAGAGCAAATCAAGCATCAAGCCGCCGTCCCTGGCATGGCCATGGATGTTGCCGACTTAATCTTGGCAGGCCGTGGCGTTGGCTTGAAGGTGCGCAAGGTGCGGACGACAGCTGAGCGTTTAGCTAAAGTACCTTTCCCGGCGATGGCGCTTGATTCTCAAGGGCGCCACTTCGTTCTCGCCGGTTGTGATGGTCAGCGCGCATTGGTCCTTGAAGCGGGTGATGCGCAAACACGTGTTTGCACCCCAGATGAGGTCTTGGCACGCTGCCATGGTCAGTTCCTGTTCTTTGCCTCGCGCGCGTCTCTGGCAGGCGAGCTGGCGCGCTTCGATTTCTCCTGGTTTATTCCCGTCGTCGTCAAATATCGCCGCTTACTACTTGAGGTTTTGGGTGTCTCCGCGGTGCTTCAGATCTTCGGGTTGGTGTCGCCGCTGATGTTCCAAGTGGTGATGGACAAGGTCTTGGTCAATCAAGCCTACAGCACGTTGAATGTGGTTTGTATTGCATTGCTGGTCAGTGCTGTGTTTGAAGTCGCGCTCACGGGCTTGCGGAACTATGTCTTCTCCCACACATCGAGTCGCGTTGACGTGGAACTGGGCGCCAAGCTGTTCCGGCACCTCTTGGCGTTGCCTCTCTCTTACTTTGGTGCGCGTCGGGTAGGAGACACCGTAGCCCGCATACGTGAGTTGGAGAACATTCGTAATTTCCTGACCGGCCAGGCGCTCACTGCGGTCATCGACCTTGTCTTCTCGATCCTGTTTATCGGCGTGATGTGTTGGTATAGCGTGCGCCTGACCTTGATCGTCGTCGTATCGCTTCCGCTTTACGCGGCTATCTCAGCAGGGCTAAATCCGATACTGCGAGATCGGCTGAACAAGAAGTTTGCGCGTGGTGCTGACAACCAGTCGTTTCTCGTTGAGTCGGTGTCGCACGTCGAGACGGTCAAGTCGATGGCGCTTGAGCCCCAGTTCATCCGGCACTGGGACAACCAACTCGCCTCGTACGTTACGGCAAGCTTCAAGGTCGGAACGATCTCGAACGTTGGCCAGCAGTTGATTCAACTGGTAGGCAAGCTCGTCACGGTGGCGACGTTGTTCTTCGGTGCGAAGCTGGTGATCGACGGCAAGTTATCTGTTGGGGAGTTGGTCGCCTTCAACATGATGTCGCAACGCGTTGCGGCGCCGGTTTTACGCCTTGCCCAGTTATGGCAGGACTTCCAGCAGGTCGGGATTTCAATGAGTCGCCTTGGCGACATCTTGAACACCCGATCGGAACTGCCACAAAGCCGACAAGCGCTGCCGTCGGTCAAGGGCGCCGTACAGTTCGAGAATGTGCGCTTCCGGTATCGCGCTGACGGCATGCCGATTCTCGACGGTATCTCCTTCGATATCGCCGCCGGCCAGATCGTCGGCGTGGTCGGCCGCTCCGGCTCCGGCAAGAGCACTGTCACGAAGCTAATTCAACGCCTCTATCTCCCTGAAGCAGGTCGAGTGCGGATCGACGATATCGACTTAAGCCTGGCCGACCCGGCTTGGCTGCGTCGACAGATTGGCGTCGTGCTGCAGGAGAACGCCCTCTTTAACCGTTCGATCAGAGACAACATTGCGGTAACTGACCCTGGCACGAGCTTGGAGGCGGTGATCCATGCAGCGAAGCTCGCCGGCGCGCATGAGTTTATCTCCGAGCTGCCGGAGGGCTACGACACGATGGTCGGCGAGCACGGATCGAATTTGTCGGGAGGCCAACGGCAACGTATCGCCATCGCGCGCGCCCTCGTGACGAACCCGCGCATCCTGATCTTCGATGAGGCGACCAGCGCCCTTGATTTCGAGACTGAGCGGATCATCCAGAACAATATGAAAGCGATGTGCCAGGGCAGAACGGTCTTCATCATTGCGCACCGCTTAAGTGCGGTACGCCACGCGCACCAAATACTAGCGATGGACCGTGGTCGAATTGTGGAGCGAGGCACGCATGATGACTTGATGCAGGCGAAGGGCTATTACGCCCACCTGGTCAGCTTGCAGCAGATTATGTGAGGCCCCGATGTCCAAATCTTTTATTCCATTGCGGCTACAGGCGCTCGGTGACCTGTTGAAGCGCTATCTGATGATCAGTCGGATGGCGTGGGGTGTAAGGCATCAATTGGCATCGCCCGTACGGCACACAGACGAACTTGCCTTCCTGCCAGCGAATCTCGAGCTGATGGACAGTCCGGTGCATCCCGCGCCGCGGTGGCTGATGCGCGCGATCGTAGCGCTCGCCTTGATTACGCTAATAATCGCGGTTGCTGGCCGACTCGATATCGTCGCTGTTGCCAAAGGCAAGCTCTTGCCCGATGCACATGTCAAAGTCATCCAGCCGGCGATCACCGGCGTGGTACGCGAAATCTATGTCCATGACGGCCAACGCGTAAAGGCGGGTGATCGGCTGGTCCAGCTCGATGCGACGCAAGCAGCAGCGGACTCTGACAAAGCCCGGCTAGACCGAATCAACGCCTCGCTCACTGCTGCGCGCTCGCAAGCGTTGTTGAACGTCGCCCCTGGGGCTGTCGGTCCGCGTGTCGCGAAAATAGAGGGTGCTACGCCTGAGCAGCAAGCGCAGACCGAGAGCTTTGCGCTCGGCTTGTATCTCGCTTATCAAGAAAAGCTCCATAGCGCGCAGGCGGAGCTCGCCAAGCGGCAGGCTGAGCTGGGCACGACCAGGCAGGAGATCGCTAAACTCGAGGCCACGGCCCCGATTGCTCGGCAACAAGCCAGTCAATACAAGTCGCTCATCGATCAGAAATACGTGTCGATGAACGACTATCTCGATAAGGAGAGCGCCGCCGAAACGCAAGAGCATGAGCTTGCTGCGCAACGCAGTCACGCAGGCGAACTCGTAGCAGGCATCGCACAGCAGCAAGCCGAAATCGCTTCTACTACAGCGCAATTCCGAAGCGACCAGTTGACGACTTTAGACAAGGCGACGCAACAGCTTGAGCAAAGTCGCAACGACGAGACCAAGGCTGATACGCGTCAGCGCTTGTTGACGCTCACGGCACCGGTCGCTGGGACGGTGCAGCAACTCTCTCTACACACCTTGGGAGGCCTGGCCACTGCCGCGGCTTCCATCATGGAGATCGTGCCGGACGACACGATCGAGGTTGAGGCCAATATCGAGAACAAGGATATTGGCTTTGTGCGAGTAGGGCAAACTGCGAACGTCAAAATCGAGGCGTTTCCTTACGCGCGATACGGCTATCTGACGGGGACGGTCGAGACGATTTCGAACGACGCGATGCAAGATAAGAAGGGCGGTTTGACCTTCGTCACGCGAATCAAGCTGCCGACCAATACGATCAATGCGAATGGCCGCACCATTCATCTAACCCCAGGTATGGCGGTGACGGCAGAAATCAAAACTGGAAAGCAAAGTGTCGCGCATTATTTGCTCGACCCGGTCATCACGACGGCGCAGGAGAGTATGCGTGAACGGTAAGACTAGCGTGGTGAAGCACCGTTTCGACATAAAGTTGGCTCGTTCGATGTTCGGCGCAATCAGCTTTGGCATGGCATTGACGACTTCTGCGTTCGCCTTTGATCCCCTCCTTACACATGGCGCCATCCCTATGTCCCCGGCTGCACCCCTATTCGCAAACACCGGCTCTGGCGTTTGTGTGTTCGATAGCATGCCGACGCCGCTGACTTTGAATGAGGCGATTGAACGGGCACTATGCAACAACCCCAAGACCCGCGAAGCCTGGGCGCAAGTGAAAATCCGAGCAGCAGAAGTCGGCATTGGGCGCGCCGCGTACCTGCCGACGGTCAGTGCACAGTGGCGTGGTGTCAGGGATGAAACAACAACCAATGTCACAAACTATCCGCAATACAGCTCGAATTATCGTAATAGCGTCTTGCGCACTGAGAGCGTCACCCTGAATTGGGTGCTCTACGATTTTGGCGGGCGCGCGGCAGCGCTGCAGAATGCAAATTCGCTGTTGGAAGCTGCTCAAGCCAGCCAAGAAGCGGCATTGGATGATGCCTTCGGCGCAGTGTCGAAAGACTTCTATTCGGCGCAAGGAGCGCGAGGCGCTGTCGATGCCCAAAAAGAAATCGTTGCGGCGGCCCAGCAAACATTCGACGCTGCAAAGGCGCGCGCAGACAAAGGGGTTGCTCCAATAAGTGACCAGCTTCAAGCGCAAACCACGCTGGCACAAGCTCAGCTTGATGAAACAAAGGCCGAAGGCGAGCTCGCGACGGCAATTGGCACTTTGAACGGGGATATGGGCATGGAGCCGAATACAGCGCTCGCTATGCCACCGGTCGACGCAGGTGTGAAGCCCGACGCGATGTTTCAGGAGACTGTGGATGCGTTGATCGAAACTGCTAAGGCGAGCTATCCCAGTATTCGCGCCGCTCAGTCCCAACTTGATGCGGCGCAAGCGAAAGTCCGTCAGACCCGAGCGGAGGGACTGCCTAAGCTTCAGTTCGTTGCTGAGTATAGCCATAACAATCAACCGACGACGCTTGCGGTCGGCATACCGCAGTTTCCAGCGACGGGCCATGAATGGTATCTGGGTCTACAGGTCACCATTCCGATTTTTGAAGGATTTGTGCGGAACTACCAGATTCGAGAAGCGCACGCGCAAGCTGATTACCAGCACGAAGTTCTGCGTGAAGCGCAAATCAAGGTCGCCAGCGACGTGTGGAGTGCATATCAAACGTTACAGACAGCAACGGCGTCGCTCGTGAGCAACGAAGCTTTAATCGAGATCTCGCGGAAGTCATATGAGGTCTCTGGGCATCGATATGAAAAGGGGGTAGGAAACATTCTTGAGCTGCTAAGTGGACTTCAAGCTTACGCGCGCGCCCGTGTTTCGTGGATAAGAGCGGTGAATGAGTGGAGGTCAGCGCGCTTACAACTTGCGGCGAAAATTGGACGGATTCCATCGCGGTGATCGAATATTTCTATTCAAAAGACACAGATCGAAAAGAATATAAATTTTGATTAATTATTTAATTCTGTTGGTTGTAAATAGTGGTACTAGTTCGGTCTTTTCCGTTTGTTGTTCGTACGTAAATAATATGTACGGATTTTATAGATAAAATCTAATGAGGGGGTTTTGTGTCAAACATTTATTCTGAATATGGCGGCGCCGTTGCGGATACTGGTGCGCAGGGCACTAACTTTTGGAGCTCCTACCGAAATGTCGTCAACGGCAACGCCTCGGCTCAAGATATCAATAACGTTATCCAGTTTGGAGCAGCGGTATGGAACGCAATCCCGGGCGAGATAACCCCGATCGATAGTTTTGTTAAATCGCTCGGTATCGGTACCGGTAGCCTCGGGCTTCTTTACACCGGCGGACAAATCGCGAGCGATTATTCTAAATATTCCAACGCAACGTCGGCTACTGATCGTGCAGCAGCTTTGGGTTCCCTCGCAAGTGATGGATTGGGTGCCATTAGCGGGCTAGGCGCCCTAGCAATGGAAAGCGGAAATCCGGTATTAGCCGCAGCGGGGGCTGCGGTGGCGATGACCGCAAATATTGGGCAGATTGTAGTTGGAGCTAATCAACAAGCCATCGGACAAGGGCTTGATAGCTTAATAAATCAGCTAAAAGCAATGCCTGATTCCGTCGCCAGCGATGCGAACGCAGCTGCAGGCTGGGTGAGCAACGAGCTCAATTCTCTAACTAATGCACTGTCTAACAGTCTGCCGGAAAATTCAGACCTTACCGATCCCGAAGGTAATCCAATTCCGAATGGCGACGGCGGCAGTATAAGCGTCGGCGGCGATGACGGAGGCGGGGGAAGTGGAGGTGGCGATGACGGAGGGAATGGAGGAGACGGCGTAGGTGGAGACGGTGGTGCAGGAAGCGGGACGGGTGGCACGGGGCCTGGCACTGGGTCCGGCACCGGAGGAACCATCGGATCGTCCGCTGGCCAGACCGGGTTGGGAGGGCTAGGAGGGCTTATCAATCGTCTCAGAAAATCGTTAAAGCGCAGAGACCCGATCGTCTTAGACCTGACAGGCAATGGAATTAATTTAACGGCAGAAAACACAAGCGGCACGTATTTTGACTTCGACGGCAATGGGTTTGCGGAACGTACCGGCTGGGTTGGTACTGGAACCGCATTCCTCGTGAGCCTTAATGGCGCGACCTCCGTCACGAGCGAAAGCCAACTGATTTCCTCTATCGAGGACCTTCGAGCATTTGATGATGACGGTGACGGCGTCATCTCATCAACTGATTCTTCGTTTAGCTCGCTCCGTGTTTGGACAGATGAAAATCGGAATGGAACTACAGATACAGGAGAACTTCTAACGCTGTCGGACCTCGGTATAGTATCTATTGATTTAAATTTTGAATCTCAAACGACGGACCTAAACGGCAACACAATTACTTCCATTGGGCAGTACATGCTCAGTGATGGCGTGACGCGCGCAATTGCGTCTGTGACGCTAGTTTCGAATAGTGCCTACACGCATGCTACAGAGACACCAAGCATACCCGACGCCATTTCGGTTCTGCCGCAAATAATGGGTGGCGGACAAATGTACGACCTGCACTCATCAATGGTGTATGACGCCGTACTAGCCGAGATGGTGCAAGAGTTCGTGATGAATTCAAGTAGCTACTCCGCAGCAACTGCGACTTCGAATCTCGAGTCAATCATGTACGAGTGGGCAGGCGTAGGTTCATTATCCGCGGCGAGCGGAGGTTCTTATTTATTCGATGCTCGAAAACTCGCATTTATTGAGAAATATTTGGGAGTATCTTACGATCAAGCCGTCGTTTCGCATAGCGTGAGTGATCTTCAAAAAATTTGGAGCGCACTGTTCGGGCAATTCGCGGGGCGGATGCTCGAGCAAACTTCAGCCGGCGAATCTCTTCTGCCGGAGTTTTCATATAACGCGACGCTTAATGAGATCGTCCCCACGAACAACATTATTCTATCTTTGATAGAACTTCAGATCAGACTTGGTTCGTTGACTGCGCAGAATCAGAATGATTGGCGCCTCGCGCTCGATGTGGTAAATGCTTACAAGGCACAGAACGGAGTTGATGATCATACGCTCTTTGGTCTTTTATCGACTACTTCATCTCCGGAAATCGCTTCTATTGCAAATGCACTAAATCAAGGGCTCGATTTCACCTTTACAAGTAATGGTGTCGAAATTAATGGCAGTACCACTGAGGATGAATTCTTCGCTGGACAAGGCATCGCAAAGCTTGTCGGTAATGGCGGCGGGAACTTCGGTGGAGGAACAGACTTCAACGATACATTCAATTATGCGCAAGGCGACGGTTCAGTTGAGATTGACGAGTCAGATGTTTTGGGTGGTAGTAATGTTCACAATCAGTTGATTTTTGATGCAGGCATTGATCCGAGCTCTGTGAAAGATGTCGCTGAGACTGGAAACGGCGATATTACTTTAACGCTTTCGGATGGCAGTCAGATTGTTCTCGATGGGATGGCGCGATCCCAGGCTAATGGCGTCCAGATCATCACCTTCTCCGACGGAACAACCTGGAGTCGAAATGATATCCTGAAGGCGGCGCTCACTAGCAATTCGGCAGCACTCTTTGGTGATTCAACCGTTAATACGCTTCACTCCACGGCTATTAACGCATATCTAAATGGTGGTGGAGGCGGGGATACCTTCATAGTTGATCCCGGCGCTGGAACTGTTGAGATTTCGGAGAACAGTGGGGACACTACGCCGAACACACTTCGAATCACCGGTTATACCGAAAATCAAGTCATAGTCAAGGCAGATACGTTCTCCCGGTTCGAGATTACCTTTAGCAACTCGACAGACAAAATATTACTAGACGGCGCCTTATTGACGTCTGACAACGGCGTTCAAAAGATCGTCTTCGATGACGGCACGACCTGGACTATCGACGATCTATACGAGCACGAGCTCGAGACCAGTGCGGGTGCCGACTACCTTGTCGGAAAGCAGGATGTCGCGGAACTCTTCAACGGGCTTGGGGGGAGCGACACGATCGTTGGCCGCAGTGGGGAAGATACATTTGTGTACCAAACCGGTTTTGGCAGTTTGGAAATCGATTCGAAAAACTACAGTGCACAAAACAGTATCCTATCCTTTGGTGAGGGGATTACGATGCAATCCGTTACCGTGTCTGCTTCTGCAGGCGGCGCTGGTATCGCGATTAAAGATGGTACTGCTGGCGACGAAATCGTCATTGATGGGGCGCTTAGCGATCCCGCGATTTCGGGCATCGCGATTGTACAATTTGCCGACGGAACCACGCTTTCAGCGGAGGAGCTTCGCGGTCTGGCTGGAGCGGGTTCGAGCGGTGCGGATACGCTCTATGGAGCATCCGGTGGTTCGGTAATGAATGGTTTAGGCGGTGCAGATTTTCTGATCGGAACCTCTGGGAACGATACGTTCATTTACCACTCCGGGTATGGCGCGCTCGAGATTAGCTCAGAGAATTATCTGTCGCAATTGAGCGTCTTGCGGCTAGGCTCTGGAATTGATAGGTCATCGATTCATGTAACACAGTCTGCGTCCAACAACGACCTTATTATTACCGACGAAGTCGATGGGGACATTATCACGATCAATGGCATGCTGCTACGCCCCGGCATTGATGGTATTCAAAGGATAGAGTTCGCCAATGGCGATACATTGACGGCATCGGAGTTGATAAATCTGTCAACCACAGGGACTTCCGGCGCTGATACGTTGTATGGCACGGCAAACGCCGACGTATTCGACGGCAAGGGCGGCGGGGACTACCTCGTCGGCCAGGGGGGCGCGGATACATTCACCTATGAAGCTGGTTATGGCGCCCTTAAGATCAGAGAAGTCGAGTCTGGATCCCCTACGAGTGTGTTGAAGTTCGGCGAAGGCATCACCGCGTCATCGTTGACGGTGGGTAACGCATTCGATGGAAATGATTTGGTCATCTCAGACGGCATCGCAGGTGATGACATTACGATCAGCGAAATGCTTGTTAACTCTAGTTTCGTCGGAATTGGAAAGATAGAATTTTCGGATGGCACCAGTCTCAGCAGTGACCAGATATTCGCGATGGAGGCGACTGGCGACAGTGGTTCGAACACGTTATATGGCACGTCTCGCAACGACGTGTTCGACGGCAAAGGCGGCGGCGATTATATCAACGAAGGCGGCGGCAGCGATACTGTCATGTTCAGTGAGGGTTATGGTCGAGTGGATGTCTATGGCTTTGCTGAATCATCGACCGTGAAGTTTACGGAAGGTATTTTTTACGACAAGCTTTCCGTCTCGGTTTCCGATTCCAATTTGGTTTTGAGCGATGGCACTTCCGGGGACGAGATTATCCTAGAAGGTATGCTATCGGGCGGAAGTCTTGACACTTCTCGAGATCTAACTTCCGTGAGTTTCGCAGATGGCTCGTCCTTAAGTGCGTCACAGCTATTTGATCTTTCCCGCACCGTTAAAGGCACGACTGGTAGCGATAAGCTTGATTCTGGTGGCAACGACCTCATCCTTGATGGTCTAGGCGGAAACGATACCTATCACTCGTACTATGCAAACGATACGTTTGTCTTCAATTCTGGTTATGGTGCGCTCGAGATCAACAACGAGAAATATGCGGGAGGAGACTTCGCAAGTATGCTTAGGTTTGGACCAGGCATCACCGAAGACTCGCTACGCGTGACGTCCGACGGTAACAACCTGGTCATTAAAGATGGGGTCGATGGCGACGCAGTAACTGTAGATTACTTCTTCTCAGAATACGGCTGGGCTGGCATTAATTCCGTCCAATTGGCGGACGGGACGAGTCTGAGCTCCGCGCAGTTGATCCAAATGGAGGAGACGGGTGGTATCGGTGCCGACACGCTGTATGGTACGAGTGGCGCAGACACAATCGACGGACGCGGTGGAAACGACCTCGCCATAGGGCGTGGTGGTGCCGATACCTTTATCTACAATGCAGGGTATGGCGCATTGGAGATCTCGTCTGAAGAAAATTCGGCCCCAACCAGCGTATTGCGACTTGGTGACGGTATCACTGCGTCGTCGATCACAGTGCGCAATAGTAAGTCCGGAACGGCTATTCAGATCACCGACGGTATTGACGGCGACGCAGTCACAATCGACAACATGTTCTCGAATTCGGGAGCCAATGGCATTGGCGTAGTTGAATTTTCCGATGGCAGCACGCTTACCGCGCAGCAGCTAATTGCGATGAATGTCGGTCGCGCGCCTGAAGCGACTTACATCGGGACGTCGGGAGCAGATTCGATCTATGGTAGTTCTCAAGACGATCTTTTTGACGGTAAGGGCGGTGGCGATTACGTGAAAGGCAATGCAGGCAATGACACGTTCGAATTCAATCAAGGCTATGGCGCATTGGAAGTAGACGAGAGTTGGTATAACGGTCAGGCACCGGTGCTCCAGCTCGGTGCGGGCATAAGTGCGTCAATGCTAAAAGTTAGCGTGGATGATCGCCATAACGGGCTGTTGATTACTGCCGGAAGCGCCGGTGATTCAATCGATCTTGACTATATGCTGAACGATGGACAGGGTGTCGCTTCTGTACGTTTCGCCGATGGTTCTGTGTTGTCAAAGGCGCAATTGATAGCGATGGAGACGAGTGGGACCAGCGGATCTGATTCGATGTACGGGACGTCAGCTGCAGATCTATTCGATGGCAAAGGGGGAGTGGATTACGCGAAGGGTGGCGGCGGTAACGACACCTTCGTCTTTAATCAGGGATATGGCCAGCTCGAAATTGATGAGTCGATCAATGACGGGGCAACTACGACGCTCCAGCTTGGCGCAGGCATTACTCGCGATAATCTCAAGGCAAGCTTCGACGCCGGGACGTTAGTTCTGACAGATGGTATTTCAGGCGACCAAATTCGCCTCGACTCACAAAAATACTCGGGTAACGGCATAAACTTGGTGCAATTCTCCGACGGGTCGACGCTAACTGATGCCGATCTACGTACGTTGCCGACGACGGGGACTGTCGGAAGTGACTCCATTACTGGATCTAGCGACAGCGAGGTGATCGATGGAAAAGGCGGAACAGATTACGTCAATGGCAATTGGGGCGATGACACCTTCATCTATAACCAAGGCTACGGAAGCTTGGAGATCGATAATTCGTTCTGGTATGGTCAAAACCCGGTTTTGAAACTTGGCAGCGGTATTTCAGAATCAAGTCTGCAAGTGACTACGGACGCTAACCATACCGGATTGATCTTGACGGACGGCATCTCCGGCGACCAGATTCATATTGACAATATCAAGAGCACTGAGCGGACTGGGGTGACTAGCGTCCAATTTGCTGATGGCATGACGATGTCGGCTGCGGAGTTGATTGGTCTCACCACGACTGGAACTGCTGGTAACGATACGCTTTATGGGTCACCTTATAACGATGCGATTGACGGGAAGGGAGGGGTGGATTCCGTCACGGGCAACGGTGGTTCCGACACCTATGTGTTCAATGCCGGATACGGCTCATTGACGATCAATAATTCAGGTTCGGGAACGCTGGCGTTGGGCGGTGCTGCAGAGGAGAACGTGTGGTTCAGTCAAGTTGGCGACGATCTTCAGATCCAATTGATGGGGACCTCGGATAAGGTGACAGTCCAGAACGGTTTCGGTTATTTTAGTCAATTGCATGAAATTACTGCGACGGCAACGCCAGGCGGTAGCGTGGTGGAGATCGACTCTGGTCTGAGCCAACTCATTCAAGCGATGGCGAATTTCTCGTCGCAAAATCCAGGCTTCGATCCGACGTCTGCCGCGAATCCTGCGATTACCGATCCTACGGTTCTAGCTGCGGCTCATAACGCCTGGCACGCGTAAATCACTGGGAGAGATTCCCTGTCTGGGAGAGAGGTGAACTGGCTCTCTCCCGTTGTTGAATGTTCTACTGCCGCGTATGCAGATCTTATTTATTCATCAGAATATTCCCGGCCAGTTCCGGCACCTGATATTAGCCATTTCCAAGGATCCTGCGCACGAGGTATGGGCGCTCGGTGAAGCGCGGCGAGTCGCTGCTAATTGGCGTCAAACGATTCCGAACCTAAAGTTGTTTGGCTATGTCTTCAATGAAGTGGCGTCGACGATCCCGAATGGATCGCTAAAGACGACCGACACTAATATCCGTCGTGGCCTGGCCGTTGCCAAGAGTCTTTCCTCTCTGGCTAAGCAAGGGTTGGCACCAGATGTCATTTATGGCCATCCCGGATGGGGCGAGATGCTTTTCGTGAGGGACGTGTTCCCTAACGCAAAGATCGTCAATTTTTGTGAGTTTTACTTCAATTTCGAAGGGCAGGATTGCGGCTTCGACCCTGAGTTTCGCGATCCAAACGTGACACCCTTTGATGTTCGGGCACAAAACATGACGCAGACGCAAAGTATGCTGTCAGCTGATCTTGGTATCGCGCCGACGTTGTGGCAGAAGTCGCGGTATCCGGCCGTGCTACAGAAGCAAATCGAAGTCGTGTTTGACGGCATCGATTGCGACGTGGTTAAGCCTAACCCGGTAGCTTCTTTGTCTCTGCCAAACGGCAAGGTCCTAGCGCCTACCGACGAAGTGGTGACCTTCGTTAACAGGAACTTGGAACCGTACAGAGGATTCCACGTTTTTATGCGATCTCTTCCGATCCTTCTCAAGGAACGGCCAAACGCACAGGTCGTCATAGTGGGCGACGATGGAGTCTCTTACGGACGGCCGCTGAAAGGTACGACATATCGAGAGTACTATACGAAGCAGGTTGGCGACTCTGTGGACTGGAGTCGCGTGCATTTTCTTGGGCGCGTTTCGTATGCACGGTATCTGTGCGTTCTACAGGTTTCGACGGTCCATGTGTACCTGACATATCCGTTCGTCCTGTCTTGGTCTCTCATGGAGTCAATGGCGGCAGGATGTGCAGTTCTAGCGTCTAGCACCGCTCCTGTGCTGGAGGTAATAGATGATGGGGTGAATGGGATGCTGGTTGATTTTTTTAATGCTGAAGCTTTGGCGGCGGGTGTGGTTAAAGCGCTTGAAAATAGAATTGACCTTATACCTATGCGGACGCGCGCATTTCATATTGCGCGTAAGCAATATGACTTAAATTCAGTTTGCTTGCCGCGTCTTTTTAAATATTTAGGATTAGTGAATTGAAAGTGCTTGAGGCTGGAAGAATCGGAAGTTACCAAATTTTTTTGCGTTCGATTTATCTTGGTGCGGCGGCGGGGGTAACCTGAAGTCAAAATCCGGAAAAGAATCAAGCCTCATTTCCGGCGTCAAACACATGAATTATAAAAGTCTGACCTGCCCCGGGAAACGAAGACCAAATTGATCTAGGATAATGGCGCATCGAGACGGAGCGCGTCATGAAGAAGAGTCGATATAGCGATGAGCAGATTGTTCGGATACTGCGAGAGGCGGACAGCGTACCGATCGCCGAGGTGGCCAAGCGTCACGGCGTAAGTGACGTGTCGATATATGCCTGGCGCAAGCGTTTCGGCGAGATGGTCAGCGACGACGTAAAGCGGCTGAAGGCCTTGGAGGTCGAGAATAACCGGCTGAAGAAGTTAGTCGCTGAGCGGGATCTCGAGATCGAAGTCATGAAGGAGATATCCGCAAAAAAATGGTGAGCGCACAGGTACGCCGAGACCAAGCCCGCTATGCCATTTCGCGCGGTTTGAGCCAATGGCGTGCGTGTGCGCTGATTTATGTGAGTCGCGCGAACCTCGGTTACGTCAGCAAGATGCCGAGCAAAAACGGCGTAGTCGTGGAGACGATGCGGCGGCTTTCGGGCGAGTACCCAAGGTTTGGATCGCGCCGAATACGGATCATGCTTGGCCGCGAAGGTATCGTAATAGGCAAAGAGCGATGCAGCCGGCTGTGGGCGCAGACAGGCCTGCAAGTGCCGCGCAAAAGGCGACGTAGGCGCATTGCTGGCTCTCGCCCGCGACCGCTGGCACCGAGTGCGCGCAATTCGGTTTGGCGTTACGACTTCGTCTTCGATGCATGCGCTAACGGTCAACAGTTGAAGTGCCTGACGGTCGTCGATGAATATACGCGTGAATGTTTGGCGATCGACGTGTCGGGCTCGATCCGTTCTGCTCGCGTCATTGAGGTGCTGAGCAAACTGATCAGCGTCCATGGAGCACCTCGATATATGCGAAGTGATAATGGCCCTGAGTTCGTAAGTTCTGCCTTGCTGAAGTGGGTCGTGTCGGAGAAAATCGAGTCGGCGCTGATCGACCCAGGTAAGCCATGGCAGAACGGGACAAACGAGAGCTTCAACGGGAAGTTCCGCGACGAATGTCTCGCGATGGAATGGTTCCGAAACCGTATCGAAGCAAAGATAGTGATTGACGATTGGCGACGGCACTACAACGAAGTGCGGCCGCATTCGAGCCTGAACTACGACACACCGCTGGCGTATCGCCAGCGCTTAGAAAGCGATTCAACCACTGCCGTTATTGCTAGAACCGAATGGTCTTAGGAAACCGGGCAGGTCAGTGGTCCTTTCACCAGGACGTAATGAAGTCTTCCGGCAGGAGGTTTTGACTGCCGATCCGTCCGTCGAAGCCGTGAAATCGGTTGCGCTAATGCTATTGGATTACGTGGCGCCATGTAAGCCGGCAAATCAGAGAGTTCGGCAAAATGCTGGAGAAGCAAGCGGCTCGGGACCTGGTTTGCAAAGCACTTATGTCCATCCCCGGTGTTGGTGTATTGACGGCGATGTCGTTCAAGACGGCCATTGACGACCCCTCGCGCTTTCGCCGAGTTGCGGACGTCGGCGCCTACCTAGGCTTGACGCCCCGAAAATATCAATCCGGCGAAGTCGACAGAAATGGTGGCATTTCCAAACAGGGCAATAGACAAACCCGGTCGTTGTTGTACGAAGCGGCGTCATGCCTGCTGTCGCGATATGGAAAAGAAACCAGTCTGGCTCGCTGGGCCAGCACGATTCGACAGGCGAAAGGATATAAGAAGGCAGTCGTTGCATTGGCCCGAAAACTGTCCACAGTGATGCTGAGCATCTGGAAATCGGGAGAACTGTATAAAGACAAAAGCGTCGTTCTGTCTGCCTAAATGCTAAACGCAGTAATTGTTGTCGTGGGCTTACCGATTGAACTGAGTTCGTCGCCATGCTCGACTCCGTCACCTTCTTTGCTATCGCAGTCAGGATAGCGTGAATCACATCGGAGCGAGTGCGACGTCTGGCTGCATGTTGTAGCGTGTGCTGAACGCGACTACGAAGACGACAAAGACCACAGTGAATCGGATTGTTGACCAATTAGACGACAAGAGGGTTTATCGGATATATCGGCAGTTGGAGCTGAATTTACGTATCAAACCGCGCAAGCGCCTCGTGCGTGAACAGCCTGAGCCCTTGGCGGTGCCGACGGCATTGAACGAATGTTGGTCGATGGATTTCATGCACGACCAACTGGCCGATGGCCGTAGCATCCGCTTGTTCAATGTGATTGATGACTTCAATCGCGAAGGATTGTGCATTGAGGTGGATTTCTCGTTGCCAGCACTGCGCGTGATTCGTTCGTTGAATCAAGTCATCGAGTGGTGACCATGCCTCGTTTTCACGTACAGCAACTCACGCTGCTTGTCGCATAGCCTCGTAATCACAAGGCGTACGGTATCCAATCGATGAATGAATACGCTGACGATTGTAAAACCCTTCAATCCAATCGACTACATCCAATCTCGCCTGTGCCCGTGTTTCGTACCGACACCGCGATGTCTGCTCGACCTTCAACGTCTTGAAGAAGCTCTCCATCGGTGCGTTATCCCAGGCGTTCGCTCGCCGACTCATCGACATCACCATGCCATACTGCTCGGCCAGTTCTCGGTGCGCCCAGCTTGCATATTGCACCCCGCGATCGCTATGCACAATCAGTCCACGTGGCGGGCGACGTTGCCAATACGCCGAACGCAATGCATTGCAGACCAGTGTCGCATCGATGCGATCGGACATCGACCATCCCACGATACGCCGGCTTCCCAGGTCCAAGATCGCGGCCAGATACAGCCAGCCTTCGCCCGTCGATAAATACGTGATATCTGCAACCCACGCTCGATTCCGCTCCCAGCCGTCAAAGCGACGTGCCAATACATTGGGTGCCACAGGCAATCGATGCGCCGAGTCCGTCGTTGCTTTCCATGCCCGCTTGTACACGGGCCGTAACCCCTGACGAATAAGGCTTCTACGCACGCGCTCAGCGCTTGTTTTTACGCCCTGCGCGGCCAGTTCCTTCACCAGTCGCGGGCGGCCGTACGTGGCGCGACTTCGCGCATGTAACATCGACACCTGGGCATCCAGATCGGCTCGACGCCGCGCGCTTTTGCTGGGCTTTCGCACGCGCCACTGGCAGTAACCGCTGCGCGAGACGCCCAACACCCGACATAGTCTGCTGACGTCATATTGGTCGCGGCTAGCGTCGATCCATGCATACTTCACCGCGACCCTTTCGCGAAGTATGCCGTGGTGGGTTCAATGGGTCATTGCAACACCTTCCTATTAATATCGAATGAGGGAGGGTTGAAGAATGGCACAGATGGGAAGGCCTGGGTTGCCGACAGAAGGCAAGGCGGAAGTTTGGCGGAGGTGGCGCGCCGGAGAATCGTTTCTTGGCATCGGCAAAGCGCTGGGCAAACCAGCCGGAT